>JAFAJV010000104.1 GCA_019235995.1 Vulcanimicrobiota bacterium
GCAACGGCGTTTCTCGAGAGAGCCGAG
The DNA here is from genome assembly GCA_019235995.1 of Vulcanimicrobiota bacterium. Classification (GTDB taxonomy): domain Bacteria; phylum Vulcanimicrobiota; class Vulcanimicrobiia; order Vulcanimicrobiales; family Vulcanimicrobiaceae; genus Cybelea. The sequence goes on from JAFAJV010000104.1 coordinate 28, forward strand.
GCGCTAGAGCGTGCGTGGGAGACGACGCCGGACGCACAGTGGCGCCGATTGGCAGAGCCGCAACTCGACAACTCGCGTGCGGCACTGCGCTGGGCCTTCGCTACGGACGGCGACGTGCACCTGGGACAGCGCCTCGTCGCGGCGATGGCCCCGACGTGGTTCGCTATGGCGCCCGCTGAGGGACGGCGATGGATCCAGAGCGCGCTGGAGCGTCTCGACGACGGAACCCCCGCGGCGGTCGCTGCCAAGCTTGCGCTGTGCGAGGCGCATCTCGCGATGCTCGTTCAGCAGTATCGGGACGCGCTTTCGCGCGCGGAGCGGGCGAGTCAACTCTTTGGGGAACTCAACGACTCGCAAGGAAAGGCGCTGGCGGATATGTTCGTGGGCGCCGCCCGCGGGCTGCAGGGTGAGGTCGCCGAGGGCACGGCGCTGCTGCAGGCCGCGCTCCACGAGTTTCGCCGAAGTGATTCGCGCCGAACGATCGGAGCCGCCCTAAACTATCTCGGTATCTTGCAGTTAGCCTCGGGCAACGTCGCCGCATCGCGCCCCTTCTTCTACGAAGCGCTAAGCTCATATAAGTCCGTGGGTGCTGCCCGCGCCGCCGCGCATATCGCGCTCTCTCTCGCCGAGGCAGAGTTTCGAGAGGGCAATGCGGCTAGCGCCGTGCACATGGTCACCGAGGGACTTGCGGCGGAGCGCGATCTCAATCTCCTCGACTCGGTCGCGTTCGACCTCTGCAACCTCGCCGCGTACCTCGTAGCGCTCGACTCCTGGGACGACGCCCGCGAGCGGGCGCAGGAAGCGCTCGCGCTAGCGCTCGAGCGCGAGATCGCGGCGGCAACGGTATGGGCCCTTCAGCATCTCTCGGCGATTTCGGCCTTGCGGCCGAGCGGGGACGGCTCAAGGCATGATCGCAAAATCGGCGCACGACTCACCGGTTTCGTCGATGCGCGAATCTCCGAGCTTTGCCTGCACCGCGACTTCACCGAGCAGACGGAATACGAGCGCGTCATCGAGGCCCTCGCCCACGAGCTCGGGAGCGAGGCGCCGCTGTTGATCGACGAAGGTCGCAGTTGGCACGAGGAGCGTGCGGTTGAGGAGGCGCGTGCGATTTAGCGTTCCAGCGGGTACTATTTCGTCGCTTCGCTGACGGTCACGCCGTCCGGATGATCCGGGCCCATGAGCAGATGCAAGGGCGGGCCGGCGTGCGGATAGGCCCAAAAACCTACGTCGCCGGGCTCGTATGGGAAAAAGTGGTACTGCCCCGCAACGATACGCGTCGCCGGCGCATTTACTCTTCCGAACCTCGGGATCCAGAACTGGTGAACCGGGCCATTCCCGCCAAAAAGGTCGGTGCTGCCTTGAAACGTCCCGGTCGATCCCATTATTTTAAATCGATACACGACGTCGCCGTCGCCGACCGCGACGTCTTTGCCGTCCCACTGGACTGAGCCCGGCTCCGCGACGCGTCTATTGAGCGTAATCTCCGTAAAGGACGTGCTGCCTTTGAAGATTTCGGCAAATTGAGCGTGCGGCAAGGGCTCCCAAGTAGTTCTGGTTCCATCGATGAAGAGGTTGCCGGCGTCGTCGTAGCCGCAGGCCACGTACGATGCGAAGCGCGGGTCAGTGTACCGCGTCGGCTTTCCGGAAGCTTTTCGATAAATGGCGATGTCGCCGCCGACGCCGTCGATCGTACCGTCGGCGACGGCAAGGTCCCCCGAAACGGGATCCGAGGAACACGCCCACGGGTTACGCCCCGCGTCCTTCAAGATCGCGATGGGGCTCGTGCCGCCGTGCGCATACTTGAGGATCTCCTTCTTGCCGCTGTCGGGAACAAACACGTTTCCGGCCTTGTCGCTGCACAGGTGTCGCGGGTTCTCGACCCCCGTCAACTCTCCGACATTCGTACGGTGATCCCATGAGTAGACTTCGACGCCGGCGGTTCCACGGAACGGGAAGGTCGAGACGTACAGCAGTCTCGCCTCCGCTTTAGCCGCTGGGTCCATCCACGATCGCGCCGAGATCGTTCGGGCGCCGACGTTCGTGCTTGTGCCCGGCCATAGTGCGACGCCGTTGCCGCATCCAACGAGTACGATGGCCGCGAGCAGTGAAGCAAGAGAAACCTTCATAGTCAACCTCCACGACGGTGAATCGGTGACCGGCTGCCGATCGAGAGAGGACAGGTCGCAACCGGCCCTCTCTTCGGCGTAGGCTGCTATATATTACGTGTGATGAGCATTCCGTCGGTGTTGCCGGTCGAATCGACGTAGAATCCCACCATGCTCACGTGGCTGTTGATGCCGTTAATGACTGTCGTCCCGATGCCGTTTGGATCATCGATAGTTCTGAACTTCGGCGTGCCGGTCACATCAGTGAGCAGGAACCCATGGGTCGTGCTCGATGCGCCCGCGTAGCTGCCAACGATATCGTCCTTGTCATTCACACCGAACGGGTCCGTGACGGGAGACTCGGGATAACTGAAGGTCGTGAACGTTCCACCTTTCTCCAGAAACCCGACGACTTGCGAGCTGGACGTGTAAAAGCCGACGATGTCTCCGTTATCGTTGATCGCGGAAGCCGTCACATTGGTCCCGCCGGGCGGCTTTACTTCTTGGAACGAAAACGTCGCACGATTGTACTCGAAGCCGTGGTTGACGCCTCTTGCGTCGGTGTAGAATCCAACGGCGACTCCGTAGTCGTTCAAGCCGAGAATCTGCGTTACCGCGGATGGCTTGAACAGGGGAAAGGCATAGCTGGTGAAGACTCCGTTCCAGTCGATGAAGCCGCGGTTCACTCCCGCGTTATCGATCCAGAAGCCGCCGGTGCTTCCACCATTATTGATGCACGTGACCTGCGTCTGCGCGGAGCCGGGAAAATTCTCACTGGTGAAATTCGACTGCCCGTACGGAGGCACCACGATATATCCCTTGTTTGGATGGCCGATAGCTCCGCTTCCGTAGTAGCCCGAAATCGTACGATCGTCATTGATACCCAACAACTGATTGAACGTTGGGTCCGTGTTATTGTTGATCGTCTTGAACTTGAAGCTCACAGCCGGGTTCACGGTTCGAGCATGGTTCGGCATCGTTTGCGAGGCGGTCGAAGATGCCGGGCCCTGCGGAATCGAACCCAACTGCGGCTGCGATGCGCACGCCGCGGCGAGCGCCGCGGCCACGAGACCAAGCGAGAGCCGGGTGAGACCGATGAAGAACTTCATGAGAGTGCCTTTCTGGCGCTTTCGCAAAGGCGCAAAGTAGGTGGCTTGCGCGTCTCCAAAGCGCCGGGGAATGTCGAGCGCTTGGACGCCTACCATTCTACCATAGCAATCGGGCGCCGGACACCGTGAATTACCGGGGTAACCTTAATAAGAGCCGACTTTACACCAGTCAGCAGTAGCAACGTGGTGGTCGGGTTCTGGCGGGTTAGATCTTAAATACTGTACCGCAGCCGCCAGTGCAGCTGCCGCTTCCACCCTGATACGTGGTTCCATAGAGCGTTCCGGAGGTCGTGCGGATGACGCCCGCGTTAGGATAGGCGCCGTCGGAGCCTGAGAAGCTGTGCAGCAAACTGTCGTGACCCGTCGACTTGAGCACGAACACTGAACCGAGGCTGCTCGCGCCGCCGAGCTCCGTCGTCCCGAAGAGATTGCCGCTGCCGTCGCGCACCACCGGCCCCGTCGGCAATTGGCCGTCGCCGGGCCCGCCGGCAAAGCTGTACAGCACCGTCTCCTTGCCGGTCCCATCCACTTTGTAGACGATGCCGTCGTTGGACGTCCCCCCCGTCTCGGCAGTTCCGTACAGGTTGCCCGAGCCATCGACGACGAGGGCGCCGAAAGGATTGGCGCCGTCCGACGTGCCGCCCGCGAATGCGTGGAGCACCTTTTCCTTGTGCGTCATCGTCAGCCGAAAGACCGTCCCGCAGCCATAATCCGAAGTTCCGCACGAGCCGCCGGTCAATCCGCCCGCGCGAGTCGTGCCATAGAAGGCGCCCTTGTATAAGAGAAGCGCGCCGAACGGCGACCGCCCGTCCTTGGGTGGCCCCTGAAACGCGTACAAGACGGTTTCTTTACCCGTCTTGTCCAGCTTGAAAACGACGCCGCACCCGATGTAGACGAAGCCGCAAGCATCGCTCGTGCTGCCGCCGTAGCTCGCGGTCCCATACAAGTTGCCGTGGGAGTCCATGATGAGCTCTGCCGCGGGATCCTGGCCGTCCGAACAACTGGTCTGGCAGAAGCTGTGGAGGAGGGACTCGTTGCCCGCCTTATCGATCTTGAATACCGAGCCGTTGTCGGTGGCGCCGCCGTTGCGCGTCGTTCCGTACAGGTTACCGGCGGCATCTTCAAGGAGGCCCGCGGACGGGTTCTGTCCATCTGAGGGCGGTCCGGCGAAGGCGTGCACGACGCTCGCATTTCCCTTGGAGTCGATCTTGAAGACGACGCCACAACCGTCGGGGGCACAGTACTTTCCCGTCAGATTCCCCCCGTAGTACGTCGAGCCGTATAGGTTGCCGGCGCCGTCACGGATGAGCGGCGACAGGGGCTCGTATCCGCCGCCTCCGCCGGGAAAGGAGTACACGTCCTTGAAGCTTCCGCCGCGAGCTGGGCCGATACGAGTTGCGCTGATTGCTCGCTCCGCAACCGCGACGGCTCGGCCCGCCGGCGCAGGGATCGCCGACCGCTGACCCCCGGAGCACGCGACGAGCACGAGCACCAACGCGCATCGTAGTCGCAACACGACATCTAGCCTTTCGTGCATGCGCTGTTCCTTTCGGTCCAGGCGACCGAGCGCCTTCCCGCCCGAGCGCCCGAGGCGCATGGAGTGCGACCTCCATGTTCGGTACGTTTTTGTGCGCGCCGATCGGTACGATGAGATTCGTACTCGCCGCAACCTAAGAGGAGATCGCGGATGACCGCATCCCGCCGCGCCGCAAATTCGTTACAGCTTCGCATGGAGTCTGTCACGATCGAATATCGCCCTGACACCCTTGCGGCGCTCGAAGTCGCAATTCTTGGAGCACTGCGCGACGGCGCGGAGCGCGTAGTTCTCGACCTTGACTCCACCGCCACCCTAGACTCGGCGGCGTTGCGAGAGTTGATCACGCTGTTGCGGCTCGCGCGTTCCAACGGCGGCGACCTCGCACTTCGTTCGACTCGGGCCGACCCGCTTCGCACGCTTTCGGTGACCGCGCTCGACCACGTCTTTCCAGTCCTGAAGCCGAGTGCGGCATAACGGTGGCCGCGAAGGCTTGAGCAAAACTATAGCCGTCACTTTGCGATCGTCAATGGCAATGGCTGCCCAAAGCCAAAGGCCCGTCTCGCGAACGGGCCCTTGATAATGGCTCCGGATGTTGGACTCGAACCAACGACCCGCTGATTAACAGTCAGCTGCTCTACCAACTGAGCTAATCCGGAATGCGTGGCAGCTCGGCGGCCGGCGGTCCCTGGTTCCACGGCCAGGAACGTCACCCTGCCTTGCGGGTATAAGCGGGGATGGCCGAACGTGCCGGACGCGACCGCGAAGCAGTGGCAATCCCGAACGACGTCGACGATGCGACGCTCGACGTCGATGGGCGCCGCGTCGCGCTAACCAACCTGCGGAAGGTCTACTTCCCGAAGTTGAAGCTCACCAAGGGCGATCTGCTGCGCTACTACCTGCGCATCTCCGACGTGCTGATCCCGCACGTCGTGGACCGGCCGATGGTGATGAAGCGCTACCCG
>JAFAJV010000107.1 GCA_019235995.1 Vulcanimicrobiota bacterium
GAATCCGATGCCTTCGCGCGTGACGACGAGCTTGAGTGACTTGGCGGCGGCGATCTTGCTCGCAGCGTCCCGTATCTGGCCGGTCAGCTGGTCGGTGATTGCGGCATACTTTCGTTGCAATGCGAGTGCGGCTCGTTGCTTTTGTGCATTCGTGCCCCTGCCCGAAGCGATGTGCTGCTCGTCGGAAAGAAGCTGGCTCTGGTAGCTTTGGTATTCTGGCCAATTCGCCACGATCCGCTGGACGTCTACCAAACCGATTGGGCTCGAGCTCCCGCAGCCCGCGATCGTGGCCGCAGCAAGGAGGCTAGTAGCAATGTTGCGCAGTCTCTTCACTCGTGTAGGCTTTCAACGTCTTTTGTAACTTCGCTGGTCAGGTCGTAGCCGCCCGTTGCGGCTTCGATGTTGACGAATACGATGCTGAATCCTCGATCCTTGGCAATACGGCCGGCTTCGCGCTGGATTTGATCGACGATCTCCTTGTACAACTCGGCGCGTTGCTTTTGCAGCGCGTCGAGTTCTTTGGCCGCCGCGCCGGTTGCGCCTACGTCGGCGCCGTGTAACGCCGCAAATTGGCGATCGAGGTCGGCCTTGGTCGTTTCATAGTCGTCGTACGTCTTCTGGGCGTCGGACTGAAACGATTCCAGGAATCGCCGGTGGATGGCGGCGATCTTCTCCTTGACGCCGCTCGGAAGGTTTGCGGGCAACGGTGGCGGCCCCAGCCCGCGCAGCTGCGCCCCCACTTCGTTTCGGCGTTCCTGGAGCTTGGCTGCCGTTTGCGATTGGATCCGGCCGAGTTGTTGCGAGATCGCCACGTTCGTTTGGCCTCTGAGCTGGGCTCGATACTGGGCCAGCTCGGCGGCGTCGGCGCGGCGTTGCTCCGTAACGGCATTTGACTCTTTGGCGTCCAACGCGGCTAGCTGCGCGACCAGCTGCTTGCGCGTCGCCTCGTCGAGAGCCAAATTCGAAAGGCGCGTCTTGATCGACAGCCGCTGCGCGGCATCCTCCTGCGTGAGCCGCAGCGAAAGATTCGTCTCGTTTTGCTCGAGCTGCTCGGACTTGGCGCGAAACTGCTGCTCGGCCTGAGCCTGCAGTTGACGCGCAACGGACGCCGCCGCCGCATTGTTTTGCGAGACCACACTCTGCTGATAGGCCAGCAAATCCGCATTGGCCGCCGCGGCCGCTTGCTGCGCCTGCTGTGCCGAGGTCGAACTGAGCTCTTGCGCAGCGTAGGCTCCCGCGCCGCTTACTCCGGCGGCCGCCAGCGCCGCAGATATCGCTTGCTGCTCTCGCTTGGCGTAGTCTTGTTGTTTTTGAGCGAGAATCTTATTCGCGCGAAGCTGAGCGTCTTGCAGCTCTCGATTGAGCTCTTTCGTCTGCTGAGCGATCTGCGCGGCGCTAAGCGGAACGTGTGGCGCAGCCGCTTGCAAATTGATCGCGGCAATAGCGTCATCGAGCTGGCTGAGCTGCGGGTAGAGCGGATGATGTTTGACGACCTCCTCCACGCGCACGTAGCCCGTACCGCGTATCGACGACGAGTGCACGTTGACGCAACTCGCCGTTAGACCCGCTAGCACCATCGCCATCGCCTTAAGACTTCGTGAGCTCATTTTGGACATCCGTGGTGATGTCCGTTCCCCCATAGATGACGTCGGCTCGATCGACAACGAGCAGAATGTTTTTCTTTCGCGCCACGTCGGCCGTTGCCGTCTTCGTTTGATCGACCAGCGGTTTAAGGAGCTGCTCCTGTTTGTTGGAGAGCATGGTGTTGAATTGCTGGTAAATTTGCTGCTTCTCGGCATCGCTCCGGGCTTGTGCGACCTTGGGTGCGAAAATCGCTCGTTCCGTCGAGGCAAACTGATTCATTTCGTCGTTCGCGGACTTCACTTTCGGTAGTCCATCGAGAATGCTCTGATCTACGAAGCCGATCTCCGAGGGCGGCGGCGTTGCGGCCGGCGGCGAAATCGCTTGCCCGCTGGAAAAGAGCGTTTGAACGTCTCGCGTGATGTCTTGACCGCCATAGATGACGATGCGTTTATCGACGATGACGGACAGGCTGCGCGCCGCACTCACCTGCGCGATCGCAAGCTGGGCTCGCGTAAAGAGCGGCCCCGCGATCTCGTGCTGCTTGTCGCTGTATTGCTGCTGAAACTGCATCGAAATGCGCTGCTTGTCCGCATCGCTTTTGGCGTTACGAATCGCCGCGTTAAATTGAGCGTCGAGTGCTTGTTTATATGCGAGCAGCTCCCGGTTCGCATTCACGAACGGCGGAAGATTCGCCAGCGCGGCCTGATCGACGTAACCAATGTCGGAAATATCGGCTGCGACGGCTGCCGGCCCGATCAGCAACGTCAGTATCAGCGTAAGAATCAAGGAGCGCAATTGTTTTTTCATCCTCTTAGAAACTCTGACCGATTCCAAAGCTGGTGTGCGTACCGTTCGCGCCTCGAGCGAAGTCGATACGAACCGTGTGCAGGCCGAGCTGCGGAACGTCGAAACGGACGCCAAACCCAGCATCGCCGTACAGCGCCCAGTCTCCCGGATAGCCGACGATGCGGTTCGTGTACGGATTGAGCAGCGGATAGGCGCCGCGAATCCGATAATCCAATTCGTCGACGAAAACCGCCAAGGTGATGCGGCGATCGAGCGCGAGCGGTTGGCGAAGCTCGATCTGCCCCAAAAACGCGTTCGTCGCGTAAAACACCTGGTTGTAGCCGCGCATCTGCTGATCCGAAAACGTATACAGCGAACTCGGCGGAATGACTCCCGACGAATCGTCGGCCAGTCCGTGAACCCCGAGCGTCGCCGAGCGAAGTACCGGGAAGAACTTGGCAACGTTGAGCGTCGTCGACGTGAACGAGAAGTTCGAGCCGAGCGCCGGCAGCGCAAACTGAGTCGCAAGGCTCGCATTGATTCCGGTCCGCGGGTTGAAGGGATCGTCCAGCGTCGTCGTCGAGAGGCCGATCGTCGCCG
>JAFAJV010000109.1 GCA_019235995.1 Vulcanimicrobiota bacterium
GCCTCTGGGGCACGGTCGCGGGCGGCTGGCAGATGGCGCGCGCCGCGAAGATCGCCGCGGCGAAGGTCGCCGCGGGAGACGCGGACGCTGAGTTCTACCGTGCGAAGCTGGCGACGGCGGCGTTCTACGCAACTCACGTCCTGTCGCAGAGCGCCTGGTATCAGCGCCAGATCGTCGAGGGCTCGGGCGACGTCATGACGCTCGACGAGACGCAGTTCGAGCTGGATCGCAAGAGCATGGTCACGGCCTGATGGACGGCGTCCGCGTCATCACGCTCGACAATCCGCCGGTCAACGCGCTGTCGCTAGCGTATTGCGCAAAGCTGCTTGCGGCGGTCGAGGCGGCGGAACGCGACGCCGCGGTCGAAGCCGTCGTCGTCAGCGGGGCGAACGGCCTGTTCAGCGCCGGCGCCGACGTCAATGACTTCCGCAATGAGCTCCCCGCAGACGCAATAACGATACGCGACGTGATCGCGGCGGTCGAGCGCAGCGGCAAACCATACGTTGCCGCGATCGACGGAAACTGCCTCGGCGGCGGGCTCGAGCTTGCGCTCGCGTGCGACTATCGCGTCGCCTCTGCACGCGCGAAGCTCGGTCTGCCGGAGATCAAGCTCGGACTCTTGCCGGGCGCGGGCGGGACGCAGCGCCTCCCGCGCCTGATCGGCGCGCGTGCGGCGCTCGAGTTCATGCTCAAGGGCTCGAGCGTGACGGCGCGGCGCGCGCTGGAGCTCGGAATCCTCGACGAAGCAGTGGACGGCGACGCGCTCGAGCGCGCGCTCGCGCTCGCCGCGACGGCACCGGCCAAGCGGCGCCTCTCCACGCGCGAAGCGTTCATCGGCGACGACATCCCGCTCCAAGCCGGGCCCTACGTACTCGCCCAGGCACACGCGATGGCGCCGCCGGAAGAGCGCGGCGGTCTTGCCGCGCACAAACTGATCGACGCGGTGCAGGCCGCCGTCGAGCTGCCGTTTGCGTTTGGACTAGGCCGCGAGGCGCGGCTTTTCGACCAGCTGGTGCGCTCGGAGCCGTCGCTCGCGCTGCGCCACGTCTTCTTCGCGGAACGCGAGCTGCCGAAGGTTGACGGCATCGACCTGTCCCGGGCTGCGGCAAACGCCGTCAAGTCCGCCGGTGTCGTGGGGGCCGGCACGATGGGCAGCGGGATCGCGATCGCGTTCGCGCAGGCCGGTATCCCGGTCGTCGTGGTCGATACCGACGACGACGCGGTCGACCGCGCGCGCCAGACCGTGATGGGCATGTTCATGTACCAAGTGCAGAAGGGGCGCCTCACCCAAGAGGAGGCGTGGCAACGCGCGCAATCCATCGCGTTCACCGACGACTGGAGCCGCTTGGGCGAAGCGGACGTCATCGTCGAGGCCGTGTTCGAGGATCTCGACGTCAAGCGCGACGTGTTCCGCAAGCTCGACGGGGTCGCGAAGACCGCCGCCGTCTTGGCGACCAACACGTCGACCCTCGACGTCGACAAGATGGCCGAGGTCACGAAGCGCCCCGACCGCGTGCTCGGGCTGCACTTCTTCGTTCCGGCGAACATCATGCCGTTGCTCGAGGTCGTGCGCGGAAACAAGACGTCGCAGGAGAGCCTTGCGACGGCGTTCCGCCTCGGCAAGGCGCTGCGCAAAAAGGCCGTGCTCTCCGGCAACGCGTTCGGATTCATCGGCAACCGCATGATCTTCGACTATCTCGGCGAGGCGACGGCGCTGGCCGAAGAGGGCGTCGCGCCGGCGCGCGTGGACGCGGTCATGAAAGGCTTCGGCTTCCCGATGGGGCCGTTCGCGATGAGCGACCTGTCGGGCCTCGACGTCGGCGCTGCGATCGCCAAAGCGCGCGGCGGCTCAAGCGCGCGCACCGACGTGCTGGAACAGCTCGTCGCGCGCCGGCGCCTCGGTCAGAAGACCATGGCGGGTTACTTCAAGTACGACAAGTCCGTCGGGAAGGGACGCGAGCCCATCCCGGATCCCGAAGTCGAGACGATGTTCGCCGATGCCGCGCGCCGGGCCGGCATCGCGCCGCGGGACGTCTCCGATGACGAGATCCGCGACCGTCTGCTGCGCGCGCTGGTCGAGCGGGGCAGGCGCCTCTTAGAAGAAGGCGTCGCGTTGCGACCGGGCGACGTCGACATCGTCTACGTCTACGGCTACGGGTTTCCGCCGTACCGCGGCGGCCCGATGTGGTACGCGCAGGAAGTCGGCGCACTCAGTCATGCGTGAGGCCGTGATCGTCGCGGCCGCGCGCACGCCGATCGGCCGCGCGTTCCGCGGCGCGTTCAATCAGACGCCGGGCGCGACGATGGCCGGGCACGCCGTCAAGCACGCGATGGAGCGAGCATCCGTCGAACCGGGTGAGGTGGACGACGTCGTCCTCGGCTGCGGCCTGCCGGAAGGCGCCACCGGCAACAACGTGGGCCGCACGGCCGCGCTGCGGGCGGGGTGTCCCGTCAGCGTTCCCGGGCAGACCGTCAGCCGCTTCTGTGCATCCGGACTCGACGCGATCGCGGCCGCCGCGAAGCGCGTCGTCGCGGACGGCGCTCGAATCGTCGTCGCCGGTGGCGTCGAGTCGATCAGCATGGTGCAGAACGAGGTGCACATGCACTTCATCACCGAAGAATGGCTGCTGCGCCACGCGCCGGACCTCTACACGCCGATGCTTTTCACGGCCGACTTCGTTGCCAAGAAGTATGCCGTCTCGCGCGAGCGCCAAGACGAATACGCGGTGCAGAGTCAGCAACGCACGGCCGCGGCGCAAGCGGCGGGGCGCTTCGACGCCGAGATCGTGCCGATGGCGTCCTGGAAGTACGAGCAAGACACGGCGACCGGGGGCGTGACCGAACGGCGCGTCGAGCTGACCAAGGACGAAGGCAACCGCCCCGACACGACGCTGGAAGGTTTAGCCGCGCTCAAGAGCGCGGTGCCGGGCGTCGCGGACGCGTCGGTGACTGCCGGCAACTCGTCGCAGCTCTCCGACGGCGCGGCCGCCGTCGTCATCATGGACGCGGCGCTCGCGCAAAAGCGCACCCTGGCGCCGCTTGGCATCTATCGCGGCTACGCCGTCGCGGGCTGCGCGCCGGGCGAGATGGGCATCGCGCCAATCTACGCCGTCCCCAAGCTGCTCGCGCAGCACTCGCTGCGCATCGACGAGGTCGGCCTCTGGGAGCTGAACGAGGCGTTTGCGGTGCAGACCGTCTACTGCCGCGACGCGCTTGGAATCCCCAACGAGCGCTTCAACGTCGACGGCGGCGCGATCTCGATCGGCCATCCATACGGCATGAGCGGCGCGCGCATGACCATGCACGCGCTCATCGAGGGCAAGCGCCGCGGCGAGAAATACGTCGTCGTCACGATGTGCGTTGCGGGCGGAATGGGCGCGGCCGCGCTCTTCGAAGTCGCCTAACCGGCGAGAACGGGCTTACTTGTGCGAGAAGGCGGTGCACCAGCCCTTCGGGCTGATCGCTCCGTCAACGACGCTGCACGTTCCATTCGCCGATGCTGAGCTGCCGGGCTTGAAGAACCGGCATTGCGAGCACTGCTGTCCGTGACTCGGCGTGCTCTGATACTTGAACTGCGCTTTGGAGCCCCCCGCCCGCGCGGTCGTCGTTTCCGCGAGGAGCAATCCGGCGAGGGCGGGCAATACGACGGCGCCGGCGACGAACCGCCCGCGGGTCATGCTGTCGTTCGACTCTTTCATGTGATGGGCACCTCCTCCCGAGGGTACATGTTAGTTAAGAGCAGGGCTGTTTCTTGCCGTTCCGGCGAGCGGGCAAGCGTCGTGCTCTCACTTGAGCTTAATGGTACGCTAATCGTCATTGCCGTGCTTCGACGGGCGGATTCGGATTCAATTGTGCGTGGGAGAGATTGACACAATATGACAAGCAAGTGGTTCACTAGCCTGATCTCTGGGGTTGCCCTCGTGGGGGTGACCCTCACGAGTGCCTTTCCGGCCTCGGCGGCCGAGCAGGCGCCCGACAAAAACGGGCCCGGCGTCGCCAGAGTCAGCATCATTGAGGGTTCGGCGGTCGTCCAGCGCGGCGATAGCCATACTCAGTCGGCAGCCGTTCGCAACACGC
>JAFAJV010000031.1 GCA_019235995.1 Vulcanimicrobiota bacterium
GACAATCGGCAGCGGAACGATCTTCTCCAGGTTGTTGCGCTGGCGCGGGCGCAAATCGTTGAGAACCAGCAGCAGTTTTGCCCCGGCCTCGTGTGCGCGGTCCGCTATCTCGCGAGCCTTGCCGCTTCCGACCAGCGTCGCCGGATCGATCCGGTCGCGGCGCTGCACGATGCGCTCGAGAATATCCGCCCCCGCGGCTTGCGCGAGCGCCTCGAATTCCTCGAGCTCCGGCTCGATCGCGCGTCGCTCGGCGCGGCTATCGACGGCGACGACGATGGCAGGCTGAGTCATCGCTGCGCCAGCGGGGCGATCCGTTCGAGAAGCCGGCGCACGGCCTCGTTATAGCTCGGCCCGGGCCGCTCGAGGACGTCCGGGTCGATGGCGTACACGCGCCGCAACCGCACGGCCCGGAGGCTGCGCCAGGGCTCGCGATCGGCGAGCGCGTCGAGATGCGTCGCCGGATCGGTCACGAGCAGGTCCGGCTGATCGCGCAACAGCGCCTCGGCGCTGTACTCGCCGTATGCAGCCGGCAGATTTCCGGCGGCATTGCGTCCCCCCGCAAGCTCGATGAGTTCGCTGATGTAGGACTTCGCGCCCGCCGTCCAGATCGGACCGCTCCCCAGCACGACGAACACGCTCGGGCGCCGCGCAAAGCCGGACGTACGCCTCTGGAGCGCCGCGGTCTCGCGCCTGAGGCGCGCTATTTCGGCCTCGGCTTCGCGCCGGTGACCGGTGATCTCGCCCACCGCGCGCAGGTTCGCGAAGATCGCGTCGTACGAGTCGTCGGCGAGCAGGAAGACCGGCACGTGCGCGCGCCGCAAGGGTTCGACGAACCGCGCCTGCGCCGGGATTCCGATAACGGCGCTCGGCCGCAGCGCGACGATCTCTTCGACGTCGACGCTGCTTGCGTCGGCCACGCGCGGCAACCCCTTGGCTCGCGCCACATCGGTGTACGCCGAAACGGCGACGAGCTGATCTCCCGCGCCGACCGCGTAGAGATCGTCAGCGAACGAGGGTATCAGTGCTACGACGCGGCCCGCGGTGCGCGAGAAGCTCATGCGCGCCCTATCTGCGCCGTGCGCGGCGCAGCCGCAGAGCAGCAGGGTCAACGACGCGGTCGCGATCCAAGGACGCATGGAGGAGGCGTAACGAGTACGGAGCCGCGCACGCGCCGACCTCTGAAGGAGGCGCCGCGGCTTTCCCGCAAGTGCGGTCTTACGTTTGCGCGGGAAGCCGGTGTGAGGCCGGCACGGTCGCGCCACTGTATGCGGGGAGCCGCCCGAACGCCACTGTCCGGTGATGCGGATGGGAAGGTGCGGGCACCGGCGATGAGCCGCGAGTCAGGATACCGTCGCAGACGTTTTCCAGCATAATCCGCCTCGCGCTAAGGAAAGGATTGCGATGGTTCCTCTAATCGCCGCGATACTCGCGGCCTCCCCGACCCCGTCGGCGTCGCCGACTGCCGTACCCGAAATCGCCCACGTCGTCACGAGCGATCGCGGACTCGAATCCGCCGCGCGCACGGCGCGAACGACGTACGTCGTGACGGCCGCGCAGATCGCGCGCGACGGCGACGTCACCGTAGCCGACGCGCTCGCGCGCGTGCCCGGCGTCAACGTCGTCCCGTATGGTGCGTTCGGCTCGGCGGTCGCCGTCGGAATCCGCGGCAGTTCGTCGCAGCAAGTGCTCGTGCTGATGGACGGTCTGCCGGTCGCGGGCACGCAGATCAACGACGTCAACCTCGAAGAGGTTTCGACCAGCGGCATCGATCGCATCGAGGTCGTCGAGGGCGGCGGCTCGACTCTCTACGGCTCCGGCTCGATCGGCGGAGTCATCAACATCATCACCGCGGCCCAGCCGTCCCGCAGTGCGGCGCTCGCGTCGGCCGGTTCGTTCGACCAGCAGACCTACGCCTTCACGACTCCGTACGTCTCTTTCTCGCGCACCTACGCGCGCAACGACTATTCGGTGATTGGAGGACCGAATCGACAGAACGCGCAGGCCGGCCTGACGGCGGTCGCCGCGCGCTACGCGCACGCGGTTGGCGCCGTGGACCTCGCGTTGACCGGCAACCTCAACGCCGCACAGGCCGGAGCGCCGGGCGAGCTCGGCTTCCTCTCGCCGACGAGCGAGTCCGACAACGTCGACCGCAATCTTCGTCTGATTGCGCAGCACGCGGGCGCGCACTCGACGACAACGCTCGAGCTGGGAGGCTCATCGGAGGACCTCTCCTACACGTGCAACACCCCGGTCGACCCAAACTGTCCGAACTCGTCCTTTCCGACGCCCGCCCCTGGAACGACGTCTAATCCGCCGTACGCGCAGATGCTTTACGACCAGCGCTGGATGGCGAGCTTTCGCAACGTGGTCGGCGACGACCGATCGCGGCTCGTCTACGGCGTCGATCTCATGCGCGGCATCGCGCGCGTAGACCCGGGGACCGGAGGCGGGTCGCCGCTCGCCGCCGACAACGCTCCGATTTTCGACGCATACGCGCAGACCGCGGCGTACGTGCAGTCGCAGTGGTTTGCGACCAACGGCAGCGAGATCTACGCGGGTCTGCGCGCCGAGCGGGATGGTGGGGTCGGCGGCGCGTACTCGCCGTCGCTCGGCGGCATTCTCCATCTGCTGCCCGCGCTGACGCTGCGGGTCAACGCCGCGACGGCGTTCCGCGCGCCGACGGCCGAGGAGCTCTACTATCCCGGCTTCTCCAATCCAAACCTTCAGCCCGAGCGTACTAAAGTCGGCGACGCGACCCTCGTCTCGCCGGCGCGCTGGGGCGACCTCGAATTCGGATGGTTCACCACGAGCGGATCGAACCTGATCATATCTCCGCCGCCGTTGTATGTCCCCGAGAACGTCGGCCGCGCTTCGATCCAAGGGCTGACTCTCATCGCGAAGGCGCGAACGTTCTACGGGTGCGTCGCGAGCCTCGGCGTCACGAATTTATATCGCGCGCAGGATCTCATAACGCAGACGCGGCTGCCGGGTCGCGGACCCGTCTTCGCCGTCACGCTCGCACTGCGTTACGAGGCGCCCCCCGATCGGCGCTTCGACGGCTTCGCGATCTCCGCCGCGACGCAGGGCCCGCAGGAGTCGCCCGATCCGTTTCTCGCGCCGGCGTTCGCCGTCTATCAGCCTTCGACGTTCACGAACGTCGAAGGTTACATTGGCTACCGCCTGACGCCGGCGCTGATCTTCGCCGTGCGCGGCTACAACCTCGGCAACGATCGCTACGCCCTCTATGCCGGCTACCCGATGCCGGGCCGATCGTTTGCCGTGGAGCTTCGGAGCAAATAGACTACGCATGAAAGCCGCGGCGCTCGTTGCGATCTTGGCTGCTGCTGCCGCGACCGCGCTGCTCGTCGGCGGCGCGCCGCTGCCGGTCTCGCAAATCGCGTGGGCGCTGACCCATCCGCACGGATCGGGCGTGGTCGGCGCGATCGTCTGGCAGCTCCGGCTTCCCCGCGTCTGCATCGCGGCTACCGTGGGCGCATCGCTCGCGCTCTGCGGCGCGATGCTCCAGGGAATGCTGCGAAACCCGCTGGTGGATCCGTAT
>JAFAJV010000023.1 GCA_019235995.1 Vulcanimicrobiota bacterium
CGTCACGGCGTGCGTTCTCCGACGCATCCGGACGAGCTCAACCCGTACTCGCGTCAGCCCTGGCCCGCATGGAGCGGTCATCCGGGAGACCTAACGGAGCGCGGCGCGCTCCTGATGCGGCAATTCGGCGCGTACTACCGGCGCGTCTACGGCGGGATGCTCGGCGCCGGCGCGAGCGGCTGTCCCGCGAGCGGCGCCGTGTTCGTATGGGCCGACGTCGATCAGCGCACCAAGGCGACCGGTGACGCCATCCTTGCGGGGCTCGCTCCGCGCTGCGGCATCACGGTCGGCCACGCGCCGAGCGATCCCGATCCGCTCTTCGATCCGCTGCCGGGCATCGGCGTCGTGAACAAGGTGGAGTCGAAGGAATCGATCCTCGGATCGGTCGGCGGAGGCTTCGGCGGCGTGCAGACGGCGTACGGTTCGGCGTTCGCGACGATGGAACAGGTGCTGGGCTGCACGCCGCAGGCCACGTGCAAGCGGATTGCCGACGTGCCGACGACCGTCGCTAACGACGGCGACGGCGGTCTCGCGACGCTCTCCGGCGGCCTCGACATGGCGGCCGACGTCGGCGAGAACCTGCTGCTGGAATACACCGACGGACACGCCGACGTCGGGTGGGGCCGCGTCGATCGCGCGAAACTGCTCGAGCTGCTCCAGCTGCACATCTTAGGCAAGCGTCTCGAGCACAACCGCTACGCCGCGCGCGCACACTCGTCGAACATCATGGCGCACGTCCTGCAGACGCTCGAGGAGGGAGCGACCGGTCACGCCGTGGCCGGCACGCGCGTGCCGCCTGGCGCGCGGTTCGTCTTTTTCTCCGGCCACGACACGCAGCTCGCGGAGTTCTCCGCACTGCTGCGGCTCTCGTGGGTGATCGACGGCGATCAGCTCGACGACACGCCGCCGGGCAGCGCGCTGATCTTCGAGCTGCACCGGCCGTCGAACGGCGCCGCTTACGTGCGCACGTACTTCGTCGCACAGACGCTCGACGGCATGCGCGCCGGGCAGGGCGAGAATCCCGTCCGCGTGCCGGTCTACGTGCCGGGCTGCCCGAGCCTCGACTGCCCGTTCGCGAAATTCACCGGCGTGGTGAAGTCCGCGATCGACCCGCGCTTCGTCGCTAAGTGGTAGTCGTCGCCTCCATTGCCTGGTACGCCTTGCTCGTCAGCGTGTGGCCGATGACGCCGGCGATGAAGCGAGAGGCGGCGCGTACCTTGGCGAGATCGACGCCCGTCTCGATACCCATCTGGTGCAAGAGATAGAGTACGTCCTCGGTGCCGACGTTGCCGGTGGCGCCGGGGGCGTAGGGGCAGCCGCCCAGGCCGCCTGACGAGGAGTCGAACTTCGCGACGCCCTGCTGCAGCCCGGCGTAGACGTTCGCGAGCGCAGTGCCGCGCGTGTCGTGGAAGTGCAGTGCGACTTTATCGAGCGGGATGCGCGTCGCGAGCAGCGGGACGAGCGCCTCGATCTGGCTCGGC
The DNA here is from genome assembly GCA_019235995.1 of Vulcanimicrobiota bacterium. Lineage (GTDB taxonomy): Bacteria > Vulcanimicrobiota > Vulcanimicrobiia > Vulcanimicrobiales > Vulcanimicrobiaceae > Cybelea. The sequence continues at coordinate 1,482 of JAFAJV010000023.1, forward strand.
ACGCCCACGCCGATCGTGTCGCCGATCGACAGCTCGTCGCAGCCGAGCTCCATCAGCTTCACGCTGACGTCGAGCACCATCTGCGGCGTGACCGCGTCGCCGAAGGGCGAGCCGAACGCGGTCGAGACGTAGCCGCGCACCCAGACTCCGTCGCCCTTCGCCGAGCGCACGACGTCGCGAAACGTCTCGAGCGACTCGTCGACCGTCATGTTGATGTTGCGCCGGGTGAAATTCTCCGAGGCCGCCGTGAACACGGCGATCGCATCGGCGCCGACTGCGCGCGCTCGCTCGTAGCCCTTGAGGTTCGGCACGAGCACGGGGTAGCGCACGCCCGGAGCCTTGCGGATTCGCGAGAACACCTCGGCCGCGTCGGCCAGCTGCGGGATCGCCTTGGGGCTGACGAACGACGTCGCCTCGATCCAGCGCAGCCCGCTCTCGGAGAGTAGATCGATGTAGCGCACCTTGTCGCCGGTCGAGATGCGCGCGTTCTCGTTTTGCAACCCGTCGCGCGCACCCATCTCGAAGAGGGTGACCCGTTTTGGCAGCGTCATGTTAATTGCACGAGGGGCGTGCCGGCCGCAACGATTTGGCCTTCCTGAACTAACACGGACCGTACAACCGCCGCCGCCGGCGCCTCGATGCGGTGCTCCATCTTCATCGCCTCCAGCACGACGAGCAGCGCGTGCTCGTCGACCTGCTCGCCCTCCGCGACGGCCACCTTGACGATCTTGCCCGGCATCGGCGCCGCGACGTGCGCCCCGGCGACGGCGGCGTACGCTCCCCCGGCGCCGTCGCTCGCGGGGGGCGCCGCGAAGTGCAGCGGCCACGCGCGTCCGTCGAGATGCACGGTGAAGCGCTCGCCCGCATATGTGACATCACCGGCAATCGCGTCGCCGTTGAACCGCGCCTGTACGGCGGCCCCGTGACGCGCGGCCTGCAGCTCGCCGCGGTAATCGCCCGATATGCGCCAGGTGTCCGCGCGATCCGTCGCGTCGGCGAACAGCTCGATCGTTCCGCCGCCGTGCTGCAGGCGAAGGGGCACCCCGGCGTCGGCGACGCGCCACGGCGCGCGCCGATCGGCGAGCAGGGCGCCCGCGCAGAGGAGGACGGCCTCGTCGGACGGAGCTGCCTGCGAGAAGATCGACTCGTCCAGCCGCTCGTCGAGAAAACGCGTCGTGGTCTCCCCCGCGCGAAACGCGGCGTCGCGCGCGATCCAGAGCAGCAAAGGCAGGTTCGTCCGCACGCCGTCGACCGAGCACTCCTCGAGCGCGCGCTGCAGTCGCGCGATCGCCGCGTCGCGATCGCCGCCGTACGCGATCAGTTTTGCGAGCATTGGATCGTAGTAGTGCGTCACCTCGCTGCCGGCTCCGACGCCCGCGTCAACGCGCACGCCGGGCCCCTCGGGTGGCGACCAGTGCTCGACCGTCCCCGTCGAGGGCAGCAGATCGTTCGCCGGATCCTCGGCATACAGACGCGCCTCGATGGCCCAGCCGCGCGGACGAACGTCAGACTGCGCGACGGTCAAACGCTCTCCGCTCGCGATCCGCAGTTGCCAGTGCACGAGATCGATCCCGTACACGAGCTCCGTGATCGGGTGCTCGACCTGTAGCCGCGCGTTCATCTCGAGGAAGTAGTATGCGCCGTCGCTATCGAGCATGAACTCACACGTGCCCGCGTTCACGTATCCGACCGACTCCGCGGCGCGAACCGCGGCGGCGCCCATCTCGCCGCGCAGCGCCGGCGTCAGCGCGACCGAGGGCGCCTCCTCGACGACCTTTTGGTGTCGCCGTTGGATCGAGCACTCGCGTTCGCCGAGATGGATCGTCGCGCCATGCGCATCGGCGAGAATCTGGAACTCGATATGACGGGGGCTGCGCAGATAGCGCTCGAGCAGAACGGTATCGTCGCCGAAGGCCGCGAACGCCTCGCGCTTCGCTGCTTCCAGCGCCTCGCCGAAACGAGCCGCCGACTCGACGACGCGCATACCGCGGCCGCCGCCGCCGGCGCTCGCCTTGATCAGCAGCGGAAAGCCGATGCGGACGGCCTGCTCCTGCAGCGCGGGTGCCGATTGGTCGTCGCCGTCGTATCCGGGAACGGTCGGCACACCGAAGTCGCGCACGCGACGCTTGGCCTCGATCTTGCTGCCCATGGCGGCCATAGCCTCGGGCGTCGGCCCGACGAAGATGATGTCGGCCTCTCGCACGGCGCGCGCGAACGGTGCGCGTTCGGAGAGGAAGCCGTATCCCGGATGCAGCGCGTCGGCCTTCATCGCGCGTGCCGCCGCGACGATCGCGTCGGCATTGAGATAGGAATCCGCCGCAGTCGCGGGGCCGACGCAGCGGGTCTCGTCCATGAACCGCAGGTGGAACGCGCCGGCGTCGGCTTGCGAATAGATTCCGAGCGGGACGACGTCCAGCTCGCGCGCCGCGCGGGCCACGCGTACCGCGATCTCGCCGCGATTGGCGATGAGCAGCCGCTTAATCACCGGCGAACGAGGCGCGGCGCCGCTCCAGGAAGGCACGCAAGCCCTCCTGGCCCTCGGGGCTCACGCGCTGCTGCGCGATCGCGCGCGTCGTGATCGCGCGTGATTCGTCGTAGCCGTTATCGAGCACGCGATGCACGACGAGCTTCGCCGCGGCCACCGCGGACGGGCCCGCGGTGCGCAGCTCGGCCAGACAACGGTCGACGGCCGCGTCGAGCTCGGCGGCGGGTACGACCTCGTGGACCAGCGCGATCGACTGCGCTCTGCGCGCGTCGAAGCGCTCCCCGGTCAGGAAGAGCGCGCGCGCGTGCGACGCCCCGACCTTCGCGAGCACGAACGGCGAGATCACCGCGGGAATGATGCCCAGCTTCACCTCGGTGAAGCCGAAGATTGCATCCTCGGCCGCGATCGCGATGTCGCAGACCGCCGCCAGACCCGCGCCCCCGCCGAGAGCGGCGCCGTGGATTGCGGCCACGACCGGCTTGGGGCAGTTGTCGATCGCGCGAAACATGTCGCTCATGCGCTCCGCGTCCGCGACGTTGGCCTCGTACGCCAAATCGAGCGACGAGCGCATCCAGCCGATGTCGGCCCCGCCGCAAAAGACCGGCCCCTCGCCGGCGAGCACGACGGCGCGGACGTTGTCGGCCGCGGTGATGCCCGTGAAGACTTCGTACAGCTGCGCGATCAGCTCGGCGTTGAAGGCATTGCGCACTTCGGGCCGGGCGAGCGTTACCCGGGCGATTCCGTCGGCGAGGTCGGTCTTGATCTCAGCCATGCGGCCTGGGGGTTCGCGGCGTCATCCGAACGGGCCTCGCCCGCGTTATACTGTGACGATGAAGGACGCCCGGCGCCCCGCCATCTATCGCTACGCGTTTCTGACGCGCGCGAGCCACTGGCTGTGGGTGCTCGCGTTGTTCATCCTCGTGGGCAGCGGCCTGCAGATCTTCAACGCCTCGCCGAACCTCGACGCCTCCGACAAAAGCGATCCTGCTCGGCGCGTGCTCGCGATCGGATCGCCGGCGGAAGGCGTGGGGACGACGACGATCTTCGGACGCACGTTCGTCACGACGGGATGGCTCGGCTGGACGAACGACGGGATGGGCTCGCGCGGCGCGCACGCGTTTCCAGCGACGATCACGATCCCCGGCTTTAAAGATCTCGCGGGGGGCCGGCGCTGGCATTTGTTTTTCGCGTGGGTCGCCGCGCTCTGCTGGCTCGCGTGGCTCGTATCGGCGGCGATCAAAGGCAGCCTGCGCGAGATGGTCCTGCGTCCGAGCGACGTGCCGAAGCTGTGGCCGATGCAGGCGTACTATCTGAAGCTGCGCAAGACGCCGCCGCCCTACGGCATCTACAACCCGCTGCAGAAGGCGAGCTACACGGCCGTGCTCTTCGTGATCGCGCCGCTCGTGGTCGTGACCGGGCTCGCGCTGTCGCCCGGCATCGACGCGATCGCGAATCCGCTGACGGTGCTGTTCGGCGGCCGTCAGTTCGCGCGGCTCTGGCACTTCGCGGGCATGCTGGTCTTGCTGATCTTCTTCGCGGTCCACACCTTCCAGGTCGCCACGCAGGGTGTCGTCAACCAGATGCGTTCCATGATTACCGGCTGGTATCAACCGCAATGAGACGCCGCCTCTTCATCGCGTCGTCGGTCTCGGCGCTCGCCGGTTGCGGCCCGCTGAGCTCGGGACTGAGCCAGAACGAGCAGTTCATGCGGGTGCTCGGCTCGGTCGAGGGCCTCAACCATCGCCTGATCGGGACGCGCGGGCTCGCGCGCGGGTACCGCGAGCGCGACGTCGACCGCGTCTTCCGCGTCAACGGCTTCGCGACGCCCTCAGACGCGGCCTACGCGCGCCTGCTGGCCGATCGTTTCGAGTCGTATCGGCTCGTCGTGGAGGGCGCCGTGGAGCGGCCGCGCGCCTTCACCCTATCGCAGCTCCGGCGCATGCCGCAGCAGACGCAGATCACGCGCCACGATTGCGTCGAAGGATGGAGCGCGATCGGGAAGTGGAGCGGCGTTCGTCTCGACGACCTGCTCGGCGCGGTCGGGCCGCGCGACGACGCGCGCTACGTCGTGTTTCGATGCATGGACAACGACGGAGCCGGCAATCTCTACTACGAGAGCCTCGACATGCACCAAGCGCATCACCCGCAGGCCTTGCTCGCTTTGCGCCTCAACGACGCGCCGCTCGATCCGGATCACGGCGCGCCGGTACGGTTGCGCGTTCCGACTCAGCTCGGCTACAAGAGTGCAAAGTGGATCGCGCGCATCGAGGTCGTCGGAAGCTTCGCGCGGATCGCCGGCGGGCACGGAGGCTACTGGGAAGACCAGGGCTACGAGTGGTACGCGGGCATCTGAAACGCGGCGGTCACGGCGGCTGCGGCTCGCGCGTTACCGTACTGTCATGACCAGGGGCGCGCTGGTCACCGCTGCTCTAGCTCTCCTACTGGGGAGTTCCGCGGTCGACTTGCGCGTCTCCCTGCATTCGACGGCGGCCGCGTATCTGGCAAGCATGCCCAAGATCGGGCCGATCGCCGGCCGCGATACCACCTACGACTACTACGAGCGCCTGAACGAGGACGCCGCTCTGCTCGACGATCCCAGCGTTCCGCAAGGCTACTCCGCCGCAGAGTGGTCGCAGACCATCACTCGCATTTCGCAACTCGACATCAGCCTGGCGACGCAGCTGCTTCACGCGACGTACGATTCGATGAGCGGGATCCGCGGTCTCGGAGAGGCGCTGGTGCGTTCGTCACGCGATGGAACGATGCAGCCGGTCGCCGTCTACGTTCCATCGAGCTACTCGCCCGCTCGCCCCGCCCCGCTCGTCGTGTTGCTGCACGGCCGTCCGCAGTCGGAGACGCAGCTGATCGCACCGCCGTACGTCGCGGAGCTCGCCGAACGCAGCGGGGCGATCGTCGTCGCGCCATGGGGCCGCGGCTACTACGACTTTCGCGGCTCCGTCGGCGACGTCTATGACGCGCTCGACGCCGCGACCCGAGCCTTCTCGATCGACCCGCGCAGGCGCTATCTCGCGGGATACTCGATGGGCGGCTTCTCGGTGTTCGAGATTGCACCGGCCCGCCCACAGGTCTGGGCGGCCGTCATGAGCGTTGCGGGCGCGCTGCTGGGATCGGACTCGCAGCGCCTCGTCGCGACGATGCGCCGCACGCCGTTCTACGTGCTCACCGGCAGCGCCGACGAAAGCATTCCGACGCAGTTTCCCACCGCGACGGCGGCGTTTCTCCAGTCCGCCGGCATGGATGTCTCGTTCTACTCGGAACCCGGCGGCATCCACCGGTTGATCACGCTGCTGCCGATCCTCACCCAAGCGTGGAACGACATGCTGCACGGCGTGGTGCGCGCGCCGCAGAACGCGTTGGGCAGCCTCTCGCTGCCCTCTATGATACCTGCAAGCATTTTCAAGCCTTAGCACAAGCTCTACGTGGGACGGTTGCCGCCGGAATAGCTCGCCGAGCTACATGCGGAAGACGCCGAACTGCGTGCGCGGCTGCGGCGCGTGGGCGGCCGCGTCGAGTCCGATGGCGATCACGCGACGCGTGTCGAGCGGATCGATGATGCCGTCGTCCCAGAGGCGCGCGGTCGAGTAGTATGGGCTTCCCTCGCGCTCGTACTTCTCGAGGATCGGCGCCTCGAACGCGGCCTTTTCCGCGCCGGTCATCTCGCCACGGACCGTGGACAAGACGCTGGCGGCCTGCGGACCCCCCATCACGCTGATGCGCGCGTTGGGCCACATCCAGAGCTGACGCGGCGCGTAGGCGCGTCCGCACATTCCGTAGTTGCCGGCGCCGAAGCTGCCGCCGATCACGACGGTGAACTTCGGTACCTCGGCGCATGCGACCGCCATCACGAGCTTGGCGCCGTCCTTGGCGATGCCGCGGTTCTCGTACTCCTTGCCGACCATGAAGCCGGTGATGTTCTGCAGGAACAGCAGCGGCGTGCCGCGCTGCGCGCAGAGCTCGATGAAATGCGTTCCCTTGAGCGCGCTCTCGCTGAACAGGATCCCGTTGTTGGCGAGGATGCCGATCGGGTGGCCCTCGATGCGCGCGAAGCCGCAGACGAGCGTCGTGCCGTAGCGCGTCTTGAACTCGTGAAACTCCGACGCATCGACGAGGCGCGCGACGACCTCGCGCACGTCGTAGCCCGTGCGGCTGTCCGCCGGAATGATGCCGTAGATGTCACGCGCGTCGTGTTTGGGCGGCTGCGGATCGATGCGGTCCCACTGGCGCGGCAGCTCGAGGTGCAGGTTGCGCACGATCTCGCGGATCATCGCGAGCGCCTGATCGTCGTCGCCGGCGAAGTGATCGGCGACGCCGGAGATGCGCGTGTGCACGTCGGCGCCGCCGAGCTCTTCGGCCGTCACCTCCTCGCCGGTCGCCGCCTTCACCAGCGGCGGCCCACCGAGGAAGATCGTGCCGCGGCCCTTGACGATCACGGTCTCGTCGCTCATCGCCGGGACGTACGCGCCGCCCGCGGTGCAGGACCCCATGACCGCGGCGATCTGCGCGATGCGTTTGCTCGACATCCGCGCTTGGTTGTAAAAGATGCGCCCGAAGTGATCGCGATCCGGGAACACGTCTGCCTGCAGCGGCAAGAACGCACCCCCCGAATCCACGAGATAGACGCACGGCAGGTGGTTCTGCTCCGCGATCTCCTGCGCGCGCAAGTGTTTCTTGACGGTCATGGGATAGTACGTCCCGCCCTTCACGGTCGCGTCGTTCGCGACGACGGCGCAGTGCTGCGTTTCGACGATGCCGATTCCGGTGACGATCCCGGCCGACGGCGAGTCGTTGCCGTACATGTCGAACGCGGCGAGCGGGGAGAGCTCCAGGAAGTCGGAGCCCGGATCGATCAAGCGCTCGACGCGCTCGCGCGCCGTGAGCTTGTTGCGGCTGCGATGCTTCTCGACCGCCTCGGGGCCGCCGCCCGCGCGCACGCCGATCAGCCGCTCGCGCAGCTCGGCAACGAGACGCTCCATACGCTGGGCGTTGCTGCGAAATTGCTCCGAGCGCCGATCGAGTCGCGACTCCAAGACCGCCATCGCCGCTGGCCATTCGGCGCGGAAAGCTGAGAGCCCGGTTAGACCCGCGTCCGAACGCGAGGGCGGGTGGGGGGCCGGCGCGTAGGTAGCAGCGATGGCCGCTCAGGCTCAGATGGACGTCGGCGGCATCCTGCGCCCGCAGGGTCGCCCCGATCTCACCACGGCGTTGCAGCCGCACCATGGAACGCTCGGCACGCGTGCCGCGGCGCATTTGCTGCGTCGCGCGGGCTTCGGCGGCACGCCGGACGAGATCGCCCGCTATGCGTCGATGCGCGCGCCCGACGCGGTGGCCGCGCTGCTCGATCTTCCGTCCACCGGTTCCATCGCGCCGCCCTCCGAGCTCGACGATGCGTCGCGCTCGTATGCGATGAGCGACTCGATGGATCGGACGATGATCCGCCGGGAACGCCGGCAGGCCGGGCAGGCGGCGATCACGGCGCTGCAGCTCTGGTGGCTCAACCGCATGCTCTCGGCGGCTCCGCTGCAGGAGAAGATGACGCTGTATTTCCACGGGCACTTCACGTCGCGCGCGACGCCGCGTTTCCCGTGGATCACCTACAATCAGAACGCGCTGTTCCGGAAGTACGCCCTGGGCAACCTGCGCGAGCTGACGCGCGACGTCTCCAAGGACGCCGCGATGCTCATCTATCTCAACGGCAATCAGAACGTCGCGGCGCACCCCAACGAGAACTACGCGCGCGAGCTGATGGAGCTCTTTACGCTGGGCGTCGATCACTACACGGAGAACGACGTGCGCGAGTCGGCCCGCGCGTGGACCGGCTGGCGCGTCGTCAACCGCACCGACACCGTCAGCTTCGACGCAAGCCTCCACGACTCGGGAATCAAGACGTTCCTCGGCCGCACCGGCAACTTCAACGGCGACGACGTCGTCGACATCATCTTCGCCCAGCCGCAATGCGCGCGGTTTTTCGCCGCGAGCCTGCTCAACTGGTTCGTCTACAACGATCCCGAGCCGCCGCTCGTCGATTCCGTCGCCGCGCTGCTGCGCAGGCACGAGTACGAGCTCGCGCCGGTCGTCGCCGCGATCCTGGGCAGCGGTGTGTTCTACAGCGAGCGCGCCTATCGGGCGCTCGTCAAGAGTCCCGTCGAGTTCGTCGTCGGCACCTACAAGACGCTGGGCCTGAAGCAGATCGACGAAGCCGCGCTTCCCGCGCTGCAGCAGATGGGCCAGCGGCTCTTCTTTCCGCCGACCGTCGCAGGCTGGCCCGGCGGACAGAACTGGCTGACCAGCGGCACGATGATCGCGCGTCAGAATTTCCTGACGCGGCTGCTCGGATCGCAGACGCTGGCCGACTCCTCGTGGCTGCACGGCCTCCCGCTGCAGTCGACGAGCGCCGCGCGCGAGCTCGCGGATACGATCCTGCAAGGCGACGTCGCGCCCGCATCGCTGTTCGAGCTCCAGAGCTACTTGGGTGGAGCGGGAAGCGCGGCGCTGCCGTCGCTCTCGGCGGAGAACTACGGCCAACGCGTCAGCGGAGCCGCTTACCTGGCGATGGCCACTCCGGCATATCAGTTGAACTAATGAAGCGCCGAAATTTTTTGCTTGCAACCGCCTCGGGCTTGGCCGTCGTCGCCAATCCGGAGCACGTCTTCGCGAAGGCGCTCGCACAGGCGCCGCTGCCGGGCCTGCCCGGCGGTTCGGATCGCTGCCTGGTCGTCGTCAACCTCGCCGGAGGGAACGACGGGCTGAACTGCGTCGTCCCACACGGCGACGAGCAGTACTACCGCGTGCGCCCGGGCCTCGCGATCGCGCGCGGCGACGTGCTGACGATCGACGCGAGCGTCGGCCTGAACCCCGGGATGCGCTCCTTGAAGGCGCTCTACGACAGGGGAATGGTGGCCATCATTCAGGGGGTCGGTTATCCCGACCCGGATCACTCACACTTTCGTTCGACCGAGATCTGGCAGACCGCGGCGCCCGACCGCTACGAGCATACGGGCTGGCTCGGCCGCTACTTCGACGACGCCTCGCTCTCGCGCGATAATCTCTTCAAGGGTGTGGCCGTATCGAGGGTGCTGCCCGAGGTGCTCGTCTCGGACCGGACGGACATTCCCGCGATTCCGGCACTCGATCAGTACGCGATGGCCGCGGACCGCAACGCCCTCGCCAGCAAGGCGTTTTGGGCGGGGTCGCGCGACCGCCGCCTGCCGTTCGACTCGCCCTACCTGGCGCACGTGATGGAGGTCGAGGGAAACGCGCAGCGCAGCTCCGAGGAGCTGCCGCGGCTCGTCGCCGGCTACGTCGCCAAGGCATCCTATCCGGCGACGCCGCTCGGACGCAGCCTCGCGCTCGCGGCGCAGATTGTCGGCAGCAACCTCGGAACGAAGGCCATCTACGTCGAGCACGGATCGTTCGACACGCACGTCAACCAGGTGGCGACGCAGAACCGGCTCCTGGCTCAATTCTCCGACGCGATCGGGGCATTCTACCAAGATCTCGCCGCGCACGGAAACGACCGGCGAGTGCTGACGCTGACGTTCAGCGAGTTCGGCCGCCGCATCGAAGAGAACGGCAGCCGCGGCACCGACCACGGCGAGGCCTCGCCGCTGTTCTTGATCGGAGGCGGCGTAAAGGGCGGCCTGTACGGGACGCTGCCCGACCTGCGTTCCACCAACATGGGCAACGTCCGCTACACGGTAGACTTTCGCAGCGTGTATGCGACGGTGCTCGAGCGCTGGCTCGGCCGGCCGTCGGCGACCGTGCTGGGCGGCTCGTTTCAAAAGCTCCCGGTGCTTGCCTAGCTCGATCCTATTCCTCGGCAGCGGCGGCGCGCGTTTCGTCGTCGCCCGGCAGCTGCGCGCTTCCGGCGGGATGTGGATGCGCCTCGGCGAGACCCAGATTCACGTGGATCCCGGCCCGGGCGCGCTCGTGCGCGCGCTGAGCCATGTGCCGCCCTGCAATCCTCGCGAGCTCGAGGCGATCGTGCTCTCGCACAAGCATCTCGATCATTCGAGCGACGTCAATGTGCTGATCGAGGCGATGACATCGGGAGGCTTCCGCCGGCGCGGCGCCGTCTTTGCCCCGGCCGACGCCTTCGAGGACGAGCCGGTCGTGCTGCCCTACGCGCGGCGTTTCGTGGAACGGCTGGTGCACCTCGAGCCCAGCAGCGGGCCATATCGCATCGGCGGCGTCGATCTCTATACGTCCGTGCGCCACGTGCACGCCGTGCAGACGCACGGTCTGCACTTCGTCCACGACGGCCTACGCGTCTCGTATCTGCCGTGCGGCCGATACTTCGACGGCCTCGCCGCCGACTACGCGAGCAGCAAGCCGGACGTGCTGATCGTCAACGTCCTGCGCTACCGCGACGAGATGAACGTCGACCACCTCACGTGGCAGGGCGCGCGTCACGTCGTCGCCGAGGTCCGCCCGAAGGTCGCGATCTTCCAGCACTTCGGCACGAAGATGCTCGAGGCCGACCCACCGAAGCTCGCGCAGCGCCTCGAAGACGAGCTGGGGCTGCGCGCAATCGCTGCGTACGACGGGCTTACGGTTGACGTCGAAACGGAGGTCGCGGCGGCGGCTGGCGCAGCCGGTTGAAGCGCTGGAACGGCTGCTCGTGCGGCGGAGGCGGGGCGGCGCTCGGAGTGCGCGCCGTCGGGAGGTTAGTGCTCCCGCTTAGCTCCTGACGCACGTGAGGGTGCTGGTCCATGGATCCGCTGTAGAGGTAGACCGAGCCGTTCTTCGACGTCGCCGTGACCACCGGGCCGCCGCCCTCGACCGTCGCCTGTTTCGTCGTAGGATTGCCTTGTACGTGCGCCTCGGTGTGGAAGCTCGAGACGACGTGGCCGGCGCCGCTGTGAGCGCCGATCTGCGCGCCGCCGCGAACGCCGAGCGCGACGTTTCCGTGATCGGATTCGAAGCGCGCGAGCCCGGGTTGAAAGTGTCCGTTGTCGTAGACGATCGACCCGTACGTGCTGGTCGCTTGGATCTGATGCGACGTGCAGCCGACGAACAGCATGTTTCCAGTAGCCGTGCGCATTCGCAGGCGATCGAACGAAGAGTTGCTCGCGACGACCTTGCCGCGCAATGATTCGACGAAGCCGGTGCCTCCCACGCCGTTGAGGTCGATCCCCGCCATGCGCGTGTGGGCGACGAAGATGCCGTGGTAACCGTTGAGCGTCAGGTGACCCGCGCGAACGTGAGCGATCACCATGCCGGTGTTGCGCGGGATCGTGATGGTAACATTGCCCGCGCCGCGCGCGACGATCGCGTCGTGCTGCGCGCCTGGGATGTCGGGCAGCACGAAGGTCTCGGCCGGCAGCGTCACCGGACCATGCTCCGTCGCAACCCGTTCCGACGAGATCTGAACTTGCTTGGGCTCCTGCACTTGCGCGGGCGGAAGATGCTGCACGGCGAGCGGCTCGTCGGATTGAATTTGTACCTGTGGCCGATCCCAGGTCTGAACGGTGAGGTTGCCGCGGTTGAGGCGCACGTTGAGCACTGCCGAGGGGCCGACGTCATACTGCTCGTCGGCGCGCACGGGCGCCGCGAGGATCAGCCAGGATAGCGAGGCGAGGAGCATCGCGATCGCCCCTCGACTCAGGATTTCGCGCACGAACCGATTGTATCGAGAGTGCGGCGCACCCAACATGAAAGCTAGGTGAACGGAGGCTGGACGCGCGGTAAGACGACCCGAAATCGCGCGCCTCCCCCCGGAGAGTTGCTGACCGATGCCTCTCCCCCGTGGACGCGGGCAATCGAGCGCACGATCGCCAATCCGAGGCCCGTCCCGGGGACATCGCGCGAGCGCGCCTTGTCCGCACGATAGAAGCGTTGAAAGATGTTCGGCAGCTCCGGCTCGGGGATTCCGGGGCCGGTATCGGTCACATCGACCCAGGCGGACCCGCGGTTCTCCCCCACGGCGACGTCGACGCTGCCGCGCTCGCTGAACTTGATCGCGTTGTCCACGAGATTGCCGACGAGCTGGCGCAGCAGGTTGGGATCTCCGTAGACGATCGGCGTTCCGGCATGGCTGAAGCGCAGGGCAATCCCCTTCTCGGCGGCGCGCGGCGCGGCGTTCTGCGAGACCTCGCTTGCGATCTGCGCGAGCGACAGCGGCTCCTTCGGAAGCTCGTCGCCGCGGTCGGCCTTGGCGAGCGTCAGCATGCCGTTGACCATGCCGGCGAGATCGCCGCTCTCCCGCACGATCGTCTCCAGGCTCTCGCGGCGAATCGCCGGCTCCTGATCGCCCCAGCGGAGCAGCATCTGCGCGTTGGCGTTGATCGAGGTCAGCGGCGTCTTGAGCTCGTGCGACGCGTCGGAGATGAACTGGCGCTCGCGGGCAAAGGCCTCGCCCAGCCTCGCCAGCAGATCGCTGAAGCTCTGCGCGAGTCGCCCGACCTCGTCGCGTCCGAGCCGCGGCTGCCGGCGCCCGTCGATCGCGCCCTTTCCGGCCACGATGCCGAGACGGTCGGAGCTGATCTCGCGCATCTCACGCGAGAGCTCGTTGATCGGCGTCGTCGCCTGTGACGCAATCACGATCGAAAGCGCGAGGACCGCCGCGGCCGTCGCTCCCAACACGATCGCGATCGCCTCGCGCGCCCTCGCGAACGTGCGCTGCAGCGTGTCGAGCGGCTCCGCGACGTGGATGATCGCCGCGCTCGCGCCCTCGCGCAAATAACGATCCTCGACGAGGAAGGAGCGCGCGCCGAGCGTGACCTGGCGGAAGGCGACGTCGTGCGTCGCCGAAAGCCTCGGATTCGACGGGATCGTCAGCGAGCCGAGGTTGGCCGTCTTCGCGAGCGGGTAGCCGTTGCTGGAGTCCACCTGAACGTAACTGTTAGCGGAGTTCCACGTGGTGAGGTTGCTGCTGTTGAACAGAAACTGCAGCGTGCCGGCGGAGGAGTCCTCGAGCGAGAACGGCGTCGCGGACTGCTGCGCGAACTGCACGATCGCTCGCATCGTCGCGTTCACGCTCGTCGCCGCCTGATCGTACAGAATCTGCTGAAATCGCCAGACGATGATGCCGCTCATCACGGTCATCGCGACGATCAGCAGCGCGGAATACCCCAGCGCGATCTTCCACTTCAGGGACATCGGGGCGCCCCTAATCCTTTATGGTATAGCCCACGCCTCGCACGGTCGTGATGAGCTTGTCCTCGAATCCGTCGTCGATCTTTCCGCGCAGATACCGGACGTAGACGTCGATCAGGTTGGAGTCGCCGAGGAAATCGCTGCCCCAGACGCCGTTGAAAAGCTCGTCACGGGTGTGGACCTTGTTGCGATGCAAGAGCAGGTATTCGAGCAGCGCGTATTCCTTGGCGGTGAGCGCGATCGGCTTTCCGCCGCGGTGGACTTCGTGGCGGTCGCGGTCCATCACGACGTCGCGGTATTCGATCACGTTGCCCTGCGGCGTCCGTTCGCGCAGGCGGGCGCGGATGCGCGCGAGCAGTTCCTCGGTGGAGAACGGCTTCGTAACGTAGTCGTCCGCGCCGACGTCGAGGCCGGCGACGCGGTCGGGCACGCGGTCGCGCGCGGTCAGCATGATGATCGGCACGCGGCTCTTGGCGCGGATGCGCTTGCAGACCTCGATGCCGTCCATGCGCGGGAGCATCAGGTCGAGGATGACGAGGTCGGGTTCCTTGAGCGCCTTCTCCAAACCGGAGAGGCCGTCGCGCGCTACGTCGACTTCGTACCGTTCGTGCTCGAGCTCGAGTTGCAGGACGCGGCTGATGGCCGCGTCGTCCTCGACGACCAGGATCCTATATGGGCGCCGCTCCGGCGTTTGCCGTTTCTCCATGAAGAGGGATTATCGGCTGGCCCTCCGTCCGGACCTGTGCGGCGCCACCACGAGCGGTTGGGATCCGGTGAAAAGTGACAGCCAGAGCGCGGTCGCTCCGCCCGCGGCAAGCCACGCCAGCGTCGCCGGGCTGGACAAGGCTCGCGAGGCGAATGCACCGATGGTTTGCAGGGTGTGGAAGAAGAGCGTGCCGCCACCTAGGGCCAGCAGAACGAACAGCCAGATGCCGACCGCTCCGAGCGCCCCCAGCAGCGCGAGCTCGAGGAACGAAAACGCCGGGCTTGGGCGGTAGGCCGTCGCGAGCAGGATCGAGGCGCGCAAGCCGGCCGGCGGCTCCTCCAGAGGGAGCGCGAAGAGGGCCTGGTCCAGCGCGTTGTCGTCCATGTTCATGATTCCGTTACCTCCATTTCGCCCAGAAGCCTGCGTAGCTGCTCCTTCGCGCGAAATAAGTGCGTCTTCACTGTACCCATCGGCAGGCCGAGGACGTTCGCGATCTCGTCGTACTGTTTGCCTTGGAGATGGAAGAGCGTAATGACCGTGCGGTACTTCTCGGGGAGCGCGTCGATCGCGGCGCGCAGCCGAGCGGCCTGATCGAGGGCGATCGCCTGCTGCTCGGGGCCCGGCGCAGGGTCGGCACGCTCCGGCAGCTCCTCGCTCGCATATCGCTTGCGCCGGTTGAGCCGATCGCAACAGGCGTGATACGCGATGGCGAAGATCCAGGTCGAGAATTTCGATCCCGGCTTGAAGGTTCGTAGACTGCGAAAAGCTTTGAAAAAGGCCTCTTGCGTCGCATCGCGCGCTTCCTCGACGTCGTGTAGCGTTCGGTAGGCTAGATGGTAGACGGCGCGGTCGTAACGCTCCACGAGCGTCGCGAACGCCTCCGGGTTGCCCCGAAGGGTCAGCGCGACCAGGTTGCCGTCCTCTGGCTCCGCTTTCACCCGTGGGCGGGGCTCCTCCAGCAAGACTGCCGACACGCCCTTCGTACGCGCGGCGCGCGCGGATTGTTTCGGGGCCGTCCCGTGGCCTCGTCTCGAAACATGGCGGTCCGCGCGGCGTAACTAGGGCAGGAAATTTCACGGAGGATCAACGCAGCGATGACAACCATTCCAAAGAAGACCCTTCCCGGCGGCAGCCGGCCGGAGAGCGCTCCGCCGACGCTGCCGACCGACAGGTGGGACTCCGCGCAGTCCCTGCGCCCCACCTTCGACGGCTGGGGGCCCAGGCTCTAAATGAGCCGCGCCTCGGTCGTGGCGATGCTGATCGCCGCCGAAGTCCTGATCGTCGGGATGGCCGTGTACGCGGTCAGTCACGGCGGAACGACCTTCGCGTCCGGCATGCATCACGTCGACTTCACGCCGGTGGCGCAGGCGCCGGTCGCGGCCGGCGATGCGCCCCACGTCGTGGTCGACGACGAGCAGTCGCGCGTCGGCGTGACGATCTCGAACGACGGGCTCGTCCACGTGCGCGACCTGACTGAGATGCGCGGGGCCGTCTTCTCCAGCGGCGCCTATCCCCAGCTTCACGTCAGCCGCACGAGCGACGGCGTGCGAATCGAGCGCCCCTCGACCGGCCACCTCTCCATCGACGTCTTCGGCTTTAGCAACGAACGGATCGAGGTGGAGGTGCCGCGCGCATCGCGCCTCGAGATCGCCCGCTGCTCGGGCGCCGACGTCAGCGGGATCACCGGTGGCGTGAGCGTCCGGTCTATGGATGGCCACATCACGCTCGCCGACCTCCAGGGCACCGTGGACGCCCACAGCAGCGACGGGTACGTTGAGGCCACCAATGTGCGCGGCGCTCGGCTCGCGATGGATTCGCTGGACGGCCACCTCTCGCTGCAAAACGTCGCGGTGGAGTCGCTCGCCGCGACGACGCACGACGGCCGCATCGTGGCCGACGGATTGAATTTGGTCGGAGCCCATCCGGATGCGACGCTGCACACGGACGACGGCTCGGTTCGGGTCCATGTCCCGCCCAGCGCCGACGTCACCATCAACGCCTCGACGAGCGATGGAAGCATCGTCGTGGACGGCGTGTCTCAAGAGCGCGACGATTCCGCCGCGCGCACGATCCGCCTCGGCGACGGCACCGCGAAAATGACAGTCGGCACGTCCGACGGATCGATTCACATTTATACCAACGGAGCAAGCCTACAGTGATAGACTATAGCGATCTCATCCCCCTGGCCGCGATATTCTTCATCTTCGGAGCGCCGGTTGCCGCATGGATCATATCCCGCGTGCTCGCGCATCAAGAGCGAATGGAGATGCTGCGCCGCGGCATCGTGCCGCCGCCGAACGCGCGCGAGATGCGAAAGGCCATGAAGTACGGCTGGACGCCGAATGCCTCACCGCCCGGCGTCGCGCCGAATCAGTACCTGCACGAGCCGGATATGTACGCGCAACAACAGCTGCGCCGAGGCATCCAGGTTGCGTTCATCGGGTTCGCGCTGCTCATCGGGCTGGGCTTCATCGGTTATCGCAGCGACGGGCAGTACGTCTACGGTCCGTGGCTCTTGGGCGGACTGATTCCGATGTTCGTGGGCATCGCGCAGATCGTCGGTGCCGTGCTGAGCGGCGCGCAGTTCGGTCCCCAAACGGTCCGCCAGCGCTTTGGGCCGGCGGATGCGGGCTCGAGCGCCTCGGCGCAAGAGAGCGCGCCGAATAGCGGCATGCCGCCGGGGCCGACATACGGCGGCTGGCGGCCCGGAGCCACACCGGAAATCGAGAAGCCCGCATCGCCGCCGGACTACCGCTAGCATCGCGCGATCCGGGCCGACAAAATTTAACGCCGCCGGTTGAGTTTACCGGCGGCGTTAACCTTGTAAATAAGACGAAGACGATATTACTTGCAGGACACCAAGGCCATCGCCCAGCCGGCAGCCGTGCGAGTCCTGACCAGATAACCGTCCGCAGTCCGATCGTAAACCTGATAGCCCGCTCTGAGTGCGTCGGCTAGCGATTTGAAGACGATAAGACCTGCCATCTGCGGACCCTCCTTTCCCCTATTATTTACGCTCTCTATACAGTATAACGGCTCAGGGAGCAAGGGCGTGCACCGGTTTTCAGAGATTTTTCTAAGAATTTGCAGAAAATAGCCTGTGATCATGGCGACGGCTAACCTGCATGCCCGCGTTCACGCGACCACCGTGATCGGACGCCGGGTTCTCGCGCCCGGCGTCATCGTGACGACGCTGGAAGCGCCCGAGCTCGCGCGGGCGACGCGTCCCGGTCAATACCTCATGGCGATTCCGCCCGCCGCTTCGTCGGCTGCGACCGCGCTCGCCATCTACGAAGCGGAAGGCAAGCTCGCGAGCATCCTCTTCTTTATAACGGGCAGGCGCACGCGAGAGTTGAGCGAGTTGCGCGAAGGCGACCGCCTCGACGTGCTCGGACCGCTCGGGAACGGCTTCGATTGTTCCGGCGGCGCGCGCGACGTCGCAATCGTCGCCGGCGGCGTCGGCATCGCGTCGGTGCTGTTGTGCGCGCGAACGCTTCTCGGCGGCGGCGCCCGCGTTCGTCTCTTCTATGGCGCGCGAACCAGGGAGTTGCTCGTGGACGCGCAACGCTTTGCGGATGCGGGCTGCGAGCTGATTGTGACGACGGACGATGGGACGCTGGGCCGGCGTGGATACGTGACCGACGCCCTGGCCGGCGCGCCGGCGCCGGAAACGATCTACGCCTGCGGTCCCTCGCCGATGCTGCGCAGCGTGGCTCGCGTCGCCGCCGAGCGCGGCGTGCGCGCGCAGCTATCGCTGGAAGAGACCTTCGGATGCGGCGTCGGCGGATGCTGGGGCTGCGTCGTGCCGATCTCCGCGCGCAGCGCGCAGGCACCGAGCTTCCCGCCGCCGGAGCTCGGCGGCAGCGACGTCCTGTACGCGCGCATTTGCAAGGAGGGCCCCGTCTTCTGGGCCGACGAGCTTCGATGGTGACCCTGCCGAAGATCGCCGTCACGCTCGGAAAGCTGGAGCTCGCCTATCCCACGCTGATGGGCAGCGGCTGCTATGGGAGCGGCGAGGAGTACGCGCCCTTCGCCGACCTCGGCAGGATCGGGGCGATCGTGCTCAAGAGCGTCACTCGGCTGCCGCGCCTGGGCAACGCGACGCCGCGGCTCGTCCATACGCCGGCGGGGATGCTCAACGCCATCGGACTGCAGAATCCCGGCATCGACTGGTACCTCGCGCGCGAGCTGCACAAGTACGCCGGGCGTCCCTGCAAGATCGTCGGGAGCGTCGCAGGGTTCTCGGTGGACGACTATTCGTATCTCTGCGAGCGTCTTGCGGCGCGCGACGAGATCGCGGCGGTCGAGCTGAACGTGTCCTGCCCCAACGTGGCGAGCGAGGGCGAGACGTTCGGCTGCGATCCCGCGTTGACGTCGAAGGTCGTTCGGGCCGCGCGCGCCACGACGGACAAGACGCTGATCGTCAAGCTGTCTCCCAACGTAACGGACATCGTTACGGTCGCGCGCGAGGCCGAGGCGGCCGGCGCCGATGCGCTGGCCGTCATCAACACCGTGCGCGGCATGGCGATCGACGTCGAGACGTGGCGCCCGCGACTGGGAAACATCACGGGCGGCTTGTCTGGGCCGGCGATCCGTCCGATCGCGGTTCTCGCGGTCTACGAGATCGCGCAGGCGGTCGGCATTCCGATCATCGGGCAAGGCGGCATCGAGAACCTGACCGACGCCCTCGAGTTCTTCCTCGCGGGGGCTTCCGCGATCTCGATCGGCACCGCAAATTTCACGGACCCGCGCATCCCGGAGCGCATCTCCGCGGAGCTCCAGGACTACCTCGCCCGGCGAGATCTCGCGTCGCTCGACGAGATCGTCGGCAAGGCGAACTTTGCGCTCTCGACTGCAGATCAATACGAAGGCGACGAGGGATGACGGCTCGCTGATGGCGCAGCTGATCGTCGCGCTGGACGTGCCGAGCGCGGAACGAGCCGAACGGCTCGTTGATCAACTCTACGAGCTCGACGTCATCGTCAAGGTCGGGCTCGAGGGACTCTTCGGATATCCGGAGCGCATCCTCGCGTATTGCGAGGCGCGCGACGTGCGGGTGTTCATCGATGCGAAGCTGCACGACATTCCGCGCACCGTCGCGGCGGCGATGGTGCACCTGGTGCGGCCGAACGTGCGGCTCGTCAACGTGCACGCGCTCGGAGGCCTCGACATGATGCGCGCCGCGGTCGATGCGGCCGGCGAGCGCGCCGGGGAGCTGGGCGTCAATCCCCCGCACGTGCTGGCGGTCACGCTGCTGACGAGCATCGCGCCGGAAGATCTCAACGAGCTCGGCCTGCAAGGCGGACCGGGCGAGAACGCGATCAGGTTGGCCGCGCTCGCGCGAGACGCCGGCTGCGCGGGCGTCGTCTGCAGCGCGCAGGAAGTCCGCGATCTCAAGCGCTTCTTCGGCGACCACTTCCTCACGCTGACGCCGGGAATCCGCCCGGTTGGAAGCGCACACGCCGATCAGAAGCGCGTGACGACGCCGGCGCAGGCCGTTGCCGCGGGCTCGGACTACCTCGTCGTCGGCCGACCCGTCGTGGATGCCGATGATCCGGTGGCGGCCGTACAGTCGATTCTCGAGGAGATGAGCGTTCGGGCGTGAGCGCCGAGGAGATCGACGTCCGCTCGGAGCTGATGCGACGCGGCGCGCTGCTGGAGGGCCACTTCCGCCTGAGTTCCGGGCGCCACAGCGACCGCTTCGTGCAGAAGTTTCGCATCCTCGAGGATCCCGCGATCCTCGAGCCGGTCGCCCGCGCGATCGCGCAGCACTTTCGCCCCCAGCGGCCGACGATCGTCGTCAGCGCGGCCGTCGGCGGAATTCTGCTGGGTTACGAGGTGGCACGCCATTTGGGCGTCAAAGCCGTTTTCGTGGAGAAAGAGGACGGTGAGCCGGTGCTGCGCCGCGGCTTCAGTCTGTCGCCATCGGATCGCGCGCTGGTCGTCGAGGATGTCGTGACGACGGGCCTCTCCGTCGGCGAGGTCGTCGACCTCGTGCGGCGTCACGGCGCGAACGTCGCCGGCATCGGCGCGATCGTAACGCGTGGCTCGTCCTTCGATACCGCTCAGGATGACAAAGCGATCCCTTTCCATGCGCTGCTCGAGTTGCCGCTGCAGTCGTACGAGAAAAGCGAGTGTCCGCTCTGCCGCGCGGGCGAGCCGATCAGCGATCCCGGCTCGCGCCGCGCGTGACGCTGCGCGTGCGCGTCGCGCAGCAGACGGGAGAGTCGGCCGCCGCCGACCGCGTCTTCGTGCGGCGGCTCGGAAGGCGTTGCGCGATGTCGAGCGTCGGCGCGTTGCGCCGCGCGAGCGAGCCCGCCGTGCGCGCCGCCTTCGACCGGCTGTGCGACATCGTCGACGATCAATCGCACGTGACGCTGATCGCGCAGCGCGCGCAGCGGCGCGTCGGCTTCCTGCTGCTCCTCGACACGCTCCCCGACGAGGTGACCGCGCTGCCCCAGGGTTTCGTCGCGTACATGGCCGTGGAGCCCGACAGCCGCGGAGCCGGCGTCGGCGCCGCCCTCCTCGCCGCCGCCGAGGATGAGGCGAGACGGCGGGGTCTACCGTATATGGCACTCATGGTCACCGAGGATAATGCGGAAGCGCGCCGCCTCTACGATCGAGGAGGCTATCACACCGAGCGTCGTCTGCTGTGCAAACCGCTGTAAGCGGCGATCTCTGGCGCCGCATCGCTTGGATTGCGGGCGGCGTCGTGCTCGCAGCGATTGCGCTGTGGCTGGCCGCGCACATACCACGGACGATCTCGATCTTCGTGATCGCCGCCTTCATCGCATTCGGCGTGCAGCCGATCGTCGCGCGGCTGGAGCGCCGAATGTCGAAGCCGATTGCGGTCACGATCGTGTTCTTCGGGCTCCTCGTGCTCGTGACGGTCTTCCTCGTGATCGTCGTGCCGCTCGCGGTCAGCCAGACGCAACTGCTCGTCGCGAACATCCCCGCGTTCGCGAGTGCCGGCCAGGGCTGGCTGATCGGCCTAGAGAGCTCGCTCGAGCAGCACTTTCCGACGCTCAAGCTGCCGGCCTACGGACTGAACTTCGGAAAGATCGGCGCAACGCAAATGTCGGGCTTCATCAGCGGAGCGCTGGCGTCGGTCGGCGCGATCGCGGTAAACACTGCCACCGGACTGTTCATCGCGTTTGCGGCGATCGTGCTGTCGATCTTCTTCTTGCTCAACGACACCCAGATCGCCGAGAGCTTTACCGCCCTGTTTCCACCGCAGAAGCGCCAGACCGCACGCAAGCTCGCGGCCGAGGTGACCGAACTTTTCGGCAGCTATATCTCGGGGCAGGTCATCGTCAGTGCAATCACGGGCGCGGTGATCGCGGTCGTGACCGCTATCCTCGGGTTCAAGTTCTCTCTGATCGTCGGCATTATTTCCGGCGTGGCGTATGCGATCCCGATCGTCGGAATGCTAATCGCCCAGCTGATTGCCATCCCGATGTCGGCGCCCCAGGGCCTCGCGATGATCGTATGGGTGCAGGTCGTGATGTTCGGCATGGCGCGGATCAGCGACTACGTGCTCGTGCCTAAGATCATGGGTCATTCGGTGGGCGTCTCGCCGATCACATCGTTGTTCGCGGTGTTCGCGGGCGGGGAGCTCTTCGGGGTTCCCGGCCTGATCCTCGGGATTCCGGCCGCCGCGCTGATCAAGATCCTCTGGCGTTACTTCGCGGCCCCCTGGATCAAGGCGCAGCTGGAACGGCCATGACGCCGATGCCGTCATCGTAGAGGATCTCTCCGCAGACGCGCGCGGCGCGCATCCGCTGCGCGTTGGCTTCCGGCGGCAGGTCGGTCTCGGCGACCGCCGCGAGCAGCAGGTTGTCGCGCCGCGCCTGCGCGCAGGCGCCGGAGTCCGACAGATCGACGGTCCGCGTCGTGGGTGAGACGACGTTGACCACGCCGAGGCGCAGCCCCAGCCCGCCGAGCGCGGGCGGTTGGTGGATTTGGATCGACCGGTATATTCCCGGCGTCTTGGAGCCTACGCGCAACGCGTCGGCGTAGTAATCGAGCGGATGCCGCCCGGCAAGATAGGCCGTCGCGACAACGGTGACTGCGAATGCCGCGGCGTACGCCCACGCGGCGTGGCGCCGGTGGGCCGCGACGGACAACGCGACGGCGAGCAGGGCGATCGGCAGCGCGAGGCGCGTGAGGCCGTCGTTCCAGAAGACGGCGAAGACGATCCACGCGCCGTAGAGCGTCGCCGCGATCAGCAGCGCGGTGACGATGCCGGCGCGGCGCCGTGCGGGTCGCGTCAGGATCACCGCGCCGGCCGCTATCGCCGGCGCGGCCAAACGCAGCGACGCACCGGTTGCGAGCTGCGCGACCCACGTGCTGTAGCCGAACGGCAGCATGAAGAAGAGCAGCGCCGAAGCGAGCGCCGCCCATCCCACGCGCCGATCGGCGGCGAGCGCGGGTCCGAGCAACGCAGCGCAAAAGGCAACGACGGCGAACGGTGACGCCGCGAGCGCGACGCGGTCGAGGAGCGCGAGCGCCGGGATGCCGTGCGCGAGGATCGTCGAGCCGAACGCGCCTCCGGTCGTGGCGCTCGCCGGGGCGAGGAGCGCGCGGTTCCACAAGACTGCGTCGTGCAGTGCCCAGATGCCGAGCGCGCCGCACGCGGCGAGCCACACGCGCGCTGGAGCGCTCGATGCGAGCAGCGCGACCGCCGTCAGGATCCAGCCCTGCGGCTTGATCAG
>JAFAJV010000073.1 GCA_019235995.1 Vulcanimicrobiota bacterium
GGTGCTCGTACGGTTTGCTCTTTCATCGCCGACCCGACCGACCTGTCACGAATATGCCTTTCCGTAAAGCCTGAACGGCCCTTCCAACGTCAACTCTTGATGAACCTCCGGCACATCGAACAGCCGATCGATCTGCTCGCTGACGTCGTCGAACTCGATGTCGCGCAGGATGCAGCGGAAATCGAGCCGCCGAACGCATTGAAAACCGCGCGAACCCTCGTCGTGACAGGCCGGGCAGAGCGACGGGCGCAACGCGACCGTCGCGCCGATTGGAGCTCCTCGTACTTCGCTCGTCATACCGAAGAGCGCCAAGGTTTTTACACCGAGTCCTGACGCGAGATGACTGAAACCGGCATCGTTGCCGACGAAGACCTCGCATTCCGCCAGTCGCCGCGCGGCCCGCGCGAGCGGCTCGCGGACAATGCTGATTCCCTCGACGCCGCGAAAATCTTGCTCCGCTCGGGCCGCCTCGTTTGGTTCCTGCGGCCCCAGAAAGAAGCGCACTCGCCGGCCGCGCTTGGCTTGCAGTCGCGCCAAGGCGACGAAGCGCTCGTAGGGCCAACGCTTCGATTCGTTGCCCTTGTAGGCCATCGAGCCCGGATGAATTCCTAAGGTCCCCGTAACAGGCTCGGCGCGCCAGCTCGCCGGCATCCAATATTTGAGATCGTCCGCCGATTGCGTCAGACCCAACACCCGCGCCATCCTCAGGTTTTCCGCAATACGGTGCCCGCCGCGAAGCGGTACGAGGGTGGTGCGCGCCGTGCCGGCGATCGCACTCGACGCTCCGCCGTACCGGTGCATGCAGAGCAGTTTCGCGCCGGCGGCGCGTGCGACGAATGCGTATTGCCAGCGCGTCGCGGGAAAGGGCAGAATGCAGAGATCGTAATGCCGGCGGCGCATGCGGCTGATGTTCGTCAGCAACGCCGCGGGACTGGGCCGCAGCGGCAGTTCGGCTACCTCTCGCGCGATGCGGAGCGCGCGCACGTACTCGGTGACGGCCGGCTGCCACGTCAGTACGTCGGTGATCCATGCATCCGCGGTGAGGCCGCGCAGCAGCGGACTCGCGGCCAGCGCATCCCCGAGCCCTGGCAGCAGAAGCACCAACGCCGAACCCGGTGGCAAGGTACGCTTAGTCTCTAATGGCGACCGGAACGACGATTTCGTGTGAGCTCGCGGCGAAATCGGCCTGGGCCGGAGGGCGCTCCAACCGATCGTAATAATGGAGGATCCGCATTCGATAGAATATCGCTAATGTGTCGAGAAAGACGTTCCACACCGCGGGCAGGCGAACCCGGCTGGACACGCGCTGAAAGTTGAGCGTGACCGGCGCCTCGACGATCCGATAGCCGAAGTGATGCACGTTCGCGAGGAGCTCGAGATCGAACGCGAATCGCTTCACGAGGATGCGCGGGAGCACTTTATCGAGGACTTCCCGCTTGAAGAGCTTGATGCCGGTCTGCGTATCACGCACCGGCAGCCCGAAAAGCGTGCGCACCAACAGGTAGTAAAAGAAGCTGTAGACGCGCCGCGTGAGCGGATAGTCGACCTTCGACCGCGGATGAAACTTCGACCCGATGACGGCGTCGGCTTTACGATCGTTCATGATGGCGAAGAAGTCGGCGAGCTGCTCCGGATGCAGGTCCATGTCGGCGTCCAAGAACGCCACGTAGTCGCCGCGGGAGTACGCCGAGCCGCACGTGAGCGCGTTCCCCTTTCCCTCGTTGCGCGTGCAGCGCACGACGCGCACGTGGTCCGGCCACGCGCGCAGCGCATGGCTCGCGGCCGCGTGCGTGCCGTCCAGGCTGCCGTCGTCTACTACGACGATCTCGAAGTCGATGCCGAGATCGCGCATCGTTTCCACGGTCTCGCACACGTTTTCGGCAATCGAACTAGCCTCGTTATAAGCAGGCATGAGCACCGAGAGCATGGGCGAGGAACGTTGGCTCTCCGCGGAGGACCAGCCTGCCCGGAAAAAATTGATTCTAGTCAATAAGTCGCGTCGAGTCGCGTAGCCGGCTACGCGATCGGCGCCTCCCGATTTTCCGGTGGGCTGACGAGATTGCGCTCGAACTTCGCGACGATCGTCCGCCACGCCAGATCAAGCTCTTCGACACCAAGCATGCGCGCGACCGCAACGAATACCGTGCCGCCGATTGCGATCTGTCCGAATAGGAACCACGCGCGCGATGCCAGCGACGGTTCGGGCGTCACGCCGAGGGCGCCGATCCATCCCAGCGCGGCGAGCATTGCAAGCGAGCTCACGACGACCTTGCCTGTTGAGGCAAGCAGCACGCCCCAGTCGATGCCCGCGACGAGCCGAGCGGTGAGCATCAGCAAGAGCAGCGCCTGCACGGTTTGACTCGTCGAGTTTGCCAGCAGCAGGCCGCGCGCGCCGAGGCTCGGCAGCCACACGAGGGATAGCAAGACGTTGAGCACGACCGTCACCACCGAGACGGTCACGGGCCAGACGGTCTCGCGGCAGGCAAAGCAGCAGCGCGTTAGCACGACGTTTGCCGCGAGCGCGACGAGGCCCACCGCCGCGTACGGCAGCAGTCCGGCAGTCAGATCGGTGGCGCTCGCTTCGAACGTGCCGCGTTCGAAGAGCGCCTGCACCATCGGATGGGCGAGGATGATGAGCGCACACGCCGAGGGTATCGTGATGAAGTTGACGAGCCGCAGCCCCGTGACGACGCTGCGCGCGACTCCCCGCCGGTTCTCGCGAGCGAATTGCGCCGCCAACAGCGGAAAGATGACGGTTGCGATCGCCGCTGCAAAGATCTGCTGCGGAAAGTTGACGAGCTTGGTGGCATAATTCATGCCGGCGATGTATCCCGGCGCCAGCGTCGAGGCGAAGAAGCGATCGAAGAATAACGCCAGCTGCCCCGCGGCAGAACCGACCATGATGGGGCCGAGCAGCACCCAGATCTTGCGCAGGCCCGGGTGCGTGAGATCGATCGTCGGGCGATACTTGCCGATCGAGAGGAAGGACGGCAGCTGCACCAGCATCTGGGCGGTCAGACCCAGGACGGTTCCCACGACGAGCGCGTAGATGCCCATGCCGTGGCTCAACAGCACGACGCAGGCAATCGTCACGACGTTGACTGCGACGCCCACGAGGGCGGCGGACCTAAAGCGGTGATAAGCGTTGAGCATCGCGGAGAGCACGCCGCTGAGGCTCACGGTGACGATGCTCGGCATCAGCCATCGCGTCATTCGAATCGCCACGGCCATCTGCGGCTGCGGAAAGCCGTGCGCGATCAACGGCACGTACCATCTTGCCGTGAAGAATCCGATGACGGCGCAGGCAGTCAGCACGACCGCCAGGATGTTGAGCGTCGTGCTCGCGAGGCGCCACGCCTCGTCCTCCTCGTGATGCGCGAGGTACTCGGAGAAGGTCGGGACGAGCGCGCTCACAAGCGCGCCGTTGAAGACGCCGAACAGAATCGTCGGAATCGTCGCCGCGGCGAGGAACGTGTCCATCTCCCAGCGCGTACCGTAGTATCGCGCGTTGACGACCTCGCGCATGAAGCCCAACAGCGTCGACGCGAAGGTCGCCCCCATGATGAAGAACGTGGACGACGCGATCGAGATGCGATGACGCGGACGGCGGGGCTGTGGAACGACCCGGAGGTGTCGCGGCGAGGACTTAATGCGCTCCATCCCTCCGCAACACGGCCGGGACCGTTCGAAGGATGATCGCGAGATCTCCAAGCGGCGTCCACGTGTCGACGTAGCGATTATCGAGTTCCATCCAGTGCTCGAACGAGACGTCGCTGCGGCCATTGATCTGCCACAAACACGTCACGCCCTGGGGAACGGTGAGCCGGCGCAGTGCTATCGCGTCGTAGTGCTCCACCTCGCCGGGGAGCGCCGGACGCGGACCGACGAGGGACATCTCGCCGAAGACGACGTTCAGGAGGTTCGGCAGCTCGTCGATGCTCGTGCGGCGCAGAAAGCGGCCGATTGGGTGCAGCCGCGGGTCGTTCCGTATCTTGAAGACCGGTCCGTCCAGCTCGTTGAGGTGCATGACGCTCTGGCGCATGGCGTGTGCACCATTGACCATCGTGCGCAGCTTGAACATCTTGAAGCGCCGGCCGTGCATCCCCACGCGCTCCTGCGCGAAGAACGGCGTTCCGCGCGTCACACATGCGATCGCAAGCGCGGCAAGCGCCACGATCGGCGCGGTAACGACGAGCAGAAGGCTGCCCAACAGCACATCGATCGCTCGCTTGAGCCCGGGCCACGACGTCGGAACCCGGCGCTCCATGGGGACGCTAACCGCTATCTGCATCGCATCACTTCAAAAGCGCTCGTTTGACGGTTCGCCCGACGTAATCGAGACCCTCGATGTCGCCCAGCGCGCCGCCCGGCTGAGGGCCGACGTGCAGAAACGGTACGTACTCACGCGTATGGTCGGATCCCGGAGCGGTCGGATCGCAGCCATGATCGGCGGTGAAGATCAACTCGTCTCCGGTCCGCAGGCGCTCCCGAAGACCCGGCAGCATCGCGTCGAGCCGTTCCAGGGCGCGCGCGTATCCGCGCACGTCGCGACGATGCCCGTATTTGGAGTCGAAGTCGTTGAGATTCGTGAAGATGAAGCCGTTGTCGACGCTCTCCAACAAGGCGAACGTCTTTTCAATCGCATCGCGATCATCCCTCACTCGAACCCACGTTGTGATCGCGCGTCCGCAATAGATGTCACCGATCTTTCCTACCGCGTGCACCTCGACGTGACCGCTTCTTAGCTCGTCGAGCAGGTTCGCAGGCGGCTCGATTGCATAGTCCCGACGATTCGGCGTCCGCCGGAAAGCCCCCGGTTCGCCGACGAAAGGCCGGGCGATGACCCTGTTCACCGCGTGCGGCGGCCGGAGCATCTCGCGAGCCCGCCGGCTCCATTCATAGAGACGCTCCAGCGGCACGACCTCCTCGTGTGCTGCGATCTGAAAGACGGAATCGGCCGATGTATAGAGGATAGGGCTGCCGGTCTCGACGTGAGCCGCCCCCAACTCTTCGATGATCTCGGTACCCGAAGCGGCCCTGTTTCCGAGCGGCGGTTTACCGACGATCGCCGTGAACGCGTCGATCACGTCCGCGGGAAAACCGTCGGGGTACGTGGGGAACGGCACCTCGGTGAGGATCCCCATCATCTCCCAGTGACCGGTAATCGTGTCCTTACCGCGACTGAGCTCGCGCAGGCGCGCCACGCGGGCGTCCGGCCGAGGGACCGCGGGCACTCCGTCGATGCGCGCGAGTGCGCCCAGCCCGAGGGACTGGAAGTTCGGCAGGCGCAGGCCGCCGACGCGGCGCGCCACGTTGCCGATCGTGTCTGCGCCGGGCGCATCCCCAAATTCGGCGGCGTCGGCAAGAGCTCCGATGCCACCCGAATCGATCACGATGGTGACCATGCGAGTCATCGCCTGGCCCTCGCTTCTGGCTCGTGCCCCGCGTGCCTGCCCGCATAGGAGTGGCGAGCCGGCGTGCAAAAGGCGTTGCGACCGTGCCACGCATTGCATTTACGGCGGCGCTCATGATGCTGATGCTCGTCCTGGCCTGCCGCGAGGCGCGCGCCGCGACACCGGCAGCGAGCGTCACGCCGACGCCGGCCCCGCCTCGCACAATCCTCTACGTGAGCGCGAAACGCCTCGACTTCTATTACGACCAGTTCCTGGTCGAGGCCGACGGCAACGTGCGGATCCGCACGAGCGACGGATTCTACGTCACCGGCGATGCGTTCTCGATGGACCTCAAGCTCAATCGTTTCCTCGTGGCCGGGCACGTGACTCTCCACGACGCCACCGGGCAAGTCAGCGGCGCGGCGATCTCCGACTTCCTCGATTTCCGCCGGATCTATTTCGTTCCGGTGACGACGCAGCCGGACCGGTGGACGTTCCTCAACGGCGACCTCGCGCACCCCGCGAAGGGCCGCGTGATGCCGGACGACGCGTTCTATTTCCCCGCCTACCACGGGACGCCGAGCATCACCGCCGGGGGCGCCGTCATCGGGACGAAGACGTACATACGCTTCGTCAACTCGCATACGTATCTGGCCGGCTTTCCGATCCCGCTC
This sequence comes from Vulcanimicrobiota bacterium, assembly GCA_019235995.1. Classification (GTDB taxonomy): domain Bacteria; phylum Vulcanimicrobiota; class Vulcanimicrobiia; order Vulcanimicrobiales; family Vulcanimicrobiaceae; genus Cybelea. The sequence goes on from JAFAJV010000073.1 coordinate 6,068, forward strand.
GGATCCGACGTCGTCAACTTTTCGTCGAGCCAGTACTTCGCGCAGAACACCCTCTCCGGTGCGACGGTCGACCTCACCTGGAACGTTGCCGGCAACAGCAACTCGCTGACCGGCGTGCACCTGCGGTACGATCCGACGTACCACACCTATCTCTCCGTCGAACAGCACTTCGTGGGCGATCACGAATACGCGATCTTTTCGGTCAACCCGGCGACGCGCGCGGAGAAGTGGTGGAACATGATGCTGTACGAGAAGCTCGGCAGTCGCTTTCAGATCTCGAGCTTCACTCAATTTTATACGCAGCAGAACTGGCTGAGCGAGCCGTCGGCCGCGCAACAGACGACCTATCTCAATGCGACGTACGCGTTTCCACATTCCTACATACAGGCCACGTCGCAGCTGACGAACTACAACCTGCTCGGCGTGGGCTCGCTCGAGCACCACCCCATCGCGGGAAACCTGTCGCATCCCAGCCAGGTCCAGCTTACGTGGACGAGCTTTCAGAATAAGATCGGGACCCTGCCGCTCTACGAGCAGACCTACGTCGGGTACGGGTTCAACCACGACTCCGTCGGCGCAGACCAGTACCTCGCAGGCTATCCGAACCTGCCCGGCGGCACGCTGGCGCCCATTCCTACGCCCGGCTTGCAGGCCTACGGCGCGCCCTGTCCGGACCAGCACGGCGTCAAACACCCGCCGGTGTACTTCTGTCCCGTCTACACGACGATCTACAACAGCGTGCTCGGCTTCAATTTCTTCACGCCGGCGTTGAAGCTAAACAATCCGCCGAGTCCGTATCAGGTCTACTATTTCAACGCGAGCTTCAACAAGCAGTACGAATGGAACTCGCTCCCGCACTGGATCAGCAACACTTCGGAGAACTTCTCGATCAGCCGCCAGTTCACGCGAGCGCTCAACACCTACGTCGGTTACCAGATCCAGAACGTCGGCGACTACTACCGCAATGGCGGCTACCTGCCGTGCGAGCCGGTCGGCTCGTTCTACTGCCCGTTGAGCTTCACGTCGTTCCGCGGCGTCTCGACTTTGCGCACCACCAACCTCGGGATCAACGTGGTTCCGACTCCCGAGTTCAACTTCTCGATGCTTGTCCGCCACCACGACGACTTTCCGATTCCGGTCCCCGGCGTGTTCGGCTTGCCGCCGAATAACATTCTCGGGCAACCGCTGTACTCGTGGTATCTCGGACAGCCGCCTTACGACGCCACCTTCGACGTGCGCTTCAAGATCTTGCCGCACGCCCTGGTCGACGTCTCTAAGACCCTCTACTGGTACGGCAATCCTTACCGGACGCAGTTCTGGCAGCCGAGCACCGTCGTCCAGGTACTGCCGATATGACGGGTCGCGTCGCGTCGCTGGCCGCCGTCACCCTGGCGGTCTTGCTC
>JAFAJV010000094.1 GCA_019235995.1 Vulcanimicrobiota bacterium
TCGATGAAGCTGCCGCCGGAGCACAAGAAGGATCGCTACGACGAAGGGTACGCGACGGGCTTCGTGGTCGCGTCGGGAAAATGGGGGAGCGATATTCTGACGGTGCAGCACGCGATCGACGGCGCGTGGGATCTGCGGGTCACGGTCGCCAACCGTTGGTCGGCTCCGGCGCGCGTGGTCGCATCGAATGCAGATCTCGACGTCGCGCTGCTGCGCACGCCGCGCCGCGGTCTGCCGGCAATCGCGCTCGCTGTTCCCGAAAACCTGCAAGGCGACGTCGGGCGCCAGATCGGAGTCTTAGGCTATCCCGTCCCGGACGAGTTCGACGACGAGGGTCTGGGTCTCGCGACCTCGCTCGGGGCGGGACGCCTCTCTTCAATTCGCAAGGACGCGCTCGAGGTGACGCTGCCGGTCGTGCCCGGCGAGAGCGGCGGCCCCGTCTTCGTCGCCGACACGGGCGAGGTGATCGGCGTCGCGGAATCGCGCTTCGACGACGAGCCGAGCATCGGTTTCGCGCTCCCCATCGACGACGTCATGAGGTTTCTCCATCGCTCGGACGCCGGTCATGGATTTTGATGCTCGTTTCACCGTGCGTCGAGACGACGAGGGCCGAGCGATCGCCGATCCACTGCAAGGGAGGAATCTCGAAGAAACTCGCCATGGCGCCGAGATGGGGGGCGTACGTCGCGCGCAGGTTCGCAAAGCGCTGCCAGGCTTCGTCCCGGTCGTACAGCGCATAGCCGGCAGCGACGAGCCGGTCGCACGCGTGCTCGAACTCCTGGCGCTCGATGCCGACGGACCCTTGCGGCGTTTCCACCCCAAAGTATCGCGACAGGTCGCGCGTGGCATGGCGGCCGACGTTGTAGAAGATGCGAGCCTGGCCGTCGCGGATGCCGTCGACCGTGGTCATGAGCAGGGTCGCCGCGTCCAGCAGCGTGCCGAGGGTACCAATCCACGATTGGTCGTCGTGGCTCGACCGGAAGTACGCGAGCATCGGGTACGCTAGGTGACTCTCCATGACGGCGGCGGCCCAGCGCTGAGCGTCGATCATCAGCGGCGATAAATCTTCGCGCGTCAGCGAGTAACCCGCGATGGCCAAGAGGTTGACGCCGCTCGGAGGCGTGCCGGCGCGCGCCGCGACGGTCACGACGAACGTCTCGCGCTGCTGAAACGAGCCGAAGCTGGCGAAGAGAAATGCGGTCATGATCGAGAGAAAGGAGAGGCCGGCTAGGGCAGCGAGCACCGAAACGAGCCGCGGCGCGCTCGAGCGTCCCACGACGTCGCCGAACCCGATCGTGAGCAGCGACGTCCCGGCGAAGTATAGCATCGTCCCGAACGACCCGTGCGCCGGCGTGATGCCGGAGCGCATCCCCCACATCACGAGCGCGAAGCCGAAGATCAGCAGAACCACCCACAGGCCCAACATCGACACGAGCATCAGCGGCGCGAAGACCGCGAGGAAGTCTTCACGCCGGTCGCTGTCGGCGGCGTAGAGGCGCCAGGCCACCTTCGGCCAGACGTACCATATGACGCGCCAGACGTAGAAGCTGATGCGATAGCGCCGGCCGGTCGCGCGCGGCATGACCACGACCTGAAACACGTCGTTGAGCGTCGTTGCGATCAACGCGACCCCGATCGCGATGACCAACGCGTTGAGCATGAGCACGGTGGAAGGCTTCGGCGAAACGGGGCGGCAAGCCGCCTTGAGTCGAAGCAGTTCGGCGATGGCCGTTATCTTCATCACGGGTCCGGTGCGCTCGGGGAAGAGCGCACTCGGCGTCAGGCTCGCCGCGACGAGCGGACGCGAGGTGACCTACGTGGCGACTGCGGCCGGCGAGCCCGAAGACAAAGAGTGGCGCGCGCGGATGACGCGCCACGTGCGCGACCGGCCGGCGTCGTGGCGGACCGTCGAGACGGCGGGCATGACGCACGACGCGCAGCTCGCGCTGTTTCGCGAGGCGTCGCCCGACTCGTGCCTCCTCGTGGACGCGCTCGGAACGTGGCTGGCCGCGCGCATCGAGGCGCGAATCGATTTGCTCGAAATCGACTACTCGGTGCTCGCATCCCAGCTCGACGAAGAGGCGGCGCAGTTCGTCGACGTCATGCTGGCATCGCCCGCGTACGTCGTAGTGGTGAGCGAGCAGATCGGATGGGACGTCGTCCCGGTCGCCGCGTCGGCGAGGCTGTTCCGCGACGCGATGGGCCGGATGGTGCAGCGCCTGGCAAAGCACGCGCAGGGGGTGTATCTCGTCGTCGCCGGATACGCGCTGGACTTGCGCGCGGCCGGCCAACCCATCGACGGCGAACCGTAGCGGCTCCCGCGTGAGCCAGGCGTCGGTTCTCGTAACCTTTCTCGGCGCCGTAGTCGTGCTCGCCGTCCTCGCGAAGCGCCTGCGCGTCCCGTACCCGATCGCGTTTACGATCGGCGGCATCGCGCTTGCGTTCGCGCGTCACCTGCCGCGACCGCACATCGAGCCGGACCTCATCATGCTGCTCGTGGTGCCGCCGCTGCTCTACAGCGCGGCGTGGTCGACGGACTGGGTCGCGCTCAAGCGCAACGCACGGCCGATCGCGTTTCTGGCGGTCGGACTCGTCATCGTCACGATGCTGGTCGTGGCCGTCGTCGTGCACGCGGTGCTCCCGGAGTTTACGTGGCCGCTGGCATTTACGCTCGGCGCGATCGTCTCGCCTCCGGACGCGGTCGCCGCGGAGGCGATCTTCGAGCGGCTCGCGATTCCGAGGCGCGTGGCGGCGATCATCAGCGGCGAGTGCCTGATGAACGATGCGACCGCGCTCGTGCTCTATCGCTTCGCCATCGCCGCGGCGGTGTCGGGAACGTTTTCGCTTGCCCGGGCGAGCATCGCGTTCGTCATCGTCGCGGCGGGCGGGACCCTCGTCGGCATGGCCGTCGCGTTGCTCCTCGAGGGCGTGCTCCGCCAGATCGGACGACTCGGTTTCGGCGATGCGATGATCGCAAGCGTCGTCTTCCTGCTGGCGCCGTTCGCTGCATACCTCGCCGCGGAGGAGTTGCACGTCTCGGGCGTGCTGGCGGCCGTGAGCGCAGGGCTCTTGCTGAGCCGCCGCTCGGTGAGCTTCATCGATCCGGAGACGCGCGTGCTGGGCTCCGCGGTATGGCGCCTGCTGACGTTCGTGCTCAACGCCTTCGCGTTTCTGCTCATCGGTCTGGAGCTGCCCTCGATCTTGGCCGCGCTCGAGCCGCACGTCCGCGACTACGCGCTGTACGGTCTGCTGGTCAGCGTGACGGTGATTCTCGTGCGCATTGCATGGGTCTTCCCGGCGACGTACCTTCCGCGCTCGCTCAACGCACGGTTGCGACGGCACGATCCGAGCCCGGCGTGGCAGCCCGTCGCCGTCTTGGCGTGGGCCGGAATGCGCGGCATCGTGTCGCTCGCGGTCGCGCTCTCGCTGCCGTACACGCTCGGCGATCAGCCGTTCGCGGCACGCAGCGTGATGATTTTTCTCACGTTCTGCGTCGTATTCTTCACGCTCGTGGTGCAGGGGCTCACACTCGGGCCGCTCATCGAATGGCTCGGCGTGACCGAGACCAGCCGGAGCCATCGGCGCGAGACGGGGCTACGGATCCGCGCGCTGGAGGCTGGGATCGTGCGCCTGCAGGACGATCGCGTGCAGCACGCGAGCGCGCTGGAGCGCGAGATCGCCGATCGCGTCTTGGAAGAGTATCGGCAGCGCATCGACGTGCTGCGCGGCAAGTCCGATCAGGAGGGGGGCGTCGAAGAGCGGGAGAGCCGCATCGATCGCAAGGTACAGAAAGAGGCGCTCGCCGCGGAACGCGATGCGATCGTCGCGATGCGCCGGGCCGGTGAGATTCCCGACGACATCTATCGCTCGATCGAGTACGACCTCGATCTCGCCACGCTTCGCCTCAGCTAGGGAGTTGGGGTCGCGGCCGGAGTCGGGCTCGGCTGCGGAGATGCGACCGGCGCGGCGGGCGCGCTGGGCGTAGCGGACGCAACGGGCGTCGGCGTAGCGGACGCAACGGGCGTCGGCGTCGCCGGCGGCGCCAGCGTCGGCTGTCCCGCGGGCACCGCCAGCGGAACGAGCCGGATGTAGCCGATCGACACCGTCTCGTCCTTATTGATCGTCGTGTCGGCGGTGGCCGTCGAATAGCCCGCGGCGCGTGCCGTCACCGTCTGATCACCGGCGATGGTGCGCAACATGAAGGCGCCGTTGACGTCGGCGCGGCTCGTATATAGGGACCCGACGGACACGAGCGCGTTTGGAATCGGCCGGTTGGTCATGGCGTCGAGCACGCGTCCGGTTACGCGTCCGTAGTCTTGCACGCCTACGACATTTGGCGGAGGCGAGCAGCCGTCGCCCAGGGCGAAGAGTAGAAGCATTCCTAAAACGGCGTACCGCATGCCCGAGTGTACGGTCTAAACGGTGCCGCGTCCCCCCGGCCCAACAGGTATGACCAGTAGTTTGTCACAACTTTCACCACGAGCCATGAATCCGTACGGTCCGGTCGCAATCTACCTCGTCGTGGCGGTGGCGGCGGCGCTGCTCTTCAGCGTCGTGCCCGGTCTGCTGGCGCGCGCCAAGCCCAACGCTCACAAGCGGGAGGCGTATGAGTGCGGCGTCGAGCCCACGTCGCCCGTCGCCGGGCGCTTTCCGATACGCTTCTACCTGATCGCGATGCTCTTCGTCGTGTTCGACGTGGAGGCGGCGTCGTTTTATCCTTGGGCCGTCCAAATGCACGCGCTGCGCGTCTTCGGGCTGCTCGAGATGATCGTCTTCATCATCGTGCTGGCGATCGGTTACGCGTACGTATGGAAGAAGGGCGGCTTCGTATGGCGGTAGGCCCCGGGCAGTTCATGCTGGCGCGAGTGGACGAGGTCGCTCGCTGGGCGCAGAGCTCCTCGGTCTGGCCGCTGACGATGGGCTTGGCGTGCTGCGCCATCGAGATGATGACGGTGACCTCGTCGGAATACGACATCGCGCGTCTCGGATCGGAAGTCTTTCGCAGCTCGCCGCGTCAGGCCGACCTCATGATCGTTTCGGGAAGGGTTTCTCAGAAGATGGGCGCGGTGGTGAAGCGCCTCTACGATCAAATGGCCGATCCGAAGTGGGTCATATCGATGGGCGCCTGTGCCAGCTCCGGCGGCATCTTCGATAACTACGCCATCATCCAAGGGATCGACACCATCATTCCGGTCGACGTCTACGTTCCGGGTTGTCCGCCGACGCCCGACGGTCTGCTTTACGCGGTCAACCTCATTCAGCAGCAGATTCGCGAGGGCGGGCGCGGCGGAATCGTGGCCTCCGCCTAACCGTAAGGGCCCATGCCGAGCACACAGAATCCGCCGATCGCCGGCGCCGCGATCGACCCGCCGAGCCTTCGCCCGCCGATCGACGATGCGGCAATCGAGCGCGTGCAACCATCGCGGCTGCGGGAGCGCCTGGAGGCGCTCAAACGCGACGGTTGTGCCATACTGCTCGACCTCGGCGCCGTAGATTACCTCCGCCGCACGCCGCGCTTCGACGTCGTCTATCACCTGCTCAAGCTCGCGCCCGTCCGGGCCGGCGTCGCCGAAGTCGCCACGCCGATGCGAACGCGCCTACTGTGCGGCGTCGAGCGGGACGAACACCTCCCGTCGGTCATGGACCTGTGGAAGTCGGCCGACTGGGCCGAGCGCGAGGTGTACGACCTCTTCGGAATCGTCTTCGACGGGCATGCCGACTTGCGGCGCATTCAGATGCCGCGCGATTGGGAGGGCCATCCACTGCGCAAGGACTACCCGATGCGCGGACCGGCGCGCGAACGCGCGCCGCGACCGGCCTTCGCCAACAAGAGCAACGTCGTCGCGGGCACGCCGCCGACCGGACGCACGCTGGAAGCCCTGCAAGAACAAGTGAAACGAGCGCGCGAGTCGTGAGGGCGTCGGCGCTGCCGACGACCGAGGTCGTCAGCCACGACAACACGATGGTGCTGTCGATGGGGCCGCAGCACCCATCGACGCACGGCGTGCTGCAGATCGTCCTCGAGATCGACAGCGAGAACGTCGTGAAGGCCGATCCGGAGATCGGATACCTGCACACCGGAATCGAGAAGACCGCGGAGGGGCTGTTCTGGACGCAGGCGCAGACCGTGATCGAGCGCATGGATTATCTCGCGCCCTCGTCCAATGCGCTGTGCTACGCGCTCGCCGTCGAGAAGCTCCTCGGGATCACCGATCGGATTCCCGCGCGCGCGCAGACGATCCGCGTCATGGACATGGAGCTGACGCGCATCGCATCGCACTGCGTCTGGCTCGGAACGCACGGCATCGATCTCGGGGCGATCTCCGTCTTCTTTTACTGCTTCGATCTGCGCGAGAACATCCTGGACCTCCAAGAGGCCAACGGCGGCGCGCGCATGCATCCGAACTACATGCGCGTCGGCGGCTGCAACGGCGATCTGCCCGGCGGATACCTCGCCAAGCTCGACGCCTTGATCGAAAAATTCCCGGGGCGAATGCGCGAGTTGCGCGGCCTGCTTCAGGCCAACCCGATCTTCCAAGACCGCACGATCGACGTCGGCATCCTCACGCCCGAGGAAGCGCTGCAGTGGAGCGTCACCGGTCCGAGCCTGCGCGCGAGCGGCATCGCGTATGACGTGCGCAAGGCGTTTCCGTACACCGGTTACGATTCGTACGACTTCGACGTGCCGACGCGCACCGAGGGCGACGCGTACGCGCGCTTCCTCGTTCGGCTCGACGAGATGGAGCAATCCATGCGCGTCGTTGCGCAGGCGCGCAAACGGCTCGACGAGCCCGGCCCGGTGATGATCGACGACCCGAAGATCGCCCTGCCTCCAAAGGAGACCATCGCGCTCTCGATGGAGGCGCTGATCCATCACTTCAAGCTGATCAGCGAAGGCTTCCGCGTGCCGCCCGGAGACGTGTATCAGGCCGTGGAGTCGCCGCGGGGCGAGCTCGGCTACTACATCGTCAGCGACGGCGAGAACCGTCCGTACCGCGTCCGCACGCGCCCGCCGAGCCTCTACAACCTGCAGGCGCTCAAGGGCATCGCGCCCGGAAACCTTATCGCGGACCTCGTCGTGATGATCGGCTCCCTCGACCCGGTCTTCGGAGAGGTGGACCGATGACGGAGCAAGCAGCATTTCTCAGAGCGAGAGCGATGCCGCAAAATCTAAAAGATATCACGGTTGACCTCGACGCCGCGCAGGGTAGGGGGGCTCGACGTAGGGCGGCGGCGGCGTGTGAATCGGTCGCGGAGCCACGGATGGCGAGAGCGGCCGAGAGGTCGAGCGAAGCCGAGCGCCGGATGCGCGAGGCGAGCGGCCGCAGACGCGCTATGTCGAGCTACCCGACCCGAAGCGGCGGCGAAGCCGAAGGCATCGAGAGATGAGCGACAAGGATTTTGCGGCGTTGCTCGAGCGGCTTCGGCCGGAGTTTGCCGAGCTGATTGCGCAGTACGAGCACAAGCGCTCGGCGCTGCTGCCGATGATGCACGCGTTCCAGCAGCATCAAGGATACGTCAGCCTCGATGCGATGAGCGCCGCCGCGGAGATGCTGGAGATGACGCCCGCGGAGGTCGAGGGGGTCGTCTCGTTTTACACGCTGCTCTACCGCCGCCCGGTCGGAAAGTACATGCTGCAGGTTTGCCGCGGACTCGCGTGCACGATCAACGGCGCCGAGGACATCATGGCGTATTTTCGCGAGAAGCTCGGTGTCGGACACCTGCAGACCACGCCCGACGGCACTTTTTCGTACGAGGAGGTGGAGTGTCTGGCGGCGTGCGATCGCGCGACCTGCATGCAGGTCAACCTCGAGTTCATCTACGACCTGACGCCGCAGAAAATCGACGAGATGTTGGACGCGATCCGCGCGGGCACCTACGCGGTCGCGCCGATGGCGCAGACGCGAGAGCCCGGGCCGACGTGGGCTACCGTGCCGGACTCCGAGATCGCAAAGGGGCGGAAGTCGCCGGGAGCGGTGGCGGTCGAGAGTCCGAACAACCCCGGCGGGCTCGGGGACGCGAGCGGAACGATCATGCTCGACCATCTGATCACGCGCGACGTGTACTTGTTCGGGCGCACGACGGAACGCGCGGTCGTGGACTCACGCGCGGTCGTGGAGACGATCGACGAACGGGCGGATCGTGCCGGTCACTAAAATCTTGACCGCGGGGATCGGCGAGGCGAACCTCCGCGACATCGGCGTGTACCGCGAGCGCGGCGGCTACACGCAGTGGGAGCGCGCCGTGCGCGAGCTTCGGCCGAGCGACGTGCTCGATCTCGCGGAGAAGTCGGGCCTGCGCGGCCGCGGCGGAGCCGGATTCCCGACGGGCAAGAAGTGGTCGTTTCTGCCGTCGGACAAGCACCCGCGCTATCTCGTTTGCAACTGCGACGAGGCCGAGCCCGGCACGTTCAAGGATCACATGCTGTTGGAAGAGGCCCCGCACTTGGTGCTCGAGGGCATGCTGCTCGGCGCGTATGGGATCGCGTGCCATCACGCGTTCATCTACATCCGCGGCGAATTCAAGCGTGGATACGAGATCTTCTCGGCGGCGCTCGAGGAGGCGCGCCGCGCCGGCCTGTTCGGCCGGAATATCTTCGGTACCGACTACGATCTCGAGATCACCGTGCAGCGCGGCGCGGGCGCCTACATCTGCGGCGAGGAGACGGGCCTGATCAACTCGCTCGAAGGCAAGCGCGGGGAGCCGCGTCTGAAGCCGCCGTTCCCGGCGGTGGAGGGCCTCTACGGCATGCCGACGGTGGTCAACAACGTCGAGACCCTGGCCTACCTGGTTCCGATCCTGGAGCGCGGAGCGGAGTGGTTCTCGTCAGTCGGAACGGAGCGCAGCAAGGGCTATAAGGTCGTCTCGGTCTCCGGCCACGTGCGCGATCCGGGCAACTACGAGGTGCCGCTCGGCACGAGCGTGCGCGAGATCATCGAGCTCGCCGGCGGTCTCCGGCCCGGTCGCACGTTGCGGGCCGTGCAGCCCGGCGGCGGTTCGTCGGCGTGCATCTTCGAAGAGCATCTCGACTGGCCGTACGACTACGAGAGCATGACGAAGGCCGGCTCGATGCTGGGCTCCGGCGCGTTCGTCGTCTTCGACGACACGACGGACTTCGTCAACGCCGCCTACAACCTCGTGCGTTTCTTCGCGCACGAGTCGTGCGGACAGTGCACGCCGTGCCGCGAGGGCGGCAGCTGGATGGAGCGCGTCCTCGAGCGACTCGTGCACCATCGCGGCATCCCGGGCGACTACGAGATGCTGCTGCGCGTGTCGGGCTCGATCACCGGCCTGAACCTCTGTGCGCTCGGCGACTCGATCGAGCCGTTTCTGAAGTCGGTGATGGTGCGCTTCCCCGACGCCTTCAGGTCAAGGATTGCCGAAGCGGTGGCGCGGTGATCAACCTTACGATCGACGGCGTTCCGGTGACGGTCCCGAAGGGGACGCTGCTGGTGGAGGCCGCCAAGACGGTCAACCAAGAGATCCCGATCTACTGCTACCACACGAAACTGGGGCCCGCGGGACTCTGCCGGATCTGCATGGTGGAGATCGAGGGGATGCCCAAGCTGCAGATCGCCTGCAACACTGCGGCGGCGGACGGCATGGTGGTTCGCACGCGGGGAGAGCGCGTCGAGGCCGCGCGCGCCGTCGTGCTCGAGCTGTTTCTGGTCAACCATCCGCTGGACTGTCCGATCTGCGACAAGGGCGGCGAGTGCGACCTGCAAGACTACGCGATGGCGTACGCGCGCGGAACGTCCGACGTCGCGGATCCGAAGCTCTCCAAGCCGAAGGCCGTCGATCTCGGACCCACGATCGTCCTGGACGAGGAGCGCTGCATCGTGTGTCAACGCTGCGTGCGCTTTGACGACATCATCGCGGACGAACAGCAGCTGGTCGTGAAAGAACGCGGTGCGCGCGACATCATCGCGACCGCAAGCGGGCGGCCCTACCGGCACAACTTTACCGGCAACGTGACGGAGCTCTGTCCGGTCGGCGCGCTGACCTCGAGGACCTACCGCTTCAAGTCGCGGCCCTGGGATCTCAATCGCACGAAGACGAGCTGTACGCAGTGCTCGGTCGGATGTCAGCAATTTGCCGACGTGCGCTACGGCAAGCTGCTGCGCACGATGCTGGTAGAAGAAGATCCGATCTCCGACGGGTGGCTTTGCGATCGCGGGCGTTACAACGTCGGATTCTACGAATCGCCCGACCGCCTGACGCAACCGCTCTACCGCAAGGATGGCACGCTCACGCAGATCGGTTGGGATGACGCGATCATTTTGTGGGCCGAGGCGGTGCGCCACGCGATCGCCTCGCGCGGTCCGGCGAGCGTGGGCGCCATCGGCGGCGGCAGACTCACGAACGAAGAGGCGTTCGCACTGCAACACGTGTTTCGCGCGCTCGGCGTCGCCAATCTGGATTGGCGCGCCGGCCTGCAGCGCCAGGCGACGCCCGGCGCTA
>JAFAJV010000007.1 GCA_019235995.1 Vulcanimicrobiota bacterium
GCCGAGACAGCGCCAGAGGACGCCGGGCGGCAGCGGCCACGCGACGCCGACGAACGTGCCGAAGATCACCGCGATCGTGAGCAGCGGGATCCAGAAGTATTGCCAGAGCAGCGTTCCGATCAGGCGCAGCAGCTTGGCGGCCGGCGATGCGTGCCCGATCGGAATCATCGCGACGTTGAAGAGCGGGCGCGCGATAGGATCGGGCTTGAACAACGATAGCAGCGCACGGGGCGCGCCGAGGAAGCCCGGAAGCTTCGCGAGCTCGGCGTAGCCTTGGCCGGAGTTGCTCTTCCGCCGCCGAAACTCCGCGGCCGCAGTGATCGCCGCCGCGATCGCGCCGACCGACGTGCCGCCGATGTTCTTGATCACGTAGGTGGTGGCGAGCCGGCAGATCGCCGTCGGATACACGACGCCGCTCGTCACGCCGCCCTTCATCACGACGTCGCACAGCCGGCGGACGCCGGGGCTCTCGAAATCGGCGGCGACGAACTGCGGCGCGCCCGTCATATCGCGAACGCCTCGGCGACCGCGCGCTCCGGACTGAGCGCCCTTCCCTCTTCGGCGAGCGCGGCGAGCTCGGCAGCGTCGAAGGCCTCGCGGAGTGCCGCATTCATCTTATCGTACTCCTGGATCTCCGTCGGCTCGCGCATCACGCCGAGCGACTCGACGCGGGCGTCGACGTGCGCGAGCAGCTTCGCGGCGCGGCGGCGGCGTTCTCTGCCCTCCGCGCCGTCGCTCGGGCGAAACATCGCCACGGCGCAGAGATGCTGCAGCGCCCACACGGCGGCGACCTCGTAGCTCACGTCTTGTGCTAGCCGCAACGCCTCCTGCCCGCGGGCTCGCGCCTCGTCGTAGCGCGCCAGGGCGACGAGGTACGCCGCCATGTTGCACATGAGGAACGCGATGCGATAGGTGAACCGCGCGCGCCGATCCGTCGACAGCGCCTCGTTCGCGAGTTGCAGCGCCTCGGCGGCGTTACCCGCGCGGAATTCCGCCTCTGCCAGGTTTGTCGCGACGGCGGCGGCGAGGCGCTCGGCGCCGTTGTCCTTGAAGATCGCCAGCGCCTCCGAATAGTACAGCCGCGCCGCCGCGATGTCGCCGGACGCGTAGCGGCTGATCGCAATGTTTTCGACGGTGGCGCCGATCAGCGTGCGAGCCTTGCGCGCGCGAAACGTGACGAGCGCTTCGCGCAAGAGCTTTTCGCCCTCTTCGGGCCGTCCGAGGAACACGAGCCCGCGGCCGGCGTGGCGCAGCGCCTGCGCGATGCCGAACCCATCCCCAATCGCGCGATAGCGCTCGAGAGCGCGCTCGGCCGCCGCGTAGCTCGTCTTGTGAAGGCCGAGCACGCCGTCGAGCTGCGCCTCGATGAGGTCCAGCGCAGCAACGACGGCGGGCGGCGTCGCGTCGTCGATCCCGGACCGGGCGGCAAGGATCCAGCGCCGTCCCTCTGCCGCGAATAGGAACGCCCACTCGCGCCCGAGCGCGCCGACGAGCTGCTGCCCGAGGAGCAGATCGCCGCGCGACGTCAGCGCCCAGTCGAGGGCCGCGCGCCAGTTCTCGACCTCGGGCTCGACCTGCGCGAACCACTCGTTGTCGGGCGTCGAGTCGTAGGCGACTTCGAGCCGCCGGGCGAGCTCGAGAAATGCGACCGCGTGCGCTCGCGCGACCGCCTCGTAGTCGCGCTGCTCGCGCAGCTTCTCGCGCGCGTACTGCCGGGTAGACTCCAGCAGGCGATAGCGCGTGCGCGCGTCGCCGGGCTCCGCCACGACGAGCGACTTGTCGACCAGCGACGTCAGGAGCTCCAGAACGCCGATCTCGTCGAGCGCTTCGTCGCCGCACACGGTTCCGGCGCTCTCCAGCGTGCAGCCGCCAGCGAAGATCGAGAGCTTCCGAAAGAACGCGCGCTCCCGTTCCGATAACAGATCGTAGCTCCAATCGATCAGGGCGCGCATCGTTTGATGGCGCGGCAGCGCGCTGCGATCGCCGCCGGTGAGCACGCGGAAGCGTTCGTCGAGCTTCTCCAGCAGCTGTTGCGGCGAGAGCACCTTGACGCGTGCGGCGGCGAGCTCGATCGCGAGCGGAATGCCGTCGAGCCGGCGCGAGATCTCGGTCACGACCGATGCATTTGCGTCGGTGAGCTCGAAGCGCGCGTCCGACGCGACGGCTCGCTCCGCGAAGAGCGCGACGGCTCCGAACCGACGCACCGATTCCGCCGTTGCGGTTCGGCGCACCGGCGGCACGGCGAGCGACGGCAACCGAAAGACGCGTTCGCCGGCGATGTTGAGGCTTTCGCGGCTCGTCGCCAGGATGCGCATGTCGGGACAGGAGCGCAGGATCGCGCCCGCCACGCCGCGCGTTTCATCGATCACGTGCTCGCAGTTGTCGAGGACCACGAGCAGCCGGCGGTGCTTGAGAGACGCGAGCAGCGTCGCGAGCAGCGGCTGGTTGTGCGACTCGCGCACGCTCAGCGCCTGCGCGATCGACGACGCGACAAGCGACGGATCGGAGATGCCCGCGAGCTCGACCAGCCAGACGCCGTCGGCGAAGGCGTCGAGCAGCTCCGCGCCGGCCTGGATCGCGCAGCGCGTCTTGCCGGCGCCCCCGCTGCCGACCAGCGTGACGAGCCGGTCTTCGTGCAGCAGCGTCTTGATCGCTCGCACGTCGTCGTCGCGGCCGACGAACGACGTGAGCTGCAGCGGCAAGTTGTTGGGCAGCGCGTCGAGCGAGCGCAGCGGCGGAAACGACTCGCGCAGGCCGGGCGCGACGAGCTGGTACACGCGCTCGGCGTGCGCGAGGTCCTTCAGGCGGTGCGCGCCGAGATCGCGCAGACTCGCATCCGGCGGCATCTCGCCCTGCAGCAGCTCCGCAGTCGCGCCCGAGACCAAGACCTGCTCGCCGTGACCGATCGCCAGCAGCCGCGCGACGCGGTTGACCGTCGGGCCGAAGTAGTCGCCCTCGCGTTCCTGCGGCGTGCCGGTGTGCAGGGCCATGCGAACGAACGCGCCGCCGATCGTCGAGAAGTCTTCTTTGGCCAGCGCGTGCTGCGCGTCGATCGCCGCGGCGGCCGCCGCCGGCGCGGTGGTGAACGCCGCGTAGAAGGCGTCGCCAACAGTCTTGAAGACCTCGCCGCCGTGCGCGGCGATGGTCGCGCGCATCAGCGCGTCGTGGCGGCCCAGCGCAACGGCCATCGCGTCGCGGTCGAGCCCCCAGCGCTGCGTGCTGCCTTCGATGTCCGTAAACAGAAAGGTCAGGGTGCCGCTGACCATGCGCCAGCTTTCGCGCTCCCCCATCCCGGTGTCATTCTGAGCGCGCACCCACATGGGATGCCAGGCGTATGGCACTCCCCGGTGGCAGAATAGGGCCATGCAGCGTCTCGATGGGCGGTTCATCTATGCCGCCAGCGATCTGAACGACTACCTTGAATGTAAGCGCCTGAGCGAGCTCGAGTCGCTGGTGGCCCGCCACAAGCTGCCCGAGCCGGACGAGCCGGACGAACGGACGGCCCTGATCCGGCGCAAGGGCGAAGAGCACGAGCTTGCCTACCTCGCGGCCATGCGCGAGAAATATGCCGGCGAAGTCGTGGAGTTCACGCGATCCGAGGCGGGCATCGAAGCATATCGCCAGGCCGAGCGCGAGACGCTCGAAGCGATGCGGCGCGGCGCCCCGATCATCTACCAGGCCACGTTCTTCGACGGGCAGTTCCTCGGCCACGCGGATTTCCTGCGCCGCATCGACGACGCGCCGTCGCATCTGGGCAGTTACAGCTACGAGGTCATCGACACGAAGCTCGGCCTGTCCGCGCGGCCGTACTATTTGGTGCAGCTCTGCAACTACAGCGAGCATCTGGAGCGGCTGCAGGGCCGCATGCCCGAGTTCGGACACGTCGTGTTCGGCGACGGCGGCGAGCAGCGCTTTCGGCTGCACGACTACATGGCGTACTACCGCCACCTCAAGAAGTCGTTCTTGCACTATGCGGACACGCTGCCCGGCCGCGACGAGCCACGCGAGTACCCGCTCAAGGTAAAGCACTGCTCGATCTGCGACTGGAACGAGCGCTGCGCGGAGCAGCGCCTCGCCGACGATCATCTGGGCCTCGTCGCATGGATGCGGCGCGATCAGATCGCCAAGCTCGAGGCCGCCGGCATCACGACGCTCGCGCAGCTGGCGGAGGCCTCGGACGACGGGCGCCCCACCGGGATGACGCCCGAGACGTTCGTCAAGCTACGCCGCCAGGCGTCGCTGCAAGCGCGCGGCCGCGCGAGCGCGGAGCCGATTTACGAGCTGCTCGAGCACGCGCCGCCGCTCGGGTTCGCGATGATGCCGAATCCCTCGCCGGGCGACGTCTTCTTCGATATGGAAGGCGATCCGCACTACGAGCCCGGACGCGGCCTCGAGTATCTCTTCGGCTGCTGGCTCCCCGACGACGAGCCGAAGTATCGCGCGTTCTGGGGAACGACGCGCGACGACGAGCGGCGCGCCTTCGAATCCTTCGTGGACTTCATCGTCGCGCGCCGGCGCGCGTATCCGGCGATGCACGTGTACCACTACGCCAACTACGAGAAGTCGGCGCTGCGCCGGCTCGCGCAGGCGCACTGCACGCGCGAGGACGAGGTCGACGACCTGCTGCGCGGCGAGGTTCTCGTCGACCTGTTCGCGGTCGTGCGCCAGGCGCTCGCGATCTCCGAGGACGGCTACGGCCTCAAAAAGCTGGAGCGCTTCTACCAGCTGGTCCGCGAGACCGAGGTCAAGAAGGGCG
>JAFAJV010000091.1 GCA_019235995.1 Vulcanimicrobiota bacterium
CCGCCGCAGCAACCCTAGCTAAAAGCTCGACTCCTCGCGGCCGACCGCGCCGGTCAGGTCGACGCTGCCCTTCGGGCGGGCTCCCGACAGGATGACGCGCAGCCCGCGTTCCTCGCCTAGCCGCCGTGCATCGCGCTCGATCTCTCCGAGCATCGCGTGATACAGTTCGGCGCGATCGCGCTGCAGCGCTACGATCTGCGCAGAGGTATCCGCTCGCGATTCGCGGTCGGTGCCGGCGAGCCGCGCGAAGCGCTCCGGCAGCTCCGTCGCCGCGGCGCCCAGATCGCGGCGGATCGCTTGCGCGTCGGAACCGAGCCGGTAGCTCGCGCCGAAGCTTTCGAGGCGCGCCGGCAGATCCGGAACGACCGCGGCGGAGCTCGACGCGGCGCGCGCGACGCCGGCGCGCAGCGCCAGGTTCGCATTCGCCTTGGAACGGATCTGCGCCGCCATCTGCGCGTTGGCGCTCGCGGTTTCACGCTCTAACTCTTCGCGATACCGGGCCAGCACGGAGGCATCTTGCGCGTGCAGCGCCGCGACGGCGGAGGATTCGCGCCGGTTCAGCGCCGCGAGTTGCGCCTCGAAACGCGCGCGCACCGAGCGATCGAGATGCAGATCCGCCAGCTTTAGCCGCAGCATGAGCCGCGTTCCCGCGTCGCGGCGAGCGAGATCGTACGCGAGCGTCAGCTCTTTCTCACGCAGCTGCGCTTGCCGTTCCGCAAACCCGCGCGCGGTCCGCTGCGCCATCCCAAACGCATAGCCGCGCAGATTCGCTCCCGTCTCGCGATCCAGCGCGCTCGTGTATGCGCCCATTGCGCCGTTTGCATCGGATCGCGACTGGCGGATCGCCGTTAGCGCGCGGGCCTCGAGCGTGGGGTCTCGCGTCGCCCCTGCGGTGGCGATCCGCTGCACTTGCCGCTGCGCTGCCGCGGCGTCGCGCTGCAGCGCCGCCGCGGCGGCGGCGGCACGCGTTCCGGGATCGCTGAGCTCCGCAATGGTGCGCGTCGCGCGCAGCGCGGCGATCTCGCGGTCGTACGCGGCGAGAACCTTGTGCAGGGGATGAGTCGCCAAGAGCCGCGGAAGGTCGGCGTAGCCGACGTCGGCGGTGGGAGTTGCCGCGGCGAGACAAACGGCGAGGAGCAGCACCCCCGAACGCATCTCACCGAGCCTCACGGGAACTTCACCCGATAGGAGAACAGGACGCCGTTCGTGCCGGTGAGCGGGGGTAGCGCCGTCAGCGGATTGAGGTTCATGATGTCCATGCCCACGGGTGCCGGCTGCTGGAGTGCCAGCAGAGTAGGACCCTGTGCGGTAAACGCGGTGAGGCGCAGGCCCGCGGATGGATTCGGATTCGCCTCGAGCGTGATGCTCTGCGTCTTCGGATAGCCGAACGTCTGCGCGAAGATCGCGCTGACGTATTTCCCGAACGCCTTGACCGCGCTGATGCCCACGCCGGTCTGGATGTCGCTCGTGATGCGCACCTCGTTGAATCCGAGCGTTCCTGCTAGGGACGAGGACAGCGGCTCCAGGAGGTTGCGCGTGAAGAGCGTGTTGAGCTGACCGAAGGCCACGTTCGAGGCGGCCGCGCCGGCGGAGAAGCCCTGCCCGCCGGTCGACCGAACGCCCCTGACCGCGCCGAACGTTTGCGCGCCGACGAGCAGCCCGAGGATCTGCTCGCGCGAGTAAGATGGCTCCGATGCCAGCGCCAGATTCATGTTCGTCGCCGGACCGGTGACGTGCAAGCGAACCGCCGTCGGCGGATCGGACACGAACGTCGTCGCCACCGCGTCGACGTCAGGAATCACGCCGCTCGATGGGTCGAACTGGACCGTGCCCCTCTCTAAGTCGAAATTGCGATAGAAGTTGAGCGAGCCGCCGGTGGAGCGAAAGCTGCCGGCGAGCGTCGGCGTGCTTAACGTTCCCGCCAGCGCGACCTCTCCGGTCGCGCCGATGTCGACGTTCTTGCTCTGCAGGCGTACGTTCGGTCCCGCCGCGATGCGAACGTTACGCAGCGTGATGTCGGAGAGGTTGGGACTCGGCCCCGCGGCGCGCTGCTTCAAGAATGCGTCGAGCGGAATGCGCGCGTTCGAGATCGTGACGTCGCCCGTTACCGACGGATCGGTCGGAGTCGTGCTCGCGACCGAGACGTTCGCGTCGAGCGTGCCTTGGAAATACCCCGGCATGTCGAGCCGCGCGTTCGCCGCCGTGAGCCGGGCGTCGACAAGCGAATTGCTCGCCCGGCGCAGGCTCGCGAGCGCCGCCGCGCCCTGTGCGCTCAGCGTGCCGCCGCCGGCGCTTGCGTGTGACGACAGCTCCGCGCGGTTTCCCGCGAACGAAAGGTCGCCGACG
Organism: Vulcanimicrobiota bacterium; assembly: GCA_019235995.1. Lineage (GTDB taxonomy): Bacteria > Vulcanimicrobiota > Vulcanimicrobiia > Vulcanimicrobiales > Vulcanimicrobiaceae > Cybelea. The sequence goes on from JAFAJV010000091.1 coordinate 2,347, forward strand.
ATCCCGGTGATCGGCGTGCGCTCCATCGGTCCGCTGAACGCAGCGTCACGAAGCGACAGCGTCCCATTCAGCTGCGGTGCGCCCAGCGTGCCCCGCGCGAGGACCTCGCCGTCGATCCGGCCGCTCGCGTTCGTGCCTTTTGGAAGAAGCGCGAGAAAGTTCGACAGCTCGACGTCGTCGGCACGTAACGAGCCCGTGATAGGACCGGAACCCACGCTCGGCCGAGGCGTCGCGGCGCGAATCGGCACCGTCGCCGACGCCAACACCCTGCCGCGCGTAAGATCGACTTCGGCATTTCGCAACGCCAAGGTGTGCCGGTCGGCGTCGATCTCCGCCGTGATCCGAGGTATCGTGAGGTTGCGATAGCGCAGCGATTGCATGGCGATCGTGTCGCTGATGCGCGGTGACGCCAACGTGCCTTCAATACGCAAGACCGAGTCGAGCGCGCCCGTGATCGGCGCTTTCTTACCGGTAGCCGCGAAGACGAAGGCTCCGAAATCCGGGCTCGTGCTGTGTGCTGCCAGCGCGAGCCGGTCGCCGGAGCGCAGGCCGAAGGTGCCCGACGCCCTCGTGCTCAGCGACGGCAGATCCACGCGAGCCGACTGCACCGTCCCCAGGCCGTGCGAGGCGGACGCGGTCACCTCGAAGAGCGATACCGGCAGACGGCCCACCGTTCCGCCGAAGACGGCGGCGTGCAGGTTCAACGCGATATCCGGATAGCGTCCCGAGAGCGCGGTCTGCGCGTCGAGACGCCCGGTGATCGGGGCGGAGTAACCGAGCATCGGCAACCAGGTGGAGAGATCGACGGCCTGGGCGGTGGCGCGCATGTTCACCGCCATCGTGGCGGGCGACACGCTTCCCGTCAGATTGACCTCACCGGTCGGTCCGCCGAACCGCAGGGCGCTTTCGATCGTGCCGCGATTGGTCTGCCAGCGTGCCGCGACCGTGCCGAGATCGAGACGGCGAAAGCGAGCATCGCTCAAACGTACGTCGCCGCTGCTCGCGACGACGCGGGTTCCGGCGAGCGAGGCCACGAGCGTGAGGCTGCCCGTTCCTCCGAAGGTGTCGCCGGTATCGAAGAAGTCGTTGAAGTCGGCGAGATTCGCGCGGCGGGCGTCGATGCCGACGTCCGTCGCGCCCAGCGTCGTGTCGCCGCGCAGCGCGAGACCCGTCGATCCGACGACGACGTGGCCCGCGGTCAACGACAAGGCGCGGCCGCTGCCGCTTACGCCGCCATGCAGGTCGCGAAACGCCAGGCCGTTGACCGAACCCTCGGGCGCCGCGATCGTCCCCGAAAACGACGGGGCGGCCCCGCTTCCGCGCACGCGTAGGTTCGCGTCGACGCTACCTTGTACCGGCAAGGGCACGCGCGGAGCGAGATTCGTCACCAGCGTCGCTACGTCGGACGAATGAAGCTGCGCGGCAATGTCGTAGCGCGCCCCGCTCGCTCCTTGCGGCGAGATCCCGGTGATCGTTCCGGCCACGCCGGCGAAGAGCGGCCCGACGGCGAGCGCGGCGTCATGAACGCGCAGCGTGCCGTCGGCGTACGCGAGGCCCGCGTTGCCGTTGACGGTGAAGTCGCGATACCGTCCACCGGCGACGACGACCGTTCCCGCGACGCGAGGAGACTGCGGCGCGCCGGCCAGCGTCGCGCCGAAACTCGCCTCGGAGCCGACGTCGCCGAAGAGCGCGCCGCGTAGCGCGCCGTTTGAATACGCCAGGTCGCCGCGCGCATTCGCCGCTCCCCACGCGGCGCTCAGCCTGCCGGCCAGCCCGACGCCGATCTCGGCGCCGTTCTGTCCGCCGAAGATCGTGCCGTCGAACGTCGCCCGCGCCGGAGGCAGCGCGAGGCCATGCGCTTGGGCGATGCCGAGGCTCGAGCGATGCGAGCGATCGAGCGCGATTCGCGCGTAGAGCGAGCCGGAGCGGCCGGTCAGGTACAGCGGGCCGACCGTTCCCGCCCCGCGTTGATCTACGTTGAAGAGCGCGTCCAGGCGCTCCGAGGAGCTCGATCCCCAAAGGGCTCCCTGCAGCGCGATGGCCTTCGGATCTCCGCCCGTCGCGAGCGCCGCCGCTTGCAGCGACATCCCCGGGAGGAACGATCCGATGTACGGCATTCCGGATGGCCCCGAGCGCACGCCGAGCAGCACGTCCACCGCACCGGGGCGGCGCTCGAACGCGACGCTCCCGCGAGCGCTCACGGCGAGTCCGCGATAGTCGGCGCTTACGCCCAGAACGTCTCCCTCGCGGCCGTCGAACGCGATCAGGCCGTCGACCCCGTCGAGCGACGTGGTGGAGTAGCTCAGCTGAGGCGACGCGAGCGCGATCCAGGTGACGGGCCTGGCGGTCGTGCCTTCGACGAGCAACGCGTAACGCAGCGCGCCGCGTATCGGCAGGCGCGCGGCCTGCGTGAACGCCGAGCGCAGCACCGCGGCGTCGGCGCTGCCGCGCACCGCCATGCGCAACCGCGGGCTGCGTATCCCGTAGATGCCGCCCGAGACCGTCACCGGCGTGGCCGCCAGGCTCCCATCCAGCCGCTGCGTCAATAGCCCGTCGTCGTACACGTCCACCGGACCACGAACGTCATCGACCGGCTTCGACAGCCCCGCGACGGCGATCCGAGCGCCGAACAGCGTCGCGCTCGCCGCGAGATGGCAGTGCAACGCACCGGTGCCGTCGGCCAGACCGAAGTATCGCGCGTCGACGCCGCGGAGCGTTCCCCGCAGGAAGCGAAGCGAGGGCGAGCCGGCGACGAGGTTGACCGCGGCGGCGATCGGCAGCGTCCGTGCCGTCCAGCGTTGATTTACGTACCCGTCGGGCGGATCGATGTCGCCGCGCCCGGCGACCGGAAAGAGCCGGTCGACCCTTTCGCCATAGTTCAGGCTCGCCGTGAATCGCGAACGGGCCGCGCTCGAGATGTCCGCATCGAGCTCGAGATCGCGCACGTACAAACGCCGAACGTCATCCTCGGCCGGCCGCAGGTCGACCGCGTCGAGCGCGCCGTTGCGAATGCGCGCCGCCACCACCAGCGGCCGTGCGGCGGACGGACGATTCGCTTGCAGCTGCACTACGGGAACGTTATATGTTCCGTCGCGGCGACGAACGATCGTCACATGCGGCGAGTCCGCCTCGATCGTCCGCAATCCGAAGAGGCGTCTTCCCGCGACCCAATCGCCGAGATTGTAGGTGACGGTGAAGCGCGGTATGACGGCGATGGGTTCGTTGCGTTTCGAGGTGACGCGCACGTCGTCGAACACGGCTCGGCCGGAACCGAACGTCATGTGGGCAAATGTCACGTGCACGCCCGCGAAAGCGTTGGCAGCGGCACCCACGGCGAGTCGCGCCACGCTTTGCCATTGCCAGAAAGCGAGGCCTGTGATAAAAAGAATCGCAACTGCTGCCACGACCCACCATGGGCGGCCCCGCCTGCGCTTCATACCTTGCTTTTTCCCACTTGCGCGGGTTGGCATCATTCTCGCGGGGGGCTCGCTCGCTCCAAGCAAATTCACAGGAGTGGTTCGATGAAGTTAGTCGAGAGCATCGATCGGAACATGCTCGAACGTTGCCGGTTGATCGCAGAGTCGAGTGAATTCGCGATTTTCGACGTCGGTAACGACACGTATGCGCTCGTGCATCGACACGAGGCGGTGGATTGGCAGGGCATAACGATCTCCGGCGACGGCCTGTTTCGAGTAGCGGAGCTGGTCGCGCGCGCGACCCGGTCGCTCTATCGAAACGTCGCTGGCGAGCTGTCGAAGGAACGAAATCGCTGACGCTTCCGAGGGGGTGTCGTCGGCCACTGTAGAACACGCGCGTTCTATGTTAAGGATACGCGCCGCGCTGCCCGCGGCGGCCTGCGCGCTGGCGTTGGGCGCGGCGGCGCTGCCGGCTTCTGCCGCTCTCGACTTAGCCGTCGGCGCTCGCAAAATCGTCAAGAATCAGCCCGTGAGCGGCTGCAATGCCGCGGCGAAGAACGCGCTCAACTCGGTGCTTTCCGACGCCGCCGAAATCGGCAGCGGCGACACCGGCGAGTGGAGGGCCTATGGAGCGCCGGATTCGAGCGGCCACTCGTCGGCCGCGGCCGCCGTCCACTGCTATCCGATCGACGACGGATACGTCGTGACGTTCACGTGCGCCGTGGAAACGCCGCCCAACGCGGACACCGCGAGCGCGCTTTGCGGGAAACTGGCAACGGCCTTCGGAGGAGGACCGTGAAGCGCCGTCTACGGGGCGCGGCCGTCGCGGCAGCCGCGTCGTTCTGCGCCGTAGTGCTGTGCGGGATCCCCGCGCCCGCCGCCGTCGACTTGTCCGTCGGCATCCGCCATGTGAGCCCGGACGGCTCCGCGCAGGAGTGCAGCGAGAAGGCCAGGACCGCGCTGAGCGCGTTCCTGCAGAATGCCTCCGAATCGAGCGCTGGCAGCGGGGAGTGGATCGCGAGCGGCCAGAACCCGCGGGCGGGCGCGGTGACCGCGGCGGCCACGGTCCGGTGCTACCCGCTCGCGAAGGGCTACGTCGTGACGTTTACTTGCGCCGTCCAGCTTCCGGATAATCCGTACGGTGCCGACGCGCTCTGCCTTGACGTCGCGCATAAGTTCTACGGCGGCACGATCGCCCCGCTCGCCGCCATGCCACAGCCGACGCCCGTGCCGACCGGCTGCAGCACGGTCAATCTCGTCGGCACCTGGGTCGCCGACGACAAGCCCGGCCTCACGCTGACGGCGGATCTCAACGGCAATATGACGGACAACGAAGGCGTGTCGGGCAATTGGGGACTGAAGGGCACGACCGTGACGCTCACCTACTACGGCGAGCATACCTTGACGCTCTCCTCGGATGGAAAGCACATGCGTGGCGGGGGTTATAGCTTCACGCGCAGGTGCTAAAAACTTTTTAATCCCGCGTCGGCGTACGTTGACGCGTTAACGTGTCGATTCGTGGCACAATGAGTGACATGATGAAATCGACGATGCGATTTCTAGTGCAGTCCGACCGAGCGGTAAGTTAGGTTAACAGTTGAAGCCGCAGCCCTGTAAGAAACAGCACACCATGGCAATCGAACGCGCGTTTGCTGCGGGCATTCCAGCAGCGGTATTAGCGGCTCTGACGGCGTGTGCCGGCCCCGGCTCGGACGTCCCCTCGGCGGCGCCCCTCGCACATGCGCGTTCGGCGGCGTACGAGCGCGCCACGGGCAGCTCGGGGTTCAACTTCATGACGGTCGATGACCCGGCAGATCCGTCCTTCAACGAGATCCTGGGAGTCAACGACGGATCGAAGCTCGTCGGATTCTACGGCAGCGGCTCGGCCAGCGACCCGAGCGAGGGGTACATCGTCGTTTCCCCATTCGGCTCGACGAACTTTCGAGAAGAGGCCTACCCAGGTGCGGCAGACACGGAGCTCACCGGGCTGAACGACAAGAAGACGTTCGTCGGCTTCTTTCGTCGAATGAATAATGACATCCGCGGGCTCGTGCTCGTCAGCGGAATCTGGAACAACTATAAGCATCCCCGCGGCATGCCGAGGGGCAAGTCGGTAACGGAACTGCTGGGGGTGAATAGTTCGGACCTCGCCGTGGGATACTACAAGGACTCTTCGGGCGTCAACGAGGCCTTTACGCTCGATATCCCTAGCGGCACGTACCATCCCCTGTCTCCGCCCGGCGGGAATAATTCCATCGCCACCGGCATCTCGGGCCGTGGGGACATCGTTGGTTATCTTCAAAAGAGCGGTCATTCCGTCGGCTTCCTGCTGCGTAAAGGATCCTACACGGAGTTCTCGTATCCGAGCGCGACCGACACGAAGTTCCTCGGCGTTACCGTCTACGATCAGATCGTCGGCTCGTACACCGAAAGCTCGGGTGCCACACACGGCTTCCTGCTGACCAACCCGCTGAAGCCCTCCATCGCGTGGAAGCAGATCGACGAGCCGAACGCCGCGGGAACTACGGTCGTCACCGGCATCAATCAGAGTGACGACATCGCGGGCTACTACGTGGATTCGAGCGGCAACACAAACGGCTTCTTCGCGACCCCACAGTCGCTCCGCTGACGCCGGCTCTCGAAAAAATCCAAACGGAGCGTCTGCGCCTGCGCCGATTCCGCGCGGACGAGGCGGAGCTTGTATTTCGTCTGATGAGCGATCCCCTCGTCATGCGCTTCTATCCCGCGACCTACGATCGCGCGCGCGCACGGCTCGTGCTGGAAAAGGTGCTTGCCGCGTACGAGCGGCTGGGCTACTCGATGCTGGCCGTGGAACGCAAACTCGACGGCGCCTTCCTCGGTCAGATCGGTTTGCTTCACTGGGACGACGTTGACGGGCGAGAGGACGTCGAGGTGGCGTACATGCTCCTGCCGCAGCACTGGGGCGCGGGCTACGCGACGGAAGCAGCGCGCGCGTGTCGCGACTGGGCGTTTACGTACCTCGACGTGGACAGAGTTGTTTCGTTCATCGTGACCGGGAATCGGCCGTCGATCGCGGTGGCACGGCGTAACGGCATGCGTCGCCTCAAGCGCCTGGAGAGCAACCGCTTCGGAAAGCCGATCTACATTTACGGCGTCTCGCGCGCCGACTGGCCCGCCTGCACCGAGCACTGAGGACGTGCGGTCCATCCGATCCTTGCTCGATGCGCTGGAACGGGGGAAAGCGGTCGAGGTCTGCTAACTAGGACGACATATGAAACGGGCGCGTCGCATCTGTTTGGCACTCGTCGCAGCCGGGGGAATGGCCGCCTGCACGCACTCGACCTACATGCCGAACGTGATTCAGCTGACGCCGAAGGGTACGTCGGCCCAGCCCGCAGACCAGTCCATCGCGAAATCGTTCACGCTCTTCGCGGTCGAGGACGGCTACACGGGCCAGTTCAGCGCGCAGACGATCGTGGGAAACTGCTGGGTCGTTCAGGCGCCGATCATGACGGGCGGAGCATGGACCGTCGTACCCCAGGGCAGCACGTGCAGCCGCCTAGACACCGAGAAGATCGAGGTGAAGGACACCAACGGCAACTCCGCCGTCACGTTTATCCGCTCGGTGCAGTAGCCGAGCGCGCTAGTGGCGGAGCCGAAACGCGACGATTCGCGTGATGAGATCGATGGGGAGCGGCTTGGAGAAGGGAAACTGCACCGAGCCCTTCGCGCGCGTATAGCCGGATAGCTCCTTCGCGAACGCCGCCATCGCCGACGCACCCGGATAGAAGCCGATGTGCGACGTGAACGCGCCGAACCACACGAGAATCTTGCCGCTCACGGAAAAGGCCGGGAGTTTGTAGCTGATTCTCTCGGTTGCGTCGGGAGCCGCCCTTCGGATCGTCGATCGCATCGTGCGCAACAACGTCTGAACCTTTGGTGGGAAGCGACCGATGTATTCGTCGACTTCGGCGGAGCGCGTCACTGCGCCGACGTCTCGAACAGGCGCAAGGCCGGCGGCCGGATCGCCCCCTCGAGCTCGAGCAGAGCGCGCTTCAGCGGCAGTCCCCCGCCATAACCGGTCAAACTGCCGTCGGATCCGACGACGCGGTGACACGGAATGACGATTGGGATCGGATTCGAGCCGTTCGCGCTTCCGACGGCGCGCGCACCGTTCGCGAGCCCAAGCTGCTCTGCGATTCGCCCGTACGACGCGGTCGCGCCGTACGGGATGTCCAAGAGTTTCATCCACACCCGCTGCTCGAATGGCGAGCCGTGAAGCTCCAGGCTTAAATCGAAGAGGCGCCGCGTTCCGTGAAAGTATTCGATCAGCTGCCGTTGCGCCTCGCGCATCCCGCTCGCCGCTCCCGGCGGCAATGGTTCCGGCGCCGAAGGCTTTCGACTGCGGTTCGGAAGCAGTATCTCGACGAGCGTGCCCGCGCCGTTCACCGCGAGCTGGATGCGGCCTACGGGCGTCTCGAGCGTCGAACGAAAGGCGGTGTGATCCATGCGATCGCTACAACGCCGCGCCGAGCTCTGTGAGTTGCGCGTACCGCTGCCGCGCGCGCTCGGCCTCGACGTGGTCGTACGCTCGCGCCGCTTCACGGGCGAGCTCTTCGAGCATCGTGACTTCATCCGGGTCGAGCTGCGCTCCGTTCGCGTGGGCCCCGTAAAGCGTGAAGCTCACCAGCTCGTGGCGCACGGTTACGGGAACGGCAAGCGTGTAGATCGCGGCGTTCTCCGGGTCGAGATGCGAGCGAACGTCGTCGAGCCAAACGATGCTCTCGTCGGCGAGCAGCATCCGTACGAGCAGGGCGTTGCCGTCGAATCCGGGCGGCGCGACCGTCGTTTGTCGCGCCGTGGCCGCGCCGTCGAACCGGCCGCCGGCGGAGCGCCGATAGAGAGCCGCGCCCGCGAGTTCCAGCGCGTCGACCGGGACCTGCACGAGTCCGTCGACGATGGCGACTTCGTCGGTAGCGTACGGAAGCGCCGAAGCCGCGCGCCGCAGGTGCCGCTCGGCGAGGCGGCGCCGGCGGAAGAAGACGGATTCGACGAAGCCCTCCGTGGCGCGATTGATTCGGTCGAGCAGAAATCCCACGCCGATCGTGGCGAGGAGCTCCAGTCCGATCGCGAGCCGGCCTACGGCGAGCACTCTCGAAAAGAACCAGTCCAAGATCGAAATGAACGCGATGACCCCGAGCGACAAGATGCCATAGACGAGCGCGCGGTTGAGGACGAAATTCACGTCGAGGACGCGCAGCCGGAACACGGCGTACGCGATGCAGATCGGCATCAGCACGACTCCGAAGCCGACGACCTGCCCAACCGCGAAGGGTACACCCGGGACGAAGTAGACCGCATATGCGAGGAAGGAAGCGATCGTTCCGATCGCGAGAAAGCCCCAGCGCTGACGATCGCTCGGCGTCGCCATCGCCAGGTTCTTCGCCAAGATCAGTCCGGCGAAGAGAAACGTGGCGAGGGGAATCACGGCGCTGAGGATCGTGTCCCACGGCGGAATCGTCTCTGTCGGGTAGTAGACGCACCACTCGAAGACGTACACCGCGTATGCGAGCGCCAAGAAGGCCCAGACGAATGGGTCGATGCGCCGGCGCCATCCGAGCGCGTCGCCGTTCGGAAAGCGTAGCACGAATGGCAGCAGCGGCAGGACGCTCCACGCGCCGAACACGGTGCTGAGAATGAACGAGAGTAACAAGTATGCCGGCCCGGGAAGCACGTGCGACCAATACATGAACGGCGGGCCGGTGCCGAAATAACCCACTGCAAAGACATAGAACGCCCACGACATGATCGAGGGCCGCAAGAACACCAGCAAGAACGCGACGATCAGGAAGACCGTCGGCGGAACGTATGCCAGGACTCCGCCGACGCGCTGCCAGATACCGAAGCCGGGGTTGGGCGCCGCGCTCAACGTCACCCGATAGACGACGTTGCCGCGTTGCAGCTCGATGCGCTCTCGCTCGCCGGGATACGGCGAGCGCAACCGCGCGGCAACCTCGTAATCTCCGTGATCGATGAGGCGATCGCCGGCGCGTATGCCGGCGCGGTCCGCCGGCGAGCCGCGGTCGACGGAGGTTACGACCGCCCCTCGAGGCGGAATCGTGATTCCGAACGTGCCTTCGCCCCAGTTCTCAGCGAAGTCGACGTGCCCGATCGGTACGTAGTAGACGATGACGACGAACAGCGTGACGAGGATGAGGAGCCCGCGCGACAGGGTTTTGCGCATCGCGTGACCTTCTGCGGCGCTGCGCGGTTGAGCCCCTGGTTTACCGGATCAGGGCGGAGGTTCTAGCTCGCTGCCCAGACGCGAACTCGAACCGGAGCCTCCTTACCTTTCAGCGTGAGCTCGCGAGGCTCGCCCTCGTCGGCGGCAATGCCCGCGCAATTGCACGCGGCTTCACTGACGATCGCCTCGCCGGCTGCTGCGGCAGATGAAAGCCGCGAGGTCGTGCTGACGTTATCGCCGAGTGCCGCGACGTCTTGCGGGCCACCCGGGGACGCAGCGGCGGTGCCGATGTAGACCGGTCCCGTGTGAACCCCCACGCCGAGACGAACCTTCGAACCGTCCGGCGCATCGGGAAGACGAAGCGCTAAGAGATCTCGCGCCGCCGCCACGGCCTTGTTTGAATGCTGCGCCCCTGAAAAGCCCGGCGGAAACACGGCGGCCACTCCGTCCCCGGCTAGTCCGATTATGAACCCGTCGCGCTCGTTGATGACGGCAATCGCCTGACGGTAAAAGTTGTTCATCGCGTTGCCGAACGCCGTGGCGCCGATGTGCTCGGCGAGCGCCGTCGAGCTCCTTATGTCGGCGAAGAGGATCGACATCTCGACCTCGGCGCTGCCCGGGTACTGCCTCATAAACGCGTCGCAGGCGTTGCAAAAGTTGGGGTTTCGACTGTTCGGCCCTTTCTTCTGAAGCCTCATCAGCACGCCGCCGATTCCCCGAAACGGCGCGAAGCACAGGCGACAACGCGGTGGTGCAGGCAGCCGCCGATGAAAGTTCTGAAATTTCTTGAGTGCCGGATGGCCGATCGCGAAGATCGTATACCACAGCTCTCGGTTCGGGTTGTCGCTGCTCGCGTTCACGTTCTGGAGCTCGCCGGCGGCGTATCCGGGCAAGGGTTGTGCATGTTGACGATCTTCGTGGAGAACCAGTGAGTCTTACCCGTTGTGATGCGATAGGTGAAGGGCTGTCCACCATACTGCACTTCGTACTCTCCCTCAGGCAGCGGATTACTACAATAGACCGGCGAGCTGCTGCGGAGTTTTGGGAAGTTCAGGTGCGTGCCGGACTGCAGCATTTGAGCGGGCAGCCACGCCGGTACCTCGCGCAGACTCAGGACGTGATCGAAGTCCGGCTCCTTGACTTGATAGTGTGTCATATGAGCCTCGCCGCCTGCTCCAAAGACCGCATACGTGAGCGAATCGGGATACTTGAGGTTGAAGTCGAAGTGGCGATAGTAAACTTCCCTCTCGATCGTGACGTCGACATTCGGCACGATCGGAGTCTCGTGCTCCCACGGCCATTCCGGATAATCCCGCTGGTAAGGAATGCCTCGAAAGATATCCCCCGTAAACCGCAGCCGCTGCCCCAGATGCAAGGAGGGAATGGTCATGAGATCCTGCGCGCTGTTCCCCAGAAAATAGGTCTCACCGGGGTGCTTAAGGAGATCCTCTACGTATGCTTGCATCGCGTACCTTGGTAAGGCGCAACGCAACACGATCTGAAACAGGTGCTCCTGCATGTGAAACATCGTGATATGACACGCGAAGAGCGTTTCTTGCCCCAACATAACAAACGCGTGCTGGTCCGGATCCAGCGCTAGCTTGGGTCCATCTCCCGTCGCAGCTATCCTCTGACGCCACATAAAGCCTCCTCTATCCTTTCACGGTGTCCCCGAGTGTTTTGGCCCGTTCATAGTTTTGTGATCGCTTGATGGACGGCATCGCGCAATACCCGCTCAAGCTTTTTTTGGAAGTTTCGGCCGCGGGGAATGTCCGTGGTCCAGGGATCCATCGTCGTCGACAAAAGAAACGCGATTGGAACGCCGGTTTCGTACTGCAGACCCATGCGTTTCGCAAACGCGTCGACGAAGGGTTGCCCATAGACACCGGGATCGAAGTCTGAACTGGTAAGGATCAACTTCAACTTATTCAAGTCTTTCATGGACTGAGCCGGAGCGCTGAGGCTGCAGATCTTGTATACTTCGCTGTTCAGTTGGTTTGCCTTATCTACCCGGTCGTTCAGTACGCCGGGTGAGATAAAGTAATTGAAGGCGAACGAAATAATGACTTGATCGGAACCCAGTTTCGCGAAGAGGGCAGCCGCATCCGGGTCTTTGAGTGTTATCCGTAGCTGTTCGTTGGTGCAGTTGACAAAATGGTCGCGAATATATTTCTTTTGGTCGGCAAGTTGCTGCGGATCGCCATTGTCGGCCTCTGCGGGAAGCTGCTGTAGAAACGTAATCGTGAACTGTGGGTCCGTCATCGTTACGAGCCGCGCGTACATCCGCTTTGACGTCCACAGGCACTTACCGAGAATCTTACCGTAGCCGGTTTGCGTCGGCCGAATTACCTTGTGCGAAAGGAAGACTGCGGCGGCGGCCGCTCCCGGCTTTGAGCCCTCGATCCCGTAAACCCCGACCGTCTGCTCGAGCTGGTTGTGGAATATCACCGGCGCCTTCAACGAGATCAGATCGCGTAGAGCGGAGTTCCTATAGCAGAGGCCTCCTGCCGGATAGGGGGCATAGCCGGCTTTGTGCGGATCGACCGTGATGGAGTCGGCCTCGCGCAACATTTTGTATTGTGTCTGAACGTACTCGCTCATCGGGTACTCCGGAACGGCGTCGACAAAATCGCCACCGACGTCCTTGCGAAGCAGGGAGCTGAAATAGCCGCCCCACGCCGCGTCGCAGTGTATCGCGAAGTCAAGGCCACGCGTTCGAAACTGCTTGCGAACCTCGATGATGTCGCGCAGTGGATCCACGGCGCTTTCCTCGGTCGTCCCGATCACCGCGACGACTGCCAGCACCGGAATGCGGTCGCGCAAACAAGATTGCAGCAACTCGGTAAGGGCGTCCACTCGCATGCGGGCTTGTCGGTCGACGGGAACTCTCAAGATGCTGTCTTGCCCGATACCGAGAAGAGTCCCCGCCTTCGGCCAGGAGTAGTGTCGCGTTGCGGGCGTGATCGCGATTGGTGTCGCGGTAACGCCGGACATGAACCTTCGATAGAACTCCAGGATTCCGACGTTCTGGATGCCGTACGGATGAAGGGCCCGTGTAATGGCGTCGAGCGATATGCCGAAGCGCGTCTTGATCTCGTCCGGCAGGCCGACGACGTCGTCGATCTTCAGGTTGAGCAGCGTCCAGGTATCCTGGTCGGCGAGGCGCTTTGAAGTACCGTCGAGCAATTTGACTTCCAAAGCGCCGGCCGGGCGCAGGATCGGGGACTCGCGCAACGCGGTTTGCAGCGCGATCGGAAAGTACTTGACGTTTCGCGCGGCCCAGAGCGCCTCGATATTAGCGACCGAGCCGTCGCAGGTGATGTGCCCCCAGGGCACGGTCGTGCCGGGCGTCAGCTTCCCGGTCGGCACCGGATAGCCCAGCATCCGGCATAGGTCGTTTCCGACCCGGATCTCCAGTTCGGTGGTGAGCGGCGATGCCTCTGCGGCGACGTTGTTCTGGTTGTAGAGCATCGCAGCGAAATACCCGACCATTGCCGGTAGGGCCTGATCCCACAGCATGGGTGCCTGATAGCGCATGCTGAAAAGCGGCACGGACCCTTGCAGCATGGCGTACAGCTCGTTCGCGTGCCGTCGCAGCGCGGCGACGCCGCTTCGGTACTTCCGTGTCGCCTTCACGGACGCCGTTATGAACTTTGGATCCGCGGGTTGATACTGCCGGCGAAACTTGGCGTGCTGCTGGATGGCGGCACGAACGAGATCCACGAGCACGTTGATGTTCTCTGCCTTCGGCCCTAGGAACCACGACTCGGGAACGCCCGCGCTCGGGACATCGAGTCTGAGCGCATCGAGGGATGCAAAGTAATCGTCGAAGAGCTTGAGGGTGGATAGCTTCTGCCGGTCAAGCAAGCTTTGCATTTGCGCTGCTCCTCGTAGCGACGCGCCGAAGCCCAGATCAGCTCCGGCGGGCTACCAGCCTAGCGCCAGCCTACCATAGAGGTCTGCTCGTCGGCAACTAACGACGGCACCATAGCCGCCTAAGCGTTATCCGGGCTCCGTATACCGTTCGCGAATCGCTTTCAACAGCGACTCGCGACTTTTCTCGGGATGATCCTCTGCCACTCGCGCCGCTTCGGCGAGGTCATTGTCACCGATGACGTTGGCGAACCATCGCGCGTAGTCACCACGGTGCAGGTGATGCAGCCACGTTTCGTCGTCAATGCCTTCGGCAATCTGCGCAAAGATCGTGAGATTGTTCGCGCGCAGGTTGAGTTTCCCATCGGGACCCTGAAAGTAGAAGCTGTCCGTGGGAGCCAGATCTCCTTCGGCATACTTGCGGCGATGGCGATGTCTTTCCAATTCGGGTGGAAAGATCTCCGTGAGGGTTTCCACCCCTGAAGCGCCGGAGCGCCAAATTACGGCTTCAACTTTGGTGTTTGCCTGAATTTTTCCACGGACGTCGGTTCCGGTCGCCGCTTCGATCACGGTTTCGCGGTCGGCGCCTACGGCAACCACGGCGCTTACGGTCGCCAACAAAGCCTTCGCGAGCTTACTAGGCGCCGTCGTTATCGCCAGCATGCCGTACAACTCTCGTGGAAGCAGTCCGTCCGGTCTGCGCTCGCGAGGAAAGAGGTGGTGCGCTTCATCCAGAACGATCCAATGCGGTCGCCCGTAACGCGCGCGACTGGAGAAAAGGCGCGGCAGCAAAGCATCGGTGAAGGCAGGCCGGTCGGCGATTGGTACGCCTAATAGGTTAACGATTGCGCTGCGGTAAGGCTGGTCGAGAACGTCAACAATCTCCTCGACCGTCGGACCTTTAGCCGAATCGCCGAGCACGATCGCGTCGCCAAAAGATTCGTAGTCGCCCTCCGGATCGACAATGCACGTTTGGTAGCCTTGACTTACGAAGCGCTCAACCAATCCGAGGGCCGCACTTGACTTGCCGCTTCCGGACTCTCCGGCGACGAGCAACGTGCCGCGCAGATACGGATCGAAGTAGACCTCGCTGCCATCTGTTGCCTTCCCGAAAGGAATGCGATGACGCGCCAGCGTCACCTCCGCGAGGTCATCATCGCGAATCTGGGTAGCCAGTGCGGTTACGCCCTCGCCGTTCGGCTGTTTCAGCACGATGTCGACGCGCTGTTTCACGGCGTCGAGCGCGTTAGCCGGCGCAGCCGAGCATTCGCACAGCCCAAGGAACGCATGGTCATTCTCGCCATCGCCCGCTCCGACGAGGTTGTGCGGCGAGAGCTTGAGGCGTTCGAGCGCGGCATGCAATCCGCTCGCCTTATTGATGCCCGATGGCAGTACCATGACCGCGCCTTTGTTAAAGATTACTTGCATCTCCAGACCGAGGTCGCGAATTGCTTCGAGCACCGCTTTTTCGTGTGGCTCGCGCGTTGCAACGATAACGTGACCGCGCTCCACGGGGACACCAACCGAATCGAGCAACCGGAGAAGCTCGCTGGGAGGCGAGGGCCCGAGAACGATCCGCTCGTTTTTCGCTGGATCGAAAAGCACCGCGCCGTTTTCAGCGACGACGGCGTCAAAAAGATCGATTCGCTCAAAGATGTTTTGCAAATCTTCGAGCAATCGGCCCGTAACCATGATGAGAGCGCGATCGCTCTTGCGCAACGCTTCCAGTGCCTCGATCGCGCGAGCTCCCACCGCTCCGCCTTCCGCCAGCGTCCCATCGAAATCGGTCGCGAAGGCGACGTACCTCACTCGGATGAAGCCTGCCCAACTCCATCACCCGCTTAAACGTCTCTGTCCGGTACCCGAGCCCAAGGCGCAGGACTAGACTTGTTTTCAGTCTTTGCGACCGTCCTCGGAGTGGCCGCATGCGAGGTTGCTCACGCCGTAACGATTTGGTAACGTGTCCTTGGTAGCGTCGTGCACAACTTAGCGACTTTCAGCGAGGAGACTAGTCCGGTCCGAAGGAAGCAATGCAGGCCCGCGAGTTGCGGCGGCGCGTCTTCTTTTCCGGCGAGGTTTCTTTCGTGTATACCTATGTGAAAGTCAGCCTGGCTTGCCTACTTTTGAGTGGCTGCGCACCGTCAACTTTTGCTTTACCTTCCTCGGGGGTTGCCCACCTGGGTAACCTAT
>JAFAJV010000115.1 GCA_019235995.1 Vulcanimicrobiota bacterium
ATTGCTCTTCGCCGAGACCTTCAGGGTCACGCCCGAATTCATGGGAGGCCCTTGAGAAAAATGCGCTTGATTTCGCTCGCCTTTCCTGAGCTTGGATCGATTGTGACCACCGCGCCACAAAACTGGCGCGATCCATTTCGCTGCACGCTGAAGCGCTCAGAGAGACCGGTGAGAAACCGGTCTAGGACGGCCTTGGCTTCCATTCCGATAATGCCTTCCGTCGGCCCTGTCATGCCCAGGTCGCTCAGGTAGGCCGTGCCTCCGGGCAGAATTTGCTCGTCGGCCGTCTGGACGTGGGTATGCGTCCCCACGACGCACGACACTCGCCCGTCGAGGTACCGTCCGAGCGCGATCTTCTCCGAAGTCGCCTCCGCGTGGACGTCGACGATTACGACGGGAGTCTGTGCCCGGAGCTCGGGAAGGTGGCTGTCGGCGCAGCGGAACGGGTCGTCCGACGGCGGCATGAAAGTCCGTCCCATCAGGTTCAGCACGGCGATCGTCGTGCCGCCGACGCTGAGCGTACCTGCGCCCCGGCCGGGAGCCGACGGCGGATAGTTGGCCGGACGGATGATTCGGTCGCTGGTCTCCAAGTATTCGGTGAAGTCGCGCTTGTCGAAAATATGATTGCCGCCGGTGATGAAGTCGACGCCGCTTTCGAACATCTCTTCGGCGGTCTGCGCCGTCAAGCCGAATCCACCCGCGGCATTCTCGCCGTTAGCGATGCAGGCATCGACGTGATGCTGTTCCCGCAGCAGCGCGACGCAGCGCTTCAGCACATCCCGGCCGGGAGATCCGACGACGTCCCCGACCAGGAGCAGATTGAGGGCAGGGCGTTCTATCTGCGAGCCGACGCCTTGGCTTTCTTTTGAGACTTCAAGAAGTAAACGAGCACGCGCTTTTCCTCTCTAAAGCCGACCAAACTCTTCGACTGCGCGGGGTCGCGCAGCGCCTCGACCGCGTAGAGCGCGGCTTCGTCTTCCGCCGCGGGATCGGCCTCGAGGTGATCGTCGGGAGGCGGATTGCGCACCAGCTCGTCGCCGAAGCGACCGTTGAAGAATCCGACTTGGAGCTCGAGCTCTTCCTTGGAGAACGTTTCCAGGTCGCGCGTCACGTGCACGAACGTCATCGTCCGGTCACCCTCGCACTCGACGCGCAGCGTCGTCGCCTCTTCTTTGGCGAGTGCTAGGAAGCTGCGCACGTGCTCTTCGACGGCCTCGCTCAGCGCCGCTTGCGCGGCCCGGTCGAGCCGATGGCGCACCGCGAGCGTCAGCCGCAGCGTGCGCTCCGTCGGGCCGGAGCGGATCGACGCCAGCTCCGGAAAGCGCACCAGCAGCGCGCAAACCAAACTGACGGTATCGGCATTCTCGACGACTCGCGTGCTCATGACGTAAGGTTTCTTCCCGCTCCAATCCCACTGGGCCGGCCCGCGCCAAGGGGCAGGGTCAGTACGACACGGCCCCAAGGTCTCCCCTTGGGCCGGCCTAGAAAAGACCCGCGTGACCCTGCGTAAGGTTCCGGGCGCACTCGCCCTGGGCTTGCTCGCCTCGCTCGGTGCGCATGCGGCGCTGTACGGCGGCGAGCACGCGATGGGCGGCGGCTATCACTCCCTGCTCGTGCAGGTCGCGATCGCGGGTGCACTGAGCCTCGTCGTCGGCCTGAGCGCGCTGGCGTGGAGCGCCGCAGGCGTCACAGCCGACGGCTCGGTCCTGGCCACACGTCTGAACGATCGCCTCCCCGGTCTGGCCGCGCTCGCTGCGACAGCCGCTATCTGGTTCGTCATGGCCGAGGGTATCGAGCCGCATCACGCCGGCGCGCCGCCGTTCGCGATACTCCTCGCGCTGGCCGCCGCGGCCTGGATCGTGCGGCGGATCGCGATTTTCGCAGTCGCACTTCTCGCACGCGTCGTGTTCGCGATCGCGCGCCTCATGTTCTCGCCACGAGCCCTGCTCTGGGCGCGCCGTCCGAGAACGCTCGCTCCTCGTCTACCTCTCTTCGGCGAACGCCGCCGCTTCGCACGTCCTCCTCCGATCGTTTCGCTGCACCGCGCGTAGTCGCGCGTTAATCGCACCGTCTCCGATCGGAGGATTTCATGCCCCGTTTTCTTGCGGCGTTCGTTGCCGCGTTCTTGGTTTTGAACTTTGCGACGCCGGCGCTAGCGGCGACCACCGGCCTGGTCCGCGGCACCGTCACGCTCGACGGCAAACCCGCGCCCGGCGTCACCGTAACCCTGGAGGGCGAGGGCTCGAAGTTCACCGCGCGGAGCGCGGCGAACGGCACTTTCGTCTTCTCGCAGGTGCCTTTCGGCACGTATCGCGCCACGGCGTCGGTCAAGGGCATCGCGCCGCTCGAACTCATGGTTACGGTCACAAGCGGCGGCGTCGCGACGCTCGACATGCCGCTGTCCACCCTCAAGCAGATCGCGCAAACGACTGTGACCGCCCATGCCGGACTGGCCAGCTACCCGCCGTCGGTGCATCAGATCGATCGCGGACAGATTCAAACATCGCCGGTGCAGAACAGTCTCGACCGGACAATCGAGACGCTGCCGGGAGTCGTCCCGTTCTCATACAACGAGCCGGTCATCAACGGCTTCCACGGCGTAGCCTACAATATCGACGGAGCACCGCTGCCCCTCGCGACGACCTCGAACTTCGCCGAGATCGTCGACCCGCGGATCATCGATTCACTCGAAGTGTACACCGGGGCCATACCGGCGGAATTCGGCGGCGAGCGGATGGGCGGCGTCGTCAACATCATCACGAACCGGCCGACCGACGTGCCACCCGGTTTTTACGCCACGACGACCGGCGGCTTCGGCAATCAGGGGCAGGCTACGGGTCAGCTCGACTCCGCGGCTCGCTTCGGATCCAGCGAGGCCTTTCTCGACGTGAATAGTCAGTCCGGAAACCGTGGGCTCGACTCGCCGACCTTCGACCCGATCCACGACAACGCGTCGCAGAGCGACGAGTTCTTCCGCTTCATCACTCAGATGACGCCGCGCAGCACGTTGGCGTTCGACTACTCGAATCAGCTGGCACAGTTTCAGATTCCGATCAACACCGATCCGAATAATCCGTACGATCCGATCTTCACGCCGCCCGGCACGGACGACGTGCAGCGCGAGTATGACCGCTTCTCGAATCTGAACTTCACGCTGCAGTCGAGAGACGGCAACGGGGTCTTTCAGCTCATCCCCTGGTGGCGCTCAACGCGGATCAACTACGACGGCGACCTGTACAACGACGTGCTCGGGCTCACGCCGAACTTCGGTTCGGGCGCCTCGGGCGCGCTCCACAACGTTGGGTTGCTCTCCAACACGTATGCGAGCTACGTGGGCCTGCGTGCCTCGGATTTTCGCGCGACCGAAAACCATGCGTGGAAGATCGGCATCGACGTCGCCCGTGAGAACGTAGTAGCAAATCAAGCGTTCGCGTGCTATTACCAAGAAGGATGTGGGGCGCAGTCCGGCGCGCACGAGCAGCCCTACTACCTTTTCGCATCGCCAACGCAAGCGCAGGCGGGTTCGGGGATCGGCATCTACGGCGAGGACAACTGGCGCCTCTCGAAATACGTCGAGTTCGACTACGGCCTGCGCTACGACCACTCGACCGGCTATACGAGCGGCTGGATGTTCAGCCCGCGCTTAAACCTGAAGGTCTGGGACGGTGGAAAGAACACGTTCCACATGTTCTACGGTCGCTTTTACGCCGCACCGTTTCTGGAAGACGTGCGTCAGGACTGCGTGCTGCTCCAGGGCTGCACCGGCACGCCCGTCTACGACCTCAAGCCGGAACAAGACTCTTACTATGAAACGGGCTGGCAATACGCGTTCAATCCCACCTTCACCGGCTCGATCAACCTGTTCAGACGGACGGCGGTCAACATCCTCGACACGACCCAGCTGCTCAACACGCCGCTCTTTGCCGTTTTCAATAACGCGATTGGAATCGACAACGGCGCCGAGCTGCGCCTGCAAGACCGCCTGCGTAACGACGATCTCTGGTGGTTCACGCTGACCTATTCGGGTTCGTACGCCGCGTGCGTGTCGGGCGCGACCTTCCTCTTTCCGCCGAACACCAACGCGCCCGGCGTTTCCTGTGCCGCGCAGCTCTCCCCCGAGGATCACGACGAGACGGTCGTTTCGAGCGCAGCGTACACGTGGCACTTCGGGAGCGGGCGTCGTTGGTTCGCCACGCTGCAGGGAAATTACGGGAGCGGCTTCCCCGTCGCGTTCGAGAGCGCGAACGCGTCCCTAACAGGGAGGCTGCCGGCGCACACGACCTTCGACCTTGCAGCGGGGCGCACGCTCGTCGCCGGCCGCAGCGGCGAGGACACCGGACTAGCGGTGCAGCTGATCATGCAGAACTTGCTCAACCACCAGTATCCGATCAAAGTGGCCAACGGTTTCAACACGACGCAGATTGGCAACGGTCGCACGTTCTTGCTGCAGTTCTCCGCGCCGTTCCAGACGCACTAGCGTTAGCGCGCGCAGGCGGCGCAGGTCCCGTAGAGCGTAACGGCGTGACCGCTCAGCTTGAACTTGGGCGGTAAGAGTCGGCGCAGGTTGTCGAGGCATCCGTCGATGTCGAACACGCGGTCGCAGCGCTCGCACTGGAAGTGATGGTGATGCCCCTTGTCCGAGCGCTCGTAGCGCGTCGGCTCGCCTGGGATCTCGACGGTCTCGATGAGCCCCGCTTCCAGAAGCGAGCCGATCGTGCGATAAACGGTCGCCACGCCCAGCCCCTCGATCCGCTTCGACGCCGCCTCGAAAAGCTCGGGCACGCTCAACGGCGATTCGGCACGCTCCAAGATCTCCGAGAGCGCATCCCGCTGCCTCGTCTTCCGGCCCCGTCCGCTCGCCACCATCACCTAATATAAGGCCCTCACCCGGCTTGACTCTTTTGATAATGATACGCTATTATCATTAACATGGCAAGAGCGGCGCTGGGCTTCGCCCTTCTCTCCCTGTTGTGCGCGCTGCCGGTGCCGGTATACGCCGTTAATGCGAGCGCGTTCTTGAGCGGAACCGTAACGCGCGAGGGACATCCGGCAGGCGGCATTGAGGTCACGGCGTCCGGCAACAATCTCACCGTCAGGACGAGCACCGACGCGAAAGGGCGTTTTGCGTTTCCCCCGCTCGCGCTGGGCACGTACGACGTGGAGGCGCGCTGGGGAGATTTGCGCGGGCTGGTCCGAGTCGACTTGGGCAGCGGCGGAGCTACGATTAGCGTCGCCCTCGTCAAGCTAAGCGAGATCGAGCACACCGTGGTCACTCATTCGCAGTCGTTGGCGCTCCACGGAAGCGGCAGCGACGTCGTCCTGAACGGGACCGCCTTGACGCGCCTTCCCTTCAACAACAGCTTCACCAGGATGGAGCTCCAGATGCCGGGGGCGGCTCAGGGCGCCAACGGAGTCGTTCACATCAACGGCGATCACGGCGTCATCAACTATATGATCGACGGCGTTCCGCTGCCGCAGGAGCTGAATCGCGACATCGGCAGCGAGATCAACATCAACAATCTCTCGTTCGTCGACCTCATCGAAGGGGCGTATCCAGCGCAATACGGCCTGCGCTTCGGCGCGGTCTTCAACATGTCCACGCGGGCTGGGACCGGCCCTCCGGGGGCCGACGGTTACGCGTCGTTTGGGTCGTACACCAACGCGCAATCCGCGATCGGGTACCACGGGCCGCTCGAGGGCGGCGGCGGCTTCGACGTCGCGCTGAGCTCTTCGACGACCACGCGCGCCCTCGATCCTCCCGACTGGAATTCGCCGCATAACGACGCCAGCTCCGTGGGGCAATTCGCCCGCTTCACACTCCCCGGCGGCGGAAACAACTTCACCAACGTCACGTTCTTCAACAGTCACTCCACGTTTCAGATACCCAACGACATTCAGTTCGGCGCTCCGGGCAACACGGATGACAGCGAAACGCAGGCGGACAGCTTCTTAGCGGTGCAGTTCCATCACGCGATCGGCAACACCGGCGCCTTTACCTTCGGTCCGGCATATAACGCATCGCGCATCCAAGATTTCGGCGATCCGCACAACGATTGGATCTACGGTGAGTCGCTCAATCTTACGCCGCCTCCCTTCGGGAACAACGGAAGCTCGACGGATTGCGCCAACGCTTTCACCCTGGCTCCGAAGAACCCGCTGGGCTTCGGGACGATGTGCGGCTTATCACTCGCCGACAGCCGCACCGAACTCGACTACATCTTACAAGGAGATTACAATCAAAACTTCGGTTCGCACACCATAGCGGCCGGCGTTTCCTACGACCTCACCCGAGTCCTGAAGTACTACGCGTTCACGCTCCAACCGAATAACTACCTTGCCCCGATCCTTACCCCCACTACGCCGAACGCCCCGACGACCGTCACCGACGACTCGCCGAATCTGGGGAATACCTACCAGTCGTACCTTCAGGACAGCTGGCGAATGAGTCCGCTCTGGCAAGCGGACTACGGGCTGCGCTACGACTTCTTCACCACCAAGTCGACGGATTTCAGCCAGGGCTTCGGCGCGTTTAGTCCAAGGTTGAAGCTGACACGCTTCTTTGGAAACAGGGCGAGTATCTACGGGTATGTCGGCCGCTTCTTCGAGCCGTTCTCGCTCGAGAACGTCGGCCCCAACACGGCCTATCTGCTCAACCTGCCGTTGACGCGCACGCTCGCGCAGTTCGATCTCAAGCCCGAACGCGACACCCAGCTCGAGCTCGGCGGTCACATGCCGCTCGGTGCGGGAGAGCTGGGCTTTCGCGTCTGGCAGAAAAATGGCAACGACCTCATCGACGACACCCAGGTCGGCGTAACGCTACTTCACCAAGACATCAACTACGTGCTGGGTCGCTTGTCGCAGGAAGCGCTCACTTATACGCAGCCGTTGCCGATCAATGGACGGGCCTACTTCTCCTTCGCGCACGTGGTTTCTCTGAACTCGGGCTGCGAAACGCAGCTCTTGGCGCCATGCTTCGGTCTGCCTACCGGCTATACGCCCGCCGACCACGAGCAGCGCTATACCGTCACGAGCGGCGTTCTGCTGAACGACCGGCGCGGCGGATGGTTCTCCGCCGACGCGTATTACGGTAGCGGCCTTTCCTCGGCGTTTTGCCCGGCCGACACGCCCGGGTACTGCAAGGAAACGCCGCACACGATCTTTGACGTCGAGGACGGCATCGCGCTCTCGCCCAAGGCCGCCCTCACGCTCGACATTTCGAATCTGCTCAACGATCGCTATTACGTCACCCTGCTCAACGCCCAAGGCAATCATTT
>JAFAJV010000006.1 GCA_019235995.1 Vulcanimicrobiota bacterium
CGCAGCAGCGGCGTCGCGCCCTCGCCGAGCGAGATCGGCTCCTCCAAAGTGTCAATGGGAAGCATCTCGCGATAGCGCCACATCGTGCACTCGCGCCCTTGGCAAAGATCGAGCGGCATGAACTCCGCGCCATAGCGAACGAGCAGCGGCGCTTCGTCCTGCGGGCAGACCGTCGCGAGCTCCGCGGCGGAATAGCGATGACTCGCGTCGCGCGAGCATTCCAGGTGCGACGGCAGCACGCTACGCCGCCGGCTTGGGCGCGGTCGCTGAGCGCGCCCAGACGAAGTAGACCGGGACGGCGCTCAGCACGATCGCGAGGCCCATCAGGCCGTCCAGCGGATACGCGACGCAGGTCGCGAGTGCGACGCCGAACGACGCCAGCATGAAGATCGCGGTCGTCACCGGATGTCCCGGCACGCGGAAGCCGTCGAACACACGGCCCGCGCGCCGGTCGCGCGCGCGCAACACGAAGAGCGCGATGGCGAGCAACCCGTTGAACGCGGAGACGACCGCGATCACGTAGTTCAGGATGTGGCCGTAGCCGGCCGAGAGCGCGATGACGATCGCGCAGAGCGCCTGCAACAGTATGGCGACGGTCGGCACGTGCCTGCGCGGATCGATCCACGCCACCGCGCGAAAGAACAGTCCGTCGGCGGCCATCGCATGATACATGCGCGGCACGGTCAGCATGCGATTGCTCATGTATCCGAGCGTCGTGAGCGCGACGGCGATCGAGGCGAGGCGCGTTCCGACCGGGCCCACCGCATCGGAGATCACCGCCGATGCGGGCACGTCGGTGCGAGCGAGGCCGCCGACGCCGAGCACGCGGAGGCAAGCGACGTTGATCAGCACGTAGACGACCGCGACGCCGATCATCCCGAGCGTGAGGCCGGGCGGCATCGCTCGCGCGGCGTCTTTGGTCTCCGCGGCCATGAAGCTCGCCACGCTGGCGCCGGCGTACGCGAAGAGCACGGGAACGAGCGCGACGCTGAACGCGCCGATGGTGCCGAGCCCGGCGGTCGGCGAAACGCCCAGCTGCGGCATGGTGTGCGGCTGCGCCACCAGCCCCGTCACGACGATCGCGAGCACGGCGGCGAGCTTCAAGACGGTCAGCGCGTTTTGAAATGTCGCACCCTGCCGCACGCCGAGCGCGTTGAGCAGCGCGAGCACGCCGACCGTGACCGCCGCGACGAGCGCGGGCGCCCACGGAAGACCGGTGAGCGACAGGAAGTATCCCGCGAACAAGACCGCCGCGGCCGCGACGCCGCCGCTGTACGCCCCCAGCATGCCCGACCACCCGAACGCGAAGCCGACGATCGGGTGCAGGGCATCGCGCAGATAGGCGTACATGCCGCAGTCGTCGGGACGCCGCGCGCCGAGCTCGCCGAGCACGAAGGCGCCGAAGAGCGCGATCACGCCGCCGGCGATCCATGCGGCGAGAATCAGCCCCGCATTCGGCGCGCGCTGCGCCACGACCGCGGGCGTGCGAAAGATCCCCGAGCCGATCACGCTGCCGATCACGATCAGCGCTACGTCGAGCGCCCCGAGCCGCCGCACGAATCCGGCCATTGCAGCGGGTTAGTGCAGACGCTGTGAGACTGCCTTTAATTTCTCCGGAGACGTACATCGCGGCGCACGAGCGCCGGGCGCAGGGCCTCGAAGCGTTCGGCGGCCTCAGCGATCAAACGCTTAGCTTGTCCTGAGCGAGCGAAGCGAGTCGAAGGGGCCATGATCTCTTCGTTCCTCCGCAGCTTAGACGGGACCGGCCGCGGAAATGTGACGTTTCACAGCCACATTTTAGGCACAGCCGTCAATTTGCAAGATCTGGAACTCAAAGGATTGGCTCCGGCGGGCGACGCCGTTGCGCGCTTCGCGCGCGATCTGTTCGAGGCGGGCGTCGGGAGGAGAGAACGCGCGGTGCTCGCGCTGCGCTACGATCGCGCGCTGACGGAGGGTTCGCGCGTCGCGTGGACGCGCTTCTACCGCGCCCTGTTTTCGGCGCTCAGCCTGCTCGCCCGCAAGCATCGCGCGCCGACCTGGCAGTCCCGCTTCGCCATCGGGTCGCTGTTGCGCATCTTAGAAGACGACCTCGGGTCGGCGCTCCCGCCCGCGGGCGACGGCCGGCGTCGTTCAGCTCGCCAGCTTCAGGTGAAGGCGCGGCGCGAGCAGGTCGGCGTTTTCGTCGACGAAGCTGCGCAGCTCGCGCATCGCGGCCGGGTTCCCGACCGCCGAATAATCATAGAGATCGATGAAGCGTTCGAGGCTTTCGAGCGCGTTCGACCAGAGCTCGTCCTCGGGGCGACCGGCGGCGCGATGGAAAGCGGCGGCCAGATCTTGCGTCGCGCGCCCGGCGGCGAACGCCTTCCACTTCGTGGCCGGCCGTGGACCATCGAGGAGCAGCTGCGAGATGTCGTCACAGAGTCTGTCGCACGCGAGTTCGTAGTCCATTTTCGGTAACTCCTTACGCTTTTTTGCGTGCTAGAAGCAGCACGCTCGGTGTCACTAACAGTGCGAGTACGCCCGTGATAAAAAAGGCGTCGTCGTAGGCGAGCACGGTGGCCTGAGACGCGACCAAGCCCGCCAGCTGCGCGGGACTCGCGTGCTGCAAGAACTGCGCGACGGGCAGGCGCGAGATCGTCGCCTCCGCGGCGAGGATCGCCTGATGAAACTGCTCGCGCCGGTCGACGAACGCCACGATTCCCGCGGACGAGATCGAGCCGCCCAGCTGGAACGCCAGCACGATGAACGCCGCAGCCTTGGGCGCCGCGTCGGGCGTCACGGCACGCATCACCGCCACCAGCAGCGGCGAGTACACGCACGCCGATCCGGTCCCGACGACCAGCAGCGGAAGCACGAGCGTGCCCAGGTCGCTCTGCGTCGTCACGCTGCCGCCGAGCCAGAGCAGTCCGATTCCCGCGATCGCCAGGCCGCCGCCGATCAGCCAGCGCAGATCGAAGCGCTGGATGTTCGTCAGCCGCGCGACCGGCATGGTCAGCAGCAGCACCGGCAGCGCGCGAATGCCGATCAGCAGGCCCGCGAGCGTGCTCGTGAAGCCCAGATCCTGCACCGTAAACTGCGGCAAGAGCAGCAGTGCGGGAAAGACGATTCCCGCCAGTCCGCCGGCGATCGCCAGCGCCGCGGTCACCGCCGGCGTGCGCAGGATGCGGAGATCCACGATCGGCTGCTTGACCCGCAGCTCCCACCATACGAACGTGGCCGTCGCCGCGACGGCGAGGAACGTGCAGAGCTGGATGGATTGATCGGAAAACCAGTCGTCGTGCTGGCCTTGATCGAGCACGTACTGCATGCAGCTGACCGCGACGACGAGCAGCGCAATGCCGGTCACGTCCACGAATGCGCGCTGCGGTTTGCCGTTGTCGCGCATGTAGCGGGCCAGTAGAATGAACGCGATGATGCCGGGCACCAAGTTCACGTCGAAGACCCACGGCCAGGACAGGTTGTCGATGAGCACGCCGCCGAGCGTCGGGCCGACCGAGGGCCCGAGGATCGTCGCGATCGCGAAGATCGATTGGCTCAGCCCCAGCTGCTCCTGCGGAAACGTCTCGCGCATCACGACCTGCGCAACCGACAGCAATCCGCCGCCGAACGCGCCCTGCACGACGCGAAACAGGATAAGCGCCGGCAGCGAAGTCGCCATGCCGCAGAACAGCGACGCGATCGTGAAGCCGGCGATCGAGACGAGGAAATAGTTCTTGCGCCCGAAGCGCAGCTGCAGCCACGGCGTCATCGGAATCACGACCACGTTGGCGATCACGTAGCCGGTGAGCACCCACGTCGCCTCGTCCACGGTCGCGCCGAGATTGCCCTGAACCGTCGGCAGCGCGACGTTGACGATCGTGAGGTCGATCGTCTGCAGCAGCGCCGCCAGCATCACGCCCGCCACGACGAGCCACCGGCGCGTGCCGTACTCGACCAGCGACGCGGGCTGGCCCGGCGGCGGCACCGCCTCGAGTTTGGGGCGCGGTCGGCCGGGAATCGTGCCGATCCGAATCGCCCGCTCGGCAACCGACATTTGCGTCTCCGTGGTTCTGGTGGGCAAGGGCTTGCGTTCAGAGTAGCTTTTGTGCGATGCTATGACTAGCACCGGGCTTATCCTAGTACTAACTCGGTCACGCTGAACGACGCTCACATAGGAAAGACGAATGAACGGCAGCACTTCCGACCGGCGGCACGAGTTGAGTGATTTTTTGCGTACGCGGCGGGCGAAGGTCGTGCCCTCCGACGTCGGGCTGGCCGACGGCGCGCGCCGTCGCACACCTGGGCTGCGCCGCGAGGAGGTGGCGCTGCTCGCCAACATCGGCACCACCTGGTACACGCGGCTCGAGCAGGGCCTTCC
>JAFAJV010000024.1 GCA_019235995.1 Vulcanimicrobiota bacterium
CGTTGGGTCCCGTCCAGGTCGCCCGTACCTTGTCCTTGGTGCGGAACTTGCCGTTGAGCAGGACCGCGCCCGCGTGACAGACGACCGAGGGGCCGGACTGCGTGCAGCGCATCGTCCCGAGGAAGCCGCCCGGGCCTCCCGCGCCCGTGACGTGCCAGGTTCCCGCAGCAGTGATCGGCGATGGCGGCAGCACCTTGTTGCCGACGAACGACCCGTTTGCCGCGCGCCCGTTGTAGCCCCAGGTGCCGTTGAAGCTGTGCCCGTTCGCGCTCACGTAGACCGTCAGCCAGCCGGCCCCGCTGGGGCCGTGCCACTTACCGTTGATCTGCGTGTCGTTGACGAACGTGCCGGTAAACCCGTTGCCGTTGGCGGCGTTGCTCCCGACGATGCCCATGCCGGACTGGCTCAGCGTGATCGTCGAGGTGCTCCCACCGTTCAGGCCCGTCTGCTGGACGGACCAGGTTCCGGTAACGTTCGGCGGCGCCGCGACCGCGACTGCGAGGGACGTCGTGAGCATGGCCACCCCGCAGGCGAATGAAATAGCAAGACGTTTCACAATACTCTCCTCCCAGCGTCTAGTGTAGGAGGAACGAGGCTCGCCCGCTATCCCGAAATTGCAGGTTAGACGATGTCCTCGGGCTGGCCATGATGCTCGTCCAACTGATCGTCGCGGTTCTCGTCGAGGCTGCTCTCCCCGTACTTCTCTCGCTCGCGCCGCACGGCTTCCGCCGGGTCGATCGGCTGATCTTTGCGCGGCGCTACGTCGGGCGCGATCGCGTCGTCATCGTCGTCGGGGTATGGGAACTTGTCGCTATCTATCGACATATCTAGCGTTCAACCCGCGCCTGCTCCTTGCTCCAAACGTGGGTCTGACGGCAATGCGGACAATAGACAAAGTTACCGGACAGCGTTGCGGTGGCGAGAGTATGTTCGTCCATCGAAATGCCGGTCGGAACCGTTTTGCCGGTGTTGGGGCACGTAAAAACCACGTTTGGTGCCATGGCGTTCCTCTTCAGTGGTGAAAGAGCGCCATCACCTCGAGCGGTTGCGCGCTCATGTCCGGCTCCTTTCGCTAGTCTCCATACGATGCCTATCACGCGCGACGTGGTGGCACGCGTTGTTCCCCAAAACCGCGCAGACGTCGAGACGGCGTTCACGTGGCTCGCGTGCCCCAACGTCGACGCCGCGACGCACGATGACGGCGCGCTCGTGATCCTGGCGCAGGCTAGTGGTGAAAGAGCACTGTAACGATCGTCGAGAGCCAACTCGCGATCACGATTCCGGTTAGCCAGTTGAACCGTTGATCGACGAGCGAAAAACGCGAATCAACTTGATTGAATCGAGACTCCATGTGCGAAGTGACATCGGCGAAGCGCGCCGTCATCGTGCGCTCGAGCGACTCGAGCCTACGGTCGACTTGGAGAAAGGCTCCCTCGACGTGGGCCATGCGCGTTTCGAGCGGCTGCGCGCTCATGATGGCGGACGTTCCAGGTTCGGCATGCAATCCCTATCACACGAATCTGTGCAAGCGTCTATCAGCGACGGCTCAGCATCACACGCGCGGCGTTCCAGCCGGCGGCGCCCATCACGCCGCCGCCGGGATGCGCGGCCGCGCCGCACAGATACAGGCCGCGAATCGGTGTCGTGTAGCTCGCGAACCCCGGTAGGGGTCGGAACGCGAACAGCTGATGCAGCGGCATGGCGCCTTGGAAGATGCTGCCGCCGGTCAGGCCGAACGTCGATTCCAAATCCACCGGCGTGAGGATCTGCCGGTCGATCACGGAGTCCTTGAACCCCGGCGCGTAGCGCTCCACGACGTCGAAGCAGCGATCGGCGTACGCATTGCGTTTTTGGTCCGTCCACTCGCCCTCCGCGAGCCGGTACGGCGCGTACTGCGTGAACATCGACATCAGATGCTTGCCGGGCGGCGCGACCGTCGGATCGAGCGACGACGGCATCGTGCATTCCACCACCGGCTCCCGCGAAAAGTCGCCGTATTTCGCGTCGTCATACGCGTGTTCGATGAAATCCTGGTCGGGGCAGAGGTGCACCGTGCCGAAGTGTTGCGGCCCGGGTTCGTGCCCGGGAAGCGCCGTGAAGCTCGGCAGGCGCTCCAGCGCGACGTTGATCTTGCAGGACGCACTGCTGTACGAAATCCGCTCGACGGCCGCCTTGAACTCCGGAGGCAGCTCCGCCGGATCGAGCAGGTTCTCGAACGTCACGTGACAGTCGACGCCGCTCGCGACGCGCCGTGCCTGGAACTCGTCGCCGTTGGCCAGCGCGACGCCGGTTACTCGTCCGCTGCGCGTCAGGATCCTGGCCACGGCCGCGTCGGTGCGAATCTCGACGCCGAGCGCCGTCGCGGCCGCCGCGAGCGCCTGCGTGAGGCCGCCCATGCCGCCGCGCACGTAGCTCCACACGCCCCGCTTGCCGTTGGTCTCGCCCATCACGTGGTGAAACAAGACATACGCCGTTCCGGGCATCGACGGCGCCATGAATGCGCCGATGATCGCGTCGGTCGCAATCGTGCCCTTCAGCTCTTCCGATTCGAACCAGCGGTCGAGGATCGGGCGGGCCGCGCCGGTGAGCACCTCGATGGCCTCGCCCATGCAGGGGCCGAGGCGTTGCAGCGCTCGGCCCATCTTACCGGCCTCGAGCAGTTGACTCAGGCTGGGATGCACGAGGTTGGGTGGTACCTGCTTCAGCGTCGGTTCGACGACGGACGCCACCCGCTCGAGCATTGCCTCGTATTTGGGATAGTTCTCGGCGTCGCGCCGGCTGAACTTCGCGATCTCCCGGACGTCGTTGTCGATCCCCGCTCCGAGCATCAGATAGCGTCCGTCCTCGAACGGCGAGAATGACGCCGGATTGCGTTCGATGGGCTCGAAGCCGAACTCGCGCAGTTTCAGGTCCTCGATGATCTCGGGACGGAACAAGCTGTTGACGTAGGCGGCCGTCGAGACCTTGAATCCGGGAAACGTCTCCTCCGTGACGCAGGCGCCGCCCACGATGTAACGGCGCTCCAGCACGAGCACCCGCCAACCGGAGCGCGCGAGATAGCACGCCGTGACGAGCCCGTTGTGCCCGCCGCCGATCACGATCGCATCGTACTTCATGCTAAGGGCCCTAAATCTTCAACTTTACGCTGACGTATGCGTTGAAGGGCGTGTTCAACGAGCTCGTCTGATCGTTGTAGGTGCCGAAGTACGGCTCGTACGGATAACGCAGGAACGTTTGCACGTTCGCGCCCGGATTGTAGGCGTTGCCGACGGGCGGCGTCGTGGGGCCGCCGATGAGGTTCGTATAGAGGCACGTCGAGTTGCTCCAGTAATAGGTGAACGCGGTGTGCTGGCCGCCGAAGCAGGTCTGCAGCAGGTTCGCGAGCGTGACCGTGAGGCTGACCCTCGGCGAGAGCTCGTAGCCGAGCTGCAGGTGACCGAGGAGCTGCGCCGGCTCGCGAAACGCGCCAATCGCATCGAACTGGCCCGTGTACGGATCCGGGATCGACAGCGTCGCCGCACAGTGCGGGGCGTTGGCATTGAACGGTCCGCCGCCGGCCGCGCCGTAGGGGTAACGCGAGTCGCCGGCCGTCGATCCGGGCAGCGGCGGTCCGCATCCCGACGCGGGATCGATGCCGGGCGTCGTCAGCGGCGCGCCATAACGGTTGCCGGCGACGAACTGCAACGACGGCGTTATCGTGAACCGGTTGTGCTTGTAGTTGAGCAGCAGCGTGGCCACATACGGATAGTTGTAGGCGTTCACGCCCGATCCGATCGGTCCCGGGAAAATCGAAAACGGCAAGTACGACGCCGTCGGATCGAACAACGAAAACGCCGGCGACCGCCAGTACGGGTTCGCGATGCTGCCCGCCGGGCAGTTCGGTGCGGGGATGCCCTTCTTGCTGTAGCAGGGCGCCGGCGGCTTTCCATTGCTGGTCGCGCCGCACATCGGCTCGCCGAACTGGCGCTTCCCGTACGCGTTGCCGCTGGGCGCGCACGCGGCGGTATACGCATTATATCCCGATATTCCAGCGTTGATCGGCGAGATTACGGTGGTGCCGTTGGGCAGCGTGCCGTACTTGACCGTCGCATAGGTGTATGCAAACGAGAGCTGCCCGGAGAACCCGTTGCGGCTAAAGTCGCCCTTGTCGAATTGGAATTCGAAACCGGATGACGTCTGATATCCCGCGTTCAAGCCGGAGGTGAGGCCGGTCACGTAGTTGATATAGAAGTTCTCGACCTGGTCCTGCGTCTGGCGCAGAAACGGCGTCAGCTTGAAGGACATCTCCGTTCCCTTGAAGTGATGCTCGATCGAGAAGTCGCTGTTATACGAGACGGACGGGGCCACTTCGTGGCCGGGGGTCGTGAAGCCGAGAGAATAAAACTGGGATAGCGTGTCGGGCAAGTTCTGCTGGAGGCCGTTGTACTGTTCGTAGGCGGAGCTCGGCTGTTCGTTGTAGCGGCCATAGCTCGCGCGCAGCACCGTATCCGGGCTTACCGTGTACGTGACGCCGAAACGTGGCTGCGGAATGTTGTAGTCAAAGCTGCCGGGGATGTTCTGCAGGTTCGCGTTGACGTATTGACCCCCGAAGGCGGAACAGGGCTTCTGTGAGTTCGTCGACCAGGACCCATTGCCGATGAGCGCCGTGCGGTCGACGAGCGTCAGCGTCTGAGTGTCGTAGCACGTGTCCTGGTTGAATGCGTCGAACCAGAACGCCCGGGCCGCTCCCGTAACGGTGTTGGCTCCCACGAAGCTGTAGTTGTCCACGCGGACGCCCGCGTTGACGAAAAGCCGATCGTTGGGACGCCACTCGTCGTTGAACGAATATCCCGCGAAGTACGGCGTCACCGTGTTATTCAGCCCGTACGCTCCGTTTTCCACGACGTAGAATCCGCACGGCCCGCCGCCGCAGGTCACGCCGGAGAGGTTGGGCGGCGGCGTCCCGCCGTAGATGCCGGAGAGCGAGGCGAAGCTGGGCAGCGTCTTGCCGTAGACCACGCCGCTGGCGCCGCCGTCACTGCACGTCGTCGGCGTCGTCGTGTACGCGCTGCTCGGGCCGGCGAGCGCATAGCAGGTGCCGCTGTTGGGATTGTTGCGATTTACGAGCACGGCGAAGCTGTCAGCGGAGCCAAACATCTGCTCGTTGTAGATGCGCGCGCCGGTCGCCGTGGTATAGCTGCCCTCTGCTTCGATGAGGTTCTGTGGGCTGAGCTGGTCCGTGAAGGAGATGCTCACGCCGCGTGTATGATTGTTGATCTCATAGTCGCCCGAGTCGTAGAAAGCGTACGGCTGGAGCGACATCATCGGCCCGTTCTCGATCCAGTCGGAGTAGTACGTGTAACCGTAGACGCGCAGGAACGCGCTGCTGTTGAAATTTTTCTGGTATTGGAGTTTGACGATCGCCTGTCCGTTGTAGCCACGATCGCGCTGGTTCCACGGGTCCGGAATTGGTCCGAAGAGCGGGTGGGGCGGTGACGACGGATAGAGGTAGGGCGTGACGAGCGAGGACGGATTGGCCGGCAAGAACGAGCCGAGCGGGCCGCGATACTGGTAGCTGTCGAGGTAGTACGGCGGGAAGGCGCCGACGGTGTTGATCCAGTTCGCGTAGCCTTCGTCGTTCACGGAGCTGAGGAACGTCGTGAAAATTTCGTCGTTATCGTAGAGCAGCTGGATGTCGTCGCGCAGTCCGTCGTTGCGGTGCGGGATCGCAATGTGAACGTTCGCGACCGCGGTGCGCGTCGCGACGTTGGCCGCGTTGATCGTGCCGAAGCCGGTCGGCCCGAGGATCCAGCCCGGCGTTCCGCTGAGGCCCACGTTGGGCGAACCGTTGGTGTAGCACGACGGCAGCACCGTCGTGTGTAAGACGCTCGGAGCCGGGCAGGTTCCGATCAGTTGCCCGAATTCGCTGGTGTACGCGGCGCCCCCGAATTGATCGACGTAGCGGTGATCCTGGTTGTAGCCGCCGATGCCGACGTAGTAGGAAAACTCGCGGTCGGGCGTGGCGCCGCCCGCCTCGACGTTGAGGCTGTGATAGAAGGTCGGCGTGCCGGCGCTCGCGTTCAGCGTTGCATAGCCGGGAAACGTCCCCGTCTTGATCACCTGATTGACGAACCCGGCGAGCCCCTGGGCCTCGGCGTTCGAGGGCGTGGCGCCGGTGTACACCTGCAACTCGAGCTGCCCCAGCGACGAGAGCGACCCCGACGGAAAGTTGTCGAACGCGCGATTGATGGGGATACCGTCGAACTCGTAACCGACCTCGTACGCATCGCCCCCGCGCACGTGGACCGCTTGCAGGTAGCCGTTCTGATTCGCCGGCACATAGGCGCCCGGGACCGAGGCGATCGCCGAGTACGCGCTGTTGAGGGCGCCGCCGCCGCCCAGCACCGCCGTGCGCTCTTGCTGCGCGGCGTTCACGGAGTAAAGATCGGCCGTCGTACCGGGCCGCACGAGGCTCGACGAGCTGCGCGATGTCACGTTCGCGATGGTCTTAAGCGCGACGCGCATCGAGAGCGTCAGCGTCTGCTGCGCGTCCGCGAACACGGCGATGCCCGCGTAGGAAATCGGCGAATAGCCGGCTCTTTTCAGCGAGATCGTGTATTCGTCGGGCGCCAGCGAGACGAACGCGAAGTGACCGCGCGCGTCGGTAGTCGTGCTCGCGCTCTGGGACGGGCTCGTCACGCTTACGGCGACGCCCGCGAGCGGCGTCGCCGTCCCGAATTCGGAAACGATCCCGCTGATGCCGCCCGTCGTTCCCGCCTGCACGGGCGTGAGTTGCACGACGCACAGAACGAGCACAGTCATCAAAATCCGTAGCTTCATCGACACTCCTCCGTGGGGCCCTCGGGCGATAAGTGGTGCGCCGCCAAGAAGGTGCGATACGCGGCCATGGCGGTTTCGAACTGCGCGTGAATCGCTGCGGCCTCGCGGTAGTGGGGCGGCAACGGCGGCCCTTGCGAAAGCGCGATCGCGCCCTGCAGGATGGTCAAACGCTCTCGCAACCGGTCCGGCATGAGTTGGTCGTCCTCCGAGTTGACGACGCCCGAGGTGAACAGCCTCCGCAACCTCGCGTCATCAATACGGTTGAGCGCCACGTCGATCACCGAGAGCTCGTCATCCAGCGACTTCACGAATTCATAGCGCGCGACGTACTGCGCTTGTGTCCAAGCGGCGCGTGGATCCGGCTTGACCTCGAGCGCCTGCTGCGCCACGCGCGCCCCAGCGTGCAGCCTCATCGTGTAGCGCCCGGGCACGACGGTGGGACCCGAGCCGCCGCGGTTCCAGTCGCGGGCCGCGAGCCATGGCACGGGCGGCGTCTCGGTGAGATCCCAAGCAGCGCGCTCGACGCCGCCGTCGCCTGGGACGTTGAGGCAGCGAACGCGCCTGCCCGTGGCGTCGAGAACCTCGATCCACGCGCGAGCCGGGGCGGGCAAATAGTAAGTGAGCAGCGCTCCCTCGGGCGGATCGTCGCCGCTGTAGGCGCCGGCCGCAACGCAGCACTCGTCCGGATGGGTCCCGTAGCCGCTCGTCCACCAGCGATACCACGTGTATGCGGTGCGCAATGGAAAGAGCGCCGGCGTAGCAGCCTCGACCGCCCGGCTCAGCCCGCCGATCGCTGCGATGTCGTCGAGGATCCAGAATCCGCGCCCGTGCGTCGCGACGAGCAGGTCGTGCTGCTGCGGCTGCACGCGAAGGTCGTGCACGGCCACCGACGGCATGTTCAGCCGCAGGCTCCGCCAGTGTGCGCCGCGGTCGAGCGTGAACCAGACCCCCTGCTCGAGCCCCGCGTAGAGCACGTCGCGATTGGTCGGGTCCTCGCGGACGACGTGTACGTACTGGTCGCTCGGGAGCCCATTGACGATCGGGCGCCACGATGCGCCGGAGTCGTCGGTGACGAGCGCGTATGGTTGCGGATCGCCCATCACGTGCCGATCGAGGGCCACGTAGGCGCGCCTCGCGTCGAAGCGCGAGGCCTCGACCGTGTCGATGCGCCCCCACGGCGCCAGGTCCGGCGGCGTTACGTTGCGCCAGTGCAGTCCGCCGTCGGACGTCAGCTGCACGAGCCCGTCGTCCGTTCCCACCCAGATCAGGCCGGGCTCGCGCGGCGACGGCGCAATGTCGAAGATCGTGTCGTAGAACTCGGCACCCGAAACGTCCGTGTTGATCGGACCGCCCGCGACCTGCTGTCTTGACGGATCGTTGCGCGTCAGGTCCGGGCTGATCTGGGTCCACGTTCGGCCGAGGTCGCGCGTCTCGAACAGCACGTTGGCGCCGTAGTAGGCGGCGCTACTGAAGGGAGAAAATGCGAACGGGGCCTCCCAGTTCGCGCGAAACGGCAGTCCGGCCAGCGCGCGACCGTTGGTGTCGGTGACGTCGGGCGTGATGTCGTAATTTTGACGCGAGCGCATGTCGTAGATACCGAGCTGCCCGTTGAGCTCGTTGACGCCGACATTCCAGATCGACGACGGATCGCCGGGCTGCGGCCAGACCCACGAGCCGTCGCCGTCGTCGCCGACGTCGCGCCAATCGGAGTTCTCGATCCCGAGCGGGCTCAGCGAGTCCGACGGGCCGCAATAGGAATCGTTGTCCTGGATCCCGCCGCAGACGCGGTAAGGGTTCTGCTCGTCGTAGCCGATCCGGTAGATCTGCGCGATGGCGACGTTGTAACGCCAGTCCCAGGTCTTTCCGCCGTCGATCGAGACCGGCGCTCCGCCGTCGTCTGCCTCGATGATGCGCCGTCCGTCTCGCGAGATCCACAGCCCATGGTGGTCTTGGTGCACGGCCGTCTCGACGTCCGAGTACGTCCGTCCGCCATCGCGCGTCTCGATCAGGTCTTCGGAGGAGAAGAAGACGCGATCGCGGTTCGATGGATCCACCGCGAGGCGGCTCATGTAGAAGGGCCGCTGATTGACGAGCGTGTCGCGCGTCATCAGACGCCAGTGCGCGCCGCCGTCGTCGGACCGCCACAGCACGCCCTCCCTCGACTGAATCACGGCGTACACGCGCCGGCCTGCGACCGCGACGCCGATTCGGCCCGTCTCGCCGCGCGGCAGTCCGTTGCCGCGCAGGCGGTGCCAGGTGGCTCCGCCATCGTTCGATTTGAAGAGTCCGTCGAGCGCGCCGCCGCTGCTAAACGTCCACGGCAGCCGCCGAAACTGCCAGATGCCCGCGAAGACCACGTCCGGATTGCGTGGATCGATCGCGACGTCCGACGCGCCGCTCGACGGGCCGAGGTAGAGGGTGCGCCGCCAGCTGCGTCCGCCGTCGGTCGTGCGATAGATGCCGCGCGCCGTGCTGTCGCGATACGGATTGCCGACCGCCGCGACCAGGACGCGCCGCGAGTCGCGCGGATCGACCACGATTTGCGCGATCGCCCACGTCTCGCGCAGCCCGGCGTTGCGCCAGCTGCGGCCGCCGTCGTGCGTCATCCACACGCCGTCGCCGTACGAGACGTCGTTGCGCACGTTCGGCTCGCCGGTCCCCACCCAGACGGTGTTCTGATCGCGCGGGTCGATCGCGATCGCTCCGATCGCGCCGACGGCGTCGTGCGGCCAGACATCGCTCCACGTCAGCCCGCCGTTGACGGTCTTCCACACTCCGCCGCCTGCGGCGCCGAAATAGTACAAGTGGGGATTTTCATCGGTGCCCGCGACACCCGACACTCGACCGCCCGCGACCGCCGGCCCGATGTTGCGCCAGGCGAGATTCCGCAGCGACGGCAGCCCGACGCCGGCTGCGAGCAGCAGCCCGAGCGTCGTCTTAGGCCTCCATTACGCGGCGATAGTGGCGATCGAACGCGCTGAGCAGGCCTTCCGCGTTGGAGTACGGCCCCGGAGAGTATGCGCGCGAGCTCAGGCCGAGCTGCGTGAGCTCGTTGACGTGCCAGTCCTGCCGGTTCGTGACGTCCCAGAACTCGACGACGTCGCTCGGGTCGAAACCGGGCTCGGCCATCGTCTGCGGGTCGAACAAGAACGAGCAGATCACGCGCGTGCGATTGGGAGCGAGCGGTTCGACGTAGTGCACCATCACGTAGTCAGGATGCGTGCTCAGCATGAACGACGGAAAGATCGTGTAGTAGTAAACGCGGTGGAGCTCCTCCCCCGCGACGGTACCGAGCGGCGGCCGCGAGCTATGCCCGCTCATCGTCAGGCTCGTTCCGGCTTGGCGCATCTCCGAGTAGCCGCCGAGGAACGGCCCTTCAGAGAGGTCGTTGCGCCCGCTATCCGAGGGCGACAGCTTGTCGAGCTGCGGATGTACCAGCGGGCAATGGTAGCACTCCGAGTAGTTCAAGAAGATCAGCTTCCAGTTGCACGCGACGTCGTACGTGACGCTGCGCGCGGTCGTAAGCCCGCCGACGTTCCAGCGCGCGAACCGCCCCATCAGCGGCGCAAACGCCTCGTCGAACCGGGCGCGCGGCGCGAGCGCGACGAAAACGAACCCCTCCCACAGTGCGACGGCGGCCTCTTTGAGCGGATACTCGGTGCGGTCGAAACCCGGCACCTCCACCATGTTGCGCGCGACCTTCAGCGCGCCGTCGAGTCCGTACGTCCATCCGTGGTACGGACACTGGATCGAGCCCTGGAAGTGCCCCGAGTCGCGCTCGCAGATGCGCGTGCCGCGATGCCGGCAGACGTTGAAGAATGCGCGCACCGTTCCGCCGGCGTCCCGTGTGACGATGAGGCTTTCCCCGGCGCGCTGCACGGTGAAGAAATCGCCGGTAAGCGCGAGCGACTCTTCTCGCCCGACGCACAACCAATCGCGTCCGAAGATGCGTTCTTGCTCGGCCGCAAAGATCTCGGCAGAGATGTAGCACGAAGCGTCCAACGTCTTTGCGCCGGCACCAACATTCGGTCGTACGAACGTTTGCATGGCAAGGGGTTCCTCAATGTTTGACGGAATGGCCGATCAGGCAGCAGTTCATTTGGCCTTTTGGCGAATCTAGCAATGAAGCCTTCGGAAAATCTTGCCCTTGAGCCTTCACTTCCCCGCGCGGCATACTGGGACGCGGGCTTCTACGCGCGCGAACAGCATGCCATTTTTTGGGATCAGTGGTTTTACGCGGGCCGCACCGAGCAGCTCGCGGAGGACGGCGCCTTCCGGGTGCTCGACGTGGCGGGCGAGAGCGTCATCGTGGTTCGCGACGGCGGGGCGTTGCGGGCGCACCTCAATTTCTGCCGCCATCGCGGCTCCAGGCTGCTCTGCGGCGAGGGCGTCGTGCGCGGCGCGATTCGTTGCCCCTATCACTCATGGGCGTACGCGCTGGACGGCAGGCTCGTCGCGTCGCCGTTCGTCGCCGCCGAGGACGTGCCGCCCGCGGCGCGGCGTCTGCATCGAGTCGGGGTGGACCATTGGGGCGGCTTCCTCTTTCTTCACCTCTCGCCGGAGAAGGCGGAGGGCTCGCGTGCGACGCTGTCCGCGCAACTCGGCCCGATTCCGCAACGGCTGTCGCGCTATCCGTTCTCCGATCTGCGGATCGCGCGGTCCCTGCGTTACGACGTCGCCGCCAACTGGAAAGTGCTGCTCGAAAACTACAACGAGTGCTATCACTGCGCGGGCGTGCATCCCGAGCTCTGCCGCATCGTTCCAGCTTTCAAGCGGCGCGGCGGCGCCGACCTCGACTGGGAGCGCGGGATTCCGCACCGCGACGGGGCATGGACGTTCACCGCGAGCGGCACGAGCAACCGGTCCGCCTTCGCGACGCTGAGCGCGGACGAGAAGGAGCGTCACAAGGGCGAGCTGATCTACCCGAACTTCATGCTGAGCCTCTCCGCGGACCACGTCGCGGCGTTTTCGCTATGGCCGCGCGGTCCCGCACAGACGACCGTCGTTTGCGACCTGCTGTTTGGTCCCGCGGAGGTCGCGAAGCCGGGCTTCGACCCGTCCGACGCAGCCGAATTTTGGGACGTCGTCAACCGGCAAGACTGGCGGGTGTGCGAGGGCGTGCAGGCGGGGATGCGATCGCGGCGCTTCGAGTTCGGCTATTACGCGCCGATGGAGGATGCGAGCCTCGACATCCGCCGCTACATCGCCGGCCTGCTTGAATGACGGAGTACGACGTCATCGTGCTCGGCCTCGGCGGCATCGGAAGCGGTGCGGCCTATTGGTTGGCGAAGCGTGGCGCCAAGGTGTTGGGGCTCGAGCAGTTCGAGCTCGGCCACGCACGGGGCGAGTCTCACGACCACTCGCGCATCATCCGGTACTCGTACTTTTCGCCGGCATACGTGCGGCTCGCGAAGGAGGCCTACGCCGCATGGGACGCGCTCGAGAGCGACACGGGCGAGCAGGTCGTCTTCAAGACGGGCGGTCTCGACATCCGCCCGCGCGATGGGGCGATTCCGCTCGAGCCGTACGCCGAATCGATGCGCGCCTGCGGCGTGCCGTTCGAGCGGCTCGATGCGGGAGAAATCCGCCGGCGGTGGCGCGCCTGGCGCATCGATGACGACATCCACGGCCTTTTTCAGCCCGACGGCGGGCTCGTTGCGGCGATGCGCGCGACCGCAGCGCACCAGCGCGCCGCGCGCGCGCACGGCGCGACACTGCTCGATCGTTCTCCGGTGACGGCGATCGCGCCGTCGGATGGCGAGGTGTCGGTCGAGGCGGGCGGCGAGCGCTACCGCGCCGGCAGGCTCGTGATCGCCGCGGGTCCCTGGACCGCGAACGCGCTCGCATATTTCGGGATGCGAGTGCCGCTCGAGGTAACGAAGGAACAGGTCATCTACTTCGAATCGCGCGATCTGGAGAGCTTCGCGTTCGGACGTTTTCCGATCTGGATCTGGATGGACGATCCGGCATACTATGGTTTTCCGGTTTTCGGTGAGATCGGCGCGGTGAAGATCACGCAGGACGCGGGAGGTAAGCCCGTGGACGCCGACACGCGCGGCTTCGAGGAGGACCCCGAGATCACCGCGCGCGTCACCGCTTTCCTGGAGCGTTATCTCCCTGGTGCGCTCGGGCCCGTACGGCTGAGCAAGACGTGCCTCTACACGCTGCCGCCCGACCGCGACTTCATCATCGACACCCTCCCCGCGCATCCGAACGTGAGCGTCGCCGTCGGCGCGGGACACGCGTTCAAGTTCGCGAGCGTCATCGGCCGGATCCTCAGCGAGCTCGCGCTGGACCCTCCTGGCCGCGTCACTCTGATCCGAGCCGGTACCGAAACCTCCTTCAAAATCGACCGGCCGATCTTGCAGATGGAAGCGCCTCCGAAGACGTATATGGTGTGATGGCGCCGCGTCACATAGCACAGACTCGCGCGTTACCGTAGGGGTGCCGTTTTTGAAGGAGGCTTTGATGAAGGCACGTTTGATCGCCGCCCTCGCGGTGAGCCTTTTTGCTACGTTTGCGATCGCTCGCGCGGACGAACAGGCGACCTATTACGGTCCCTTGTCGCCGGCCGAAAAGCAGTTCGTAGCCTCGGTCACAAAGGACCTGATGGCGCGCTATCCGCACGTCGCCGACGCGGAGAGGGCCGGGTATGTTCGCTACACGAGTCCCGACGATACCGGAGCGATCAGCTATGCCGACCAGCTTTGGAACGCGGACCCCACGCACCCCAGCCAGCTGTGGTACGACAAGGACGGCAACCTCATGGGCGCCGATTTTTCCGTCCCGCGGCCCAACGGCGAGGCGCGTCCGGAGCTCTGGGGCATCAATCCGGGTCGTTGGTACGAGTTCAACGGGCACGTTCACTACGTGATCAAGGATCCGAGCAGCGGTAAGACGGTGTACGATCAGTGGATCTGGAACAAGGACTTCCAAGACGCCGGAGGCAGCCTCGCGAAACCGTCCGCCGACACGGTCGTCAAGCTCGGTCGCGTGCCGGACGCAAACTACATCTCGACCATCTTCGAGTTTCCCACTCAGTGGGACCTGATCGTGTGGCTGACGCCGCATGGCGACGACCCGTTCCACTGGTGACGTAGTACGGCGGCCGATCGCGCCGCCGATGCAATCGGCGTCAACTGTGCGATAAAGTGTGAGACCGGCGCTCGGCGGCTTTTCGGCGGCCGATGAGGTAGATCGCGGTTCCGCTCATCAGCACGGCCGCGGTGAGGCCGATCACCTTCGCCACCGCGAGCAATTTGTTCGGATCGTCATCGGCGGGGAAGCCGGCGAAGACGATTGCAATGAGCGTCGTGACCATTCCGACGAGTGCGGCAGCGAGCACGGTCCACTTGCCGCCCCAGATCCGCACCGTGCTCGGCGTTTCCGGCTCGGCGTGCATCTTGAGTGCGGAACCGAACAGGAACACGAAGGGGATGAGCGTCGTGATGACCGTGGAGCTGACCAGG
This sequence comes from Vulcanimicrobiota bacterium, assembly GCA_019235995.1. GTDB lineage: Bacteria > Vulcanimicrobiota > Vulcanimicrobiia > Vulcanimicrobiales > Vulcanimicrobiaceae > Cybelea. The sequence continues at coordinate 14,289 of JAFAJV010000024.1, forward strand.
ACGGTGTACGCGCCCTTGACGCTCGTGCCGCTCTGACCGAGAAAGATCAGGATCGCCGAGATCACGGCCTGGGTTATCAGCGCGGCGACGGGGGATCCCCAGCGCGGATGCATGCGCCCGAAGACCGGTGGAAGATAGTCGTCTATGCCTGCAACGAATGGAATGCGCGCGATCGCGCCGGACCAGGCGCCTGCGCTTCCGAGGCAGCTGAGACCGACGAGCAGCGCCGCGATCGGCGTCAGCGCGTTCCAGCCGAACCGGGAGGCGATTTGGCCGATGGCCTGCATCACCCCCGACGCGGGGTCGACGTTCTGCGGCAGCACGGCCGTTAGGACGCTAACGGTGCCCGCAATATAAATGAGGGCAACCGCGGGTGCCGCGAGCGCGAGCCCCAACGGAATGGTCCGGCGGGGATTGCGGATCTCTCCGCCCATGAAGGGCACGCTTTCGGGACCCGTCCACGCGAACGCGATCACCGACCAAAAAATCAGATCTTTCAGTTGCAAGCCGGGCCGCAGCGTCTCGGTCGTGATGGGGGTCGTGGAGCCGAAGCGCCACCAGGCCGCGGCGCCCAGCGCGATGAGCAGGAGCGTTATGCTCCAACGCGCGATGCCGCCCGAGTTGCTCAGCCATTTCCCGATCGCCAGGCCGTAGACGTTGACGATCGTGGCAAGCGCCAACCCGGCCAGTGCAAACGCGATGAAGTACGCCGGCGCACTCGTCAGCGCCGCAGTGCGCGAACCCGCCGCGAACGCCGCGTTCCCCGCCGCAAAGTACAGGAGTGCCGGGAAGTAGGGGAGCGTGCTTGCCCAGTAAGTCCAACCGGTGAGGAATCCGGCGAACGGCCCGAAGGCGCGCTTGCTCCAGACGTACAGCCCTCCCTCGTCGGGATGACGCGACGACAAAAAAACGACGGCGATGGAGAGCGGCGCGAACATCGCAAGGGCGCCGATGATCCATATCGTCACCGCGCTTGGGCCGCTCGCGGCCGCGGTCGCGACCCACTGCAAATTGGAGCACGCAACGAGGAAGAATAGCGCGACGTCGAACAGGCCGAGCGTTCGCCGAAGCTCCATGCTCGGCGACGTTCCACGGACGAATGCGAGTCGCCCACCGCTGCAAGGCAGCGGTGGGCGAGAACGGTCGGGCTAGTCGGTGCTTAGTACGGGTGTGCCCAGTGACCGGGTCGCCAGTACCAGCCCTGTGGCCCTTGGACCCAATGCCCCGGACGCCAGACGGCGCCCGAGTACGGCACTGCCGCGTAGTGACCGCGAACCCAGACGTAACGATAGCCGTTCCACGTCCAGTATCCGCCGACCCAATAGTAGTTTGTGCCCGGCGACGCCGGGACGGTCTCATAGACTGGAGCCGGAGGAGCGGTTTGAACGTAAACGCCGCCATAGACCTGCGCGGCGGCGGGCAGCGCTGCGCCCAGCGTCGCGGCGCCGAGCGCACAAGCAAGGAGGAAGCTTCTTAAGTTCATCATGTCTCTTCCTTACCACTCACGCGCCCTCGTCACGCGATAGAGGGGATTAAAGGGCGATTCAAATCTCATGAGAGCCGTCGCGGCCGATGGGCTGCTTCCATAATTCGGCGGCGCGGTCGACGCACCGTTCGCGCTCTTGCTGGAGCCGTTGCTGCGTCTTTCCCATCGTGGGCGGAAGGATGGTAAGCAAGACGTCGCGGTCGTGCGCCTCGCCGAGCGCGTCCTGCAGCGCGCTAAAGTGCTGCGCCTGCTTGGCGAGCAACGGGTCCAGTTCTTCGAATCGCTCGAGCGCGTAGCGGAGCCGCTTGCAAGCGATGCGGAGATCGTGAAGCCCTTGCTTGTCGCGACGCTCGAGACCCGAGGCGAGCCCCTCGACTTCGCGCAGCCGCGTTTGCACGACGCGTCGCACGATGTCGTCGAGATCGCCGGCGCCGCGCAGGTCTATCCGTTCGGGCTTCATGCGACTCGCTACGGCAGGAAGCTCGTGCGCCGCAGTCGTCTGCGCGCGATTCGCGTCGCGGACCTCTCTTGCTCCACCAGCTCCTCGATCAGCGGTCGCGCGACATCCACTTCCGAGGGATCCGTGCTGGTCTCGAGCAGCTGCCGAATGATCGTCGCGTCACGCGCGGCATCGGTCGCGGCCGCGGCGCGTCTGACGCGCCGCAGGAGACGAGGGTGCGGGAGCAGATCGGCTGCGTCCTCGAGCAGCGACCGAAAGCGTCGCCCGGTGGTTCGCACGTCGTGCAAATGCTTTTCGGTCGGCTCGCCGACGAAACGCCGCCGCGCGCGTTCCAATGCGCGGCGCTCGCGCCGAATCGTCTGTGCCAGCCAGCTCATGCTCTGCGGCGCGTTCGACGAGGGTATTTCGAGCGACCTTCGCGAATTGCCGATTCAGACGTGAGATCGCCGCGCCTGCCCATCCTGATCGTGCTTCTGGCAATCGTCGCCGCGGGCACATGGTACTCTCTCTCCCGCCGAGCGGCGCGAAATGGCGAAACGGTGGCGGTGTACTACACGAAAGTAAACGGCACGACGCTGGGAGAGGTTCGCGTGTCCATGCGGCCGCGCCAGCCCGGCGAAAGCGCGGCCGAGCACCTGCACAATACCGCGCTCTACGCCGCCGTCGAAGCCGTCGCGGGGCCTCCGAACGACGTGCAGGCGATTCGATTTCCACCTGGAACGCGCGTGCTCGGCGTCACCGTGGACGGCTCGACCGCGACGGTCGATCTTTCAAAGGACGTGGAGCGCCAAGCCGGCGGAACGTTCGGTGAGAACGGCGAGTTCAAGGCGCTGGTCTATACCGTGACCGGAATCCCCGGCATCGACGCGGTCGCCGTGACGGTCGACGGCGCGCGGCTCGAAATACTCCCGGGAGGGCATTTGGAACTTGATCAACCGCTTCATCGCTCGGACTGGTAACCGCGCAGCGTTGGCGCTCTTCGCGCCGCTGCTCTGCGCGCTCGGTACTCCGGCGCTGGCAGACGGCTCGATCACCGCCGTCTATCAGCGGCAGACGATTCGCTTCACCCATCTGTCGTCGTCGTACGGCGCATCCGCCATCGGGGTCGAGGATCCGGGATTTGCGGCGCTGTTGAAGGCCACCGGCGCGGTGCTGACGTGGAAGCCGGGCGAGCGCTACGTGCTCATCACGACGTCGGCGCCCGTCGTCGTGAGCTTCGCTCTCGGCGACCGCCGCTACGACGTCGGTCCGATCACTCTCGAGGCAGCGTTCGCGCCGTTCGCGCGCGGCGACGAGGCGTACCTGCCGCTCGACGACGTGCTGCGTTCGCTCGACCTCGCGTTGCGGCGCGATGGGCCGGTCACGATTCTGCAGCCGCAGCTCGCGGCTCTCGACGTGCGCCAGGAGGGCAACCGCACGACGCTGCTGGCGCACGCGGCGGCGCCGCTCCGTCCTCGCGTCGTGCGCGAGGGCGATGGCACGGTGACGTATGCGTTCGACGGCGTCGGAACCACGCTGACCGGCACGCGGCAGATCAACGCCGCCGGCGTGCGCAGCGTGCAGATCGAAACGAGCGGAACGGTTCGCGATCCGCGCACGCTCGTCACCGTGAATCTCGCTCCCGGCGCGGTCGCCGAGGCGCCGCGCGAGGAAGAGCGTGACGTCGCGCTCGCCTTCGACGGCGCCGCGCCGTCGGCGCCGTCCATAGCCCAAGAAGCGCCGACGCCCGAGCCCGCGCCGGCGGCGCAAACTTCGAGCGCTCCGACCCTCGTGACGGGCGTCACCACACGGCCGTCGGACGACGGCGTCTCCGTCGCAATCGCGATCTCGGGAAATGCCACGTATCAGTGGCATCGGTTGCGCGATCCGGACAATCGCTTTTGGGTCGACGTCAACGGCGCGCAGCTGCAGGGCCCACCGATCGAAGAGGGCGCGCTCGCGCCGCTGACCGAGATACGCGTGCGACAGGACGATCCCACGACGGTGCGCGTTGCTTTGACGCTCGCAGGCCCCAAGGCCGTCTCGGTCGCACCGTCGGCGAGCGGCCTCGAGATCATCGTGGGGCAGCAAGACGTCGCCGACGTGCCCCGCTCGGGGAGCGGCAGCGTCGGGAGCGTGATATCCGAGGGGCAGCAAAACGCCGCGCTGGTCACGCCCGCGCCGCTTGCGCCGGGCGCGTCCGGCTCGGAAGGCTCTGACGCCGGCTGGAAGTTCGGCGTCAGGAACAGCTACGTACCGACGAATCCGCGCTTGATCGTCTTGGATCCAGGCCATGGGGGAAGCGACCGTGGGACGATCCACGGCGGCGTCGCCGAGGCCGACCTGACGCTCGACATGGCGAAGCGTCTCCGCGACATTCTCGTCGCGCGCGGTTGGGAAGTGAAGATGACGCGCGACACCGACGTCGACGTGTACGCGCCGAACGACAGCGCTCACGACGAATTGCAAGCCCGGGTAGACGTCGCGAACAAGGCGGGAGCGCGGCTTTTCGTCAGCATCCACGCCAACGCGTTCATCAATTCGGGTCCATACGGCACGACCTGCTACGTTTCGAAGCCGGAAGACGTGGCGTTCGCGCGCATCGTCGAGTCGCGCTTGGCCGCAGACGGAACCAAGGACGACGGGGTCGTCAAGAGTCACCTCTACGTGACGCTCCACGCGCGGATGCCTGCCGTGCTCGTCGAGACGGCATTCCTCTCTAATCCCAGCGATTATGCCCTGCTCACGTCCGCGGCGTGGCGGCAAAAGGTCGCCGAAGAGATCGCCGACGGCATCGGGCAGTACACGCGCGAGTACCCGGTCGCCAACCAGCCCGCTCAATAGGGCAGATGATCGGTCTGTTCGACTCCGGCCTCGGCGGACTGACGGTGCTCGCGCGGTTGCGCGAGCGGCTCCCTTCGGCCGATACGATCTTCTTCGCGGATCAAGCACACGTTCCGTACGGCGATCGAACGCACCGCGAGCTGCTCGGGCTGCTGCGCGCGAACCTGGGCCGTCTCGACTCCTACGGCGTCGACGCCATCGTCATGGCCTGCAACACGTCGTGCGCCATCGCCGAGCGATACGGGTGGCCTCCGTCGCGCGCCCCGATACTCGATTTGATTCAGTCGGCGGCGCTCGCGGTCGCGCGCGGCGGATTTCGCCGCGTCGGCGTCGTCGCGACGGCCGCCACCGTCGGCGCGGGCTCTTACGGACGAACGCTGCGCTCGCAAATCGGCGGAATCGACGTCGTCGAGGTGCCGGCGCCTGCGCTCGTGCCGCTCGTCGAAGCCGGCGAGGTCGACGGTGACGTGCCGCGCGCGGCCGTCGACGAGGTCTGCGCGCACCTTTCGCTCGATCTCGACGCCCTCGTATTCGGCTGCACGCACTATCCCGTGCTGGAGCGTCACTTCCGGGCCGCCCTCGGTGAGCGCGTGGAGCTCGTCGACCCCGCGGCGATGCAGGCCGAGCGCGCGGCCGAACTGCTCGGAGAACGCGCGCGCGGCGCCGGGAGAACGACCTACGTCACGAGCGGCGACGAGGCAGCGTTCCTCGCGAAGGTTGCACGCATCGAAGGCTCAATGTGCCGATAGCAGGCCGACGTGGAACAGCGAGAAGAAGCCCGCGGTCGTCGCGATCGCCAGGGCCACGCCCGCGACGACCTGCATGACGGTGTGAGCCCGCAAGTAGACGCGCGCCCAGCAGACCATCGGTATCAGGATCATGAACGGCAGCGGCTGGCGCCCGTAGATCAGCGTCAAGGCGGCGAGCGGAGCCGTTATGCCCAGCGCGTGGGTGCTGATCTTCCAATAGCGCGTGATGTATTGCACGATCATCGTCGAAACCAGGTATCCGAGCATCGCGGCGATCATCAGGCGCGGCGCGTGAACGAGCCACAACGCCGCCGCGCCGAGCGAGTAGAAGATGACGAAGGCCGTGAAGACCATCTCCCGTTCGATGCGCACCGACATGTCTAAGTCGGATATGCGGTCGGTTGCATAGAGCCAGAAGACGTAGAGCATCGGGCCGATCGACGTGAAGAAGGTGGAGATGAAAAGCAGGCGCCAGAAATCGAACGTATCCTTGGCGCCGATGAGCGCCAGGATGACGAAGAGGGCGAGCGCCGTCAGGAACGGGTTGAATATGGTGGAGAGAATGCGAGCGACGTCGCGCCAAACTCGCCGGTTCTTGATTGGAACGACCGAGCGGAGCGACTGCTCGAGCCTCTCGGATTCGGACACGGCGAGGTCTTCGGAGCAGGCGCGCCGGAGCCTGCGGTCGTAGAGAGCATGCCGCCAACGCCCTTTCTAAAGGAAGACGACGCAGTTTGAGCCCTCTCCTCTTAGTCGCCGCCGCGCCGAAGGCCGTTCCATCGGCCGTCGCCACCGCTTTGCCCAACGCCGCGCTCCCCCCGAACGCGCCTGCAATTCCCGCGATCCAGTCCAAGACGTTCATCGCCCAGCACGCTCCGTGGCTCACACACGGCTTCGCCGGCATCTTCATCATCTCGGCGCTATTGCTGATCTTCTTGCTGGCCGTTCAGACGACCAAACAGGAGGGGCTGACCGGATCGATCGGGGGTCGTGTCGAGAGCGCCTATCACGGCCGGCTCGGCGCGGAGGAACAGCTCAAACGCCTGACCGGAGTGGTCGCCGTCGTCTTCGTCGTCGTTGGCTTCGTGCTCTCGCTGACGGGGATTTAAGGGACCGGCTAGTGCCGCTGCTCGAGGTTCGTAATCTCCGGACGACGTTTCGGACCGAAGACGGCCTCGTCACCGCGGTCAACGGACTTTCGTTCAGCCTCGAAGCCGGCGAGACGCTGGGTATCGTCGGCGAATCGGGATCCGGGAAGTCGGTCACGGCGCTCTCGGTGATGCGCCTGTTGGCGCGCACCGCGACGGTAAGCGCCGATCGGATTTTCTTCGACGGAGAGGATCTTCAGGCCAAGAGCGAGACCGAGATGCGCCGGATTCGCGGATTCAAGATCGCCATGATCTTTCAGGATCCAATGACCTCGCTCAACCCGGTGCTGACTATCGGCGAACAGATCGCGGAGGCCGTGCGGCTCCACCTCGGTCTGGGGAAACGCGAGGCGCGCGAGCGCGCGATCGAGATGCTCCACAAAGTGCGCATCCCGCTGCCGGAAAAACGGCTCGGCGACTACCCACATCAATTCTCCGGCGGGATGCGGCAGCGCGTCATGATCGCCATGGCGCTGTCGTGCAATCCGCAGCTCTTGATCGCCGACGAGCCGACCACCGCCCTCGACGTCACGATCCAGGCGCAGGTGCTCGAGCTCATGAACGACCTGCAGCGCGAGACCGGGGCCGCCATCATCCTGATCACCCACGATCTCGGCGTCGTGGCCGAATTCTGCAAGAACGTGCTCGTGATGTACGGCGGAAATCTCGTCGAATACGCGTCGGCCGAACAGCTCTTCGCGCAGCCGCGAATGCCGTACACGCAGGGGCTGCTCGCCTCGCTGCCGCGGCTCGACGATAGCGAGCACCGGAAGCTCGAGCCGATTCAAGGCCAGCCGCCGAACCTGCTCCGGCTTCCGCCGGGTTGCGCGTTCGCGCCGCGCTGCATGTACCGCATGCCCATCTGCGACGAGCCCGTGCCGCTGTATGACTTCGGCGGCGGCCACGTCGCGCGCTGCTTCCTCTACGACGAACGCGCTCGCGACCAGCGCCCCGAATCCGCGCAGGCGCTCCCCACGGTGCCCGCGTCGTGAACGACGGTAAGATCGTCGAGGCGACGGATCTCTTCAAGTACTTTCCGATCCATGCGGGCCTGATGTCGCGTCACGTCGCCGACGTGCGGGCCGTCGACGGCGTGAGCTTCAGCATCAGGCAGGGCGAGACGCTGGGACTGGTCGGGGAGTCCGGCTCCGGGAAGACGACCATCGGCCGTCTGCTGCTGCGCCTCTTACCGGCCACGGGGGGCCAGATCCGGTTCGAGGGGAGCGACGTTCTCGCGATGAACCGGGGCCAGCTTCGCCGGTTGCGCCGCTCGATGCAGATCATCTTTCAGGACCCCTTCGCCTCGCTCAATCCGCGGATGACGATCGGCGACATCGTGGCGGAGCCCTTGGAGATACACGGCATCACGAGAGGGAAGCAGACGGAGCGCCGCGTGCGCGAGCTGCTCGAACTCGTCGGCCTTCAGCCGTATCACGCCAACCGTTATCCACACGAATTTTCGGGCGGTCAGCGTCAGCGCGTCGGGGTCGCGCGCGCGCTCGCCGTCAACCCGAAGTTCATCGTGTGCGACGAGCCCGTTTCGGCGCTCGACGTCTCGATTCAAGCCCAGGTGATCAACCTTCTCGAGGAACTCCAGGAGAAGTTTGGGCTGACCTATCTCTTCATCGCACACGATCTCTCGGTGGTGCGGCACATCTCGAGCCGCGTCGCGGTGATGTACGTCGGCAAGATCGTCGAGTTGGCCGACCGCGACGCCCTGTATCAAAAGCCGATGCATCCATACACCCAGGCGCTCCTCTCGGCCATCCCGATTCCGGATCCGGTGCTCGAAAAGCGCCGCAAGCGCATCGTGCTCACCGGCGACATCCCATCACCGGTCAATCCACCCTCGGGATGCCGCTTTCACACGCGCTGTCCAATCGCGTTCGACCGTTGCGTCTCCGAAGAGCCTCCGCTGCGCGAATACGAGCCCGGACACTTCGCCGCGTGCCATTGGGTCGAGGAGCACGGCGGGCGTCCCCCCGAGCTCGCGCGATAAGAAAAAGCGGGCGGTCGCATCGCGATCGCCCGCCCGATTTTGTCGCTGTGGCCTAGGCCTTTTTCTTGCGGCCGCCCTTGCGCTTCTTGCGCGCAACCTTGCGTGCGGCTTTGCGGACCTTGCGTCCGGCTTTGCGGCCGCCCTTGCGAGCCTTTCGCGCGCCCTTGCGAGCCTTGCGCGCGCCCTTGCGCACGGCTTTGCGCACTTTACGCCCGGCTTTGCGCACTTTACGCCCGGCTTTGCGCGTGGCCTTGCGAACCTTGCGAGCGACTTTGCGACCCGCCTTGCGCGTCTTGCGGGCACCCTTGCGCGCCTTCTTGCGGCCGGCCACGGCCTTCTTCACGGCAGCGGCCGCTTTACGACGGCGCGCTTTGCGACGAGGCTTCGGAGCCTCCATAGCCATGTCGCCGCCAAGTATGGAATCGGAGTCCATTCATTCCTCCTCGTCCCCGGGGACGATTAGCGTTCTGTGGACAGCGCCTTGCAGCGCTTTTGAGCGAATCATAGAGGATTTTACCAAATGATGCAAATTCGCTTTTCGGGATAAACTCCGTCGCAGGAGCGTTAATTTGCGGAGCCTTGACCCCGGCGGTATACTAGGGCCCGTGAAAAAGCCCCTGATCATCGTGGAGTCGCCCACGAAGGCGCGGACGATCAAGAAGTTCTTGCCCGCGCGCTATGCCGTGAAGGCATCGGTAGGGCACGTGCGCGACCTTCCGAAGAGCACGCTGGGCGTCGATGTCGAGCACGATTTCACGCCGAAATACCTGACGATCAAGGGCAAGGGCGAGCTCATCAAGGAGCTGCGCGGCGCCGTGAAAAGCGCGACCGACGTGTACCTCGCGACGGATCCCGATCGCGAAGGCGAGGCAATCGCCTGGCACCTCAGCGAGCTCTTGAAACTCTCCGATCCAAAGCGCATCGAGCTCCACGAGATCACCAAAGACGCCGCCCTGGCGGCGCTCAAGCACCCGCATCACATCGACATGGACCGCGTCAATGCCCAGCAGGCGCGGCGAATCTTGGATCGTCTCGTGGGCTACAAGATATCGCCGCTGCTCTGGGCGAAGGTGCGCGGGGGTCTGTCGGCCGGCCGGGTGCAGTCCGTCGCCGTCAAGCTCATCGTCGATCGAGAGCGCGAGATCGAAGCCTTCGTTCCGCGCGAGTACTGGACGGTCGCGGCGCTCCTGGCGTCCAAGGACGCGGCCGCCGACGCGGCTTTCTCCGCTGATCTGGTCTCGTATCGCGGCGAGAAACTGGAGATTCCCACGCAGGCCGCCGTGGACGCCATCCTGCTCGCGCTCGAGGGCGCACGCTATCGCGTTTCTTCGATCAAGAAGCGCGAGCTGCGACGGCACGCGCCCGCGCCGTTTACGACGTCGACCCTGCAGCAAGAGGCGTCGCGCAAGCTCAAGATGCGCGTGCGTCGGGCCATGCAGATCGCGCAGACGCTCTACGAGGGCGTCGATCTCGGTGGCAGCCAGGGGACCGAAGGTCTCATAACCTACATGCGCACCGACTCGACGCGAATCAGCGATGCGGCGCGTGCGGCGGCCGAGCAGTTCATCGTGGACACGTACGGCAAGGAGTTCCACGGCGGGACGCGCCACCGCGTGCGCGAGGGCGCGCAGGACGCTCACGAAGCCATCCGGCCGACCTCGGTCCACCACACGCCGGAGAGCCTCGCCGGCGTTCTCAAACGCGACGAGCTGCGGCTCTATACCATGGTCTGGGAGCGCTTCGTGGCATCTCAGATGGCTCCGGCGCTGCTCGATCAGACGGTCATCGACGTGGCGGCCAACGATTACGGCTTCCGGGCGACCGGCACGGTCATGCGTTTCCCCGGCTTCACACGCGTCTACGAAGAAGGGCGCGAGGAGGAGTCCGCCGGCAAGGGCCGCGTTCGGCTCCCTCAATTAGAGGAAAACGCGGAGCTGGACTGCCGCAAGCTCGAGCCCAAGCAGCATTTCACCGAGCCGCCGCCACGCTACACGGAGGCCGCCCTCGTGAAGGCGTTGGAGGACAACGGCATCGGCCGGCCGTCGACCTACTCCGCGATCGTGGAGACAATCCAGGCACGCGGCTACGTCACGCAGCAGGATCGGCGCTTCGTCCCGACCGAGATCGGGGCCGCCGTCAACGACCTGCTGGTCGAGCATTTCCCCAACATCGTCAGCCTGGACTTCACCGCCCAGATGGAAGGCGACCTCGATAAGGTCGCGGAGGGCCACGAGGATTGGATCGTCCTCTTGCAGCGATTCTACGGGCCCTTCGAGAGCGACCTCGACACGGCCGAGAAGAAGCTTCCGCGGCTCGAGCTGCGCGACGAGCCGACCGATGAGATCTGCCCCAACTGCGGCCGGCCCATGGTCATAAAGACGGGGCGCTTCGGGAGGTTCATCTCGTGCACCGGCTATCCCGAATGTAAGACCACGAAGCCGATCGTCAAAGAGACCGGCGCCGACTGTCCCAAATGCGGAGGCGCGGTCGTCGAACGGCGCTCGAAAAAGGGCCGGGTGTTTTACGGCTGCGCGAACTATCCGAACTGCGACTTCATCTCGTGGGACGCCGTGGCTCGAGAGCGGTGCCCGGTATGCGGATCCCACGTCGTCGCCAAGACGCGCCGCGGCGGCACCGTCCAACTGCAGTGCGCGGCCGATCGCAGCCACGACGTCAGCACGCTCGCGACGAGCGAGGCCGCCGCTTCGGAGCGCGAACCCCTCGAGGCGTAACGTGCGCACAAGTTCCGTCGAGGCCCTCACCGTGATCGGCGGCGGGCTCGCCGGGTGTGAGGCCGCGTGGCAGGCGGCCCGCTGCGGCGTCGACGTCGAGCTCTATGAGATGCGTCCGCATCGCAGCGGACCCGCACACCACACCGCAACGCTGGCGGAGCTGGTCTGCAGCAATTCGCTGCGGGGCACGGCGCTCGAAAACGCGGTGGGACTGCTCAAGGAAGAACTGGCGCGCTTGGGCTCGCTGATCGTGGCGTGCGCCCGCGACACCGCGGTTCCGGCGGGCGGGGCGCTCGCCGTGGACCGCGATCGCTTCTCCGCACTGGTCGAATCGCGGATCTCGGCCGAGCCCCGGATACGCCTGCATCGCGAAGAGATCCGCGAAATCCCGATGGACGCACCGGCGATCGTTGCATGCGGTCCTCTGCCCAGCGACGAGTTCCTGGCGCAGCTCGATGCGGTGCTCGCTCGAACCGGCGTAGCGGTCGCGGGCCGGCTGCACTACTACGACGCAGCGTCGCCGATCGTCGCGGCCGACTCGATCGACGAGTCCTGCATGTACCGGAAATCACGCTACGACAAAGGCGATGGAGATGATTACCTCAACATCCCGCTGGATCGGGATGGGTATCTCCAGCTCGTGGCGGACCTGCGAATGCTCGACCGCCATCCCGCAAAGGCGTTCGAATCCACGCGCTATTTCGAAGGCTGCTTACCGATCGAGGAGATGGCGGACCGCGGCGACGACGTGCTTCGTTTTGGGCCGCTCAAGCCGGTGGGACTGCGCAACCCGAGCACCGGCCGCGCGCCCTATGCCGTCGTGCAGCTGCGTAAGGAGAACGCCGTTGGATCGGCCTATAATCTCGTAGGGTTCCAGACCCGCCTCTCGTGGCCCGCGCAGCGCGAGGCGTTCGGAAAGTTGCCCGGCCTGCAGCACGCGGAGTGGCTCCGCCTCGGCGTCATGCACCGCAACACGTTCATCGACTCGCCGCGACTGCTCGACGCGCAATTGAGGCTGCGCACCAGCGCGGCGCTCTATTTTGCGGGACAGATCACCGGAGCCGAAGGCTACGTGGAGGCGGCGGCGTGCGGCGCGATGACGGGAATCCACGCGGCTCGCGCGATGCGCGGCCTCGATCCGATCGTCTTTCCACGCGAAACCGCGCTCGGCGCCGTCGTCGCGCATTTGCAGAACAGCCACACGCCCGATTTCCAGCCGGCGAACGTGACCTGGGGCGCGTTCCCGCCGCCGCTCGCCGGCGAGGACGTTCGAGAGAAGAGGGAGCGTCGCAGGAAGATGGCCGAGCGCGCCCTGGCTGCGATCGAAGCCCTGCTCGCTGAAACCCTCGTTGCGCCTGCGGGGTAGTGACGCTAGCATGAAAGTTCGGTCGACGACCATCCTCGCGGTGCGGCGCGACGGCGCGCTCGCGATCGCCGGCGACGGTCAGGTGACGCTCGACAAGACCATCGTCAAACACGGCGCGCGTAAGGTGCGTAAGACGAGCGGCGGCAAGGTGCTGGCAGGCTTCGCCGGCTCCGCCGCGGACGGCATCACGCTGCTCGAAAAGTTCGAAGGCAAGTTCGCGGAGTTCAAGGATCTCACGCGCGCGGCGGTCGAGCTGGCCAAGGACTGGCGGCAGGACCGCGCGTTGCGACGCCTTGAGGCGCTGATGATCGTAGGCAACACGGAGCATCTGTTCGTGCTCTCCGGAACGGGAGACGTGATCGAGCCCGACGAGGGCATCGCAGCGATCGGCAGCGGCGGCGCCTACGCGCAGGCCGCAGCCGCGGCGCTGCTGCGCAACACGCAGCTCGGCGCCGCAGAGATCGCGCGCAAGGCGCTGGAGATCGCCGCCGAGATCTGCATCTACACCAACGACGACATTATCGTGGAGACGCTGTTCTGAGCGCACCGACTGCGCTGACGCCCAGACAGGTCGTCGCCGAACTCGATAAATACATCGTCGGACAGGCGAAGGCGAAGCGCGCCGTCGCCATAGCCCTGCGCAACCGGTACCGCCGGGCGCGCGCCCGCGAGGACCTGCGCGAAGAGATCACGCCGAAGAACATCCTGATGATCGGCCCGACGGGAGTCGGTAAGACCGAGATCGCCCGCCGCCTGGCGGCGCTCGTCGGGGCGCCCTTCGTGAAGGTGGAAGCCACGAAGTATACCGAGGTCGGTTACGTTGGGCGCGACGTCGAGTCGATGGTGCGCGACCTCGTCGAGGCGTCGATTCGTACGGTGACCGAGGAGCGCCGCGCGGAGGTGCTCGAGCCGGCGAAACGCCATGCCGTGGAGCGCGTCATCGACGCGCTCCATCCGGAAACGCGCCCGCCGGGCCAGACTCAGAGCAACCCGTTCGGGGCGGCGCTGGGATCGATCTTCGGCAGCGGAGTCTCCGCGCAACAATCCCAGCCCGGGCCGTCCGTCTCCGTATCGCCGGACGCTGCGCGCGTCCGGGATCAGACCCGGGCCGAGATCGAACGCGGCTTCTACGACGTCCGGTTAATCGAGATCGAGGTCGAAGAGACGCCGAGCCTGCCGATCGGCGTGATCGGCGGCAGCATGGATCAGACCGGTGACATCGGCGAGATGCTCGGCGGAATTCTTCCGAAACGCCGAACGAAAAAGCGCGTCACCGTCGCCGACGCGTTGAAGATCTTCGAGCAGGAGGAGGCCTCTAAGCTGATCGACGGTGACGCCGTCAAGCGAGAGGCGCTGCGCCGCGCGGGCGAAGACGGCATCATCTTCATCGACGAGATCGATAAGGTCGCGGGATCGCAGCAGCAGCGCGGCGGTCCGGACGTCTCGCGCGAAGGCGTCCAGCGCGACATCCTGCCCATCGTCGAAGGGTCGACGGTGAACACCAAACACGGTCCGATCAAGACCGATCACATTCTCTTTATTGCCGCCGGCGCGTTTCACATCAGCAAACCTTCCGATCTGATACCGGAGCTTCAGGGACGCCTTCCTATCCGGGTCGAGCTCGACTCGCTAACGGCGGAAGACTTCAAGACTATCTTGACGCAGCCCAAAAACGCCTTGGTCGAACAATACAAGGCGTTGCTTGCTACGGACAACGTCACGTTGGAATTCCGCGACGACGCGATCGAGCAGCTCGCGACTTTCGCGATGCGCGTCAACGAGCAAACCGAGAACATCGGTGCGCGGCGCCTGCACACGGTGCTCGAACGGGTCTTGGAGGAGGTCAGTTTCGTAGCTCCGGAAACGACCGGCACCGTCGTCATCGACGGTGCGTACGTGCGCGGGCGGCTCGCCGACGTCGTGGAGAACGCCGACCTTTCCGGGTATATTCTCTAAGCATATTCACATTACGCCTTGCAGGCCGCAAAGGCCGGCATAGAGGATGGTTCTCCCATGAACAAGTCGATTGGCGCGCTCTTGGCGATCCTTACCGCAGCGCCGCTATTATCCGCTTGCAACGGCGGTAATAATCCCGGTCCCGCTCCGGCGCCGAGCGGCAACTGCGGCGGTCCTCCGAACCAGCTCGAGGTGCTCTATCCGATTCCCAACAGGAAAAGTGCCCCGCCGGCCTTGGGCAACGTCTACGTCTCGACCAAGGGGGCGTTGCCGACAAGCAACAGCTTCAACTTCTTCCTCGTCCAGTCGAACGGCGGTTCGACGTTCACCGGCAACTTCGGGCAGATCAGCGAATCGCAGATCCCCAATCCGCACGCGAAGCCGACGTACTCGGGCGCGGTGTTTTACGCGACGCCGCTTCCGCCCAGCTACATCATCGGGCCGAATCAGGCGGTGAGCCTGTTTTGGAACGACGGCGGCACGAACTGCTCGCCGCACTTCCTCGTGGCCTCGTTCAGAACGAAGTAGGGTACGAAGTAGGTACACAGTAGCGGGCGGCGACTACGAAGAATAGCCGCCCGCTATGCCTTACATCCGCGAGATCCTTACCGAAGGCCACCCGACGCTGCGCAAGGTGGCAAAGAAGGTCGATCCGCGCGAGATCGATGATCCGCTCTTTCAGCAGCTGATCGACGACATGTTTGAGACGATGTACGCGGCGCCCGGCGTCGGGCTCGCGGCGCCGCAGGTCAACGTTCCGAAGCGCCTGTTCGTGATGGACGTCAACGACGACGAGCATCCCCCGGCCGTCGTGATCAATCCCAAGCTCGAGGGTCTCTCTGAAGAAGTCGAGTTGCGGGAAGGCTGTCTTTCGGTGCCCGGGATGATCGGCGACATCGTGCGCTTCAAGCAGGCGGCCGTTACCGGGCTCGACCGCGAAGGACGCAAGCTTCGCATCGAAGGCGTGGGGCTGCTGGCGCAGTGTCTACAACACGAGGTCGATCACTTAAACGGCGTGCTTTACGTCGAGCGAGCGAAGAACGTGCGTCCCGCCGTCTCCGAAGAGGACAAGGAAACGGCCGAGGCGTGAGGTCGGTCTTTCTCGGCACCGCCGCGTTTGCGGTGCCGAGCCTGCGGGTGGCCGCGGCCCGAACGCAGCTCCTGCGCGTCGTGACGCGCCCCGACCGCCCGGCCGGACGCGGGCAGCGCCTTACGCCGAGCCCCGTCAAGCGTGTCGCCGTCGAGCTCGGCTTCCGCGTCGACGAGCCGTCCGCTCTGCGCGCCTATGCCGCAGAACTGCGCAGCGAGTCTGTCGATCTCATCTTGCTGGCCGCGTACGGACGCATCTTGCCGCGGGAGCTGCTCGCGCTCCCGCGCCTCGGCGCCCTGAACGTTCACCCCTCGTTGCTTCCCAAGTACCGCGGAGCGACGCCCATTCAGAGCGCGCTCGCAAACGGCGAGCGCGAGACGGGCGTCAGCATCATGCTGATGGATACCGGGCTCGACACGGGCGACGTCGTCCTCCAGGATCGCGTTGCGATCGAGCCGGAGGAGAACTACGGCGAGCTTCACGATCGGCTCGCGTCGCTCGGCGCGGAGCTGCTCGCCGAAGCGATCGACCTTGCAGATCGCGGCGAGCTGCGGGCGACGCCGCAATCGGGCGAGCCAAGCCTGACGCGGCCGATCGCCAAGAGCGACCTCGCCGTTGACTTGAACTGGCCCCCGCGACGCATCGTCGACCACGTGCGAGCCTACGCGCCGCGTCCCGCCGCTCGCGCGAGCATCGACGGAGAGAGCGTGAAGATCTTGCGGGCGCATGTGTCGCCGAACGGCGAGCTCGTCATCGACGAGCTCATCGCGCCGAACCGCGGAAAGATGAGCGGCGAAAGCTACCTCCGCAGCCGCCGCTTGCGATGAACGCGCGCGAGCTGGCGCTCAACGTGGTGCGCGACGTCTTCCCGCCGCCGGGACAACGCGCGGTGGAGCGGGGAGCCCAGGCGTCGTTCGACTACCGCGCCCGCCGAGCTGCGCAGAGCGATCGCGATCGCGCGTTCGCCGCCGAGCTGGCATACGGCGCGATCAAGATGCGCCGCACGCTCGACTGGTACCTCGAACCGTTCCTCGTCTCGCAGCGAAACATTCCGGCCGTGGTTCGCGAGGTACTGCGCCTCGCAATTTACGAGCTGCGCTATACACGCGCGGACGAGCACGCGACCGTCTTCGAGTTCGTCAACCTCGCCAAGCGGCACGCGCATCGCGGCCTGGCCAATCTCGTGAACGCCGTGCTTCGCAGCTTTCTTCGGCAGAATCCGCCCGAGCCGCGACGCGACCGCTTCGCCGATGACGAAGAATATCTCGCCACGCGCTACTCGCTGCCCACTTGGATCGTGCGCCAGTGGGGCGCGCTGTTCGGTCCAAATACAGAGAGGATTTGCGCGGCGGTCGACGATCCGCCGGCGGTCGCCTTGCTGATCAACGCGCTCAAGGCGACGCCGCACGAAGCGGCTCGGCGGCTCGCCGATCTGGGAGTGGAGACCCGCCCCTCGGCTTTCGTGGGGGAGACGCTGCTGCTGAAACGCGGAGGACTGCCGCCGGACGGCGACGGGGCATGGTGGCCGCAGTCCGAAAGCTCGGCGATGGCGGTGGACGTGCTGGGGCCCCAACCGGGAGAGAGGATCCTAGACGTCTGCAGCGGGCGCGGGAACAAGGCGCTACAAATCGGCGCGCGGCTCGCGGCTGAGGGGACCTTGCTCTGCGTGGAGCGCGACGAGCGCAAGGTCTCGACGCTGCGCCGGCGGATGGAGGAAGCCGGAATCGTCGGGGGCGTCGTGACTGGCGACGCGACGGCCGAAGCGCTGCTGGGCGACGCGCGCTTCGATCGAATCCTCATCGACGCGCCGTGCTCGGGAATCGGGCTGCTTGGGCGTCACCCGGAGGCGCGCTGGAAGAAGGCCGGGTCCGACGGCGAACGCCTGTCGCTGACGCAGCGAGCCTTGCTCGAGCGGATGGCCGGTCACGTTTACCCGGGGGGCGCGCTGGTCTATGCGGTGTGTTCGACGGATCCACGCGAAACGACGGAAGTGATCGAAGACTTTTTAGCGCGAGATAACTTCGAGCGCGGCTTGATACCCGCCGCGTACGAGCGGCTGTTGACGGCCGAGGGTGACGTGCTCGTGCCACCCGGCATCGAAGGACTCGACGGGTTTTTCATCGCGCGTCTCGAGCGCCGACCGTGAGCGTGTTCTCGAAGATCGAACAGGTCTGCGCGACCTTCATCGAG
>JAFAJV010000134.1 GCA_019235995.1 Vulcanimicrobiota bacterium
GTGAAGAGCACCAGCCACAGCAGGATCGCGCCCTTCGCAAAGCCGACGAACGCACCGCCCAGGGCGTTGCCGATCCCGAGGACGGGTAGCTTCGCGATCGCGCCGAGCAGGCGCGCCACCACGAGCAGCGCCACATAGGTCAACAGCCCGGTGCAGAACATGCCGATGACGTGCGCCGATCCCGGCCCGAGCCGGGTCACCGCCTCGATTTGTGCGTCGAGGAAGCCATTGTAAAACCATGGGGTGATGAGGGCCGCCGTCACCGCGACCGCCCCTCCGAGCTCGGAGACAAAGCCTCGCGAGTAACCCTTATAGGTTGCGATGCCGAGCACGATGGCGATCACCGCGTCGGGCCAGGCGAACCCGGCGATCACGTTCGGATCGTCGCTCCGAACCGCTCGCCGAGCGCGGCGAGAATCGCGGCTACCGCCGCGTCGGCCTCCTCATCCGTGATCGTCGTGTCGAAGCGCTGTAGCGTGACGCGCACGGCGAGGCTCTTCTGCCCGGCGCCGACCTGGGGTCCGCGATACTCGTCGAAGGCTCGGACACCGGTGCAGGAAGGGCCGGCGGCGGCGGCGACCGCGCGTTCCACGTCGCGCGCGCTCACGTCGGCGCGTACCACCAGCGCCACGTCGCGGTACGTTGAGGGAAATCTCGAGGGCGGACGATACAGCGGCGTCGCATACGGCGGCAGTGCGCCGACGTCGATGAGGCAGACGTACGCGTTCTCGGTCAATCCGAGCGCGCGGCTCGTGCGCGGATCGATGCATCCCAGCTCGCCCACGTCGCGACCGTCGATCGTCAGCCGCGCGCGCTTGCCGGGGTGGAAGTGCCGCCCATCGCCGGGCGACGCGTCCATGGCGCGACCGGTCACCCGCCGGAGCAACGTCTCGCAGTCGCCTCGGAGGCGCAGGAATGCGTCGTCCTTCCACGGCCGCGCGGCATCGCGATGCGACAGGAAGCCGAACCCGAGCGCGGTTCGCTCGCCGACGTCCTCATTCTCGCGTCGAAAGACCTCGCCGATCTCGAAGACTCGAACCTCGCCGTTTGCCGCGAAGTAGTCGAGGATGCCCGGAACGAGCGAGGCACGGAGAAAGCGGTGCTCTTCGGAGAGCGGATTTCGGACCTCGACCGCGACGTCGCTCTCCGCGGATCCGCACAGCGAGTGCGTGACGATCTCACGATAACCGAGGCCTTCGAGCGCGTGCGCCAGCGCGCGCTCGCGATCGAACGCCGCGCTGGAGATATGGTGGGGAGGCACCGACGGCTCGACGGCCTCGATGGTGTCGTATCCCTCGATTCGCGCGATCTCTTCGATCAGATCCGCGGCTATGCCGAGGTCGCGGCGCCAGGCGGGGGCCGTCACCGCGAGCGCGTCGCCTCCCGCCGGCTCGACCGTGCATCCGAGGGCTGCGAGGTGCCGTGCGATTCGTTCGCGCTCGATGGTGAGCCCCAACAGGCGCTCCACGTCGCGCAGCGGCAGGCGCACCGGCGGCGAGGTCGCGATCTCCGCTCCGAATGCGCGCGGCGGATAGGCGATCGCGCCGATCTCGGTCAACAGCTGCGCGGCGCGCGCGGCGCCGAAGTTGGTGAGCGCCGGCGCCGGTGACTTCTCGTGGCGCGCCGAGGCCTCCGTCCGCAACCCGAGCGCGCCGCTCATTCGGCGGATTCGCGCGCCGCTGAAGTTCGCGGCTTCGACGACGATCGCGGACGTGGAGTGCGTCACTTCGCTCGACGCGCTTCCCATCAGGCCCGCCAGGCAGAGCGGCTCCCTATCGTCCGCGATCACGAGCGACAGCGGCGAGAGCGATCGCGCGGCGCCGTCCAGCGTGACGATCTTCTCGCCCTCGTGCGCGCTGCGGACCGTCAGCGTTCCGCCCCGGATGCGGGACGCGTCGTAGAAGTGCAGCGGTTGGCCGGTTTCGAGCATGACGTAATTCGAGACGTCCACGGCGTTGTTGATCGGGCGCTGGCCTGCGAGCGCGAGTCGGATGCGCATCCACGCCGGCGACGGCCGCACGTGTAGGCCGTCGAAGCGTTGCGCGACGAACCGATGGCAATCCGTGGACTGCAGGGCGACGCGCGGCGCCTCGCCGGTGGGTTCGGGCTCGTCGTACGAGTCGCGCAGCCGCGGCAGATGCAGCGGAACTCCATATGACGCGGCCAGCTCGCGCGCCAGCCCGACGACCGACGTCGCGTCCGGCCGGTTCGCGGTGATCTCGACGTCGAGCACGTCGGAGGCGAGGCCAAAGAGCTCGACGACGTCCGCTCCCAGCGGCGTCGTTTGATCGAGCTGCAGGATTCCGTCCTCGAACCACTCCGCGGGCAACGCCAGCTCCTCGGCCGAGATCATCATGCCGTGCGAGACGACCCCGCGCATCGTGCGCCGCTCGATGCGCAGCGCCGGGAGCTGCGCACCGACCGTCGCGACGGCGATGACCTGACCTTCGGCGACGTTGGTCGCGGCCGTCGCGATCGTCAGCGGCTCGCCCGCGCCGACGTCGACGCGCCCGACCTGCAGACGATCGGCATTGGGATGCTTTTCGAGCCCGACGATTCGTCCGGTCACGACGCCGCTGAGCGTTGGGCGACTCTCCGCCTCGGCGACCGGGAATCCGAGCATCGCCAGGCGTTCGGTGATCGCGGCGTCGTCGGCGGGAATCGCGGCATACTCCCGCAGCCAGCTTATCGGTACGCGCATCAACTCAGCTGTGCGAGAAAATCCGGCTCGCTGCTGATGAAGCGGCGGATGTCGTCGACGCGGTAACGCGCGAGCCCGAGCCGCTCGACGCCGAAACCGAACGCCCAACCGGAATAGACGTCCGGATCGTAGCCGACCTCGCGCAAGACATTCGGATGCACCATTCCGGCTCCGCCCAGCTCGATCCAGCCGGAGCCGCCACAGAGGCTGCATCGCCCTTCGGCGCTCTCGCCGCGGCACTTCGGGCACGTGGTGTCGACCTCGGCGCTCGGCTCGGTGAACGGAAAGTACGAGGGGCGAAAGCGGACGCGCTGACCCGAGCCAAAAAGCTCGCGGCACAAGCCGGTCAGCATGCCCTTGAGATGACCGAAGTGGATGTCGTCGGCGACGAGCAGCCCCTCGACTTGATGGAATTGGAAGAGGTGCCGAGCGTCGAGCGCGTCCCGACGGAAGCACTTTCCCGGAGCCACGATCGCGATGGGCGGACGGTGCTCCTGCATCGTGCGAATCTGCATCGGCGACGTGTGCGGCCGAAGCAGCACGCTGTCGGTGAGCCAAAACGAGTCGAAGCTCTCGCGCGAGGGGTGGTCGCTCGGAATGTTGAGCGCGTCGAAGTTATAGTAGTCCGGCTCGGCCTCGGGGCCGACGACAACCGCGAAGCCGTGGCGCATGAAGTAGTCGCAGCTCTCCTCGATGATCCGGCGCACTGGGTGAATGGATCCGGCGGCCGGCGCGATCGCCGGGAAGGTGACGTCGATGGACGCGGCGAGCTCCGCATCGACCGCACGCGATTCCACGGCCGCCTGCGCCGCCTTCAGGCGCTCTTCCATCGCGGCCACCGCGTCGTTGATCGCTTTCCCGGCCCCGGGCCGCTCGGCCGCGGGCAGCGTGCCGATGGTACGGCGAATTTTCGTTACCTCACCGTTTCTTCCGAGGTAGGCGACGCGCACGTTCTCAAGCGCCTGCTCGCCGATCGCCGCGTCCGCGTCGGCTCCGAAGCGCTCTTGTAACTCGGCGAGTAGCTGCGTTAACTGCGTCATCGTTTCATAAGCAAAACGCCCGGTCGTTCACTTCTACCGGGCGCTTCCAAGATCGGTTTTGTAGTTTTTTCTGCGAACGACTCCCAGTCTAGGTTGTCGCGGGCGCCGCGTGCAGCCTTCGGTAAGCCAGGTAAGCGTCGATCGAACCCGTTTGGGCGAAAAGCCTCCAGAAGAGATAGGACGTTGCCATGCGTTTGCTGTCTCCTTCTGAGCCGTCGGCTCCAGGGCGGCCCTCGTCGCGGAATGGGCTGAGTATACCATGCGACTTTTAGCCCCGGTAGTCTTGACTTTTCGGCTCATCACCACTCTCTTGACAAGGCCGCAGGGCGCTCCCTTGATGCGCAAACGTGCGGCTCGCTTCATAGAGCGCGATGGACCCGGCGACGGCCGCGCTCAGGCTCTCGCTCGGCCCCTCCATGGGGATGGCCAGGAGGGCGCCGCAGACCCCTTCCCAGCGGCCAAGGCCGTGCCGCTCGTTGCCGACCACGAGCGCGATGGGTCTCCCCAATTGCCGCCCTTCCAGGCAGGCGGCACCTGCCGCCAGCCCGATCAGACGCATGCCCGCCGCACCGGCAGCCGCCGAAAGGGCCGGCGGATCGCCGACGGCGAGGGGCAGCCGAAACACCGCTCCCATCGAGCCGCGCACGACCTTGGGGTGATACGGGTCCACGCCGAGCCGCCCGAAGACGACACCGCCGCAGCCGAAGGCATCGGCCGAGCGCAGGAGCGTCCCGGCGTTGGCCGGGTCGTTGACGTCCGCGAGCACCAAGAGCAGCGGCGCCTCGCGTACGAGCTCCTCGACGAGATGGAGGCGCGTTGGCGCCACGCCAACGATTCCGCTCGGTGTCCGAAGGTCCGAGATGGCTGCTGCACTGCGCTCCTCAAGTATGTAGACGGCCACGCCTTCCGCGTCCAGCTCGCGCAGGGCGGGCGCCGCGTCGTACGCGGCCGCCGTGCAGTAGAGAGCCTCGATCGGAAAGCGGGAGGCGCGCGCCTCGTTCAAGAGCGTGATCCCCTCGAAGGCGAAGCGCCCCTGCGCGCGGCGCCCCTTGGGCGAGCGCAACACGCGAACGTCCGCGAGCCTGCCGGAATGCGCTCCGAGACGGTCCGCCATCGCTAGCGTCGTTGCGCGCGCTTCGATGCCGCGGCGCGCGTGAAGATCATGACGAGGCCGGCGAAGATCGCGGCCAGCAGCACGGCGATCCTGTCGTTGAAGTGATGCGGCACGAGCCATCGCAGCAGCGCGTAGGCGATTAGCGCGAAGACGACGAGGAAGAAGGCAAGCCAGCCGAACTCGCCGGCGACGGACGACTTTACCATTGGCGGTCCTTACGAGGCCTCATTCCGGCCTTCCGCCAAAGCGGTGCCGATGGAGGAAGCGCCCCGCCTCATCGGCTCCCGGCTCTGTTTCGAAGGCCGCGTCTTCAACGTTCGCGTGGACGACGTTCGCTTCGGTGACGGAAGCGAGCACCGGGTCGATGTCGTGGAGCACCGCGCGTCGGTGGCCATCGTCGCGACCCCCGCGCCGGACAGCATTGTCTTGGTTCGGCAGTACAGGCACCCCGCGGCAATGTCCTTATGGGAAATCCCCGCCGGAACGTCCGATCCGAACGAGAGCCCCGCCGACGGCGCGCGGCGCGAGCTGCGCGAGGAGACCGGCTACCTCGCGGGCCGGCTTCGTCTGCTCGGCTCCGTTTGGACCACGCCCGGCTTCTGTTCGGAGGTCATGCACTTCTTTCACGCGGATCGGCTGACGGCCGGCGAACCGGCCATGGAGGAATACGAGCGAATCGAGGTGCGAACATGCACCCGCGAGGCGGCATGGCGCCTGGTCGCTGAGGGAACGGCCGACGCAAAAACCCTGCTAGCCCTGTTTTGGCTGCAGGGCGGCGAAGGTGAATTTGGAAGTCACTTTGGTCGATAGTTACTGTACGAGAGGAATTCTGCATCGTCGCCGTTGCTACCGACGCGGCGGAAATCGGTCTTGGAGGTAAGTGGTGGAAATACCGAGCGACATTGATGCCGTGCTGAAACGTTTGTTGGAGCACGAGCGCATGGGCGTTGATCCATCGGTGTTGGCGCCCGAGGACGAGGCGTATCTCAGCTCGCTGATCGACGCGGTCCGGGGTGGGCGCCGTGCGGTCTTGATCGTCGAGGACGCCGACGAGCGCCTACGCTACATGTTCAGTAACGCGACGCGCGCGGAAGCCGTGACAATGCTCGGCAAGGTCGTCGAGGCTACGGGACGGCGGCTGGCCGACGGCGACGAGTAGAGAAAGCTAGGCGGTCAGGGTCAGCCCGTCGATCTTGCCGTCGGGCGTGACTTCGAACTGGTAGTGGTACTGCGCTCGCGGATAGCGCACGAGAAACTCATACACGGTGTCGCCGTTGGGATCGGTGCTGCTCGAGATCGGCACGATCGTCTGCAGCGGGCCGAGCGCGGCAAAGTCTTCCCGCGCGATCAGATCGTCGCTCAGATAGGCGCTGAACGTCGGCGTCAGCTCCGACCGGTCGAGATGGCGGGTCGCGAGACGCTCCAGCCACTCTTTGGCTCGCGTCACCACCGCGTTGTCCAGGTTGGCCGTCGCCGGTGGAACCAAGAGATCCAGAATTCGAGCGCCGAGCTCCTCGGGGATCGTCACCGACCGGCCGTGCAGTGAGTCGGCGTTTGCGAGCACGATGACGCCGACTTGTTGCTCGGGCAGTAGAGCGTTCATCGCGCGGTACCCCGAGATCTCACCGTTGGCCCAGACAAACTGCTTGCCGCCGCGCCGGTCGATGACCCACCCCATGCCGTAGTGGGTCGGCCCGTTCGCCACGGCCGGCGTGAACATCGTGCGAACGGAATCTACGCGCAGTAAGACCGGCATCTCGATGTCCCACTTGGCGAGATCGTAGATCGTGGAGACGATGCCGGAGTCGCCGTCGAGCCAGGCGGGATCCCATGTCGGCGCGACCGCGAATCCCTTGCCGCTTCGCGTGTAGCCGGTGGCGTGGGCGCCGATGCCGTT
>JAFAJV010000015.1 GCA_019235995.1 Vulcanimicrobiota bacterium
ACGATCCCCAAGGGGCGAAGGATGCCGCGCAGCCAAGCCGGGGTTCGCCATCCGAGATCGGTCGTATGGCGCCACCAGACGTGGAGTTGGCCGAGCGCTAGGCCCAAAACCGCACCGGGCCACGACACGCGCCACAGCAGTGCCGCGACGATAAGGTAGGGTACGGCCCCGAGAAAACCGTCGAGGAGCACCGACGGATCGCGCGAGATGACCGCGTGGTCCCAGTAGGAACGGCGGCGGTCGTGGTGGGTCCGGAGGTGGAGCGTAAACCAGATGTGCTGCGGGACGTGATAGAAGAACGTCGACGCGAAATCGCCAACCAGCAACGTGACGATGGTGGCGGCGGCAGCAACTAGCATAGTCGAAATATTCCCCCGATTGCTCGCGGAATCGCGCCTTCGCTAAATTTCATGGGACATCGGTCGGGCGCGGCACCCGCTCGCATAAGCACGTTTGCTTTGGCGCTGCTCGTTTTTTGCCACTGCAGCCCCACTAACTCTCACCATACACGCGGGCGCTTCGTTGCGCCAGCACAACTGACACGCGCTCTTAATATCGCTTTAAGCTGGCCATCGCCTTCTCGCGTCGACGCGCTCAAAGGCGCCGTGCTGTTTCGCGACGGCCCGCCCGTAGCGCAGCCCGATCTCGCTATTGCGCGCGCCATTCTTCGTACGAATCCGCGGGTGGTTCAGTGCGCCGCACTTCTCTTGGCGGTCGCGACCGTGCGCGCGGCGCGCGAGCGCGACCTTCCGCCCGAGTTTCTCGGTGCGACGCTGCTGCAAGAGTCGGCGTACGACGTCGAAGCGTTATCGTCGGCAGGCGCTGTCGGCATCGCGCAATTCATGCCGGAGACGGCCGCAGACGTGGGGATCGATCCGCGCGATCCGTTACAAGCGATCGGCGGCGCCGCCGAGCTGTTGGGTTCGTACGTGGCGCAGTACCGCGACCAATACGACGATCCGTACGCGACGGCGCTGGCCGCCTATAATGCCGGACCGGTGGCAGTCGAACGCTACCGCGGGGTGCCGCCCTATGCCGAAACGCGCGAGTACGTGGATCTCATCTTCGACCGCTGGGCGCGCATCGCGTCGTACGAATGTGCGGGGGATGGCGCGCGCTGCGGGCCGAAGCCCAAATCATGAGAGTGCTATCGGCCCTCGCATGTGCCGTCATTCTCGCCGGCTGCGGCCTCACGAGCAGTCCCGCCGAGGGTTTGACGTTCGCGCCGCCGGCCGGCTGGCAGAGCTCGCCGGGAATCATGGGCTTCATGCAGTTCTGGCGTTCGCCCACGAACTCCGAAGAAGTGCTGATGCTGTTCCGCTCGCCCAAGCAGCTGAACAGCAGCGACGTCTTCGACAGCGCCAAGCTCAAGGACACGCAAGTCGTGGAGCAGACGCAGATCAAAATCTGCGGCAATCAGCCCGCGACGTACTACAAAGGCGAGGCGGAGTCGTCCGTCAACAACGGTGCCAGTAAACCGCACAACGTCGAGATGACCATGACGAACGCGAGCGGCGCGACCTACTTCGCCCTCTACGTGTATCCGCTCAAAGCGGAGCCCAACGGCGAAGCGGAAACCGCGCTGCACCAGCTCTGCGTCAAGAAATCGTAGGCAGCGCGGTTTGAGCTGGTACAAACAGCTCGTCGCACGGCAGCCGCTCGGGTGGACTCACGGCCCGGGCGAAGGGCCTACCCTCCGGCGCGTTCTCGGATGGCCGTCGCTCACGGCGATCGGTCTCGGAACGATGCTCGGCGGCATCTTCGCAACCATCGGCGCAGGCGCGCACGTCGCGGGACCGGGCGTCATCGTTGCGTTCGTGCTCTCGGGCGTCGTGAGCCTGTGCGTCGCGTTGTGTTACGCCGAGTTTGCATCGATGGTCCCGGTAGCGGGAAGTGCCTACACATACGCCTATGCGACGCTGGGCGAGCTGGTCGCGTGGATCATCGGATGGGATCTTTTGCTGGAGTACGGCATCTCGCTCGCACCGCTGGCCTCGTCTGCATCGGATTACTTTCAGCACATGCTCGCCGACGTCGGCATTACGTTTCCGGCGTGGGCGCAGACCGCGAACCTGGCACCCGGCCATCTGCAGATCGACGTGACCGCCGGCATTCTCGTTTTGGCGATTACCGCTTTGGTTGCGATCGGCATTCGCGAGTCGGCGAACGTCAACGCAGGGCTGGTGCTCTTCCAGCTCGTGTCGATGATCGTCTTCATCGCCGCCGTCGCCCACGCCGTTCACCCGGCGAATCTCCACCCGCTCGCACCGATGGGGTTTCACGGCATCTTCGCCGGCACCGCACTCGTCTTTTTTGCATACATCGGGTTCGACACCGTCACCGTCGCATCCGAAGAAACGAAGCGCCCCGAACGCGACGTACCGATCGGAATCATCCTCGCGCTGACGCTGGGAGGGATTCTCTACGTGCTGCTGACGGTCTGTACCGTCGGCGTCATGAACTACGCGAAGCTTTCTGACGGCGCCGCCATGTTGGACGCGCTCGGCTCGGTAACCAAGAATCACACTCTGTACTGGATCGTGTCGCTCGGCGGACTTGCGGGGAACGTCACGTCCGCACTGACTTCACTGCTGGGGCAAGTGCGGATTTTTTACGTCATGGCACGCGACCGGATGTTGCCGCCCGGGGTTGCGAAGATCCATCACGTCTTCCGCACGCCCGCGCGCATGACGGTCATCACGGGCGGCGTCGTCGCCGTACTAGCGGCCATCTTTCCGCTCACCGATCTCATTAAAATGGTGAATATCGGCACGCTCGCCGCGTTCGCGATCGTCTGCGCCGGTGTTTTGGTGCTGCGCATCGTCAATCCAACGGCACAGCGCCCGTTCAAGGCGCCGCTGCTGCCGCTGTTTTCAATCCTGGGCGCGGTCGCCTGCTTCTCGCTGGTCGGCGGCCTTCAACTCGCCACCTGGGTGCGCTACGGCGTCTGGTTCCTGATTGGGATTGCCATTTACGCCCTCTACGGGTTCCGCAATTCGCGATTGAAGCTCCGATTGCCGGAACCGTAGCTAACAGGTCGCACCCTGCGAACCGTTCGATCCTATTTTTTTTCCGTCGTTGTCGCGACCGCCGGATCCGCCCGCGCCCGGAGGCGTTCCCGCGCCGCCGGTCCCGCCGTTGAAACCCGAGAGAATGTCGAAGTTTTGGCGCTCGACGCCGTCGCTGTAAAGCAGATTGCCGCCGTTTCCGCCTTTCGCCCCCGGAGAACCGCACG
>JAFAJV010000083.1 GCA_019235995.1 Vulcanimicrobiota bacterium
GGCGGCGGCGGCGAACGCAGCAAGAACGCTAAAGGAATGTCGAGCTGGACGGGAAGTTATAGCCACTTTTGTTCTCCTCGAGTGATAGCAGTCGCTTGTCGAAGCGCTTTGGTGCTCCGGTGCGTGTCCCGGTTCGCGATCCCTTTCGGCTAGACCTGACGGCCGACGCCTTGCGTCGATTGGCCAGCAACGTCGTCGACGTCGTCGGTCCGGGCGGAACGTACTATCGCGCGGTTCAGGACGGTGCTTCGCCCGCGCTGCTGGCCGTCCGTGCGCAGCGCTCCGGGCTTGAGCTCCGTGCGACCGGAGCGCGCCCCGAACGCTGGGTGCCGGTCGTGGAGCGCCTGCTTGGAACGGCCGCCGATCTTTCCGAGTGGTACCGGTGCAGCTCCCGCATCGAGTGGCTCCAGCCGATCTCCGAAGCGCTGCGCGGCCTCAAGCCTCCGCGCTATCCCAGCCTGTGGGAGGCGTGTGCGCACGCGATCGTCTTTCAACAGATCTCGATCCACGCCGCGGCGTCGATCATGCGCCGCGCCGTCGAGGCGCTGGGCGAGCCCGTGAGCGACGGCCGAGTGCGCTGTCTGACCTTTCCCGACGCCGAGCGTTGGCACGACGCGGACGACGCGCTGCTCCGCGGGGCCGGGCTCTCGCGCAACAAGATCGGCCACCTCCGCTCCGCCGCAGCGGAATTCGCCGCCGGAAGCATAGCTGAGGCGGACCTGCAAAGGCTGTCGAGCACGGAAGCGGCGCGGCGGCTCTGCGGCATCCGCGGGATCGGACCGTGGAGCGCATCGGTCATCCTGCTGCGCGGCATGGGACGCCTGGACGTCTTTCCGATGCGCGACTCCGGTGTGGCGCGAAGCCTCGCTCTGTTGTCGGGCGACGCCGCAATCGATCAGACCGCCCTGCTCGAACGGCTCGGCCGGGTGCGCGGCATGCTGTACTATCACCTCTTGCTCGGACGGCTGCGAAACCTCGTTCCCGTTTGAGTGGGTCCCAGCAGCATGGAGACCGCTACTGCCCCCGTCTTCGCCGTCGTTCGGTCCGGCGAGCGCGCGCACGCCGATCACGGCTGGCTGGACACGTACTACTCGTTCAGCTTCGCGGACTACTTCGATCCGCGCAACACCAACTGGGGCGCGCTGCGAGTCTTCAACGACGATACGATCGCCGGCGGAAGCGGCTTTCCGCCGCATCCGCACCGCGACATGGAGATCGTCACCTATGTGCTCTCCGGACGCCTGGCGCATCGCGACAGCATGGGGAACCACGGCGTCGTCGGTCCCGGGGACGTTCAATTCATGAGCGCGGGCACGGGCGTGACCCACAGCGAGTACAACGACAGCGCGATCGAGCCGCTACACCTCGTTCAGATGTGGGTCCTTCCGGCGACGCTCGGCACCGCGCCGTCGTACGGCCAGATGGCGTTTTCGGTCGAGCAACGCCGCGATCGCTGGCTGACCGTCGTCAGCGGGGAGCCGCAGGTCGAGGCGCCGATCCGCATCACGCAGCACGCGAGCCTGCGCGTTGCGCGCGGCGAGGGCGCGCCGCTCGCCGTCGACTTCAAGCCCAAACGCTATGGCTTTCTGTTCGTGGCGGACGGTGCGATCGAGGCCAACGGTATGGCGCTGGGACCAGGCGATTCCGTTCGGCTGTACGACGTTCCGCGGCTCGAGGTCGCCGGCGCGGGCGAGCTCGTGCTCTGGGATCTGCCCGCGGTCAGCCGCCCTGAATGACGACGCGGTTCGACGCGGCGCGCCACACGGCGCCGGCGGCGATGGAGAACACGGCCAGCCATCCGAGCTGCACGGCGATGCTCGCCGCCCACTGCTCGGGCGGAATCACTCCGACGTAGATCAAGAGCGGCGTGGAATAGATCGCCGCGAAGGGCAGCGCGAAGACGACGCGCCCGATCAGCCCTGGGAAGAGCGTCAGCGGGATGATCTGGCCGGAGAGAAGATCTGAGGCCCACCGGACGATCAGCTGCGCGGCAAACGTCTCCAGCGTCCAGAAGGCGATGCTGTTCATCAGGAAGTTCAAGAAGAAATTCACCCCGTAGCCGATTGCGAAGGCGAGCAGAAAAGCCGCGAACGTAGCGGGGCTCGGCACGTCGATGTGGACGAGCAGCAGCGCGCAGAGCAGCGACGGGACTACGAGCAGGGCGTGCAGCATCGTCTGGCCGAGGCCGTCGCTGAAAAAATAGAGCGGCAGGCTGATCGGCTTCATCAAATCCGTGGCGATCGTTCCTTCGCGAATCTTCTCGCGAATCAGGCGCGTGCCGTCCACCTCCAAGATCAGCGACATCAGCATCGCGACCGTCGCGTACGTGATCATGCTGTGGAGCGGCAGGTTGAGCGGCGCCGCGTTCTGGGCGTACAGGGCGGTCCACAGCGATCGTAGGATGTAGACGCGCAGGACCAGAGAGCCGATCTCGGTCAGCACCTCCATGCGGTAGGTGGCCTCGCGCGCGAACGCTTTCTTCGCGAACTCGAGATACGGCGTCACGGGTTTTCAGCGGTGTCCTAGCGGCTCTTTTGCCGCTTGATGGCCTCCTGGCGGCGGTGCTCCATCTCTTCGAGCTCGAGCATCATTACGTCGACGACCTTGTCGACCTCCGTCGCCTGCGTCTGCGGGGGCTCCTCGCCCGATCGCCGCGGGGGCGGTTTGACGTTACGATGCTCTTCGAGCGCCGAGTCCTGTGCGTGGGCCTTGCGGAGAAACTTCGAGTACGTC
>JAFAJV010000090.1 GCA_019235995.1 Vulcanimicrobiota bacterium
CGAGCAGAGAGGCGGCGACGGCACGTCCACGGCGACGTCCGACGTCGGATCGTACTTCGACTTCTCCGCGAACGATCGCGGCGAAGAGGCGCGCAACGCGATCGTTGCCGCGCTTCGCGAGATGGGCGTGCCGATCTCCTCGGCGCATCACGAGCATGGCGCCGGGCAACACGAGATCGACGTAGCTCACGGCGACCCGCTGACCGCCGCGGACCACGCGCTCACGCTGCGTATGATCGCCAAGCACGTGGCGGCGGATTTCGGCCTCGACGCGACGTTCATGCCCAAGCCGCTCGAGAACCGAGCCGGAAGCGGACTCCACGTGGACTTCCGGCTGCCCGACGCGGCCGAGGAGGAGACGGCGCTCTACGTAGTTGGAGGGCTGCTCGTGCACGCGGCCGCGACGACGGCGATCTGCAATCCGACCGTCAATTCATACAAGCGTCTCGTGGCGGCGTGGGACGCGCCGATCTACACGGTCTGGTCCGAGCGCAGTGCGAACGCGCTCGTCCGCGTTCCGCCCGGGCAGGCGCCGCCGCGCATCGAGATGCGCAGCCCGGACCCGGCGTGTAATCCCTACCTCGCGCTCGCAGTGTTGATCGGCGCCGCGGCCGACGGCGTCGCGCAACGAACGCTGCCCGGCCCGGCGCTCGTCGGTTCGACGTACGACCTGAGCGAGATCGAACGCCGGGAGCGCGGGATCGGCACGCTCCCGAAGTCGCTGCGCCAGGCGATCGCCGAGCTCGACGGCGACGCCGTCGTGCGCGCGGCGCTCGGCGATCATCTCTATCATGCGTTCCGCGACGCAAAGCTCGAGGAGTACGAGCGCTACCGCCGCGCGGTGCACCCATGGGAACGGGAAGCGTATCTGAGGTTGTATTAAAGCCTCTTACGGGCTTCGCTCTTGAGCAGGCGCCAGGCATGCTCGACGTCGGAGCGCATCGTGCGCAGATTGCCGATCGCGAGCCGAATCGCGTAGCGGCCGGCGATCTTCGTGTGCGAGATGAAGGCCTCGCCGGTCGCGTTGACGGCCTGCACGATCGCGGCATTGAGCGCCTCGAGCCGCGCTTCGTCCGAGCCGCGCGGCGCGAAGCGAAAGCACACGACCGACAGCGGATGCGGCGCGAGCACCTCCCAGTCCGGCTCGTCGCGAACCCATTGCGCGAGCTCCTGGGCGAGCGCGATGTGCGAGCGGAGCCGCTCGCGAATGCCTTCGGCACCGAAGCGCCGGAGCACGAACCAGAGCTTGAGCGCACGGAACCGCCGGCCGAGCTGCAGCCCGTAATCCATGTAGTTGACCGCATCGGGCTCGGGCGTCGTCAGGACGAATTCGGGCACGATGCTGAACGCTCGCCGGACGACGGCCTCGTTCCTCAAGAAGAGCACCGAGCAGTCCATCGGGACGAACATCCACTTGTGCGGATTGACGACGAGCGAATGGGCGTGTTCGACGCCGGCGAGCAGGCCGCGCAGCTCGGGCAGGATTGCGGCGATGCCGGCATAGGCCGCGTCGACGTGCAGCCACACGCCGTGCCGTCGCGCGATTGCGGCGATCTGCGGCACCGGATCGACCGACGTCGTCGACGTCGTTCCCACCGTCGCGACGATCGCGAGCGGCCGCATTCCCGCGGCGACGTCCGCTTCAATCCGGTAGGCCAACGCGTCGGGCCGCATGCGGAACGCTTCGTCGCAGGGGATGCGTACGACGTGGTTGCGTCCGACGCCGAGCGCGATCGCCGCCTTCTCCACGTGCGAGTGCGTCTCGCCGGTGACGTACATGCGCAGCGGCGGCAGCGCGCGCCCCGCCATCCCGGCGTCGCGAATGTCGAGGTCGAGCGCCTCGCGCGCGGCCGCCAGCGCCGTGAAGCCCGCGATCGACGCCGTGTCGTAGATTACTCCAGTCCAGTCGCGCGGGAGTCCGAGCAGGCCCCGCAGCCAGCGCATGGTCACCTCCTCGAGCTCCGTCGCCGCCGGTGACGTACGCCAGAGCATCGCCTTCACGTCGAGCGCTGCGGCCAACGCCTCCGCGGCGACGGCGGCCGGGGCCGCGCTGGTCGCGAAGTACGCGAAGAAGCGCGGATGGTTCCAGTGCGTCGTCGCCGGCACGACGATCCGCTCGAAATCGTCGAGGATGCGCTCGAGCGGTTCGCCCAATTCCGGCGCATCCGGAGGCAGCGCCGCAGTGACGTCGCCGGGCTCGACGTCGGGCAGCACGCGATACCGCTCGGGGTGCTCGTAGTAGCCTTCGATCCACGCCGCGACGCGAGTCAGATCGTCGCGCAGTGCGTCGCCGGTATCCACGCCATGGAGTGTTGGCGCCGCGAGCGGAGAAGGCCCCTCGTATGAAATACCGGACCTACCCGAACAGCGACGTGACCGTGAGCGAGGTCGGCTTCGGCCTGTGGACGACTTCTACCAGTTGGTGGGGCGAGAAGAGCGACGTCGAAGCCGTCGCGATGCTCCACGCCGCGTACGACCGCGGCATCACGCTGTACGATGCCGCCGATACCTACGGCAACGGCCGCAGCGAAGTGCAGCTCGCCGCCGCGTTCGGCGACCGCCGCGAGCGCGTCGTCTACGCGACGAAGTTCGGATACGACTTCTCCGGCAGCGACGCGGCGCGGCGCGGACAGTCCGAACTGCCGCAGGACTTCTCGCCGCCGTTCGTGCGCGCGGCGCTCGAGGCGTCGCTGCGCCGCCTGCGGACCGACTACATCGACATCTATCAGATGCACAATGCGCGCATCGAGCAGATCGAGGACGATGCGCTCTGGAATTTGCTCGAGTCGCTCAAGCGCGAAGGCAAGGTTCGCATGTACGGCGTAGCCCTCGGCCCCGCCATCGGCTGGCTCTACGAAGGAGTGGACGCGGTGAAGCGGCGCAACGTCGCGAGCCTCCAGATCATCTGGAACATGCTCGAGCAGTACCCCGGGAACGAGCAGATCGCCGCGGCGCGCGACGCGAGCGCCGACACCGGTTATATGATCCGCGTGCCGCACTCGAGCGGATTGCTCGAGGGCCACTACACGGCCGAGACGACGTTTCCCAAGGGCGATCACCGCCGCCACCGCCCGCGCGAATGGCTCGTCAACGGTGTCGAGAAGATCGAGCAGCTGCGCTTCCTCGAGCGACCCGATCGGACGCTCGGACAGGCCGCGATCGCATGGCTCCTGCGCGAGCCGCGGGTGATGAGCGTTCTGCCGAACATCTA
Source organism: Vulcanimicrobiota bacterium (assembly GCA_019235995.1). Taxonomy (GTDB): domain Bacteria; phylum Vulcanimicrobiota; class Vulcanimicrobiia; order Vulcanimicrobiales; family Vulcanimicrobiaceae; genus Cybelea. The sequence goes on from JAFAJV010000090.1 coordinate 3,212, forward strand.
CGATCGCGCCCAGCTCGAGGAGTTCGCCGCAGCGCCCGACGCGCCGCCGCTCGAGCCCGGCGAGCTCGAGCGCATCGACGCGCTCTACCGGCAGAACTTCGGGATCGCGGAGCCGCCGCCGGCGTTCAAGGGGACGATGACCCGCGAGGCCGCGCTGCGATGAAGCTCGAGCACGTCGTCACGCACCACGCGCCCGCGCCGATCGGGCCGTACAGCCAGGCGGTCGTGTGCGGCAATGAGCTCTATTGCAGCGGGCAAATTCCGCTCGATCCGCAGACGGGCGAGCTCGTCGACGGCGACGTCGGCGCGCAGACCGAGCGCGTGCTCGAAAACCTCTGTTCGATCCTCTGCGCCGCCGGCTACGAGTGCGCCAACGTCGTCAAGACGACGATCTTCCTCGTCGACATGCAGGACTTCGCCGCCGTCAACAAAGTCTACGAACGCTACTTCGGCATGACCAAGCCGGCGCGCTCGACCGTCGCGGTCGCCGCACTGCCGCGCGGCGCGCGCGTCGAGATCGACTGCATCGCGCGAGACTAGGGGCGCCTCCTCCGCGCGCAGCGACATCGAAGTGATGCGTCAGCCTCTCGAGGAGGGCACCTTCACGATGGGATAAGAGCTAAGGCCCTTCAAAACGAGGCCCCCTGGCCGGGCGCTTGGGGGCGAGGCCTAGGCAGGGCGCTATTTTCGGAAATCTGAAAAGATCTCGCTAAAGTCATTTCGTTTGATGATGCTGATC
>JAFAJV010000037.1 GCA_019235995.1 Vulcanimicrobiota bacterium
CGACTGCGCGACGACGCGGGCGATCGTTCTTATCGTGCGGTTCAGCGACGCGTTGAAGGTTTGCACGTGGTCGGCGATGACGGTGAATCCGGGCTGCGTCAACGGATCGTAGTCTTTGCGTGAAAACGAGAGCGTGTACGTGTCCGGCACGAGCGTCAAGAAGCGGAAAGTCCCGCTTGCGTCGGTCGTCGACGTCCCGGTCTGCGAGGGCGCGCTCGCGGTGACGGTCACGCCCGCGATCGGCGCGCGCGTCTGCGAGTCGACGACTCGTCCGGTGATGCCGCCGGTCGTGCCGGCCGCAGCGTGCAGCGGAAAACAGGCGACGGCCAAGACGGCTGCCATGATCCATCTCAAACGCATTAGAGGGGATTATCGGTTAAGGGGTCGCTTCCTTTGCTAACGCGTCGAGTGCTCTGCTTCGTCGAGCCAATCGCGGGTGAGGTAGAGCCAGAAGGCGAGGCCGGCGTAAACTCCATAGCGCGCGAAGGCGCGGCGAATCGTCGAGTCGGCGGCGCGCTTCTTGCCGGCCAGGCGGCGGTATTTCGGGCGCGTCCACGAGTCGAGGATCAGGCGTCGATGACGCCCGAGCAGCTGCATCACGTGCGCGGCGCCGTACGGACCGATGCCCGGCAGCGCGAGAAGCCGATCTTCGACGTCCACGTCGGAAACGCGCTCGTCGAGCAGCGCCTCGAGATCGAGGGCGCCGGACTCGACGTCGCGCGCGATCGCCTTCACGTAAGGCCCCCGGTAGCCCATGCGCGCCGCGTCGCGAAACCACGCGTCGGGCGCCGCCGCAAGCACGGAGGGCTCGGGGAACGCGCCGCCGCCGAGTTCGGCCAGCGCGCTCGTCATGCGGATCGTCGCGGACCATGCGCAGTTCGTCGTGCAGATCGTCTTGATGACGTCTTCGAAGACGCTCGGGCTCGCGAGGATCCGTCCGGCGCCACTCGCGGCCCATGCGAACACTTCGTCGTCCGCGATCCGCGCGTAGAACGGCGACAGGTCGGCGTCGAATCGGAACATGCGCCGAATGTCCGCCTCGATGGTTGCGACTGCGCGGCGCGGCAGGGACGCTCGAGTCTCCGCGACCAGCACGCCGTCGCCGCCGCGCATCGCAACCTCAACGACGCGGCTTCCCACACGGAAAGCGCGGCGGTAGACCAGCGGAGATTCCTCGACGAGCGCGGGGGGAAGCCGCGCGCAGCCGTGCGAGTGAATCGTGCGCGGAAACGAAATCGGCTCGCCGCCCGCGCCGCGCAGGGGCAGCTTGCAGAGGACGCGCACGAACCGCTTAGGCTACGTAGGAGATGTTGACGGCAACGCCCGCTGCTTCGGCGCGCATCAGCACGCCATAGACGGCGTCGAGCTCTTCTTCTATCGCGGCGATCTCGCCGGCGCTGACGTGGAACCGCGCGGCGTGCGTCCAGAGCAGGCTGCGCGCGCGCTCGAACGCGCTGTGGAGGCGCCCCGGCGTCGCTTCGAGTACGGGCCAATCCAAGTCTCCCTGCGCCGGCACGACCCGCCAGCCACGCCCCGAAACCCACGACACGTCCTGCTCGGCACCGAGCGCGTGCGGCACGGCGGAGAGCACGTCCACCGCCTCTTGATCCGCCATCGACAGGGGCAACCCGAGCTCTCCGAGGCGCAAAATGTAACGAAAGAACGAGGCGTTGCCGACCGTGTAGGCGCCTGCCGCGGACGCGACGTTCACGTGCACGAGCTCGAGTTCCAAGCGATCCCCCGAAGATTCGGACATTCCGACTACTTCGCGGGTATCAATCCGAGCTCTTCCACGGCCTCTCGTTCCTTGCGCAGCTCCTCGAGCGTCGCCGCAAGCTTGCGCCGGCCGAAGTCATCGTGCTCGATTCCCTCTACGATACGAGAGACGCCACCCTCCGTTCGGGAAGGAAACGAGAAGACCAGGCCTCGATCCACGCCGTACTCGCCGTGCGAGCAACGTCCGACTGAGTAGTGTTCGCCGGGGGGAGTGTCGTGCGTGAGATTGTAGACGCCGACGACGGCTGCGTTCGCGGCCGACGCCGCCGACGAGGCACCCCGCGCCTTGATGACCTCGGCGCCGCGATTTTGGACCGTCGCGATGAACTCGCCCTCGAGCCAGCCACGATCACCGATGACCTCGTGCGCGTTTCTGCCCCCGATCTTCGCGTGCGCGAAATCCGGAAACTGTGTCGTCGAATGGTTGCCCCACACGACCATCTGCGATATCGCTGTAACGTCAGCGCCGGCCCGCTTCGCCAGCAGCGCCCGGGCGCGCAGCTCGTCGAGCGTCGTCATCGCGAAGAATCGATCGCTCGGAACGCTCGCAGCGTTGCTCATGGCGATGAGACAGTTCGTGTTCGCGGGATTTCCAACGACGAACACGCGGACGTCTGCCGCCGCCGCTTTTCCGATCGCCCGGCCCTGTTCGCTAAAGATCCCGCCGTTGATCTTGAGCAGATCGGAACGCTCCATGCCCGCCTTGCGCGGCACCGCGCCGACGAGCAGCGCCCAGTTGACGCCGCGCATCGCCGCGTCGACGTCGGAGCCGTAACGCACGTCCTTCAGGAGCGGAAACGCGCAGTCTTCGAGCTCCATCACGATGCCGCCCAGCGCCCCCAGCGCCTGCTCCAGCTCGAGCAGCGAGAGTTCGATCTCGGTATCGGGTCCGAACATCTGACCCGAGGCTACGCGAAAGAGCAGCGCATAGCCGATCTGTCCCGCGGCGCCGGTCACCGCGACCTTAACTCGTTGTTTCACGCTTCCTCCAAAATGACGGCGGTTTCGCCCTAGAGAGCTCTCGCTCACTGGGGTCGAAGCGACGTACGGCAGTGAGCCAGCACGCGATCGCCGGATTCAACGGGCCCGATCAGCCCCAACCGAGCGTCTACGACACGTGCATTCGTTGCGGCTTATGCCTGCCGTCCTGTCCGACCTATCTCGAGACTATGACAGAAACCTCGGGTCCCCGCGGCCGGATTAGTCTCATCAAAGCGGTCGGCGAATCGCGCCTCGACCTCCTGAGTCCCGGCTTCGTCGAACAGATGTGGCAGTGCCTCGACTGCCGCGCATGCGAGGCCGTCTGCCCGTCCGGCGTACGATACGGGCAGTTGGTCGAGAGTGCCCGAACCCAAATCGAGCGAGCGCGCGCAACCCGCGAGCCGGAACGGCGCAACGCGCTCGCGCGGTCGGTGCTGCGCCGCCTCTTCGGCGACGGAGGCCTGCTGCGCGCGGCTGCGCGGATCCTGCGCTTCGCGCAACGTACGCGCCTGATCGGGCTGGCGCGACTGTTCGGCGCGGGGGATGCCGCACGGCTCGCGCCACCGGTCCCTAACGTGTTCTTCGTCGCGCGCGGACAGGTGATCCATGCGCCGCGCCCAGCGGGCTTGGCATTCCTGCACGCCGGCTGCATCATGCCGCTGCTGTTCGCGAACGTGCATGAGGCCACGCTGCGCATGCTGCGGCGCGCCGGCTTGTCGGTCATCGTCCCGGAGGACCAGGGCTGCTGCGGAGCCATCGCCGTGCACGCGGGGGACGTCGACTTTGCACGCCGGCTCGCGAAGCGCAACATCGCGGCCTTCGAGCGAAGCGACGCCGACGTCTACGTCGTCAACGCCGCGGGCTGCGGCAGCACGCTCAAAGAGTATCGTGAGCTCCTGGCACACGACGGGGCCTGGGCGGGTCGCGCCGCGCGCTTCGCCGAGCGCGTGCGCGACATCACCGAGGTGCTCGACGCGATGGAGCTCGGGCCGCCCGAACGGGCGATCGACGCGGCGGTCACTTATCAAGACGCGTGTCACCTGGTTCACGCGCAGCGCATCGCGGCCGCACCGCGACGCCTGCTCGCGCGCGTGCCCGGCCTGCGTCTGGTGGAGATGGAAGAGAGCGCCGTATGCTGCGGCAGCGCGGGAATCTACAACCTCACCCAACCCGAGATGGCCGCGCGGCTGCAACGCCGCAAGGTCGCCGCGATCCGCCGCACGGGCGCGACGGTCGTGGCGACCGCCAACCCGGGTTGTGCGATGCAGGTCGCGGCGGGATTACGCGACGCGGGTTACGCCGCGACGGTCAAGCACGTCGTGGAGTTGCTCGACGACGCGTTCGGAGGCGCTTCTTAGGCTTTAGCCGCCCAGGCGTCCCCGCTCGCCCTTCGCGTCGTCGAGCGAATGGTACACGGCGAAGACCGAGATCAGTCCGGTGATGTTCAGCAGACGCGAGATCGGACCGTCTAGCACGACTAGGCGCAGTGAGCCACCGCGCTCCGCGGCGCGGCGATGGGCACCGATCAGCACGCCGAGTCCGGTCGAATCTAGAAACTCGAGCTGGCTTAAGTCGACGAGGAGGTGCCGGCTGCCTTTCTCCGTCGCGTCGCTCAGCGCGGCTCGCACCGTAGGCGCCGTCGCGAGATCGAGGCTTCCGCGAAGGCGGAAGACCAGCGTATTGCCTCCGTCTTCTGTCTTCAGATCAATGCTCAACTCGTCGTGCGTCATCTTCCTCGCTTGCCTTCGCGGCCGCAGCCTGCTTGGCCTGGACCGCAGAATGAGACGTTCATAAGAAGCGCGCGGAATCTTCGTCCCAGCGCGTGACGCGTTCCGCGACGAGGTGCACGCCGCCGATCCAGCGATCGATGGGATGCTCGTCGAGCCAGTCCGCGTCGCCGGCGATGACGCGCCGGCCGAGCGCCGTCGGCACGAGCGTACCCTCTTCGTCTTCAATCAGCGCGCCGGTGCCGGTACGCAGGTCCTCGAGCACCTTCGAGAAGGCCCGCTTGCCGAGAAAAAACGCCTCCTCGCGCGCCTGCGCTCGCGCGAAAAGCTCGTCCTCGCGCGCGGGCCCCTGCGCGACCGCGTAGAGCGCGTGGCGCTGCGTGCGCGACAGCCCGTCGCGCGTCCACGGATACTCCTCACAGAGTCTCTGCAGCGCCGCCCGCAAAAACGGCAGTCCGATCGCGTCTTCTCCGGCGGCCGCATAGAGCTCGGCCGGATCGGGGGAGGTGAACCGCTCCCAACTGCGCCGCGCGGATCGATAGATTGCGGCCGTAGCGGTGCGCCGCTTCGGAAGCAACGGGAGAATCTCATCGACCGTCATGCTCGCGAGATAGTGATCCGTCTGAACGACCGCGACGCGGCCCGGCTCGAGGTCCATCTCCTCCAGCGCCGTGAGCACCTGCAGCATCTGCAATTGATCGAAGAGGTCGTGCTCGAACCACAGCACGATCTCTTCGAAGTCAGCGGCGCCGCGGAGCTGCGCATCGCGCCGCTGGAAGTCGTGAATCAGCCGGATGGGATTTGCGAAGCCGCGCTGCGCGAGGTAGTTGGCTCGCACCGAGCTGGTCTCTTCCAGCGAAAGACCGGCCGGAACGGGACCGTCGTTCAGCGCGTCACGCCACGCGAGATGCGTCCCGAGAATTCCCGCCTTCTTGAGGAGGTAGAGCGCTCCGTCGCCGTTCGTAACGTGCAGCGTCGCCGTGGATCGCGCCATCTATCTGACTTCGCGCGTCCACCAGGTTCCCCCGGGGAAGTAGATCGCTCCGCCTTCACCCCAGATCACGTGATCGACGCCGCGCGAATCGACCGCAAGACCGAGATAATCGCCGAACGGAAAGCCGTACCCGTCGCCGTGCTTGTACGGCGCGCCGGAGCCGCGATCCGAGAGGCGCAGCGCCGTGCTCCACGTCGCGCCCCCGTCTGCGCTGCGCGCGTACCACGTGTTCCACGCACGAGCACCGTTGCGATCGTCTTGCCAGACGAGCCGGAAGTCTCCGGCCGATGGCCCTGCCACTACTGCGGGGCTCGTGCTGTTCCCCGACGCATTGAAGAGCATCGGCGCGCTCCACGTCGAGCCGCCATCGTCGGAACGGCTCACGTACAGCGAGTTCGGCCCTTGCCTGCGATGGTTTTCGGCGAACACGAAGACCAGCGCACCGCGCCGGTCGGCGGCGACGGCGTCTTGCGCCGTATAGAAGTCCGGATAGCAGTTTCGGACCGTGCACGGCGCGCCCTCGCGGCTGACGACGAACGGGATCCGCCGCCACGCCGCTCCTCCGTCGCGCGACGTCACGAGCTCCACGTGGCCGGCACCGGTTTGATTCCGTCCCGCTTCCCCGTCCACGGCGAACCACACCGAACCGTTGGGCGCGACCGTTCCGCCGTACGGGTAATACCAGTAGTGCTCCGTCGTCGCCCGCACCGGCGCGTTCCAGGTGACGCCGTAGTCGTGCGACGCGGTGACGTACAGCGCATAGCGCACGTTGTACGCGACATAGACATCCTTGCCGTCGCGCGAAATCACGAGCGTCGGCTTGTCGCTGTAGTGGAGGGAGTCGTCGAGCCGAACTGCAGCGCTCCAGGTCGCCCCGCGATCGCGCGAACGCGTGAAGACGACGCCGGGGCGAAAGCCGTCCAGACAGACTGCGTCCACCACTCCGCCATCCGCCACGGCGATTTGCGGGTCGTACTGAAACGGCACGCGGACGCCGTGGTGACAGATCCTGCGCTCCTTGCGCCACGTGCGGCCGCCGTCGCTCGAGGCGCGCACGAGCAGGTAGTCAGGCCGCTGATCCGTCGTCATCTGATAGACCCAGCTCGAGCTCGGATCGGCGGCGGTGACCGGCTCCCATCGCGTATCCCC
>JAFAJV010000088.1 GCA_019235995.1 Vulcanimicrobiota bacterium
ACTTGCTCTTGAGCAATAGCTACCCTCCATCCGTAGCGGACTACGCGTTCACGCCGCGGATCGGTCTGACGTACACCCTCAATCCCGACACGGTGCTTCGTCTATCGGCGGGGCGTTACGCGCAAGAGCCGCAGACCTACCAAGTGCAGTACAACGCCAAGGACAACAACCTCGCGTACGATTTGTTCCAGGCCTGGTGGCAGTACGGCTACACGACGCCGAGGCACGATCCGCAGGTGCAGTATTCCAACAATTACGACGCATCCTACGAGCGCCGCTTCAAGGGGACCGACATGTCGATCAAGGTGACGCCGTACTACCGCTACGCTACGAATCAGGTCTACAGCATCGGCCTGCCCTTCGGCTTGACCGGCGGACTGAATACCGGCATCGAGCGCGTCGACGGCGTCGAGCTGGCGTTTACGAAGGGCGACTTCGACAAGAACGGCCTCTCGTTCATGTTTTCGTATACGTACACCAACGCGGCCGAGAAGTGGGCCAACTATCCGGGCACGACACTCAATCCGATCGATCCCTACAACCAGGACATAGCGAATTATAATGGTTTGACGAAGGCGGGCGGCGGCTCGCAGTGCTACGAGAACGACCGTACCGGAAACGTCTACCCCGACCCGAAGTGCATTCAGCTGAAGCCAAACTACCATCCGCCGATCTGGAACCCGTATTACGCGATGCCGGCTCAGCCGTTGCTCGATCGCAACGGCTAGTATTCGGTGGGCTTGGACTTCTCGCAGCACTCGCCCAACGTCATCAGCGCGCACCTCCACTATAAGCGCAATAGGTTCACGATCACACCGGCCGTGACGTTCAACGAAGGGCAGCTGTACGGAAACCCGTCGGACGTCGAAGGCATCGATCCACGCGTCTGCAAGGGGAACTCGGCGGAGATCCCGACCGCTCCGCGTTCTACTCAGGCCAACTACACGACTTGCGGGCTCTCCGCAGTCCAAAACGGGAGTACGCCCGGCGTGCTCTACATTCCCAACCCAGACACCGGCACCTTCGACGGATTCGGCTCGTTTCGTCAGCCGAATCAGCTCAACCTGAGCCTCCAGGTCGGCTATCAGCTTACGCCGCGCGTGAAGGTGAACTTCCTCCTGGCGAATCTCGTCAACGCTTGTTTCGGCGGCTCGACCGAGCCGTGGACGAAGCAGTTTCCGCCGAATAGCTATACCTGCGGATACGTGAGCGGAGGCCCGACCGGCACGTCGTATTACGTTTCGAACTTTTACAACGGCAGCTCACCCAACGACCGCAAGGCGAACGGCGTTCCCCTCAATCCCGCGTTCGCACAGCCGTTCACGCCTGCCTATGCCGATACGAACTCGCTCGTGCTGCCGAACCCATTCAACGCCTTCCTGCAGTTCAACATCACGTTGTGAGCCTGCGGCCGATCGCCGCTTCGGCGGCGTCGGTCAGGCGGCACGAGGCGATGAGTTCGCGCGCGACGGCGATGTCCGGTGCGGGAGAGCGATCCTCGGTCCAAGGAGCGATGTGCTCGCGAACGAGCGCATAAGCGGCTTGCGTACCTGCGCCGGAGCGCAACGGCCGCCGAAAGTCGGTAGCCGCGCACGCGCCGATGAGCTCGCAGGCGAGGGCGCCCTCGACGTTGTCCAGCACGCGCGGCAGGTTGTTGGCCGAGGTCATACCCATGCTCACATGATCTTCCTGTCCGGCCGAGGTGGGGATGGAATCGACGCTGGAGGGCCATGCGAGACCCTTGTTGTCGTTAACCAGCGCGGCCGCCGTGTATTGCACGAGCATCAGTCCCGACTGAAGGCCAAGCCGGCGCGTGAGGAAGAGCGGCAGGCCGCGGTCCTCGGCGTTGAGCAGGAGGTACAGCCGGCGCTCGCCGATCGAGGCGAGCTCCGCGATCGTGAACTTCAAGAAGTCGATCGCGAGTGCGACGGGCTCGCCGTGGAAGTTACCGCCCGACAGAAACTCCCCGTCTTCGGGGAAGACCAGCGGATTGTCGGTGACCGAGTTCGTTTCGATCTCCGTCACGCGTCGAACGTGAGCGGTCGAGTCGCGCACCGCCCCGTGCACGACCGGAATGCAGCGAAACGAGTAGGGATCCTGGACTCGTTCGCACTCGGCATGCGACTGGACGATCTGCGAGCCTGCCAAAAGGGCGCGCAGATTTCCAGCCACGCGCTCTTGGCCGGGATGCGGGCGCAGGTCGTTGATGCGCCTGTCGAAGACGCGCTCGCTGCCGAGATACGCCTCGAGCGACAACGCGCCGATGACGTCGGCCGCGGCGGCCAGCCGCTCTGCGCGCAACACTCCGAGGCCGGCAATGCCGGTCATGAGCTGCGTCCCATTGATGAGCGCGAGGCCTTCCTTGGCCCCGAGCTCGATCGGCCGCAGGCCGGCGCGCTCGAGCGCGACGGCGCCGGGAAGACGCTGACCGTCGAAGAACGCTTCGCCCTCGCCGATCAACACGAGCGTCATGTGCGCCAGCGGCGCGAGATCGCCGCTCGCTCCGACGGAACCCTGGCACGGCACGACAGGGGTGACGCCGCGGTTGAGCAGCGCGACGATCGTCTCGAGCGTCTCGGGCTTGACGCCGGAGTGGCCGGCGGACAGCGAGTTGGCGCGTAGCGCGCCCGCAGCGCGCACGAGCGGGATCGCGAGCGGCTCGCCTGTGCCGGCGGCATGGCTGCGCACGAGGTTGAGCTGGAGTTCGACCGCCTGCGCCGGATCGACCGAGATGTTCGCTAGACGCCCGAAACCGGTGGTCACGCCGTAGATGGCCTCACCGCCGGCGAACTGCGCGTCCACGAACTCGCGGGCGCGCGCTACACGAGCCCGCGCGCGCGCCGCTATCTCTACCGGCGCCCCCCGCGCGATCGCCTCCAGCGCCTCCAGCGTGAGGCTGTGACCGTCGAGTTGGACGGTCACAGGCTCGACCAGTTCGGCCGCGGCTGCGGCGCGAACGGCGGTCCGTTCTGTATGACGATCGCTTGGTGATCGTGCAGGCGGATATCGCGCGGATCGTGGCCGCGCCAGCGCGCGCCGTCGACCCAGATCGTCAGGCGATCTCCGTGCGCAGCCGTCAACGGACCCGCCTGCGTCCAGCTCAGGTCCGGACCCCAGATGTCGAAGAACTGCCCCAGGGTGAAGCTGCGCCGCACGGGCGACTCGATATGAATGAAGCCGTCGGTATTGTGCGTATGCAGCCAATAGAGGCACCCTGCTCCCTGCGGAATGCCGATCCCCGCGGGAACCGTCACCCGGCGGCCGCGATCGAAGAGCGCCAAGAAGGCGTGAATGTGCTCGGCCGCGCCCTCTTCACGATCGCAATGAATGCCGTCGATCGGCAGGCCTCCGAAGAAACTCTGCGCGATGATGACGAGGGGCACGATCAAAAAGTGCATGGCCGCTGTCTTCGTGTGCATAACGGAAAAAAACTTGTGGACAGCTTGTGGAATTGCCAGCGCTCCGACTTGTCGCGGCATCGTCACCGTGTTACGATGCACGAGCTTCGAGGTTCAATCGAAGTGCGACGAACGTATCGTTCGCGACCAATGCAAAATGCGTGAAACACCGCGATGAGCGGTGATTCCGCAGCAACGGTCAAACCGCCGGCCGGCGTCGGTGGGCCCTCTAACGAGGAGCCAAACAGGCGAGGCAAGGTGAGTGAATACGTCGGAGCCCGTCGAGAAATCGACGGGTTTCGTTATTTGTGCGGGGTGTACTTGGTGGCGATTTCGGCGGCGACGGCCGCGATTCGCGTGCGGGCTTCCGGGGGATCGATGATCTCTGCTTGCGCGCCCCAGCCGAGCGTCCAACGAACCAGCTCGTCGACGTCGGCGACGCTGTAGAGGATCTCCACGGAGCCATCCGGACGCTCCTCGATCTCGCGGCCCGCGACGATCCGCGCCGCCGCGGCGGCCTTCGCGACGCGAGGTGCGAAGCGAACTCGCACCTGCTTCGTCTCATCGCCATGCAGCACGCCGCTGATAGAGGCCGCGGCATAGGCCTCGATGTTGAAATCGGCCGGACGAACAAACGTGCGCGTAAGGACGACCGGGTCGCCGATGCTGTCCACGGCGAACGTGCGTTTATCGCGCCGCCGGTGATCGAACGCGACGCAATAGACGCGGCCCGCGTTGATGATAAAGCCGTACGGATCGGCCGTACGCGTGGACGCGTTGCCTTCTTTGTCGAGGTAGGAGAAGCGCACGCTGCGCGAGGCCCGCTCTGCCGCCGAGAGGAGCGCGAAGGCGCGCTCGCCGCGTTTGTCAAGCCGAATCTCGGACAGGCGAAAGGCGACCGGCGAGCCGGCCTCGACGCGCGCGCGCGCACCGCTCCCCGCACTGCCGACGAGCTTTTCCGCCACGTCGTCGATGGAGGCCCCGATCGTTCCACCGATGCTTGCCCCAAGTGAGCGCAGCGCGACGAGCCCGAAAAGCTCGCCGCTGGACAGGTCGAGCCGCTTAAGGCTGTAGCCGCCAGCGAATCGATAGGCGTTGGCGGTCCGATCGAAGTACAGCGGAAATCCCGCATTGGTAAGGATCGCCAGGTACCGCCGCAGGCTCCGCGTGCTGGGCCGCTTGCCGCCTTCGGCGACGCGATCTTTGAGGTCTTCGAACGAATGCTGTCCCTGATCGATCGCGTTGAGCAACCGGACGAGCAAGACGACCTTCGACTCGCCCTCGGCGATCATTGCGAGCCGGTCGTCTCGGCAGGTTTCGGAAAGCAGCCATCAGGCGCATTGATCGGCGGCGCGCTCGGCTCGGGCGGAGTCGCCGTCACGCCGATCTGCGCGGGGTAAAAGGAGCCCCCGTCCGTCATGGTCTTCACGACCGTGTGGTACGTTTGCCCCGGCTCCAGCTCGAAGGCCGAAACTTGGTAGGGCTTCGACTGGCGCACGCAGCCGATCTCGACGAGGTTGTTATCCACGAGAAACACGCCGCGCGCCGGACCGGCGAGCGGCCGAAAAAAGAGATAGGCCGACGCGGTGGCCGTGCCGGGGTTGCTCATCGTCAGCGCGATCGTATGGGAGACGCCGTAGTCGCCATAGTCGTGTCCGGCGGATTCCGCATCCAGGCTGGGCGGAGTCGGCTCCGTGTCACCGATGACGACGGTTGAGTCCGCTCCGCCGGCGGCGTATGCCAGCGATTCCGTGCCGAAGTCGCGAATCGCAAACACGCCGGTCCGATGGTGGCCATCGCCCGGCAACGCCGGGGCGCCTAGTAACGAGCGCGGATCGACCCCGGCTGAAACGGCCAATACGGTAATCGTGACCGGGCCTCCGGAAAGCACGCGCACGTCGACCGTACCCGAAACGACCTGCTGCGACGCCATCGGCAGATCCGCCAGGAGATACGACTGCGCCGCAGGCAGCGCAACGATCACGCCCTCGCCCCGGGCCGTCGTCAAGAGGAAGTTCTTGCTGAGGGTTTGCCCGACGTGCATGACGTCAATGTTCGGTCCAGCCGAGGCCTCGACGAGCTGCACCGAGGCCGGATCGGCGGCGTCGCCGCTCAGGATTACGAGCAGGCGGCGCGGGTCCGCGACGTCATCGTGATAATAGTAGAGCCGTGTCGGCGTGGCGGAGACCGTTCCGCGAAAGAGCACGCCGTCTTGCGCAACGTGCTCCGGATCGTCGTCGTAGAAGAGCACGCCGGGCTGAAACGGTGCTTCTGCGACGGCCTGCACGGTAACGACGGTGGAGCCGTTCTGATCGAAGTACCGGCCGTCGCC
>JAFAJV010000102.1 GCA_019235995.1 Vulcanimicrobiota bacterium
AGTGCGGCATCCCAACCCACAGCCTCGGAGAGGTGGTCGAGTGGTTGAAGGCACCCGCCTCGAAAGCGGGCGAACGTTGATAGCGTTCCGTGAGTTCGAATCTCACCCTCTCCGAGCTTTCATGCCGCGCGCGGCAGGTGCACCGTAAAGCGCGATCCGCTCGGGCTCGTAACGAGTGAGATCGTGCCGTTGGCGCGCTCGACCGCGCGCTTGACGATCGCAAGCCCAAGCCCGGAACCCGACACGTCGCGCTGCGTGCCGCGATAGAAGCGGTCGAAGACCCGGGCGGCGTCCGTCGAAGGGATTCCCGGCCCCTGATCGGCGATCTCGATGATCGCCTGCGATGCCTGCGCCCGCACGCGGACCGCGATTTCGCCGACGCCGTACTTCACGGCGTTGTCGGTGAGATTCGTCACGACATACCCGAGCTCGGTTGGGTCGATCATGGCGAGGATTCCCGCTTGCGTCGAGATGGCGAACCGGCGCTCGGGATGCGCGTCGGCGATCGGCGTGACCAAGTCGGCGACGAGCGTCCCAACGTCGATCGGCACGGCGGGCACCGTAGCCTCCGGAGTCTCCCACCGCTCCAGCAGGATCAGCTTGTCGATGAGCGAGCCCATGATCTTGCTCTGGTCGTTCATCGTGTCCAGGATGCGATCGCGTTCCGGCTCGCTCTCCATTCCGCCGCGCCGCAGGATCGCGATGAAGCCCTGCACGACCGTGAGCGGCGTACGCAACTGGTGGCCTGCGTCGGCGATGAACTGGCGCATGGACGCGTTCGCGCGGTCACGCGCCGCGAAGGCGCGTTCCAGCTGGTCGATGGCGCCGTTATATGCGGCCGCGAGCTCCCCGAGCTCGTGACCCTCGTCCGCGGCGATGGTGTGCGGCGTCAGGTCGCCTGATGCGAAGCGCTGCAGGGCCGCGGTGACGTCGTCGAGCGGCCTCAGCGCCTGGCGTGTCAGGACCCTGGCGATGAGAAAGCCGCATGCGACGGCGACGGCGAGCGCGACGAGCAGCGGAATCAGAAACGAGCTCACCGTCGCGACGAGCACGCCGTCGTTGCTGCGGACGATCACGTAGAGGTTTCCGGCGCGCGCGAAGAGCGGCTGCAGACCAAAGGCCGTCGCCATGCCCAGAATGACGCGGGCCAGCGGCCCGCTCGGCCGCGGGTCGCCCGAAAGGTCGCCGCGCCTGCGAATCGTGACGGTGGGCTGCGCGTCGCTTCGGTGCCTGCGGTACACCGTGACCCGCGTGTTGGCATCGAGGAACACGATCTCGCTGCCCGAGCCGAGCAACAGCGACGCGGCGAACGCGCCCCCGGCGCGCGCGCTCGGCAGCGAGGTGCGCGTGAGCGAAGCCTCGAGCTGCGTGAGCGTGCCGGTCAGCTCGTTTTGGATCGTTCGCATGTACACGCCGAAGCCGAGCAGCGCGCCGATGATGATCACCGCGGCGAGGACGAGCGAGATCTCTACCGCCGCGAGCCACTGCAGGCGGCGTGCCAGGCGCGTGGTCACGCGGGCGTGGCTCGGAGCGAGTATCCGGCTCCGCGCAGCGTTTGAATGAGCTTTACGGGCTCGCCGCTATCGAGCTTCGCGCGCAGAAACGAGACGTAGGTCTCGACGGTATTTGGAACGACGTCGCGGTCGACGCCCCACACCAGGTCGAGCAGCTCCGATCGCGTCAGGACCTGTTCGGCGTGTTCGGCGAAGACGCGCAACAGATCGAACTCGCGCGCCGACAGCTCGATGCGCCGGTTTCCGCGATGCACCGTGCGGCTCGGCGTATCGATGCTGAGATCCGCGTATTCCAATGTCTCCCGGCCCTCGATCCTCGGGCGCCGCAGCAACGTGCGCAGCCGGGCTACGAGCTCCTCGAAATCGAACGGCTTGCCGACGTAATCGTCCGCGCCGGCGGAGAGGCCCGCCACCTTTTCGGCAACCTCGGTCCGCGCGGTGAGCATCACCACGGGAGCGGTCGTGAGCCGCCGAATCTCGGGAAGCAGCGTAAAGCCGTCGGGGCCGGGCAGCATCACGTCGAGCACGAGCACGTCCGGCACCCAGCTTTCGAGCAGCGGCAATGCCGCCAGGCCCTCGCTGACGCTCCGCACCTCAAAGCCGGCCTTCTCGAGCCCGAACTCGAGGAGTTCTCGTAGGCCGCGCTCGTCGTCGATGACGAGCACGCGGGGGCGCTCGCCGGTCAAGCTCATTCTCAGACTCACTCCAGGATTCAACGCCGTCGCTTTCGGTACAATCTTCTGGAACGTATGAAACGAAGCGACGGCCTCTTGCGATTGTTCTGTGCGGCTTGCACAATCCTAGCCGTCATGGGTTGCGGACGCCGCCAAAACGCCGAGGCGGTCCGTCCGCCGTACGTCCAGACGAGCATCGCGACCTACGGCACGATCCGGCCGGAGCAGCACCTCGCCGGGATCATCGCGCCATATCAAAACGTGGCCATTCAAAGCGCCCTCTCCGAACCCGCCGACGAAGTCTACGTGCGCGAGGGCGACACCGTGCACGCCGGACAGGTCCTGGCACAACTCGACACGTCCGACCTGCAGGCCCAGATGCAATCCGATTTGGCGACCGCGAACAGCAATCAGGCGAACACGACGCACACGGTCTATCAAGGCTCGCTCTCGATCGCGCAAGGGCAAGATACGCTTCGCACCGACGAGGCGGCGGTGAAGCAGGCGCAGCAGACGCTCGCGAACGATCAGACCAATTTGGCGCGCGATCAGAACCTGCTCGCGCAGGGCTACATCTCACAGCAGTCCGCCGACGCTCAGTCCACCATGGTTCGCAACGATCAACAGGCGCTCAATTCCGCCAATGCCAATCTCGCGTCGGCGCGCTCCACGGTGCAGGCCAACGGCACGCTCTCGGGTCAGGGCCTGCAGGCGGCCGCGGTGCGGCAGTCGCAGGCCCAGGAAGAGGTCGCGCTCGCCCAAGCGCAGCAGGTGCGCGTGCAGATGGGCAAGGCCACGCTGGTCTCGCCGATCGACGGCGTCGTCGTGAACCGCAATTTCAATCCGGGCGAGTATCCCGGGTCGCGCGAGTTGTTCACGCTGCAGCAGATCAACCCGATCTACGCGGTGCTGCACGCATCGAGCGAGCAGGTGGCGCGAATCGTCAACGGCGCGGCCGCGACGGTGACCGTGCCCGACGTCGAGGGGTCGCAACGCTTCACCGGGCGCGTCGCCGGCGTGCTCAACGAGATCAATCCCGGATCGACGGACTTCCAAGTCAAGATTCAACTCACCAACCCGCTCCAGCGGCTCCGCCCCGGAATGGTCGTTGCGGGCACCATCGGCACTGCGCCGATCCGCGGGGTACGCGTGCCCGCGACCGCCTTCACTGACGACAACCATGACGCCGTCATGACGGTCCAGGCGGACGACAGCGTCAAGACGGTGCAGGTCGCCGAGGTCGGCAGCGACGGAAGCACGTCGATCGTTAGCGGAGTCTCGCCCGGGACGCGGATCGTGCGCAACGGCCAGTCCAGCGTCGGGGACGGCGAAAAGGTTTCGTTCCAGCCGTGAAGTTCAGCCTCACCCGGCTGTTCATCCGCCGCCCGACGCTCGTCTTCGTCATCATCGCGCTGATGACGTTCGCCGGCGTTCTGTCTACGGCGACGATCGTCAAGGAGCTCTATCCGGACGTCAGCCAACCGACCGTAACGGTCTCAGTCGGATACAGCGGGGCGTCGGTCACCGAGATGCGCGACAACATCGTCCAGCCGATCGAGCAGAACCTGGCGGGCACACCCGATCTGCAGACGCTCAATGCCGTCGTGCAGCAAGGCGAGGCGCAGATCACGGCGATCTTCGACATCACGTCGGACACCGCGACGGATCTCGCCCTCACGAACAAGGCGATCCAAGCCGCTGAGAAGTACCTGCCGACGAACATCAGCCCGCCCACGGTCAACCTGCGCGATCCGACCCAATCGGTCGTCGTGACCCTGGCGCTGTACTCGAAAAAGCTCTCGCTGTCGCGGCTCGCGATGTACGCCACCAACGTGATCGCGCCCCAGATGGAGCAAGTGCCGGACATTTCCTTCGTCAACGTCGGGGGCGTCGTGACGCCCGCGTACGAAGTTGTGGTCGACCCGGTGCGCCTCGCCGCCGCGAACCTCACGCTCAACGACGTCATCAACACGCTGCAGTCGGACAACCAGCGCGTCCCCGGCGGTTTCGCGTACGAGCCGAACCGTCAGACGACGATCGACATCCGCGGCGACATTCAGACCCTCGACACGGTCCGCAACCTCGCGGTCGTAACGGCCGGCGGGGCCGGCCCGGCGACCGCGGCGACCCAGACCTCCACCGGCGCGCAAGTCGAAAACTACCGCGGGGGCCTAGCGGCGCTTCCCGGCGTCGTGAATCCCTGGACTGCGACGAATTCCGTCGTGCGAATCGGCGACGTCGCCACGGTCTCCGAGGGCTACGAGCCGCGGCTCCAGTACGCCCACATCAGCGGCGCCTCCGGGCTCTTCATGCAGGTGCAGAAGGCCGCCACGGGCAGCGAAGTCGACGCGTCCAACAACATCCTGCGCGCCTTGCCTCAGATCGAACGGCAGTTTCCGGAGATCAGCTTCCGGGTCATCAACATTCAATCGAAGTTTACGGGCCAGCAGATCGCGATCGTGACGCGCACGCTGATGGCGGCTATCCTGCTCACCGGGATCGCAATGATCTTTTTCCTGCGCTCGTGGCGCAGCGCGATCGTGGTCTGCATTGCCATTCCCACGTCGCTGGCGATCGCGATCACGGTGATGAAACTAATGCACCTCACGATCGACACGATCTCGCTGCTCGGCATGTCGCTGGTCATCGGCATACTCGTGGACGACTCGACCGTCGTCCTCGAGAACATCGAGCGCCACTATACCGAGCTGAAGGCGGACCGGGAAGAAGCGGCCGTCCGCGGCCGCGAGGAGATCGGCGCCGCGGCGGTCGTCATCACCCTCGTGGACGTCGTGGTGTTTTTCCCCATCGCCTTCATTCAGGGGCAGGTGGGGCGACAGATCGCGGAGTTCGCGATCGTCGTCGTCATCTCGACGCTCACGTCGCTGTTCGTCTCGTTTACTATCACGCCGACGCTGGCCGGCCTCTGGGCCCTGCGGTCCAAGTGGAAGCCGTGGCCCGTCGTGGAGTGGTTCGGGCGCAAATTCGACGACACGCGCGCCTGGTACACGGAACGGGCTCTCCCGTGGAGCCTCGCGCACGGGCGGCTCGTCGCGCTCTTCTGCGCCGGGACGTTTGCGCTCGCCCTGGCGATGGTCGGCTTGGGCGCGGTCGGCGAAGAGTTCATCCCACGCGTCGACCGCGGAGAGCTGTACGTGCAGCTCATCTACCCGATCGGCACGCCGATCCAGACGGTCCAGAACGGCACGTTCTCGCTCGAGCGTAAGGTGCTCGGCACGCCGGACATCTTCGCCAATACGGCCGTCGCCGGCGCCTACGCCGCCTCGTTCGGCGGTTTCGTGTCACAGAGCAACGTCGGCCAGATCCACGTCTGGCTCAAGGACGAGCGAGCGCATCCGACGAGCTACTGGGTCCAACAGTTTCAGAAGCTCGTGGACCGGAATCTCCCGTCCGGAGTGCAGGCCGTCGTCGTGCCGGCCACGTCAACGCAGGGCGGCAACTCGCAGCCGATCGACTTCCTCGTGACCGACGTGACCGGGGGCGACCCGACGCCGTACGCGCAGCAGGTGTTCGACCTGCTGCGGCGCGTGCCGGGCGCGACCAGCGTCAACAGCACGGGTACCCAGCTCGCGCCCGAGGTCTCGATCCAGTTCGATCGTGCCAAGGCGCAGGCGCTGGGCGTGGATCTCGGGCAAGCGGCGCAAGCCGCGGGCGCGGCCTTCGGCGGCAATCAGGCGACGCAGTTCGAGACGACGTCGGGGCTCGAGCAGGTTCAGGTGATCTATCCGCAGTCGTATCAGACCACTCTCGACGTGCTCAAGTCGGTGGCGGTACGCTCCTCGTCGGGCAACCTCGTCTACCTCAGCGACATCGCCCGCTTCGTCTCGACGCCGACGGCGCCGCTGATCACGCGGACGGACCGCAATAACGTCATCCACGTCGACGCGAACTACGCCACCAACTCGTCGCTTTCGGCCGTCGAGCATGGCTTGCTCAAGCGTCTGCCATCCTTGCACCTCCCCCCGAACATCGTCGTGCGTCCGGCGCCGCTCGGCCAACAGGATTTCATGCATCAAACGCTCGTGGGGATGGGCCTGTCGATGATCGTGTCCGTGATCCTCGTGTACCTCCTGATGGTGGCGCTCTACAACAGCTACGTCTCGCCGTTCATCATCATCTTCTCGGTGCCCGTGGCGGCCATCGGAGCAATCGGCGCGCTGTTCCTAACGCACCAGACGCTCAACCTGTTCTCGCTGATCGGCACGATCCTCCTGATCGGCATCGCGACCAAGAACGGCATACTCCTGGTGGACTATGCAAACACGTTGCGGGCGCGCGGCTTGGACAAGCTGTCGGCGATCATGCAGAGCGCGCACACGCGGTTTCGTCCGATCATCATGACCAGCTTTTCGGTCATGGCCGGCAACTTGGCGCTCGCGCTCGCCTTGGACCCCGGCTCCGCATCGCGCTCGAGCCTGGGGATCGTGGTGATCGGCGGCGTCTTTAGCTCGCTCGTGCTGACCCTCGTGTTGATTCCCAACGTCTACGTGTGGCTGGCCCCGCGTGACACCGGAGCTAGGGAGTGGGCGTCGCCTCGGGCGTGGGAGTTCCCGCCAGCCGGGGGTCGGGAGGCTGTGCCGGAAACGCGATATCGCTGAACGTCACGTCGGCGATCACCTTGAAGGTGAGAAACGCCGCGTGCTGCGTCGCGCTGAACCGCCCGTGCACGACGACCCAGTGCCCGTCGATCACCCCGTAGTCGAGATCGATCACCTCGTCTCCACCCACAACGCGCATCTCGATCTTAGAGGGAAGGTGTGTCGTACCGTCCTCCACGATCTCGGATGGATAGAAGCCCTGCTGGACGCGGGGGGTGGGGTCGATCAGCAGGTGCAGCGCCATATCCGTTGAGTCGGGCGCATAGCGAGCCGCCCAGTAGCTGTTGTACGGCACGACGACCGTGACGCTCGGATCGGCTTCCGGTAGCGCGAGAAAGAGCGGCGCGCCGCGCTGCAGCGTGATGTCGACGCGCTTGAGGTTTGCGAAGTAGCTGAATTGAAAGGCCGAGAGCGGATCGAAGTACGCGACGACCGGAAATGCCTGCCCCGTGCGATAGCCGCCGTTCGGGAGATCCTGCATGACGGCGTAGTCGTCGGCGACTCGCACCGCGATCGACCGGTTGATGTCCTGCGTCCGCCCCAGCGTCGGCGCCATGACGTGCGTCCGCTCGACATAGGTCATATAGGCGGGCGGGTTGGACTTGTAGTACGCGCTCGTGCGGTTGATCAGTACCGCAAAGGCGAGATCCGGAGTCATCATCGCGGCGATCAGTGTCGGGTCTCAGGCACGACGTTGGCTTCGGCGGCGGGAAGGAAAGTACCGGTCCGTTAACTTCGCCCACGATGACGCTAGAGATCGACGGGACGCTCGCCGAGCGCGTCGTGGAACTGCGGCGGGCGATACACCGCCGTCCCGAGCTTGGCTTCGAAGAACACGCGACGGCGGCGCTCGTCGAGCGAGAGCTCGACTCGCTGAAGATTCGCCACCGGCGCGTCGCGGCGACCGGCGTGATCGGCTACATCGAGGGCGCCGCGCCCGGTCGCGTCGCCGCACTGCGAGCCGATATGGACGCGTTGCCGATCGTGGAGCGCACCGGCTTATCGTTTGCATCGGAGATCGAAGGAAAGATGCACGCGTGCGGTCACGACGCGCACACGGCGATGCTGCTCGGCGCCGCGCGAGTGCTGGTTGGCATGCGCGCGACCATGCGCGGATCGGTGGTGTTGCTGTTCCAGCCGGCGGAGGAAGGGCCCGGGGGAGCCCTCCCCATGCTCGAGGAGGGAGCCCTTGACGCGCCGCCGGTGGACGCGATCGCGATGCTGCACGTCGACTCGCGTCTCGAGGTCGGGACGATCGGCGTCGCTGCCGGGCCGGTCAACGCCGCGACGGACGAGCTCTATCTGACGGTCCGCGGCCGCGGCGGTCACGGCGGGTATCCCCACACCGCCGTGGACGCGCTGCCGGCGGCGGCGGCGACCGTCTTGGCCTTGCAGAACGTCGTCGCGCGCGAGACCGACCCGCTCGCGAGCGCGGTCGTGACCATCGGGACGATCGCCGGAGGCTACCGCAGCAACGTGATCGCGGACGAGGTTTCGCTCAGCGGGACGCTGCGCTCGCACGATCCCGCCGTTCGCGAGGCGCTCGTGGAGCGCGTCGCGCGGATCGCAGCGGGCATCGCCGCGGCGTACGGCGTCGAGAGCGAGGTTCGCATCGTGCGCGGCTATCCCGCCGTTATCAACGACGCCCCGCTCGCCGAAGCGTTCGCGAGCTTCGTCGGCGAGCGCAGCTCGCTGCGCGTCGAGGCGCCGCCCGCGACGATGGGCGGCGAGGACTTTGCGTACTTCGCGCAGCGCGTCCCGGGACTCCTGATTCGCCTCGGTGTTCGCAGCGAGTCGGCCGGCGCCACCCATCCCGGACACAGCGCGCTATTCCGTATCGATGAAGCCGCGCTGCCGTTCGGCGTCGAGACGCTCGTGCTGTTTACGCAATGCGCGCAGGAATCTCGCGACCGCGAATCGGATTAAAACGGGCGTTATGGCTATTGCCGATGACGTATTTGCGCCAGGCCTTCCGACGCATAGCGCGAGCCTCGACGTCAACTGCCCCGCGGAGGATGCGTTCGCGCTGCTCTGCGCGGTGGAGAAGTGGCCCGTCTGGCTGTCGTTTCTGCGCAGCGCGCGGCGCGCGGGCGCGCAGGGACCGCTCGATCTCGGGACCGAGGTCGTGATCCGGTCCTGGCTCCCGGGCGACGAAGAGCAAATCTATGAGGTCGACGGGCTCATCGCCAACTACCGCCTCTCGCTCGTCGGCGCGTACTCAGTGCGCCGGCGCATCGACTTTCGCATCGAACGCCGCACGGCGTGCTCCAAGATTCACGTGCGCCTGGCGTACCCCGCCTATCACGGGCGGCTCGGCCTGCTGCTCGACCGCTGGCAGCGCGGGCGAAGGCTGGCAAGCGCGCTGGACGACTCCCTGATCCACTTCAAGGGACTCGTCGAATACGAACGAGACGCCCCGGTCCTCGCCGATTTTTAGCCCGGCGAGCTCACGCTAGCAGTCATTGACCAAGAGTGCTAAGCGGGCTATACTCTGACCATGCCGCTCTATGACTATGCCTGCACCCGTTGCGGCCGCGTCCGCGAGGTGCGGCACGGCTTCGACGAGACGTTCGAGGCGTCGTGCGAGAGTTGCGGCGCGCCCATGCGAAGAGTCTTTAACGCTGCTCCCGTCCTGTTCAAGGGGTCCGGCTTCTACGTGACGGACTCGCGCAGCACGAGCGCGCCCGGCAAGCCCGGAAAAACCGAAAAGGCCGACAAGCCCGAGCAGGCCGACAAGCCCGAGAAGGCCGACAAGCCCGCATCGGCCTCGGAGTCCGCCGCCTAAACGTCCCGCAGCCGCTCGAGCGCGGCCATAAACCCGGGGAAACTCACGTCCAAGCTCTCGTCGTCGTCAATGGCGAGCGGTCCCGCCGCGCAACCGAGCACCGCCGCCGCCATAGCGATGCGGTGATCGTCGTGGGTCGCGACAAGCGCCCCCGGCGAAGTCGTTGTTCCGCCGACGATCGCCAGCCTGTGCCGTTCGATCACGCTGCGAGTTCCAACCGCGGCAAGCAGCCGTTCGATGGCGGCGACCCGGTCCGACTCCTTGCTGCGGAGATCGCCGATGCCGTCGATCGTAGTGGTTCCGGTGGCGAAGGCCGCCGCCACGGCAAGCAGCGGGATCTCGTCAATGGCGCGCAACGCCAGATCGGCGCCGATCGGCGCCGCGGTCAACGGACGGTATTCGACGGCCACGTCGGCGAGCGGCTCGCCACACCGCAGTCGTTCGTCGCTCAGCCCGATCGAGGCGCCCATCGCGCGGAGCGCGTCGAACAACCCGGTTCGCAGCGGGTTCACTCCCACGTCGCGGACGGTGATGGCGCTGCCGGGCGTGATCGCCGCGGCCGTGACGAAGAAGGCGGCGGCGGAGACGTCACCGGCCACGGCCACGTCGCGGCTCGCGAGCGCGGCCGTGCTCAGCTCCGCGAACCGGGAAGTCCACTCGATCCGCGCGCCCAGGTAGTCGAGCAGCCGCTCCGTGTGGTCGCGTGAGCCGCGATCCCCGTCCACGCGCACCGGCACGCCCGCGAACAGCCCCGCAAAGAGCAGCGCCGACTTCACCTGCGCGGACGGCGCCAAGAGAATGAACCGGCGCGTCTCGACCTCGGGGGTCCCGGACAACTCGAGCGGCAGATGGCCGTTGGACGTCTCGATCTTCGCCCCGAAAGCGCGAAGCTGTGCGGCAACTGGCTCCATCGGGCGGCGCCGGAGCGAGGCGTCGCCGTCGAACCGCGCCGCAACGTTCGCGCCGCTGCAAGCGCCCAGGAGCATCCTGGCAGTGGAGCCGGAGTTCATGCAGTCGAGGGTCGCGTCGGGCGACCGCAGCCGAGCGGGACGCACGACGACGTCACCGCCGACTTCCGAGATGCCCACGCCGAGCGCGATCAGCGCTCGGCGCGTGGCTTGCACGTCGCGGCCCGGGTTCAAGTTGGCGATGCGCAACGGCGCGGCGCAGCGGGCGCCCACGATCAACGCCCGGTGAGAAATCGATTTGTCGCCCGGGACGCCAACGTCGCCGCGCAGCGGACCGGGATGAAAGGTCGCGACCTTGCCGGGCATGAGCGGATTAGCTTTTGGACAAGGAGTCCATCATCATCTCGTAGCAAGCAGCGCGAAGCGATTTAGCACGATCAGAGCCTGCTTTTTTCACACGAAAGGAACCGATGAACAAACTAGATTTGGTACGCTCGGCGGTCGATCGGCTGGAGATCTCGCGCAGGGATGCCATCGCCCTGATCGACGGCATCTTCGACGACATTGAAGCGGCGGTGATCGCAGGCGAGCCGGTCAAGATTCCGGGCTTCGGGCAGTTCAAGGTTCGTGACCGCGCGGCTCGCATGGCTCGCAATCCGGCGACCGGCGAACAAGTGAAAGTGCCCGCGAAGCGAGTCTTCAAGTTCCTCGCAGCGAAGGCGCTCAAGGAAGCCGTGATGTCGAGGCGCGGAGCTCGCGGCGGGCCGCGCAAGAAGGCCGCTTCGAAAGCCCCCGCTCGAAAGGCTCCGGCGAGAAAGGCCGCCGGCCGCAAGAAGCGCTAGAACCTTTCCTATTTCAAACACGTTATCACCCTGCGCGGCGTTCGTGGCGAACGGCTCGTAGATTTCCACGCTACTCTCGACGAGGAGTCATCATGCAACGTTTAGGTTTCTTTCTTTCGGCGCTCATACCGGCCGTGTTGATCGCCGGATGCAGCGGTAACGCCGGTGCGCCGACCCCGAACACGCCCGGCACGTCGGCCGTTCCGTTCGATCGCTCGTCCGGTATGACTGCTGGATCGCAGCTATTACACTTTCGGCATACGCCGGCGTATCCGCCGCCGCGCCGCCACCGCATCACGAGCGCAGACCGAGCGCGCGCGCTCGCGGCCGGATGGACCCCCATCACGAACAAAGCGCCGTGGACCAACGGCCCCTTCAGCTCACTCTTGATGACCGACGGAACCGTGATGGTTCACGATTACTGCACGTCCAACTGGTACAGCCTCGCGCCCGATAAAAAGGGGAGCTACATCAACGGCACGTGGACCAAGATGGGCTCGCTGCCGTCCGATTACGGCCCCCTCTATTATGCGTCGGCGGTTCTCCCCGACGGCAAGCTGATCATCAACGGCGGCGAGTACAACTTCTGTCACGGGGACGAGACGAACTTGGGCGCCATCTACGATCCCGCCACCAACGCGTGGACCGCGGTGGCCGCGCCGAGCGGCTGGGGCCAGATCGGCGACGCGCAGAGCGTCGTGCTCAGTAACGGCACCTACATGATCGGAAACTGCTGCACGTCCAATCAGGCGCAACTGAACGAGTCCTCGATGACCTGGACACAGGTCGGCACCGGCAAGCACGACCCCAATAGTGAAGAAGGCTGGACGCTGCTGCGCAACGGCGACGTCTTGACCGCGGACGTGATCGGCGAGCCGAACTCGGAGTATTTCAACCCCACGAGCAGCACGTGGCAAACGGCGGGGACGCTGCCCGTGAATCTCACACAGTGCACCGAGATCGGGCCGCAATCGATGCGGCCGAATAACACCATCTGGGTCGCGGGAGCCTCCGGTTTATCGGCGATCTATAACACGCGCACGAAGGCCTGGACGCAGGGGCCGTCGTTCCCCGCCGGGATCGACACCGCGGACTCTCCCTCGTCGGTGTTTCCCGACGGACAGGTGATGACCGTCGCTAGCCCGGGCTGCTATAATGCACCGGCAACCGCCTACATCTTCAACGGCAAGAAACTCAAGAATATCGCGGCGCCACCGAACTTCCCGAACGACTCGAGCTATATGATCCAGCTCTTGGTCCTGCCGACCGGGCAAACCATGGAAACTGATTGGTCGAGCGACGTCGAAATTTACACAGGTGGAACTCGTCCCTACCCGGGCATCGCCCCCACGATCAGCTCGGTGCCGTCGACGCTCGCGCCCGGAACCACCTACACGATCAGCGGCAAGCGCTTCAACGGCTACACCCAAGCGAACTTCTACGGCGACGACGCTACACACGCGACGAACTACCCGCTCGTACGCGTCGTGAACAGCGCGACGGGAGACGTGTTCTATTGCAAGACCCACAACCACAGCTACATGGGCATAGGGTCAAACAAGACCGTGTCCACGATGTTCGACGTTCCCTCGGGCATCGAGACCGGAGCGAGCACGATCTACGTCGTCGTCAACGGCATCGTGTCCGCGGGCGTCAGCGTGACGATCAGCTAAGGAACTGGAGAAGCGGTGCTCCTACTGCGGCGGCGCCATCTCGGCGCCGCCGCGATCGTAATCGCCGGCCTGGCCGCGTGCTCCGGCAAGGCGAGCGGGCCTGCGATCTCGCCGCAGACGACGTCCGCGATCGACTCCATCGTCCGGCAGCAAATCGACGGACGCGTGACGCCCGGCATCGCGATCGCCATCGCGAAGGACGGCGAAATCATCTACCAAAAGAGCGCCGGCGTCAGCGATCTGACGACGCGGGCCCCGATGCAGCGGACGACGCCGCAGTTGATCGGATCGATCACGAAGCAGTTCACCGCGGCGGCGATCCTGTTGCTCGCGCAGGACAAGAAGCTCTCGATCGATGACCGGCTCTCGAAGTACGTCCCCGAGTACGTCCACGGGCCGGAGATCACACTGCGCCAGATGCTGAACATGGTAAGCGGCATCTCCGACAACGATCCGGCCATCTACGGCGACGAGCTCACCAAGCCGATCGCGCGAAGCGCGATATTTGCAAATCTCAACAAGCTGCCGCTGGTATATCGGCCGGGCAGCCACATGACGTACACCAACACTAACTACAACCTGCTCGGATTGGTCGTCCAGCGCGTGTCGGGCAACCCCTACCTCACCTTCCTGCGCGAGCGGATCTTCACGCCGCTGCGCATGTCGTCGAGCTCCACGTACGACGTGCCACTGCCGGGAACAGCAACGGGGTATTTCCACGACAAACCGGGGCAGCCGTTCGAGTCGCGGCCCGAGATGAGTCCCGACTTTTCCTTCGGCACAGGCAACATGGTCTCGACCCCGATCGACCTCCTGAAGTGGGACAAGGGGCTGCTGGCGGGGCGCATCCTGAATGCGGCGTCGCTCAAGACGATGTTCACGGTACCCGGCGGCGGCAAGGTCACGACTATCAAGGAGACCGACAAACGCTTCCCATCGCTCAAAAACATCAGCGACGGCGGGCCGACCGTGTACGCAATGGGCTGGATGCGCCCCAATCCGTATACGCGGTGGCACGGTGGCCACACGTTCCTGTTCGAGTCCACGAACGTGCTCTTCAGCGACGGCTACACGATCGCGATGATCGGCAACGTGCGTGACGGCGGCTATTTCGACCCCGAGAATCTGGCTGCGAAAATCCACAACCTGCTCAATCCGTCTCTCGTGATCCCTCCGCTTACCGTCATCGCCCGGCCGGCCTCGCCGCCCAACGACTCGCCCGACGAACAGTGACGCCGACCCTGTCACGCGGCCGGTTCACGGCGCTGCTCGGAGGCCTACCCCTCCTGCTGGCGGCGACGGCGAACGCTGCGGCGATCGAACGGATTCTGCGGCGCTTGGTCGAGAGCGGCGCGGTCCCCGCGATCGCCTACTCTCTCGGGGACGGGCACACGACGCTGCTGGAAGGCGCGTTCGGCCTGCGCGACGTCGCTCTACGGCTGGCCATGGAGCCCAGCACCCGCTGCGCGCTGGCCTCGGTCAGCAAGCAGTTTGCGGCCGCCGCGATCTACCTGCTGCAGCAGCGGGGTGCGCTGGGACTCGAGGCTCCCCTCTCGAACTACCTTCCGGACTACGCCTATGCGCGCGACATGACGCTCGCGCAGGTGCTCACGATGCGAGCCGGAGTCGCCGCGGACGACGCGGCGTGCGAGACGCCGGTCGGGGGCAGAATCGACGGCGCGACGCTCATCCGCAACCTCAATCTACGCAAGCTCGACTTTACGCCCGGGCGTTACTTCGCCTACACGAACTGCGGTTACGACGTTCTGGGGATCGTCGTCGCGCGCGTTTCGGGGATGAGCTATGCGAGCTTCCTTGCCAAGAACATCTTCGGACCACTCGGGATGACGTCGTCGTACGTGCTGCTTTCGCGGCGCGACGCGAACTTCGCGCACGGTTACGAACCCGACGGCAGTGGGTGGAAGGCGGCGCCCGCCACGGCCGCGGATGCCGCGTTCGCCTCCGGAAACCTGGTCTCGACCGTGGGCGACATGCAGCGCTGGAATCGTTCGCTGCTGGGCGCC
Source organism: Vulcanimicrobiota bacterium (assembly GCA_019235995.1). GTDB lineage: Bacteria > Vulcanimicrobiota > Vulcanimicrobiia > Vulcanimicrobiales > Vulcanimicrobiaceae > Cybelea. Next base: position 15,040 of record JAFAJV010000102.1, read on the forward strand.
ACGCTTCTGACGCGCGAGACGTTGCGCCGAATGTTCACGGTGCCGACGGTGGCCGGCGCGGCGCACACCCACTACGCCAGCGGCTGGTTCGTCGAGCCAACCGGCGTGGTGTGGCACGGGGGGACGCTGGCCGGCTATGGCACGGTGAACATGCTGATCCCGGCCGCCGGCTATGCGATCACGCTGCTCGCGAACACCGGGCCCAGCCGGCGCTGGAAGCCCGAGGAGACGGCGCGCGAGGCCTACAACGCCGCCGCGCTGGGGCCACCGATCCCGCAACTCCTCAAGCGGACGCGATCGACGGCCCCGAGTCGCTAAGGCCCGCTGGAACTACTTCAGCTCGACGTAGATCGCCTCGAAGGCCTGATCGGTGTTGTTCTCCGGGTTGTGCTCCCAGGGCTCGTCGAAGTTGAGGAAGTCGCCCCTCTTCGCCACAACGCGTTCCGCCCGGCCGTCTGGGAATGCGAACGTGAAGTCGGCGTCCGTCAGGAAGATGCCGACGCCGCGCGGATGCTGGTGCATGACGGATTTCTCGCGGCCGCCGTAGCGAATGCGGACGACGCGGACGGCGTCGGTCTCCGCCTCTACGCTATAGTGCTTCGGATCAAGGGCGACCGCGTCGCGCTCGAGCTTCGTCGCTGTAGCCATGTCGCAGTTCTCCTTCCAAAATGAGCAGCCCCGGCCGCTTTTGAGAGAGCGGCGGGACTGGAAGCATTCCAGGTCGCCGGGGAGGAGCCTGGGATATGGTAGGTACTAGCCTGGCGGCGTCGCCGTCGGACCGGGTGTCGCTCCCGGCTCGACCACGAGAACGTCGCGCATGTTATCGGATAGGTAGTGGAAGGCGCAGCCGATCAGGTAGATGCCCTTGACGAGCGTCACGCTGACCGACTTGCCCGGCCTGAGGATGCCGCTACGGTAGCCGACCACGAGCTTGTCGCCGCCGCTCGGCTTCATGCTCAACATCGGATTCTTGGGGAAGTTCGCGGGCGGCTTGCCTCTCGTCGCGATCACGTTGAGCGTGTGGAACTCGCCCGCTTTGGAGATATTGGTGACGGTTATCTTCGTCCCCGGCGGGAACGCAAGCGTTTGCGAATAGTGACTTTGCGTGAACCCGGCGACGTCTGCTTTCCACTTCTTGGAAAAGACGTGTCCGACTTGGTCGGGATATCCCACCCCGATCGTATCCTTGGGCAGTCTAGCGTCGGTGATCGCGAGCGAGTCACCGAGGGGTATCGCCTGGAACGCCTGAGGCTGCCCCAAAGCGCCGCCGTGACTGCCGCCGCAGGCGGCCAGCAAGCCGGCGAAGATAAAAGCGATGAATGGAATGGCGAGCGTCCGAGCCATGATGCTATCTCCAGGAATCGAGTTGCTCCGGATGTTAGCTCGCACGCGTAAGGAAAGTCTGAAACGCTACCGTCCGCGGACTTCATGCTTTCTTCAGAATTATGAGCGAGATTAAAGCCTAAGAGAAGTAAAGCTATACTCTCTACTCGAAAGAGGGCCCCGAAATGATGACGACCGGTCTTGTAAGAACTGCTGGGGCTCTGGTTGCCCTCGCGATAATATCGGCGTGCGGTGGCGGTTCAGCCGTCGCGCCTTCAAGCATTGCGCTCAGCGGACGGCCGCTCACGGCGGCTCGCACAAATACGAGCCCGCTGCCCCGTTTCGCGACGATTGTCTCGGACCTTCGTGCCAAGCCGGACGTCTTGTACCCTACGCGCGAGTACATCATCAATACCTACGGTAGCTACGCCAGCATTTTCGACTATCCGAAGAGCGACAAGCAGGTCGGCATGATCAACAACGTCGGCGGCCAAGGGTGCACGAACGTTTTGTACGGCTATGGAAAGGAGATCATCTGGATCGTCGCCGGCCCTAACCAGATCACGGAGTACAAGGTCCCTCAGAGACCGATCAAGACGCTTTCTGTTCCCTACTCCTTTCCGACCAGCTGCGCGATGAATGCGAGCGGCGACCTTGCAGTCGGGATCTACGGTACGTCGGGCGGCGGCGATGTCGTGATCTTCAAGAACGCGAACGGCACCGGCACCGCTTACCCGACGCCGTTGCACCAGGAATTCTTCGACGGCTACGATCCTGCGGGGAACCTCTTCGCCGACGGCTTCACCGGCGACCGCTCCGGCTTCGCGCTCGTCGAGCTCCCAAACGGCAGCAGTAAGTTCCAAAAGATCAAAACGAGCAACCGCGTGCAGTTCCCAGGCTCGGTGCAGTGGGACGGCAAGTACTTGGTCGTAACCGATCAGCTGGCAAACGCGATGTACCAATACACCGTCAGCGGGACGACGGCGACCTTGCAAGGTACGGTATCGCTCAATGGTTCCAGCGACTGCGCGCAGACCTGGATCGGTAAAGGCGTCGTCATTTGCGGCGATGCGGGCGGCAGTGGCGAGATCTACAAGTACCCGGCCGGCGGTTCGCCGGTCGTCGTTCTGACGGGCAATTTCGACACCCCGCTCGGCACGACGGCAGCGAACAAATAACGAGCCCGAGGTCTCGCTTCAAGATCGTCCGGACGCAAGCGCCTCGGTGGCCGCTTGATCTTCAGATAGCTGTGCCCCCTCGTTCGCGAGCGTCGCGATCTCGGTCTCAGTCAGCCGTTCGCGCAGCGCCACCGTCAAGACCTGATACGTCCGCTGCTCGGTGGCCTCGCCCTCGCAGCCTTTGCTGCTAAACCAAGCGTCGACGTATCCTCGGAGCACTGCACCACAGCGAGGATCCCCCTTGAGCGTCGCGATGGCGGCGAGATGCTGAATCGCAATCGTTGCAACCAATGCGTCCACTCCGCGTGCGAGCCGCAGCGCGTCGTGGGCGTCGGCGCGCGCTCCGGCGATATCGCCCAGCACGATTCGGTACTCCGCGCGGTTGACTTGTGCTATAATTACGCTTCGCGTTGTACGGGGTCCGCGAGTTTTCGTGTCGGCGTCGCTTACAAGCTCGAGCGCTCTCGCGGGGTTACCCATTTTGTACTCGAGCTCTGCCATATTCACGCTGATCCCGCTTCTGCTGGTCTCGTCGCCCAGCGCTCTTACAAGCGCGAGTGCCTCAGTGTATAGTTGTCGCGCCTCATCGAAACGGTCGCACTCCATTGCAATCAGGCCGCCCGCGTTCAGCACATATGCGTTAATAGCAGTATGTGTCAATCCGCTCTCCTTCGCGACTCTAATCGCTCCTTCGATGATCGGTTGAGCTTCCTGCGCGCGCCCCGCCTCGCGTAGACCGTGCGCCAGGTTGGACAAACTCAGCGTTCTCACCAGCGGATCGCCGCATCGCTCGCCAAGCTCGACAGCGTGCTGCGCGGTCTCTATCTTCTGGGTCGCGCTCCCCGTCCACGAAAGCGCGTACCATATGAGGGCCGCGAGCTCGGGGTGTGCAAAAGCATCGAGCCGCAGCGCAATAGCCTCATGCCAGCTCCTAAGCTCAGCGTCCCCGCCGCTAAGCGTTCGATACATCGTATTGAACCCCACGACAACGCGTGCCGCAAGCACGAGCTCATCGTGCGAAAGCGCCCAGTTTATCGCCGACCGAGCGTTCTCAAGCTCGGGCTCGAACTCCGCATACCACTCCGGCGTCTGCCCTTTGTGCCACTTTGCTTCGTACGCGCGATCGCCAAGCGCAGCCGCCCATTGGGCGTGGCTGCGCGCCAACGCTTCCCGCTCGTTGCTTTGATCCAGCTTCTCGGCGGCAAAAGCGCACGTCGATTCGAGTAACCGATAGCGCGGATTCTGCGCCGCTTCCGCGACGGCCAGCGACTTCTCGACCAGCGACGAGAGCAGGTCGACCACATCGAATGCATCGAGTGTTCCATCGATACAGACGGCCTCGGCCGCTTCGAGCGTCCAACCTCCCGCGAAGATCGCCACCCGCCGAAAGAGCCGCTGCTCCGGTTCGGACAGCAGGTCGTAGCTCCAGTCGATGAGGGCGCGCATCGTCTGCTGGCGCGGCAAGACCGTGCGGCTGCCGCCGGTGAGGACTCGAAAACGTTCGTCGAGCTTCTGTGCCAATTGCCGGGCCGGCAAAACCTTCACGCGCGCCGCGGCGAGCTCGATCGCCAGCGCAATGCCATCGAGTCGACGACAGATCTCGGCAACAATCGGCGCGCTCTCGTCGTTCAGGCTGAATTTCGAATCGGAAGCTACAGCACGCTGCACGAACAAGGCGATCGCGCCGTACGCAAGAGCTTGATCGGCGGTGAGCGAGTCGCCGGCAGGCGGGACCGTAAGGGACGGCATCCGATAGACGCTCTCACCCTCGATCCTTAAAGGTTCGCGACTCGTTGCGAGCAACCGCACTTGCGGCGCCGTGCGCAGGATCGCGTCGGCGATGCGCGCCATCTCTTCGATGAGGTGTTCGCAGTTATCCAAGATCAGCAGTAGCTGTCGCGGCCGCAGATATTGCAACAGCAGCTCCAGCATCGGGGTCCCGCCCTGCTCACACAGTCCGAACGTGGACGCAATCGTCTTGGCGACTAACGCTGGATCGCTCAGCGGTGCGAGATCGATGAACCACACGCCCTCGCCGGAGCCGTCGAGCAAATCAGCTCCGACCTGCAGCGCCACGCGCGTCTTGCCTACGCCGCCGGTGCCGACTAGCGAAACCAGAGGACGCTCGAGAACGAGCGGTTCGACCTCGGCGAGAACGCCTTCTCGTCCCACGAGCGGTGTCAGCTGTCGTGGCAGGTTGTTCGGCAATGACTCTAGAGAGCGAACGGGTGGGAACGTCTCGACCAAACCCGGTGCCGTCAGTTGCCAGATGTGTTCCGGCTCGGTGAGGTCCTTCAGCCGGTGGTCGCCCAAATCGAGTAGCTCTGTCTGCGGCGGCATCGTGCCCCGCAATAGGGCCGCAGTCGCGTCGGACACCACAACTTGCCCGCCGTGCGCTACCGCGACCAATCGTGCGACTCGGTTCACCGTCGGTCCGAAGTAGTCGCCCTCACGCTCGTCGGTCGTGCCGCTGTGCAGGGCCATGCGCACCGACAATCCACCGACCGTGTTCCAGTCTTCGGCCGCGAGCGCCCGTTGTGCATCCGCGGCTGCGGCCAGTGCATCGGGTGCCCGCCAGAACGCCGCGCAGAATGCGTCGCCGACCTTCTTGAAAACGTGGCCACCGTTGGCTTCGATGGCTTCGTCGATCAGCTCGTCATGACGCCGCAGCACCGCCGGCATTGCCGCCCGCTGCCGTTCCCAATGCTGTGTGCTGCCTTCGATATCCGAAAACAGAAAGGTAACGGTCCCGGTAGGGCGAGCCGAGGGCGCCGCCCCCAGCCCCGCCTGCGTGGCCATGGGCTGAGCTTCGTGCTACAGACACATCGCCCCGCTAACGAAATGGGCTGATCGAAGCGACGTGGACGGGCGCATCTGATCCGGGGGCGGTGGTGGCTCCGACATGTTGGATTGGGACTGAAGGCGGCTTACTCTAAACGCGCACGCGAGCTTACGGACTCCTCGTTACCGATCCGTTACGGATTACGACGTGTTGACCTCGCTTTCGTGCTTAATGATGGTGGGGAAGGTGGGAGTCGAACCCACATGAGTTGCCTCGGCCGCTTTTGAGGCGGCTGCGTCTGCCATTCCGCCACTTCCCCGGGAAACCGGCCTAGTTAAGGGCTACGGCTGATTCGCGTCGAGCAGGCGACGCGCCTCGGTGACATTGCTGACGGTGTGGAGGCCCAGGCGCAGCTCAACGAAGCGGCGTGCGAAAGTCAGCGTGACGAGCTGGGCGCCGCGGGTCCCGCGAG
>JAFAJV010000130.1 GCA_019235995.1 Vulcanimicrobiota bacterium
GCCCGCGAGCGCGGCTTCACGGAGCTTGCCTCCGATACCGAGCCGTGGAACGAGCGGTCCATCGCGGCGCACGCCCGCTGCGGCTTTCGTGAGACCGAGCGGCTCGTGAAGTTTTGCAAGTCTCTCCGATAAATGCGCGTGATCACATGCAACGTAAACGGCATCCGCTCGGCCCTGCGGCGCGGGTTCTTCGAGTGGGTGAGGGCGCAGGATGCCGACGTCGTCTGCATTCAGGAGACGCGCGCCCAAGAGCATCAGCTTCTGCCCGAAGCGGCCGCGCTGCCCGGGTTCACGGGCTACTTCGTCGACGCGAAGCGCCGCGGCTATAGCGGCGTCGCGCTCTATTGCCGCCACGAGCCGGTCGAAGTGACCCGCACGCTCGCCCTTCGACCGGCTCAGGGGGACGACATGGACAGCGAGGGGCGTTTCGTACAGGCCGATTTCGGCGCGTTCAGCGTCTCGTCGCTCTACGTCCCGTCGGGCATCAGCGGTCCGCCGCGCCAGGCCTTCAAGATGGACTTCCTCGAGCGTCTACTCGCGGTTCTCGCGCGGCTGCGCCACTCGGGACGCGAGCACATCGTCTGCGGCGACTTCAATATCGCGCACAGAGACATCGACACGTACAGCCCAAGGCGCAACAGCACGATCACGGGCTTCCTTCCGGAGGAGCGCGCGTGGATGGACACGCTGCTCGCGCAGGTCGGCTGGATCGATGCCTTCCGCGTCGTCAACCCGAATCCGAAACAATACACGTGGTGGTCGAACTGGCCGGCCGCGTGGGAACGCAACCTCGGCTGGCGGATCGACTATCAGCTCGTCACGCCTGGGCTAGCGAACCGCATTCGCGGCGCCGCTATCTACAAGGACGCGCGCTTCAGCGACCACGCCCCGCTCACGATCGACTACGATCTCGCGCAATAACCAAAAGAATGACCGCCTAACGCTTCCCCAATGCGGCGAGGATCTTCGGCGGAATCAAGCAGATCAGCGTGCCGCCGGTCGAGGATGGCTGTTCGAGCTTGACGCCCGCGAGCGCGCCCTTCTTGAGCTCGACGCTCGCGCCGCCGATAAGCCGTCCGATCGTCGCACTCATCGTCGGTTCGTGGCCGACGAACATTACGGAGCCCTGCCCGTCGCGCTCGCGCAAGATCGCCGCGACGCTGTCCGCGTCGAAGCCGTGCGCGACGCGCGCGTCCTCCACGAGTCCCCTGCCCACCCGCAGGCGGTCGGCGACGATCTCCGCGGTCTGCCGCGCGCGCAGCAGGGGGCTGGTCACGATCGTGCCGACGTCCAGGTCGAGGTCGGCGATGCCCCGCGCCTCGCGCTCCATGCGTTTCTCGCCGTCGGGGGTGAGCGGACGGTCGTCGTCGTTGCCGTGCCACGACTGCGGACCGGCGGCGATGCCGTGGCGTAGGAAATAGCAGTTCATCGCCTGCAACTACGCAGACGATATGGACACCACCTGGCAAACGCGACTGCTCCACCCCGACGCGCAGATTCCCGGCGGCTATCGTTCCTTGGCCACGCCGGTCCATCGCGGCTCGACCACGCTCTTCCCCTCGGCCGCCGCTGTAACCGACAAGTGGGATCAGGAGCGCTTCGGCTATACGTACGGGCTCTACGGGACGCCGACGACCCTCGAGCTCGCCGCGCGCATCGCCGCGCTCGAGGGCGGCGGCCGCACGATCCTCACGCCGGGCGGACAGTCCGCGATCTCGCTGATCGATTTCGCGCTGCTGCGCAGCGGCGATCACATCCTCGTGCCGCACAGCGTCTACGGGCCGAACCGCTGGCTGACGACGGCGCTGCTCGCGCGCTTCGGCGTCAGCGCGACGTTCTACGACCCGGAAATCGGCGCCGAGATCGCGTCGCTCATGCGCGAGAACACGCGGCTCGTCTGGACGGAGAGCCCGGGCTCGGTGACGATGGAAGTGCAGGACGTGCCGGCGATCGCGGCCGCGGCGCATGCGCGCGGGGCGCTCGTCGTGCTCGACAACACGTGGTCTGCCGGCGTGCTCTTCGACGCGTTCGCGCACGGCGTGGACGTCACGATGCAGGCGCTCACGAAGTACGTCGGCGGCCACAGCGACCTGCTCCTCGGCTCGGTCACCGTGCGCGACGACGCGCTCTACCAGCGCCTCGGAGCGGCGCGCCAGGTCATCGGCTGCGCGGCGTCGCCCGACGACTGCAGCCTCGCGCTGCGCGGGCTGCAGACGCTCGCGGTGCGGCTCGCCGCGATTGGAGCGTCGGCGCTCGCGATCGCGGGCTGGCTCGCGCAACGCCCGGAGGTCGATCTGGTACTCCATCCGGCGCTGCCGGCATGTCCCGGACACGAGCTTTGGAAGCGCGACTTTACCGGTTCATCGGGCGTCTTCTCGATCGTCTTCCGGCCGGGCCCGAGCTGGGAGCAGGTCTGCGCGTTCGTTGATGCGCTCGAGCTCTTCGAGGTGGGCTACAGCTGGGCCGGCACGACGAGCCTCGCCGTCGCCTACACCATCGCGCCGGCCGGAGGCCGGCCGGCCTACGATCACCGTCTGGTGCGATTCAGCATCGGCCTGGAATCCACGGAGGATCTCATCGCCGACCTCGGGCGTGCGCTCCCCGCGCTGAGCTCTTAAGGAATCGCGAACGATCCCTCGATCACGAGCACGCAATCGCCCGAGAGGCGCACGCGTGCGCCGCGGTCTTCGACCCAGAGCTCGCCGCCGCGCGGCGAGAGCTGCCGCGCGAAGAGCGACGGCTTGCGCAGAACGCCCGACCAGTATGGAGTGAGCACGCAGTGCGCGGAGCCGGTAACGGGATCCTCGGCGATTCCGAGTTTCGGTGCGAAGAAGCGCGACACGAAGTCGCAGTCGCCCTCGAACCCGCGGGCCGTGACGATCAAGCTCCTGAAGGGCAGCTCGGCGACGCGTCCGACGTCGGGACGCAGCTCGCGAACGGCTGCGGCATCGCTCAGGACGGCCATGCCGCGATCCGCCTCCCACAGCGCGTCCGGCCGAACGCCGATTGCGTCCGCGACCAGATCGGGGTCGAGCTCGCGCTTCAAGGGCAGCGCCGGAAAGTCCAGCGTCAGCCGTTCCCCGTCGCGCGCGACCTCGACAGGGCCCGAAAGCGTCTCGAAACGAATGCGCTCGCGGCCGGGCTCGAGCACGTTCAGGATGAGATGTCCGGTCGCGAGCGTCGCATGTCCGCAGAGCGGCACCTCCGCGACCGGTGTAAACCAGCGCAGCCGGTACGAGCCGTTTTCGCTCACGTAGAAGGCGGTCTCGGCGAGGTTGTTCTCGGCGGCGATCGCCTGCAGCAGCCCGTCGTCGAGCCAGCACTCGAGCGGACAGACTGCGGCGGGGTTCCCACCGAACGCCGTGCGCGTGAATGCGTCCAATTGATAGAGCGGGATCTTCACGCGCGCTATTTCGCGAGCACTCGGTGCCGTCTCCGTGTTGCACTGCTGCCCTTCCCGAGGGGCCGGGCGCTTGCTCAGGCTGTGATTTTACGCAGGTCCCGAGCGAATAACGAGCCGGAATGACTTCGCACGGCGCGCACGACGCGTTCCTCGCCTCGCTCGACCGGCATCGCGGCATCCTCTTCAAGGTGGCCAATGCGTACTGCCGCGACCCCGCGAGCCGCGAGGATCTGGTTCAAGAGATCGTCTTGCAGCTGTGGCGCGCTTACCCGCGCTTCGACGGCCGGGCGAAATTCTCGACGTGGATGTATCGCATCGCCGTCAATGTTGCGATCTCGTTCTATCGCAGCGAGCGCCGCACTGCCGAGCGCATCGAACACTCGGACGGCGCGCAAATCGAGGAGCTAGCCGCTCCCGGCGCACAGCCCGACGACAACGCCGCGTTTCTGTACGAGATCATCGATAGATTCGACGCTCTCAGTCGCGCGCTGATGATTCTGTATCTCGACGACCGCCCCTATTCCGAGATCGCCGAGATTCTCGGGATAACGCAGACCAACGTGGCGACCAAGATCAGCCGGCTCAAAGAGCAGCTGCGGCGCGGCGTCGCAGCGCACGCCGTGCGTTAACTTAGAGGAGGAAAACGTGGAAATCCAGGAACTGAAGGACCTCTGGGCGCGCAGCGAACGGCGCCTCACCGCGAGCATGCGGCTCAACGTCCTGCTCCTTGAGCAGGCGAACCTTAGGAAGACGGACGGCTCGCTGCAGCGCCTGTCGCGCGGCATCGTCGCCGAACTCATTCTCAACTTCCTCGGACTCGTCCTCATCGGTTCGTTCGCCGCGGATAACGTGCGCGAGCCGCGCTTTCTCGTCCCGGCCGTCCTGCTCGGCGCCTACGCGGTCGGGTTGCTGATCGCGGGCGTTTGCCAGATCGTAGCGATCGCCGGCGTGGACTTCGACGAGCCCGTCGTTGCGATCCAGAAGCGGCTGGAGGCCCTGCGGCTGCTGCGCGTCCGCACGACGCTCGGCGTGCTGCTCTTCGCCCCGCTCATGTGGGTGCCGCTGCTGATCGTCGCACTGCGCGGACTCTTCGGCGTCGACGCGTATGCCGCGGGCGTCGCGTGGCTCGCGGCAAACGTCGCCTTCGGATTGGCGATCATTCCCGTGGCAATCTTCATCGCGCGGCGCTACGGGGACCGTTTGCGGCGGACGGGGTTGATGCGGGGCCTCACCGACGCCATCGCCGGACGAAGCCTTGCCGCCGCGCTCGAGTCGCTGGACGCGATCCAACGCTTCGAGCGCGACGACTGACTTCGTCATTGCAGGAGCAGGAAGTTAGGCCCCTCGAGGGTCGTCCTGTGCCCCTTGATCGTTCGGGTGGGTAACCAGTAGCCGTCGGCGTTTGGCGGGAACTCCTCGATCGCCTTGGCGCTGAAGTCCGCGACGTAGATGTTGTCGTGCGCGTCCGTCACGATGCCGTCGGCGGAGATGAATGGGCTAATGGTCGCTACCGGAGCGACGTTGCCAGTCGCGCCCGGCGCGAAGATCAGGACGCCGGCCGTTTCATCGGCGACGAGGAGCCGTCCAGTCGAGTCGAACGCCAGCGCAAAGGGCCGGGAAAGCCCGGTGTTGCTGCCGGCGATCGAAACGATCGGCGCGACGTTGCCGGCAGCGCCGGCGCCGAACCCAACGATCGATGCGCCCCCTGAGTTGGCCACATAGAGAAGGGCGCCGCTGCCGTGAGTGTTCCACGCCATCCCGGTCGGGACGTTGAGCTGCGTGTTGCTGCCGCTGATGAAGTCTGCCGGCGCAACGTTTCCGTGTGCGCCCGGGGCATAGTCGGTAACCGCATTGTTCGCATAATCGCTGACCCAGAGGTTGCCAAACGGATCGACCAAGAGTCCCTCGGTCGGACCGAGCCGCGACTTCGAGCCGCCGATCATCCGCGAGGGCTTGGCGTTGCCGTTCGCGCCCTTGCCGAAAACGGCGACTCGGCTCCCGCCGTCATCGGCCACGTAGATGTTTCCCGCCGCGTCATGCGCGATCGAGTCGGGGTCGCGCAGCGTCGTATTCGAACCGGCGATCCGGACGGTGGGCGCGACGTTGCCCGATGCGGTCGCGCGAAATGCCAGGACGCTCCGGCCGTTGCGGTTCGCGGTGAAGATCTGGAGGCCGGCGGCCGGCTGCGCAAGGCCGTCTGCCGGCGACGGGCGCATCGGCGCCACCGTCTGGGGCGCGAGCGCCATGCCGGCTTGCTGTCCGGTGCATCCGGCGAGACAGGCGGTCAGGGCGAGCAGCGGCGCGCTGCCCCGCACCATCGTGGATCGGTTCATGAAGAGGGTCTCCTCGTAGCTTTAGCGGTGTGTCGGTGCCTATCGTAGGGAACGCGCCGTACCAAAACGTACGCGTTCAAGGTGGGCAAGGCTGTTGTGAAGGGCGGCCATCTCGACATCCGGCTACTCGGTCACGTCGAGGTCGCGCTCGAGGGCGTCCCGTTTCGCCTCGCCACGCCGCGCAAGACGCTCGCCGTGCTCGCCTACCTCTGGTTGCACCGGGGTGCCGCGGTGTCGCGCGAGTACCTCGCCTTTCTGCTCTATCCCGATGACGAAGAGGGCGCCGCGCGCGCCAAGCTGCGCGCGACCCTCGCCGAGATTCCCAAGATTCTACCGAGGCCTGCCGGCGATTACGTGACGATCGACTCCGACAAAGTCATGTGGAATCCGGATGCCGACGCGTGGCTCGACGTCGACGACTTTGCGGAAGCGTCGGCCGATCGTGCGCGGCTCGACGAGGCCATCGGGCTCTATCGCGGAGATCTGCTGCCGGAGGTCTACGACGAGTGGCTTGATGCCATCCGCGAGCGCCATCGCAACGCGTACCTGCGCTGCCTGACCGAGCGGATCTCGGAGGCCCGCCGAGACGCGGATCCGGCGCTCGCGATCGAGACGGCTCGCAAGATCCTGGCGATCGACCCCTGGCGCGAGGACATCGTTCGGCGTGTCATCGCGCTGCGCTACGAGAGCGGCGATCGGGCCGGAGCGCTGCGCGAGTATGCGCAGTTCGCGACCCGGTTGCGCGCCGAGCTCGGCACGGAGCCGATGGCGGAAACGGCGGCCATCGCGGAGCGGATCTCGCGCGGAGAGACGCCCGGCGATGAGATCGACGGCGCGGAGCCGAGGGCCGCCGAAGGCAGGTCGGCGATCCTGCCGTTCGTCGGCCGGCGTGCCGAAATGGAGCGGCTGCGGGAGAGCTGGAGTCGCGTTGCGCGCGGTCGGGGCGCATGCGCGTTCGTGGGCGGAGAGTCTGGGATCGGGAAGTCGCGGCTCGCGCTCGAGTTCGCTCGCGCCGTCGAGGATCGCGGCGGGCGCGTGCTGACCGGCAGTACGAGTCCGGCCGAGGCGGTGCCGTATGAAAGCTTCGCCGATGCGCTTCGCTCCGCGTTGCCGCTCCTCGCGGCGCTGAAGCGCGGCACCGCGCTCGCGGCCGTCGCCACGCTCATACCGGAGCTCCACGCTCGAGCGGCCCTTCCGCCTCTGCCGCAGCTCGACGCCGAGAGTGAGCGTCTGCGGCTCTTCGAGTCGCTCTTTCGCTGCCTCGCCGACCTCGCTGCGCAGCGGCCGCTGCTGCTCGTGCTCGAGGATCTGCACTGGGCGGAAGCCGCATCCCTCGACCTGCTGCAGTTCCTGTTGCGCCGAGTCGCGGGCGTGCGGCTGATGATCGTCGTGACATACCGCGACGACGAGACGCCGCATCTGCACGCGTTCCATCGGCTGCGCCGCGAGGCGCGGGCTACGACCGGCGCGCAAAGCATGTGGTTGCCGCGGCTGACGTTCGGAGATGTCGAGGAGCTGCGCGCGAGCCTGCCCGACGTCCGCGATCGTTCCGCCGATGCGCTGATCGCCGCCTCGCACGGGAACCCGCTCTTTCTCACGGAGCTCGTCGTGGAGGTCCGCGATGGAGATGGCGAGGCGGTGCCGTCGTCGCTGGAAGCAGTCGTCGCGCGGCGCCTCGAGCGGCTTTCCGAACACGGGCGCACGGCGGCGGAGATCGCGGCGTGCATCGGCGACCGCTTCTCACGCGACGCGCTACGCGACGTGAGCGCGTGGGACGAGATCGTCTTGGCCGACGCGCTCGACGAGCTGCTCGATCGGCGCATCGTCTGCGAGGCCGGTGGACGCGGCATCTTCGAGTATGCGTTTACGCACCACCTCGTGCAGGACGTGATCGCGCGATCGCTGCAGCCGGAGCGCGCCGCGGCGCGGCGGCGCCGCGTCGCGCGAGTGCTCGAAAGGCTTTACCCCGAGCACTTTGAGGAACTCTCGGCGGCGCTCGCGGCGCATTACGAGAGCGCCGGTGACGCCGCCAACGCCTCGCGCTGTTATCTCGCGGCGGTGCGGCGCTCGATCGCGATCGGGGCGTTGCGGGAGGCGCGCGCGCAGTGCGCGCGCGGGCTCGCGCTCGCGACCGAGCCGCATGCGCGGGCCGGCCTCCTGCTGGAGAGCGTGGAGATAGAAAGCCGCTCCGGGGACCGTGACTCGCGCGCGGCGGCGCTCACCGCCTTAGAGGGTGCCGACGCGGAGCTCGGCGATGCGGCGGTGCATAGCGCAACACTCCTGCATCGAATCGAGTTCGCGCTGACCACGGGCGATCCGGTCGCGCACGAGCGCGCCGTCAGCGAGCTACGTGCGGCGCTCTCCGGTTCCGACGCGCAGGCGAATGCGGTGGTCCATCTCGCCGAGGCGAGGCTCGCGTATACGCTCGGACGACTCGTCGACGCGTACGCGGCGAGCGAGGCCGCTCTCCAGTGCGCGCGCGACGCCGGCGACGATGCCGCGACCGTTCGCGCGCTGGGCGCGATGGCCGAAGTTGAGGCGCATCGCGGGCATCTCTCTTCGGCGGACGCGCTCTTCGACGAGGCGGCGAGCGTAGCGGCGCGGGCGGCGGACCCGGTCCTCGAGCTGGTCTCATTGCGGAGCGGATGGCCGATCGCGTATCAGCGCCGTAACATAACCCGCTGCCGTGCGCTGAGCACGCGCTGCTTGGAGCTCGCGATGAAGCTCGTCGACCGGCCCGCGGAGGCGCAGGCGCACGGCCGCCTCGCGGTTGCGCTCGCCGCCGGCGGCGAGAACTTCGCCGGGGCGCGGGAGCACTTCGCGATCGCCGCGCGCATCAGCCGCGAGAACGGCAACCTCGCCGGAACCGCCGGCGCGCTGCTGAATGGGGCGCTCCTCGAGACGCGCATCGGATTCTTCGAGCGGGGGCTCGAAATGACCGCGAAGGCGGTCGAGCTGTTCACCTCCGCCGGCGACGCGCGCGGGCGCATCGCCGGGCTTGCGAATCTGGTGTTCCTGAACGCCTGCGTCGAAAGGATCGATGCCGCGCGGGCGGCCGCGGAAGAGGCGTTGGAGCTATCGCGCCGGCTCGGGTTCGATCTGCTGGAGCCGTCGATTCTCGAGAATCTCGCGTATGCCGAGGGCCAGTCCGGCGAATACGCGCGTGCGATCGAGCTGGCGGAGAAATCCTTCGAGCTGCGTTCGGATTCGGAGTCGCTGGTGTGGGCGCGAAAGACAATCGCCGACGCCGCGCTGTGGTATGCGGCCGTAGGGAACCTCGATGCCGCGCGCGACGCCGTCACGCGACTGCTCGCGGACGACGACGCCATCGCCCGGGGCACCGACTGGCCGACGTACTGTTATTGGGCCGCCGGGCAGGTACTCCGTCTCGACGGGCAACCCGCTGCGGCGAAACGCGCGCTCGATCGGGCACGGCGACTCATGAATGCGAGTGCCGCCGAGCTCGAGGGCGAGGACCGCGAGCGTTTCTTGTCGCTACCGTGGCACGCCGACCTGTCTATTTTATCGTGACGGTGACCGGTTTCGATGCGATGCCGTTCGCGATGACGACGAGTGTGCTCGCGCCGGTGTCCATCTGCGCCGGAACGTCGAAGTTGGTAGAGACTGGGAGCGATCCCGTTGCGACGGCCATCGTGCTGTGATCGTGCGTGCGCGCATAGAACACGTTGCCGCTCGCGTTATTGGTGATGCGCACGAGCGGGTAGTTCGTCGCATTTTGGTTTTCGTCGCCGTATGACATCGCCTGTCCGAAGCCATTGAACTGGGTTCCGGAGATCTTATAGGTCTGACCGCGCGTCAGCGTTTTCTGAACGCTCTTGATCGTCGGTAGCCAACTCGACTGCGGCTGTCCGCTGGGCGTGTAGAGGCCGACGCTCGAGTAGCCGAGCACCATGACCTGTCCCGTCGGCAGCAGAAGCGGCGGCCCTGCATACGTTATCCCGTTGACCTGCGAGAGCGCGGATCCGTTCCATTCGTAGACGATCCCGCTAACTCCGAAAACCAACACGTTTCCGCTCGGTTCGAGCGTGGCGTAACTATCGCCGGCGTTGTCGCCGTTTGGAAAGTCCGGCCCCACGCTCCACGTACCGCTCGCCGTGTTATAGATCGCCGTGTGGCCGGGTCCGCTCTTTGAATAGGAGCCAGTGTAGAAAACGGTCCCGTCGGGGCGCAGAATCGCCGGTCCGATCTCACCGGGCGGATAGTAGCAGAGATTCGGGCCGTACATGAGACATCCGTACGGCGACGGAGAGTGCAAATCCACGATCGTCGAGCCGGCGCTGGTCCACGTACCGGTCTTGGGGTTGTAGATCTCCGAATTGGGCGCCTTTTTGACGTCGGCGGTGAGGATCGTGCCGTTGGGAAGAAGCGTCCATCCTTCCTCGGCGTTGAAGTCGGATTTACCCTTGTCGCCGAGGCGCCTCCACGCGAGCGTCTTCGGATTTAACGCGGCGTCCCACGTGTGTAGCTTGTCTCCCACGAGCATGTTGCCATTGGGCAGCACGCTCGATGGGGAATCGCCGATGTACTTCCAGCGTGCCGGATGGCGCAGCGGGGTCCAGGCGTTCTTTACCGGATCGTAGACTGCGCCCTGATTCGTCAGCTGCAAGTCATAGCCGTTCCCAGGCGTATTGTATTCGCCGCCGCTGATGGCCAACCGGCCGTCGGCTAGTACGTCGGCGGCGAAATACAGTGGTCCGTAGCCCGACTGAAGCGACGCGACCTGGCTCCACGTGCCGTCGCTATAGCTGCCCTTCGCGTCGGGGACGTAGCGGTACCAGCTGCTCCAGGTTGCGCCGCTCTGCGCGAGAACGGAACCGTCGGTCAGCAGCCACTCCATCGCCATGCCGACGGGCGGCTGGCGGCCGATCGGCGCAAACCGCCCCGCATGGCTCCTTTCTAGAGTTTCGAGCGTTTGCTGAGAGAGGCCGGGCACCATGGCCCGTTCTCCGGAACATGCCGCCGTCCCGACGGCGATGACCGCGGCGATCGCGGCAGAGAACCCGGCATTAACGCGGCACATGTCAACCCTCCAGCACGGCCTCGACGTCGAGGATGACGTCGATCTCGCGGCTGACGACGATCCCGCCGTCGGGCATCGAGTCGTTCCAGCTCACGCCGAAGTCATAGCGGTCGATGCGCGTGCGCGCGGTGAAGCCCGCGCGCAGCTTCGGCCCCTTGTCCACGCCGTCTTCCCACCACGGCGTCTGCCACGTCCCGAGATACCGCGTCCGCAGCACCACGGCCCGGGTCACACCCCGGATCGTGAGGTCGCCGGTGACGAGGTAGTCGACGGGACCGACCTCGTCGACGCCGGTGCTCTTGAAGTGAATCTTGGGATATTGTTCGCAGGACAGAAAGTCCGCGCTGCGGAGGTGATCGTCACGCATCGAAACGCCGGTCCAGCAGGTGGCCGCGTCGATCGTCGTCTCGACCGAGAGCCGTCGCGGGTCGGCGGGATCGAAGTCGAGCTTACCTTCGATGTTCTTGAACGCTCCGCGCACCCACGTGACCATCATGTGCCGCGCGCGAAACTGGGCGGCGCTATGCCCCGGCTCGAAAAACCACTTCATCGTGCGTATCTCTGCGTCGTCCTCCCGCAAATCCCTTGGCGGCGATCGCGGCCGCGGCGAAGGCCAGGAGCGCGGCCCCGAGCATCGCGCCGCGGAAGCCGTACAAGTAGTCGGACGCGGCGGTGACGACGACGCCGAGCAGCGTGACGCCGATGAGGCCGGCCGTGCGCGCGACGGCGTTGTTGATTCCGGACGCGACGCCCGCGTGTTCGACGGGGACCGAATTCATCACCGTCGTCGTCAGGGGGGCGACGAAAAGGGCGCCTCCCAATCCGAGGATGGTCGCCGCGGGAAAAAATGTCGTCCAATAGGATCCGCCGCTTCCCGGAACCGCGTATGCCGCGAAGCCGAGTCCCGCGAGGATCGCCCCGAACAGCAGAGGCAGTCGCGGCCCGACGCGCCCGACCAGCCCGCCCGACCAGCGCGATGCCGCCACCATGCTCACGATAAACGGCAACAGCGCGGCGCCGGCCGCCGTGGGCGTATAGTGGTGGACGTTGATCAGCACGAACGGCACGAAATAGAGGCTGCCTCCAAGCGCGGCGTAGAGGAAGAACGTGTAGACGTTCGAGACGCTGAAGTTGCGCACCGCGAACAGATCGCAGCGCATCATCGGATCGGGGACGCGTCGCTCGAACAGAACGAACGCGCCAAGCACCGCGAGCCCGATGACGACCGCAGCGACGGCGGAAGGCGAGAAGCGTCCCGCGTTCATGTCGATCAGGCCGTAAACCGTGAGTCCGAGTCCGAGCGTGGCGAGCGTCGCGCCACCGACGTCGATCCGCCGGACCGCCGTGTCGTCGCGGCTCTCCGGGACGTGAAGGAAGAGGATCAGCAAGACGATCGCCGCGATCGGCAGATTGATGACGAAGACGTAGCGCCAGGAGAAGCTCTGCGTCAGCCAGCCGCCGATGATGGGACCGGCCGCCGAGGTGAGCGCGGAGAAGCCCGACCAGAGGCCGATGGCGCGTCCGCGCGCCTCGCCCGAGTAAGCGGCACTGATCAACGACAGGCTGCCCGGGGTCGAGAGAGCGCCGCCGACGCCTTGCGCGCAGCGCGCGGCGATGAGCCACCCAACGTTGGGCGCCAGCGCGCACGCGAGCGACGCCGCCGCGAACAGCGCGATGCCGATGCCGAAGACGAGCCGGCGGCCGTAGAGATCTCCCAGCGCACCGCCCAGCAGGATCAATGCAGACAGGAACAGCGCGTAGCCTTCGATCACCCACTGCGTCTGTCCGGGAGTCGTATGCAGCTCGCGCTGCAGGACCGGCAACGAGACGTTCACCGCCGTGCTGTCGATGAAGGACATCGCCGAGCCGAGGATCGCCGCGACGAGCACCCACGCTACCTTCACCGGATGCGCCGTTCCGCTCCATGCGGCGGGCTCCTACTTGACATCACGATGCTCTCGCAATAGCATCATGATGCCATGCGGACGACCCTGACGTTAGACGACGATGTAGCAGCCAAGCTGGCTGCGAAAGCCCGCAAGACCGGGCGCCCGTTCAAGCAGATCGTCAATGAGACGATTCGTACGGGCTTAGCTCTCGAGGCGCGCAGCAAGAAGCTCGCGCCCTTCAAGATTGAGGCCGCCCATCTGTTTAGGCTGAAGCCCGGTTACAATTACGACAAGGTCGAGGAACTCTTCGACGAACTGGACGGTCCGAGGAGGCTGCGATGATAGCGGTAGACGCTAATCTCCTCCTCTACGCCTACAACGCGGCCGCCCGGGAACACCGGCGCGCAAAGTCGTGGCTTGAAACCACGTTTGCCTCGGAACCCGCGATCGGTCTACCGCTCGTGTCGATACTCGCGTTTGTTCGGGTCGCAACGGATCGCCGTCTTCCGGAGACTCCGAAGAGTCCGGCGCAAGCAGCAGAGATCGTCGAGTCATGGATTAGGCGTCAGAACGTTGCGGTGCTCGAACCAGGCGCCCGCCATTGGGAGTTGTTTTTCGACGCACTCATCGACTCAAACGGAGGCGGCCCGCGAACGACCGACGCGCACCTCGCCGCGCTGGCCATTGAGCACGGCGCAACGCTGTGCACGCACGACCGAGATTTCCTGCGCTTTCCGAAGCTCTCGGTAAGCTTTCCTTTGCAATAAAACGACAGTGGCGTCAATGTTCGATCGGCCGCTGCGGTCGGCGATCCTCGCGGCGGCGGACAGCACGCTCGTGCGCCGCGCGGTCACGCGTTACGGCATGCGCCTGGGCGCCGGCCGGTTCGTCGCAGGCGAGAGCGCCGCGGAGTTCCTGCCGGTGGCGCGGGATGCCAACGCGCGGGGGTTCGCCGTCGCCGCGACGATTCTGGGCGAAAGCGTCCGCCAGCGCGACGAGACCCTGGAGATCACGAGCGAATACTGTGACCTGCTGCGCGCGTTCGCCGCGGATGGCACCGACGCCAACGTCGCGTTCAAGCTTACGCACGTCGGCCTCGACATCGATCCGGAGCTCGCTTTCGAGAACGCGTCGCGCATCGCCGCGGCGGCGCGCGATGGCGGCGCAACGATTCGGATGGACATGGAGCAGTCGCGCTGCGTGGATCCGACGCTGGCGATCTATCGCCGCCTGCGCGAGACGTTCGACAACGTGGGCTTCGTGTTGCAGTCGTATCTCTACCGCAGCCGCGACGATCTGCTGGCGGCGCTGCCCCTCGAGCCGAACCTCCGGATCGTCAAGGGCGCGTATCTCGAGCCTCCGTCCATCGCCTACGCGAAGAAATCCGACGTCGATCGCAACTACGTGGAGCTGATGGAGCTGGCCCTGTCGCAAGAAGGCTACACCGCCATCGCCACGCACGATCCCAAGATCGTCGAGCACGCGATCGCCTTCGCGCGGCGGCACGCACTCCCCGAGCGTGGCCGGTTCGAGTTCCAGCTATTATACGGTATCGCGGGGCCGCTCGCGCGCAGCCTGGTGGAGCGCGGCTACCGGGTGCGGCTCTCGATCCCGTATGGACGATTCTGGTTCCCCTATTTGATGCGTCGGCTGGCCGAACGACCCGCGAACCTCGCGTTCTTCCTGCGCGGCGCGTTCGCTCGCGCATGATCGCCGGCATCTGGTCCGCCGTCCTGACGCCGCTAAATGCGGGCCAAGCGCCCGACGTTGCGGCGGCGCTGAGCTATTACCGCGAGCTCTTGCAGCGCGGCTGCGATGGAGTCAACCTGCTGGGCACGACCGGGGAGGCGATGTCGTTCGCCGCCGACCAGCGGATCGCGTTTATGGAGGCGATGGCTTCGAACGGCATCCCGCGGGAACGAACGATGGCGGGCACCGGCGCCGCGTCGCCGGCGGACGCCGTGCGCTTGACGCATTGCGCGTTCGCGTGCGGCTTCGCCGCGGCGCTCGTCATGCCGCCTTTCTTCTTCCGCGACGCCGAAGACGACGGCGTCGTGCGCTTCTTCGATCTGCTCTTCTCGCGCACGAATCCTCGCCCCGCGAGCGTCCTGCTTTACAATTTCCCGCGGATGAGCGGCATCGCGTTCCATCCCGATCTCGTCGACCGCCTCGTGCGCGAGTTTCCGGGCGTCATCGCCGGGATGAAGGACAGCTCCAACGACGCGCGCCTGCAGAGCGAGATCCTAACGCGTCATCCCGAGCTCGAGGTGCTCCCCGGTTCGGAGTCCGAGCTGCCGGCCGCGAAGGCGCGCGGCGCGTCGGGGTGCATCTCGGGCAGCGTCGCGCTCTGGCCAGAGCTGGCGCGCGACGTCTTCGCGAGCGGCGACGAGGCCTCCGGCGAAAGGCTCTCGCTCGCGCGGGCGGCGCTCGACGGCGCTCCGTTCATCCCCGCCGTGCGCTATGTGACGGCGCGCCTGCGGAGGGATGCGTCGTGGGAGTCTCCACTGCCGCCGCTCGTGCCGCTCGATGAAGCGCAGCGGCGCGCGCTCGACTTCGCGATCGCGCCGTTCGTGGAGGCGCCGCGCTAGCGCAGCGAATACGCGGTAAGCTGTCCGTTTTCGTCGGAGCAGTACACCCAACC
Organism: Vulcanimicrobiota bacterium; assembly: GCA_019235995.1. Taxonomy (GTDB): domain Bacteria; phylum Vulcanimicrobiota; class Vulcanimicrobiia; order Vulcanimicrobiales; family Vulcanimicrobiaceae; genus Cybelea. The sequence continues at coordinate 15,308 of JAFAJV010000130.1, forward strand.
GTTGACGACGATCGGGCTCTCCCAGTGCACGGGGCCGATCGTGCGGCCGGCGCCGTGCATGGCGCTGCTCCATAACTCGTTGCCGCTCTGCGCGCTGAGCGCAATGAGGGCGTTGTCGAACGCCACGAAGACGACGCCGTCTGCGACGACGGGGGACGTGCCTTCGCCGCCGGTCGAACCGGCGCTTGACTGCCACACGAGATTGAGACTGCTGACGCCCTTCGAGTTGGTCTGGAGGCGATAGCCCTCGACCACGTTGGAGAATCCGAGGAAGATCCACGCGTTGCTCGAGGAGTCCGTCCACACCGCCGGCGTCGAGAACAGCCCGCCCGGCAGGTCGATTAGCTGCAACTCGTTGCCGACGCCGGGAAGCGCCGCGCGGTTCACGAGCTTCAGTATCGCGTCCTTGCCGCCTTGAACCAGCATCCAGGGCGTCTGGCTCGACGGTTGTTCCGGCAGCATCACCGGCGAGGTGCTGCCGAGATCCACGTCCCCGGCTTCCAGCTGGTCGTAGTTGACGGGGGTATAGCTTCCCAGCAGCGATGAGAGATCCGAGGAAAGCGATATGACCGAGTCTCCGTAGTTGTGCCCGCCTTTGTTGGCGCTGAAATCGCCGTTGCCGGTTGCCGCATAGATACGGCCGTTCATCGAAGAAGCGGGATCGACCACCGCTCCTCCGCGAGCCCAAATCCCGGAGCGCTGCTGGGGGCACGAGTTCGGGCCCGGCAGCCGCCGCTTCTCGCTGCATAGCGAGTTGAAGACCGCGGTCGTGCCGTCGCTCAGGCGAACGCTGACGACGTGTCCGTCGTACGGGGTCCCGTCGCCATTGTACCCCGACGTCACCGCGTACAGGTAGCCGTTGGCGACGTTGAGCGGCGAGGCGTCCTTCTCGGTGCTGGGTATGCGCGTGATGCGTGCCGGAAATCCCGGGGAGCGTTCATCGCGTCCGGTGGCGGCTGACAGCTTGTGCACCTTGCCGTCTACGCCCGGTGCGTAAATCGATCTCCCCGACGGGTCTGCGGCGGGCGTGGAATCGGTGATCTGCGGCCCGTGCGTCGCAAAGCGCCAGAGGATGCGACCGGAAACAGCCTCGATTCCAAGCGTGACACCGCTCTTCGTCGTCTGAAAGAGCATCGGATGGTACGCCCCTCCGACGCGAACGTGCTGCAGCAGGATCGGTGTGGAGTCTGCCACAGCACCGAGCGAGATCTGCCAGCGCTCGTGCAGGCGATGGACGTTGCCGACCGTGATCGCGCGCTCCGCAGAGTTGAACCCGCTGCGAGCCGGATCGAAGCCGAAGAGGGGCCAGTTGGTCGCCGCTGCGCGCGCGGCCGTCGCGGCGACGCCGAATACGATCAGGAGGCCGGCGAGTCGCCTCACCATGCCTCCTGCTTGGCGGCGGGCACACCGTGCGCCTGCCCGAGGCGTGATCGTCGCGATGCCGGAAGCTCCGCCGCAATGGTCGCTCTCGCGCACGCCGCGCACGGAAACGCACCAACCGGAGTCGTGAAGGGCTATGATATCCTATGCGAGCATGACTGACCCACAGAATCCGACGCCCCCGGTCCAGGAAGTCATCGTTGACGTTCCGGGATGGCAGCAGGTGCGTCCGCGCATTCCCGATACGCAGCAGCGGCGCACCCTCGAGAAGCGTCGCAGCGTCCGCGAGATCGTGTTCGGCGCGCAAGACGGGATCCTCACGACGCTCGGCATCATCACTGGCGTCGGCGTCGCCGAGGGTGAGCGCGCCGCCGTCTTCATAAGCGGTTTCCTGGCGCTGCTCGCGGGAGCGCTCTCGATGGGCGTCGGAGAATATCTCGGGCGCAAGGCCGAGCGCGAGGTCGTGCAGGCTACGATCGACATGGAGAAACGCGAGATGGCCGCGGACCCGCAGGGCGAGTTCACGGAACAAGTCGCGTATTACAAGCTTAAGGGCTTCAGCGCACAAGAGGCGGAGATGATCGTCAAGCGTCTCACGCAGATGCCCGAGATCTACCTCTACGAGATGGTGCGCGACGAGTTCGGGATCGATCCGCGCGAGGCCGAAGACTCCGGGCTGCGCGCCCCCGTTGCGATGGGGCTTTCGTTCGGCGTCGGTTCGCTCGTACCGATTGTCGCCTTCATGCTGCCGATCTCGATGTTCGGCGCTACGCTCACGTCGCTGCTGTTCGCAGTCGTCGGTCTGTTCTGCGTCGGCTACTACGCGGGGACCCTGAGCGAAAGAAACCCCATCGGCAAGGGTTTCGAAGTCGTGCTATACGGATGCGCCGTGTTCGTGATCTCGTATCTCGTCGGTCACTACGTGCCGCCTCTGTTCGGGCACGCGCCAGTCTCGGTCGGCGGCTGACCCTGGCTACGGCCGTGCACGCCCTCGCCGCGGGCGTCGTGCAGGCGGCGGGATTCTTCTGGGACAGCCTGTTCGGCCTGATCTTCGGGTTTCTCGTCTCTGCGATCGTACAGGTGATGCTGACCCCGGCGACGATGCACCGCTATCTTGGGCCGGGTCTGCGCGGGCTGTTGTACGGCACCGGCTTCGGCATCATTTCGTCGGCGTGTTCGTACGGCGCGGCCGCCGCGGCGCGCGGGTTCTATCGCAACGGCGGCGACGCGCGCTCGGTCTTCGCGTTTCTGATCTCCTCCACGAACATGAACCTCGCCATCGTCATTCTGTTTTGGTCGCTGCTGGGTTGGAGGTTTGCCTTCGCCGAGTTCGCCGGCGGCGCGATCATCATCGCCGTCGTCACGATCGGCCTCACGCTGCTGTTTCGCACCGAAGGGCTCGCGCAGATGCAGCATGGCTACATGGGCACGCCGGACGAAGTGGACCATTGCCATGCCGCGCCCCATGGACGGCATACGTGGGCGGACGTCGCGGCGACCGCGCTTGCCGACGTGCGCATGCTGCGCACCGAGCTGATCGTCGGCTACCTGATAGCGGGGTTCGCCGCGGCGCTGATACCGCCGGGGTGGCTGGCGCAAGCGCTGCACGCCGTGGGGGCGGTTCCGCTAGTCGGCTACGTGCTGCTGCTAATGGCGGGCTTGCTGATCGCGGTGGCGACATTTGTGTGCTCGATGGGAAACGTGCCGGTCGCGCGGTATCTCGCGAACGCGGGGATACCTCTCGGGGCGAACACGACGTTCATCTACGGCGACCTACTGATTCTGCCGCTGATCGCGATCTACCGTAAATCGTTTCCCGCGCGCCTGGTGTGGGCTTTTATCGGGCTCTTCGTGTTGGGCGCGCTTCTCGCCGGTGCGATCATGGAGCGGGTCGTCGGCGCCGCCGGCGGGGCCGCGGCGATGGGTTCCATGGCGATCAACGACAGGTTCACGCTGATCTCCAACGCCGTCGCGCTCGCGGCCGTCGCCGCCCTGGCGCTCGCCGCGCTTCGCCCCCGACAGCAGCCGAGCAGTTGACGGCCGCCCGCTCGCCGAAGCGGTCGGCGGAGGATTGATGCCGTGAGATCGACTGCACTCTTTGTCGCCTTGCTCGTTGCGCTCAGCGGCCAGGTGCCGCCGGCCCACGCGGAGCGCCATCTCGTCTATGAGTTCGGGTTCAACACGAAGGTCGCAAGCTCCGGAAACGGCACCGGGACGACCACCATCGACATCATGGGGCCGGCTGCGGACGGCGGCGTCATGATCAGCGGGACGGACTACTGGTGGAATACGGCGCGGCCGCGAGCCACGAACACGTGTGAGGTCTATCCGGACGGCGGCGTCTCCTGCCAGAAGCCCGCGTATGCGATATCGCCGATTCAGTTCACGCTGTTTCCGCTGCTCGGCCGCAATTATTTCCATCCGCTCGTTGCCAATGGTGGGCACGCCAACTGGATGCGGACGTACGACCTCAAGGCGGCAATCCTGCCGGGAGCGTCCGGCTTCGCGAGCCAGCTCACGAGCTTTAAGTGCGTCTACACGCTCGAGGGGAAGGGCAAAATCGCCAACGCAGGCGGCACGATCCTCGTTGAGGCGAACGGCAGGCTCACACAGCAGGGCGGGCGCTATCTGACCGCTTCTTCGAAACAGCGCATCGCATACGACCCGGCGGCGGGAATTCCCGTCGTCGTTCGCGACGTGCGGACGCACCTACCAATGCGCAGCATCTATAGCAACGACTCGGTCGAGCTGAAGCTGACGAAAGATTCTCGCTGAAAGCCGCGGGGCGTCGCGACTGGGGCGAGAGCTGCGCGTTCCTGGTCGTCCTCGGCCTTTATCTCGGCGTGCCCAATCGCTATACTCTTGGCGGCCCGGAGGTCTCGTACGCGTTAGGCATTCTCTTGGCCGTCGCGTGCGGCTTGTCGATTGTCTTCACGTTCACCGGTATCGAACGGGGAACCCGCGCCGCGATGCTCTCCGTGGCCGCGGTATTGACGCTGATTCTGTTCGCGAGCCTTTCGCGGCTCGTCTACCTCGTCGTTTTTCACGCGGGCGAGATCGACGGCGTCAGATTGCTGGGTTCGGCGTTGGTGATCTGGATCGCGAACGTCGTCAGCTTCGCGGTCTTTTACCGGTGGATTGGCGCCGACCACTTTATTTTTCCGCAGAAAGACGGCGTCGCCCCACGCCGACTCGTCTTCCTCGATTTTCTTTTCCTGTCGTTTACTACGGCGACGGCATTCAGTCCAACGGATACGGCGCCGATAACGACGGAAGCACGCATGCTGATGATGCTCGAATCGACGATCTCGCTTACTACGATTGCGATCGCCGCCGCGCGCGCGGTGAATATCCTGCGCTAAGTTTATTGACCGTCGTCTTCGTCGCTCGACGGGTTTTGAGGGCCGGCGATCTTCCATCTCACTAAGGCGCGAACGGTCCAGCCGGGCGTGTCGGGCGTGCGTGCGAGATTGCGTTCAGCCTCCAAATACGCATCGAGCGAGCTCATCCAGAGGGGCTTCTTGCCGATGCGAAAGCCCAACGGAACGTCGGTCCACCGGTTCCGGATCCAATCGTAGGTGAACTGCATCGTCGAAAGTCCCACGCTCCATCCGCCTGGAAGATCGTATTTCACGGTAGGCGCGATCTGCGTCTTTGCGACTCCCGGATACGAAGCCGGTCCGATCACCGAAAAAAACGAATTCGCGAAGTAGCCGATCGTCAACGGTCCGCGTTGCACGAGATAGCCGGCGGACGGGCCGATGGAGTACTTGTTCGTGCCCAGCGAATCGCGGGCCGTGGGAAACCGGAAGGTTGCTCCGAGAAGCCATTGGCCCTGACCGGCGTTGATCACCTTCAGATCCCAGATCGCGAGGTCGCCGCCACCGGTCACCGATTCTGAAGGAGCAGCGGTCACGATCGGAAGCTTGACGCGCACGACCCAGCTGGAGTTATCGTAGGGAATCTGGGCGCGCAGGTTGACGACGTTGCTCGATCCGGTCTCGCTCTGATAGTTCGGTGAAAGCTCGTCTTCTGCGGATACGGTCGTCGAGGGCGGCGACGGGGTTGGAGGTGCAGCCGGGTCGCACTGTCCCGTTAATGGCCGGATGGCCAAGAACAACGCGACGACGCGCCAGGCACGGAACGTCATCCGCCGGTGCGACCCGCTACGAAGCCTATTTCTCGGAAACGATGGTCAGCGTTTGTGAGTTGACGCTGTAGTTGCCGGCCGCAACGAGGCTGTTTGGGTACGCGCAGATGACGCTGTTGTTGGGGCCGTAGATCACGACGAGATTCGGCGCCCCACACGGCGTCTGCGTGAGCTGATAACTGGCCAGCAGCTTTGCGCCGGGGCTGCTCGGCTCGGCCTGATACGAGGTGTACGTCGTGTTGTTGGCTACGATCGACCCGTAGATCGCTGCGGACGTCGCGCCGATCGCGAACGCGCCCCAGAACCCGCCGCCGTAATAGTACGGTGCCGGATACCACGCGTAACCGCCGTTCCAGCCCCAAGCGGAGTAGCCGTGATAGACGGGATTGGTCACGGTCGCACCGTGATAGACGACGCCATTGTTGGCGTAGGTGCTCGCGTGATACGTCTGGCCCCAGGCGTTGGTCGCGGTGCCGGAACCACTATAGGTATGATTGTACGCGTTGCCGCCCCCGTAGTGGCTGTACGAGCCGTTCGGGCCGCTCCCGGTGGATCCGTGGTAGTAGTTGCCGTTGGAATTTGCACCGCCCGTCGTCGTCCGGTTGTAGTTTCCATTCGACGCGGTCGTCGTTCGGTTGTATCCGTTGCCGGTGTTGTTCACGGTCGTGGAACGGTTCGTCCCGTAAGGACCGGTGCTGGAGTGGCTGGCCGACTGCGGCGGATGCGCGGCCGCGCCCTCGCTGTGCATATCGAATCCGCCGGCCGGGCGCGAGAAGCCCCCGCGTGGAGCGGTTGCGCCCGCCACAGGGATCACGGCGAAAATCAGCGCGATCGCTGCAACACGGCTCGTATTCATCGCTGCACCTCGTCGACGATCCCGGTCATCGTTACGTACGTTCCGCGCTTCGTTCGAACCGCCAGCATCACGCCCCGGGGCGGCAGCGCGGTCGAAGATTGCGACAGCCGCTGTTCCGTCTTGCCTGGATTCAGCCAGACGGTGCCCGATTGCAACGCGATGTGAAAGCGTGATCCGTTCTGAAAGAGCGTCGCGTCGTAGGGCAGGCATTCGAGCAGCTCGCCGACCTTCGTGCAGGCGGCCTTGCCCAGGACCAGCGTGCCCTGGCCGTCGCTCGACGTAATCGCCATGCTCTCGTTGCGAATGGAGATCCGCACGTTGGTATATGTCTTGTCGGAGCCATCGCGCTGCACGACGCGAACGGTTCCGGTAGCGCTAGCCGGCCCGGCCGGCAGGGCGACGGGCAACGCGGCGAGCGCGGCCAAAAGGACCCAGACCGCGAATAATTTCATGGTACCCATAGTGTACGCCCGAGCTCGCATCAGCAGTATCCCAAAAATGCAAGTCCTGCCGTTTTGGGATAGAGCCGAGCGCGCCGGATTGCTATGATGATGCGATGGCGGAGGCGACTGCGGCCGCGAAGTCCAAGACCGTTTCGACGCTCGAGCTCTTCGGCGTCTTCCTCCAAATCGGCGCCACCAGTTTCGGCGGCGGCGTGGTCGCCTATCTGCGCAACGCGCTCGTGAAGAACAAGCACTGGCTCGACGACACGGAGTTTCTGGAGCTGAACTCGTTGAGCAACACGCTTCCGGGACTCAACGCCACGAACATGGCGATTCTCGCGGGCGACCGTCTCCGCGGGACGCTCGGCGCCGTTTTGGCGATGATCGGAATGTGTCTCCCGGCGCTAATTCTGATGACCGCCGCCGGCATCGCCTACGGGATGAACGGGAATCGGCCGATCGTCACTGCGGCGCTCCATGGCGTGGCGGCCGCGGCGACCGGTCTGATCGCGGCTACCTGGTTTCAGATCGGAAAGAAAACCGTCAAGGGTTTCTGGGACGCGTTTTTCATTCTCGCCGCGGTGCTAGGCATCAACCACTTCAAGTTATCCGTGCCGGTCGTGCTGCTCTCGGTCGGCGCGCTTGCGATTTTCGCCTATCGCCCGGTCAAGAAAACCGATCGTCCCCATGAGGACTCGCACGCGTGGATCAGATTCCTGCAATAGCCCGCGTATTCGCCTATCTTTCGCTTCTGACGATCGGCGGCGGCATGGCGGCGTTTCCGGAAATGAAGGTGCTCGTGATAAACGTGCATCGCTGGCTGACCGAGCCACAGCTGATCCACATCTACAGCGTCGGCCAGATGTCACCCGGCCCGAACATGATGATGGTCGCGACGATCGGCGAGCGAGTCGCCGGGATTCCCGGGGCGCTCGTCGCCGCGTTCGCGTTCTTCGTACCGACGGGGATTCTGACGTTCGTCGTTGGACGCGTTTGGAACCGGCTCGCGGCGTGGCCGTGGCGCGCATCGATTCAGCGCGGGCTAGGCCCCGTCGCGATCGGCCTCGCGGTAGCCGGCCTGATCACGTTCGGGAAGGGCGCCGTGACGGGATGGATCACGCTGCTCGTGGGACTCGCGGTCTTCTATGCGTCCGTGCGGACGCGCGTCAACCCGGCCCTGCTGATCCTCGGCGGAGCCGTCGTCGGCGTGGTCGCCCTTCGCTAGGGAATCGCGATGCCCACAGCAACTGAATTTGCGCTGCGCGTGCTGATCGGCGGGCTGCTCGGCTCGTTGATTGGATTCGAGCGGCAGTGGCGTCAGCGCGGCGCCGGCGTGCACACCAGCGCGCTGGTCGCTATTGGCGCCGCGCTGTTCACGCTTTTAGGGCCCGTCATCGGTTCCGACAGCGAGACGCGAATTCTAGCCAACATTGTCACGGGCGTCGGCTTTCTTGCCGGCGGCGTGATCCTGCGCCAAGGCGCGAGCATCAGCGGCCTGAACACGGCGGCGACGATCTGGGCGACGGCCGCCGTCGGGGCGCTCGCCGGCGTCGGGCAGTTTTCTCACGCGTTCATAGGGGCCGCGGCCATCGTTGCCTTCAACCTCGCTCTTCAGCCGCTGGTTGAAAAGATCGACTCGCAGGCCGCCGTCTATCAGGAGCGGCACGGCGAGAAGACGTACCGCATTCACGCCGCGTGCGACGATGCCGCAGTCGACGACGTTCGCGCCGCCGTCGTCGACGCGGTGAAGGCGAGCGACCTGATTCTGCACAGCCTCTCGACCGGTTCGACGGAAGAGGGGCAGGAAGTCAAAGTGGAGCTGCGGCTGGCCCGTCGGGACGATCCCGTGGTCGAGCGATTCTCGAAGGAGCTCGCGCAGCACGCGGCTGTGCGGAACGTCAGATGGAGGATGTTGGATTCGTGAACCCTGCAAAGATCGTCGCGATGGTCCTGCTCGTCTCGCTGATGCTGCACGCGGGGTTGGAAGTCAACCTCGCGCATTTGAAGCTCGTCCTGAAAGACTACGCCCTGCTTGGCCGGGCATTTCTCGCGAACTTTATCATCGTTCCGCTGCTCGGCGTCCTGTTCACGCGCGTCGTCTTTCATCTGAGCGAGCCCATCGCGGCGGGGATCTTGCTGATGGCAATTTGCCCGGGCGTGCCGTTCGTCGTGCTGTCGGGCGGCCGGAAAAAAGGCGGGAGCCTCGGATTCGCAGTCGCGCTGGCGTTCTTGCTGCCGGCGTTGTCCATCATCACTGTCCCGATCACGGCAAGCCTCGTGTTCCCGGGCAGCGTCGTTTCGGCCAACAGCATCGTCGTGACGCTGGTCCTGTTTCAGCTGGTGCCGCTGTTGCTCGGCATTCTCGTCAACGCCCGCGCGCCGCAAGTCGCCGCACGCCTACGGCGGCCGATCTTGCTCGTCGGTTTCATCGCCATCGTCGTGTTGCTGGTCGTGCTCGGCGGGCCGATCGCACGGGCCATCGGTACGGTGTACGGATCGCTCGGAGGACTCGCCGCGGCCTGCGTCGTGCTGCTGTCGCTGTTGACCGGCTGGGTGCTCGGCGGTCGCGAGCGCGCCTACCGGCGCACGTTGAGCGTTGGGACGGCGCTGCGCAACGTGGGCCTCGCCGCGCTGCTTGCGACGAGCGTCTTCGGGCGCGGCGAGGTCGCGGCGATGGTTCTAGTTTACCTCATCATCCAGATGATTCTAGCGACGCTGCTCGGCGTCTTCTATACCCGGTCGGCGACGGAAGTCGCCTAACCGCTCTCTAGTTCCCCTGGTCGCCGTAGATGAGTGCGGTCTTGGTCGTTCCGGACGTGATCCAGTCGCGGAGCGGCAGCTGGATGTCTTTGAAGAACTGATCGGCGACCTTGTCGGCCTCCTTGCCCTTCTCGTCATCGACCGGGTGATACGACCACCCGAACTCCGCGATCAGGGGCTCGAACTTGTCGGGCACGGGCCGCGCCCAGACGGCGAGCGTCGCCGTCGCGGTGACGTGATGCCCGAAGAAGAAGTTCCCGAGCTTCGATTCGATCTCGAAGACCTTCGCGCCATTGACGATCGTCATCGTCTGATCGAAATTGAGATTCACGCTCTTTAGATGCGGAAACACGTCGGCGAGCTTGCTGAGCGGCAGTTCGACGTTGAGCTCCGGCGACTCGAGGATGACGTTGTTCGAGTAAATGCTCGTGACGGTCCCCGGTGCATCGCCGCGTAGGATTTCTTCCTTGAATTTTTTCTTCTGTTGCTTTGGGAAGCTGGAAGTAGTATCGAAGGATTCGGCCTCGCCGCGGTCGGCGTGGCGGGCCTTGAACGTCACCTCCCAGCTGTCGTCCGGCCAGAGCGCCTGCCGCAGCTGGCGGATTCGAAAGATCAGGCGATTCCGCCGCAGCGTTTGATCCGACGTATCGTAGAACTGCACGATCCGGAGCTGAGCGTCGATCGGGTCGAACGGCTCGTACCGGACGTGCAGCCTCGCGGCGATCTCTTCGAGGAGTTTGTTGAAATCGAGAAGCGCGCGCCGCGTGGGGAAGCGCTCTGCTTTGAGCAAGAGCTTAAATTCGCGATGCGTGACCGTCGTGGGCGTCGTCGATTGGTTAGCCATGAATTCCGGCGACCACCTTCGTTTGCTGTTGAGCCTTTGCGTTTTCCGCCTTCTCAGCGTCGCTCTTGGGCGCCTTGGGCTCGAGATCGAACGTCACGGTCTTGATCGTTCCAGTGAACTCAAACGGCGACTTGTACGTCCACGCGACGGGCTTCTCGTTGTCTCTGCCGATGTCCATGCACGCGTACGCCGAAAAGATGAGGGGAACGGTGTGCTCCAAGCGTCCTTCGGCGACCGTCTTGCCGTTGATGAGGAGGCGCGTCTGACCGCCCGTGCCCGGTTTTGGCTCGTCGGCGATGAACTCGAAGCGCGCGATGACCGGACCGGTCGGAACGGGCTCGGACGATGTCAACGTGTAGCTGCGAAATACGGGCGCTAGGTTCCCGGTCGCGACCAACAGCTTCTCGAGCAGCGGATGGGAGCGGCCCTGTGACGTTGGCGGTATTCCTAAGAACGCATAGGTGTGATGGAGTTTCCCGTTCTGCATGTAGAGCGAAAAGCCGCCGAGAAAGTCGGCGTTGGCGACGATCGCTCCCTCCGCGCCCCCGCCCGGAATTTCGAGATCCGCTTCGATGGCGTACGAGGTGCCGAACACATGCGGTACGAGGCCTGGAGCGATGTTTTGCACGCCGGGATAGAACGTGAACTTCGTCTTGGCCGCGCCGGCGGTCGGCATGAAGCCGAAGAACGCCGCCATTCCGCCGAGCAGCGGCGTGACGTTGTATTTTTGGGCCTCCTGCCAGAAGAGCGCTTTTAGCTCCGCGAGCTTCTCGGGATTTCTCTCGGCAAGATTGTTTGCCTCGGAAAAATCCTCGTCGAGGTTGTACAGCTCCCAAACGTCCTTCTCCGGATCGTACAGGCCGGGTGCGAACTTCGCGAGCGATGCCGGGTCGATTCCCCACGGCGCGCGGTCGAGCCGGCAACAGGCGATCCAGCCGTCCTTGTACATGGCGCGGTTTGCGAAGATCTCGAAGTACTGCTGCGTGTGGCGCTCCGGCGCTTCCGCGTCGCCGAACGTATAGGCGAAGCTCGCACCGTGCATCGG
>JAFAJV010000014.1 GCA_019235995.1 Vulcanimicrobiota bacterium
GCTCACGCTGCACGGGAGGAGAGAACCGGACGGCGCCGCGACGGCCGTCAATAAGTCGGGCGAGGTCGTGGGAATCTCGGGCATCTGCGATCAGGCCGTCGGGCGCTTCACGGCTCGTCACGCGGTGCTCTGGAAGAACGGCCAGCCGGTCGAGCTGCAGACGCTCGGCGGAACGGCTTGGAATACGCCGGTGGCGATCAACGAAAGCGGGCAGATCGTCGGGTTCCTCGACCGCAACGTGAGGGATCGCGCCGGCAATCCGAACTTCATCTCGGTCATCTGGACCGACCCGGCGTCGCCGCCCACGAGGATCGGCACACTGCCCGGCGATACGCTCAGCGAGCCGACGTCCATCAACGACGAGGGAGTCGTTCTCGGCGTGTCGTTTCCGAGCTCGCACGTCTACGTCTGGGAGAACGGGACGATGACTGACCTCACGAAACTCGTGCTGCTTTCGTATCCGCAACTCGAGCTCGTGAGCGTCGGCGGGATCAACGACCGTGGGGAGATCGCGGGGCAGGCCTGTCAGCTCGTGAGCGGTACCTGCCCGTCGTCGGGAGCGACGTTCGTCACGTTCCTCGCGACGCCGAACTCCGAGGCCGGGCTGCTTCCACAGGTCCCCTAATGCACGAGGAAGGCGACGAGAAGCAGCGCCACGATGTTGAGCACCTTGATCATCGGGTTGATGGCGGGTCCCGCGGTGTCTTTGTAGGGATCGCCCACCGTGTCGCCGGTGACGGCGGCCTGATGGGCGATCGAACCCTTTCCGCCATAGTTCCCGTCTTCGATGTACTTCTTCGCGTTATCCCAGGCGCCGCCGCCCGACGTGAACGAGATCGCGACGAAGAATCCGGTGACGATCGACCCCACGAGGATGCCGCCCATCATCTGCGCGCCCGTGTCGCCGGGAAGCACGTGGAAGTACGAGAGCAGCACGACGAGCACCGGTACGCCGACCGGAATCAGCGCCGGAACGATCATCTCCCGCAGCGCCGCGCGCGTCACGATGTCGACGGTCGTGCCGTAGTTCGGGCGGGCGGTGCCTTCCATGATCCCCGGAATCTCGCGAAACTGGCGGCGCACTTCTTCGACGACCGCACCGGCCGCGCGTCCGACCGCCTCCATCGAAAGCGAGGCGAACAGATAGGGCAATAGGCCGCCGATGAAGAGACCAGTGAGCACGAACGGGTTGCCGATGGCGAAAAGGTTGCGCACACTTTGGATGCACGAGTCTTCGCCGCCGGGACACATGTGGTTGCTCAGCTGCTCTAGGAACGACGCGAAGAGCACGAGCGCGGCTAGGGCCGCCGATCCGATCGCGTAGCCCTTGGTCACGGCCTTCGTCGTGTTCCCGACCGCGTCGAGCGGATCCGTTACGTCCCGCACCTCGGGCGGCATGTCGGCCATCTCCGCGATGCCGCCGGCATTGTCGGTGATGGGACCGAACGAGTCGATGGCGACGACGATCCCGGCCATCGAGAGCATAGCCATGACCGCGATGCCGACGCCATACACGCCCGCCATCGCGTAGCTGACGAGGATGCCGATGACGATGACGATGGCGGGAAGCACGGTCGCCTGCATCGAGACCGCGAGCCCCGCGATGATGTTCGTCGCGTGCCCCGTGATCGACGCCTTCGCGATGCGCTGCACCGGCGGGAACTGCGATCCCGTATAGTACTCGGTAATGAACGTGATCAGGCCGGTGATGACCACGCCGACGACCGCACAGATGAAGATGTTCGTCTCTGCGACGAGGGTCGAGCCCGCGAAGACGCGCTGCGCGACGAAATAGAAGCCAATCAGCGCGAGGACGCCCGCGACCGTCATGCCGCGATAGAGCGCGGCCATGATCTTCGCGCGGCGAACTCCGCCGACGCCGACGAACATCGCGCCGATGATCGACGCGACGATCGAGACCGCGCCGAGTAGGAGCGGGAAGGTGGTCGCACCCGGCAGCTTCGAGCCGAACAGCAGGTTCCCGAGCAGCATCGCGGCGACCGTCGTCACGCAGTACGTCTCGAAGAGGTCGGCGGCCATACCGGCGCAGTCGCCGACGTTGTCGCCCACATTGTCGGCGATGACCGCGGGATTGCGCGGATCATCCTCGGGGATTCCCGCCTCCACCTTGCCGACGAGGTCCGCGCCGACGTCGGCCGCCTTCGTGTAGATGCCGCCGCCGAGACGCGCAAAAACCGAGATCAGCGAGCAGCCGAACGCGAGGCCGACCATCGCGTTCAGCGAGGTCGCCGCGTCACCGTTGTTGACGCGCAGTAAGATCGCGTAGTAGCCGGAGACGGCCAGCAGCCCCAGGCCTACGACGAGCATTCCGGTCACCGAGCCGCCGCGAAACGCGACGTTGAGCGCGGGGGAGAGCCCGCCCCGTGCGGCCTCCGCCGTGCGAACGTTCGCTCGAACCGAAACGATCATGCCGAGAAATCCCGCGGCGCCGGAGAGGATTGCGCCGATCAGAAAGCCCACGGCCGTTTCCTTACCAAGCGTCGGGGCGAAGAGGATAACGATCGCCAGCAGGATCGCGACTATCCCGATGGTGCGGTACTGGCGCTGCAAGAATGCCATTGCGCCTTCCTGGATTGCGGCCGCGATCTCACGCATGCGCTGGTTGCCTGCGGGTTGGGCGAGCACCCAGAACGTGAGCGCGATCCCATAGAGCACCGCGAGGATGCCTCCAATGAGCCCGCTTGCAATGGCTGTCTGTGCGGTCATTCTCTTCCTTCAATGAGGAGGACGGGCAAAAATACCGGCCCCGGAGGGCCGACCGGCCTGGCTACTCCGGCGGGACGCGCAAGTCCTATCCGCGCGGTTCTCGGGCGCCAAGAGGGCCCGCCGTTCGGCGGGCCCTCGTAACTCTGGCACTGTTTTCCGCTACAGGGTGACCTTAACCGCGACGACCAGCGTGTTCTTTCTGCCGTCTTGGATCGTGATGTGGCCGCTTCCGACGACGAGCCCGGTGATGCTGAACTTCGTGTGCCCGTTTCCGCTCGTCGGCGAGATGAGGATCAGGCCGTGGGTGTGGTTCTTCAAGGTGACGCGGTCGCTCCGATTTCCCCTCTCATGGAAGTGGCAGTTGACGCTTCCCGCCAGCATGATGTGGATGTGGAGGCCGCAGCTCGAGAAGAGCTCACCGTGCTCCTCGCCCGGCGTGATCCCTCGATCGACGACTTGCTGGAACGAGGTCCCGCCGGCCGGGACGTACGGCGCGGTCCCGGAAGACCCGCCGTGGCACGCAGCCAAGATCAGCGAAAGCGCGGCCATTCCGGTAACCAACCGTAAGCGTTGCCGATTGTGATGGTATTGCATGATAGTTACTCCTTGTTACCGCTTTGGGGTACCAAGAGAATTCCCGCCGGCGGGGCAAACCAAACGAGGGGCCCCTGCTGTTGACTGACCGTCCGCTCGCCTGTGAGAGCACAGAGTTCCTCGTGGTTGGCTGCGGTCCGGCCGGGGCGACCGCCGCGCGCGAGGCGGCGCGAGCGGGCATCGGCACCCTAGTTTTGGAGCGTGACGCCGTCGTTGGCTCCAAGCGCGTCTGCGCCGCGGGTCTGCGACCGGGCTTCTGTGAGACCTTCGATCTGCCCCGGCGCCTGATCCATTGCGATACGTCGCGGCTCGCTCTCTTCGACGGACAGGGCGACGAGCACGAGATCTTCTTCGGTCCGGGACACACGAGCACCCGGGAAGAGCTCGACGCCGCAATGGCGGATCTGGCCGTCCGGGAAGGCGCGGAGCTTCGGACGCAGGCGCTCTTTCGCGCCATCGGACGCGACGGCGCAAACACGGTCGTCGAATATGCCGACCTGGCGAACGGCGTGCGCCGAGCCGTCAGCGCCCGCGTCGTCTTCTTCGCGCTCGGTGCGACGGCACGGCTGGAGGACGCGTCCCTCGGGCGCATCGCGATGCCCCGCTGGCGTGCCGGGCTGATGACGACGCTGCAGCATCGCGTGTATCCGGCCCAGCCAGTCGCCGCGATCGCGTACCGCACGCTCGAGCTGCACTACTACGCCTCGCGCGACGATCGCCAGATCATAGCGTGGATGTTTCCGAAACGGGACCACTTGGCCATCGGCCTCGGCGTAATGGGAAAGATCGACGGCGAAGCGCTTCGCGCGGAGCTCGATGCATTCGCCGAACGCGTGCGGGCGCGTCTGTATCCTACCGTTACAGTCGCCGCCGTAAAGACGGAAGGGCACCTGCTCTATGGCGGCCGCGCTCGGCCGTGCGTGTCCGACGGCAACGTGCTCGTGGGGGGCACCGCCGCCGGTTTCGTGGATGCGACGAACGGTGAGGGGATCTTCGAGGCAGCGATGAGCGGCCGTTTCGCCGCCGATGCGGCCGAGCGCGCGATCAGGCGCGGCGAGCGTGCGGGCGCGCGCTACGCCGCGCTCGTCGAGCGGCGCTTCGTCCGGCGCCTGGCGCGTCGTATGCGGCTGATGCGCTACCTGGAACGCCGGCCGCGGCGCTT
This sequence comes from Vulcanimicrobiota bacterium, assembly GCA_019235995.1. Taxonomy (GTDB): domain Bacteria; phylum Vulcanimicrobiota; class Vulcanimicrobiia; order Vulcanimicrobiales; family Vulcanimicrobiaceae; genus Cybelea. Next base: position 4,484 of record JAFAJV010000014.1, read on the forward strand.
TGCAGCGCTCTTTGCGCAGCTCGCGAGGACTCCGGGTTTGGGCGAGGTATTGCTCAAAGAGGATTGCGAGCGAACCATGAGCGAGCGCCTGTACCTTTACCGCGAGGCAGTGCGATTTGGTTTTCGTTCCTTCGCGTGCCGTGATTGACTCGGGCCTTTCGCGCGAAGAGGCCGTTCACAAATACCTGCATCTCGTCAAGTACGTCGCCGGCCGAATCTCGGTCAACCTTCCGGCGAGTGTCGATATCAACGATCTCATCAACGACGGCGTGTTCGGATTGATCGACGCGATCGAAAAATACGACAGCTCACGGACGGTCAAGTTCGAGACCTATGCGATAACGCGAATCAACGGCGCGATCATTGACGCGCTGCGCTCGCTCGATTGGGTACCGCGAGCGATACGGCAGCGCGCCCGCGAGCTGACGCGCGCGTACGAGGCGCTGGAGCTCGAGCTAGGCCGTGCTCCGTCACGGGAGGAGTTGGCCGGACGGTTGCGGCTCTCGCCGCAGGAGCTCGACCGCCTGCTCGGCCGCGTGCGCACGCGGGCCATCCTGCCGCTCGAGGCGGCGAGTGCCGTGCTGGATGATGCAGGCGACGTCGAACGCGAGCTCGAGCACGAAGAGCTGCACGCCGAGCTCGAGCGTGCCGTCGACGCGCTGCTGCCCCAGGAGCGGGTCGTCATTCGCGGCTATTATTTCGAGGGCAGAACGCTCAAAGAGATCAAGAGCACGCTCGGTGTATCGGAGTCGCGCGTCTCGCAAATTCACGCGCGAGCCGTCAGGCGCCTCCGTCAGCGCCTGCACGAATAAGAGGGCAGCCAAAGACCCGCGCGGTATCGTTCCCGGTGATGAACATCAGCGATTTTGGCCCTCGCGTGGTGACGCTTTGCGCGGTGTGCGCGATGCTGGCCGGATGCGCTCTTGCGGGCGGCCTGCCTTCGCGGCCGTCCGGCGCGGCCACCGGGGCCGCGGGCGTGTCTTGGGCCGCGCCCGGTTCGGCAAGCGCCGATTTGTTGTACGTTTCCGACGTTGGAACCAACAAGGTCAACGTCTACTCGTATCCGGCCGGCAAGCTCGAGGAAGTGCTCTCGGGCTTCAGCCGTCCCCAGGCGCTGTGCACGGACGCGTCGGGCGACGTCTTCGTGCCGGACGCGATCGCATCCAAGATCTACGAGTATCAGCACGGTGCCAAGGAGCCCAAGGTGGTCTTGAGCGATCCGGGAGAACAACCCGGCGACTGCGCGGTGGATCCCGTCACCGGCACTCTCGCGGTGACCAATGTCAGCACGCCCTACACGGGACCGGGGGACCTCGTCGTCTACGCCGACGCTCGCGGCGCACCCAGGAAACTCAAGGATTCGAAGATCACGTACTATCTCTACTGCGGGTACGACCCGCGGGGGAACCTCTACCTCGACGGGATGAGCAGTGGAAACTTCGAGTTTGCCGAGCTTCCCAAGGGGAGCAGCACGTTCACCAACATCACGCTCAACAAGACGTTTCCGTACCCCGGTGCGGTCCAATGGGACGGCCACGACGTGGCCGTCGGGGACTACGAGTCGAACGCCATCTACCAGTTCAAAATTAGCGGGCAGCGCGGAACCAAGGTAGGAACGACGCACCTCGGCGGATCGAGCTACGCGATCGGATTTTGGATTGCGGGTTCGACGGTAATCGGGCCAAACGACGACAGCGGTACCGTCATGTTCTGGAAATATCCGGCCGGCGGCACGCACACCGAGGACATCAAGGGACTCAAGAACCCCTGGGGTGCGGTCGTAAGCTCGGCGAAATAGTCGGCGCATGAGCCCCGTGAGGCTCGGTCTCCTCACACTCCTCGTCGTCGCGGTGTTGGCCGGCTGCACCGTCCTTCGACAAGCTCAGCCCTTCGACGGAGCTCACGTCGCGCGGCACGGCTCGGGAAGTTCGCCGATTGCGCACGTCGTCATCATCGTTCAGGAGAATCGGAGCTTCGACAACCTGTTCGCGTTGTTTCCCGGCGCCGACGGCGCGACCCGCGGCAAGATGCGCGTGAAGCGCGGCGGGCGCTGGGTGGACGAGTGGACGCCCCTGCAAGCGCATCCGCTCGTCATGCCTGCCGACGTCCAGCACTGTCACGCCGCCTTCACGACGTCGTACGACAAGGGCAGAATGGATGGCTTCGACCTCATCCATTATGGCATCTGCCGGCATCCCGGCAAGCTCGTCGGCACGGCGGTCTATCAGTACGTCGAGCAAGATCAGATCCAGCCATACTGGGACATCGCGGAGCAGTGGGTGCTTGCGGATCACATGTTCCAGACCCAGGGCAGCGGCAGCTTCACCGCTCACCAGGATCTGATCCGGGGCGCGACCGACATCAACTCGTACGAGAGTCTCATCGACGATCCGCACGGTCAGCCCTGGGGGTGCGACGCGCCGCCGAAGACCGTGACCTCGTTGATAACGTCCGCGGGAAAGTACCTCGCGGGTCAGGGGCCCTTTCCGTGCACGAACAAGTTCCCGTCGTCGCAGTCTTACGCGACGCTGCGCGACCTGCTCGACGGCAAAGGCCTATCGTGGAAGTACTACACGCCCTGCTTTAGCACGTCGGACGGCTGCATGCCCGACAAGAAATGCCCGCTCTGCGCGGGCGACACGTTGAATGCCTTCGACGTGATCGCCTCCGTGCGCTACGGCCCCGAATGGAGCGCGAACGTCTCGATGCCGGAGACGAACATCTTCGGCGACATCAAAAACGCGGCGCTGCCGGCCGTGTCCTGGGTGATTCCGGAAGACGACGAGGACGATCACCCCGGAGAACGCACTGATAAGGGACCGTCGTGGGTGGCGAGCGTCGTCAACGCGGTCGGCGAGAGCTCTTACTGGGAATCTTCGGTAATCGTCGTCCTCTGGGACGATTGGGGCGGCTTCTACGACCATGCGGCGCCCAAACAGTTTCACGACAACCTCGGAGGGCTGGGATTCCGCGTTCCGTGTCTCGTCATCTCGCCCTATGCTATCGCGGGGTCGTCGAGTCAAGGCGGCTACGTCTCGCCGACACAATACGAGTTCGGCAGCATCCTTCGTTATATCGAAGACAACTTTGGCCTGGGAAGCCTGGGCACGACTGACGCGCGCGCAAACAGCATCGGCGACGTATTCGACTACTCGCAGAGTGCGCGCAGCTTCAAGCCCATCGGCTCTCGCTATTCGATTCGGTACTTCGAGGGCCGCCGTCCGTCGCTGCAGCGCGGCGACCCCGAGTAGTCAGGCCGCCGGCTAGGGCGAGCCGCTGGGAGAAGTCGTCGGCGACGGTGTGGGGGACGGGGTCGGCGTCGTGCCGGGCGGCAGCTGCGCGCCGTACATCGCGAGCAGCCAAATCTGCGTGTGGCGTACCGTCACCTTCGGCACGGAGAACGAGAAGCCGACCGTTTGACTTTGCGGCGTCGTAAACTTCGAGTAGTTCGCCAACAGTTGATCGGTCCGCTTGCCGCGGACGACGCTCTCATTGTAGAGCTGCAGCGCGAAGACGCGACCGTTGAACTGGATGGCGGGAAGCGTGTACTGCACGGACGCAGCGCCGTTGAGGTCGAAGTCGGTGTTGCTCTGGAGCCGAATGGCGACGAGCGGCGTGACGTGCATGAAGAGCGGGTTCGGATTGGTCATGCTCGGAACGTCGCGCGGCAACGGCTCCATCTGAAGCGTCATCGTTCCCGCGGGGGTCGGCGACGGCGTGGGCGTGTCATCGCTGTTGTCGTCCGAGCTATCGTCGTCCGACGAAGCCGTGGGCTTGGGCGTCGGCGTGGGACTCGCGGTCGGCTTGGCCGTCGCCTTGCCGTTTGGAGACGGCGACGGGGACGGCGGCGGGATGTTGAACGCCAGCGTGCACGTGTACTGTTGGTTGAACTGCAGCACGGAGGGGCACTTCATCCCGGTCGGTCCTTGACCGATGGGATACTGGGCCTCGTTCGGCGCGAGCGTTGCGCCGGGGTTGGCCAGCTCCTCACGCCCGTTGGGACCGGTCGTCGGGCCGGCCAACGTACCACCGCTCATGCTGCTCGCGAGTCCGCCCCCGTTCATGCCGCCGATCGAACCGGGCTGCGTGACGGGTGGCGACATGTCACCCATGCCGCTGTCGAAACCCGATCCTTGGCACGACGCCAATATCAGCGCGAGCGCCGCCAAAACGGCGCGGGCATCACACCTCATCTCTATTATTCCTTCGCCTCTACCACAGCATGCAACTCCTCGACGAAGGACTCAACCGATGTCGTGCGTTTCTCGTCGATTCCGCGCTCATTGACGTTCACGGTGCCGTCTGCGACCTCTTGTTTGCCGGCCACCAAGATGTACGGCACCTTCCGCGTCTTCCAGTGCCGGATCTTATAACCCAGCTTCTCATTGGCTTCGTCCACCTCGACCCGAAAGCCCGCTCCCCGCATGCGCGCGGCGACTTCCCGGGCGTAGCTCGCTTGGTGTTCGGAGATCGGCGTGACCACGACTTGCAGCGGTGCCAGCCAGACCGGGAACGCGCCTCCATAGTGCTCGATCAGAATACCAAAGAAACGTTCCAGCGAGCCGGCAAGTGCCCGATGGATCATCACCGGACAGTGATCCTGCCCGTCGGCGCCTCGGTACTTGAGTCCAAAGCGAGCAGGCAGCACGAAGTCGACCTGCACCGTTCCGAGCTGCCACGGCCGGCCCAGGGCGTCGCGCACGTTCACGTCGAGCTTAGGCCCGTAGAAAGCGCCTCCGCCCTCGTCGACCTCGAACGGCAACTCGTAGCGCTCGAGCGCGCCGCGAATCGCGGCCTCCGCGATTGCGTCGGTCTCGGTGCGGTCGGCTTCGGCGCGGCGCGAAAGCACGTACGCAAACGTCGTGAAGCCGAACGCGCGCATCAGGCGCAGCGCCTCGTCGAGAGTCTGTTCGAATTCGCCCTGAAGCTGGTCGGGTGTGCAGAAAAGGTGTGCGTCGTCCTGGGTAAAGCCGCGAACGCGGTTGAGGCCGTGCAGAACGCCGGAACGCTCGAAGCGATACACCGTTCCGAATTCCGAGAAGCGCAACGGCAGGTCGCGGTAGCTGCGCAAGCGGCTCTTATAGATCAGGATGTGACCCGGGCAGTTCATCGGCTTCAGCCGGAAGCGCTGATGCTCTACCTCGACCGGCCCGAACATGTTCTCACCGAAGTTCTCGAGATGTCCCGAGATCTCGTAGAGCCGCTCGCTCGCGATGTGGGGCGTAACGACGGGCTGGTAGCCGCGTTCGCGCAATCCCTCGCGAATGAAGTTCTCGATGATGTTCCGGACGATCGCGCCGTTGGGATGCCAGAAGACGAGCCCGCCTCCGGCCTCTTCCTCGATGGAAAAGAGGTCGAGTTCGGCGCCGAGCTTGCGATGGTCGCGCCGCTGCGCCTCTTGGAGGCGCGCGAGATAGTCGTCGAGCTCCGCGCGATCGTGCCACGCCGTGCCGTAGATGCGCTGGAGCATCGGGTTGTGCTCGTCGCCGCGCCAGTACGCGCCCGCGACGCTGGTGAGCTTGAACGCGCCGATGCGGCCGGTCGACTCGGCGTGACCGCCGCGGCAGAGATCGGTGAACTCGCCGATGGTGTAGAGCGTGATCGGCTGATCGGCGGGGATCTCACGGGCGATCTCTGCC
>JAFAJV010000059.1 GCA_019235995.1 Vulcanimicrobiota bacterium
TGCGCAAACCCTGGACCGCGTAGGTGATCTTGTGCGTCACGGCGTGCTTGACGGGATCGATCACGCTCACTGTGCCGCCTTCTTCCGCCGAGACCCACACCTCCGACCCGTCGTGCTTGAACATCGCTCCGCGAGGGCGTGCGTCGACCAGCACGCTCGCGACCATCTTCTCGGTCGCATAGTCGACGAAATGCGCCATGTTCGTGGTCTCGGAGGTGTTCACGATAGTCTTGCCGTCCGGGCTGACCGCCATGCCTTCCGGCTCGACACCGGTTGGGATCGTCGCGATCGCTTTGCGCATCGGCACGTCGATCACGGTGATCAGGTTGTCGTCCTCGTTGGAGACGAACAACGGATTGCCGGAGACGTGCAGCGCGCAGGTCTCCGGGTCCGGGCCGGAGGGCAGGTCGCCGATGACGCGCAGCGTTTTCGTATCGACGATCTGGATCGTGTTGTCGTCGCTGGCGCAGACCAGAAGCTCGGCACCGTCCTTGGTGATGGCGATGCCACGCGGGCGGGCGCCGACATGCACCGTCTTGACCGCCTTCATCTGATCGAGGTCGACGACGCTGACCGTGTTGTCCTTCTCGTTCGTTACATAGGCCAGATACGCGCGTGCGGGCTCGACGCTCGCTGCGAGCAGCGTCGCCCCTATCAGAACACCAAACAGCAGTCGCGTCATTGCAGCTTGCACTCCGTCTCCGGCCGGTCGAAACCGAGCGTGTCGAGCTCGGTCGTCTGATGCAGAAAGCCCGGCTGCGGCGAGATTGACACCACGGTGCGTCCGTCCGACAGCAGGATCGGCTGGCGAAGCTGCCAATCCCAGTCGCGCAGGCTCAGCTTCACGCCCTTGTAGGCGGCGACACCGAAACCTGGGCTCTTGATGTCCTGCACGATCCGCGCAGGATCGGCAGAACCGGTGCGGCTCGCCGCCTCGCCGATCATGCGGCACGCCGTCCACGCCTGCATGTCGAGCGGCGTCATCAGCCGGTGAGCGAGTCGCGTGAAGCGGTCCTGCAATTGCGTGCCTCCCCATGACTCGCTGTTGGGGTCCCAGCTCACCGGCCGCAGCCCGGCCGAGCCCACGACGGGCCGAGGATCCCAAGTACGATACGGCAGGTAGCCGGCGAACACCTCGCTTTCGTCCGCCGTCACCAGCACGTCGTAATCGGGCAGGTTTTGCGTGAAAACCGGCATTTGCTGCTGCGTCTGCACGACGCCGGAATCGGTCTGCCGCGCCCCGCCGGCGTCCCTATATTCGATCTCGTTGACAATGCGCGCACCGAACCGCTTGGCCGACCGGCGATAATCGTCGGCCAGCAGCGCGTCCTCCGGATGTGAGCCGTAGGCAAGTACCCAGTGCGACCACTTCTTCCACACAAGGTATTGCGCGATAGCATCGGCAAGCATCGCGCGCGAGGGCGCGACATGGATCAAGTTGCCGCGGCAGTCCCTCTGCCGCAGCGAATCGTCCGGAGCCTGGACGTTGAACAGCGTGATCTGTTTGGCGGCCGCGAGCGATGCGAGCTGTAGCAGCAAGGCTGCCGGAACATCCGTCAGCACGAGCCCGATCCCTTGCCCAGCTATCGCCTGCATCGTCGCGGCAACATCGTCGTCGGCATGGATGAGCGAGTCCATCAGCTCGAACCGCTGGCCCATGAACTGACCGGTCGTGTTGTTGTCGTTCGTCGCAAGCTGTGCGCCTGCAAGCCCGTCATCCGGCGGCGGCTTGTCGAGCAGCGAGATGGTCTCCCGCGTCTCGGCCCAGCGGATGTAGCCGGTCCCGACAACGGCATCGTCCGCCTTCGCACTCCTGGCGATCGCCGTCCCCATCGCGACGGCGATAAACGCCCGCCTACCAAGCTTGGCCGCCGGTGTGAACATTCGCGCTTCCCCTGCGTGCAGCATGGAGAAGCCCGCACAACCGTCAAGCGGCACCCGTCAGGACAGCGCTCGCAACTCGCTCGCGATCAGGTCGGCGGCGGTAGCGACTGAGGCAATGACCGGCGGAGAAAGCGCCGCGCCGGGATCGAAGCAAAGCCCTTCGATCGCGTAGACGATGATGCTGGTCGGCGCTTGGCCGAGAGTGCGTGCGAGCACGACCATCTCCGCCAGGCCGAAGCCGTGGCTGGATGTGGGCAACAGCTCGGCAGGCAGCGAGTCGTGGGCGAGATCGAGCCGGCGAATGCGTCCGGGCGAACCGGCTGGCTCGGATGCGTCGATGCAGATCGCGTTATCGGCGCCGGCCCAGTCGTAAAGCAGCGACGTCAAGTCGCCTGCGCGGGCGCTCACGCGGATTTCGGGCGGTAGGCGCGGGGCGAGCAGCCGCGCGACGGCGGCGCCCACCCCGTCATCGCCGCGGTCGGGATTGCCGATGCCGATGACGACCGTGGTCAATCCCGACGGACAGTCAGTTTCAGGAAATGCGCCGAGCAGGAAATGCACGGGTCGTAATTGCGGATCGTCTGCTCGCAAAGATGCCGGATGACGTCGTCCGTCTCGTCCGCAACCGTCGTGGCGGCAGCGGCGAGATCCTCCTCGATGCTCGGCTGGTTCTGCGATGTCGGCGGCACGATCCGCGCCGTAACGATCGACCCGTCCTGGGCGAACTCGTAGCGGTGCCAGCACATGCCGCGCGGCGCCTCGGTGCAGCCGAAGCCCACGGCCGCACGGGGCTTCATCTCGATGTACGACTGCGCCGGCGGCTCGTAGGCACGGATGATGCGCAGCGCCTCCTCGAAGGCAAAGACGATCTCCAGCGCCCGCACGACGATGCTCTTGAACGGGTTGCGGCACATCGGCCCCAGTCCCGCCTTTTGCGCCAGCGCCTGCACGGAGCCAGGCAGGCGATCGAAGTTCAAGGCGTAGCGTGCGAGCGGGCCCACCAGGTAGGACCCGCGCCGCTTGATCACCGAGTGTAGGGCCGTGGAATGCGCCACGTGGCATTCCTCGAACTCGGAGTCGTAATCGGCGATGTCGATGTCGATGTCCCGGTTGGAGACGACGCGCCCTTCGTTGAACGGGTACTCGTCTGGATGACGCAGGGCGACGAACTCGTAGTCGCGTTCGAAATCGGGGAAGGGGAAGGTCGCGACCCACTCCACCAAGCCCACCGCGATGTCGCGCCCGCGCTCGAGCTCGTCAGCGAGCCCGGTCAGCTCCGCGCGTGAGGGCGCGCGATAAAATCCGCCGTCGCGCACGTTCACCGGGTGGATCTCCCGCCCGCCCAGCACGCGCAGGATCTCGTTGCCGGCCTTCTTCAGCGCCAGTCCCTGCCGCACGCGCTCGCCGTGATCGCGCGCCATGCTGATCGCGTCCGTGTATCCGAGGAAGTCAGGCGCATGCAGCATCAGCACGTGCAAGCCGAGGCTCTCGATCCACTCGCCGCAGTAGAGCAGGCGTCGCAGCTCCCGCAGCTCGCCGCCGACCGTGACGCCGAACGCGTTCTCGACCGCATGAACGGCGCTCATCTGATAAGCGACGGGGCAGATTCCGCAGATGCGCGCGACGATGTCCGGCAGCTCGGCGTAGGAGCGGCCGCGCAGGAAGGCCTCGAAGAATCGCGGCGGCTCGAAGATGCGAAGCTCGGCCGAGGTCACGCGGCCGTCGCTGATCGCCAGATTGAGCGCCCCTTCGCCCTCGACTCGCGCGAGGTAATCGACCTTGATCGTCTTGGTCGCCCCGTTCTTACTGTCCCCATCTTTACTCGGCATGCGCGGCGCTCTCCTTCGCGAAAGGTT
>JAFAJV010000095.1 GCA_019235995.1 Vulcanimicrobiota bacterium
GCGGCGGGTCCATCGTTACGTGCACGATCAGCCGGACCTTCGCGCTGCCGATTCAACACACGATCCAGGTTCACACGGCAGGCAAGACGTGGCACGTTACGCTCGCCGCGACGCCCCCCGCCCCGATTCAGCCGCTGTGTAACGGAAGGGGCTAGGAAGCTCGTTGCCGATAAAGCCTCGTGGCAAGGAGGTCTCCTAACTATGCGTTATCTTGGTGTAGCAGCCGCCGCGCTGATCGTGCTCCCGCCCGCGACGGTCGCCGCCGCCGGCCATCCGTGGCAGCTGGCCACGGCGACGAGCGTCACCGCGGGCGTCAACAGCAGATCGACGTTTGCCATTGATGCGTACGTGACGCTGCCGCTATCGTGCTACGCGACGCGGATCCTCACGTATAAGGTTACTCAGGGGCTTAACCGCGAGTTTGCGGTGTATCAGCAGCAACCGCCGGCACTGTGCACCGGCGGCCCGTACAAATGCACGGTCCGCCAGACATTCGCGTTGCCGATCCAGCAAAAGTTCGAGGTCTTCACCAAAGGAAAGACTTGGGAGGTTCACCTGGCAATGCACGAGCCGATGCCGGTCGAACCCATGTGCCACAAGAGCTAGGCGCTATACGTAGTCCTTTAGCGTAAGCGTCACGGTGCGCTGGCTGCCGTCCTTGTTCGCGATGCCGAGCGTGACGATGGTTCCCGGCGCCTGCATCAGGAGCTGCCGGATCGCGTAGAGCGGCATCTGCGCGACGGGCGTGCCGTTGACCGACGCGATCGCGTCGCCCTTCGCGATCCCGGCGTTGGCCGCGGGCGTGCCGGGGCGCGCGTCCGCGACGACGATGCTCGCGCCGCGGCGGATCAAGAACAGGCCCGAGCGCTCGTACGCATCGGCCTCGTCGAACGAGGAGTTCGGGACGAGCGTCATCGTGCCGTTGCCGTAGTCGAACGTCACGGCGAAGCGCCGCAGCAGGTTGCCGCCGACGTTCGCGGCGACGAAGGGCGCGGTGAGCGCGCCGGCGGTCTGCGTGGAGTAGTCGGCGACGAGATTGGTGAGCGTGAGGTCGTCGATGCCGACCTCGCGCACGCGGCCGAGCTTGCCGAGCGCGGGGCCGCCGAGACCGAAGCCGTTGATGCCGACGGCGGTCGTTGACTTCGGAACGATCTGCGGATGCGCGGCGAGGAAGGGCGTCATGAAGCTGATCGTGTCGCGCGCGCCGGTGTCGATGGTGCACTCGGCGGGGATGCCGTCGATCGTGCACGCGATCTGCGGCTGCGTGCTGTAGAAGACGAACGGCACGACGTGGCCACCCGCCGGCGCGGCGGCGGTTCCGGGCAGGCTCAGCACGACTTGCCGGTTGGCGTAGTCGAAGGTCGTAATGTAGCGCGCGAGCACTTCCCAGCCGATCAATCCGTCGACCTGGCGTCCGGTCGAGACGCCGAAGCCCATGCGCGTCGGTACGACGGCGAAGAATTGATTGCGCAGCACGGCGTCGCCGACCTGAAGCTTCGCGACGTCGGCGAAGCTGAAGGACTCGGTCTGCGAGCCGACGCCGCTGCCCTGCGCCGATCCCTTCCCGAAGGCGCCGATTTCCTTGGCGACTGCCGGGTCGATGACGTTCGAGCCGCCGGTATCGAAGATGAAGTGATACGGCCCCTTGCCGTTGAGCATGACGTCGAGCAGCACATGATTCTCGGTGAGCACGAACGGAATGCTCGTCGTCGTCTTGCCGTTCTCCATCGAGAAGTCGGTCGGGCGCGTCTGCGGCCGCGCGAGTGCGGCCTGCGCGTTCGGCGGATCGAATGCGACGCGCATGACCAGCTCGTCGGAGTTGTTGCCGTCGCTCGAGTCTTGATGGATCGCGTGGGCAAAGTTCAGGCCGTTGACGCGGCGGTAGTCGGAGAACGAGAGCGACGACGAGTTGAAGCCGTTGACGAAGTTGGCGCGCGCCGGCAGGTGCGTCGTCTGGTCGAACCAGAGCTCGAACGGAACCTTCGATCCGACGGGCGTGATGCTCAGGGCGTCGTAGGTCTGGCCGTTTGCCGTCTTCGGGCCGATCCATGCGACGGCGGCGCCGGCGGCCTGCGGCCGGTACAGCGCGTAGCTCAGGAAGTACGCCTGATTGATCTCCGACGATTGCCCGCTGTCGCTGCCGTCGTTCCACACGAGATGCGACCCGTCGGCGTTCCAGGTGACGCGTCCGTCGTAGCCGTCGAGCTGGATCACCGGCGCGAGGTTCGTCGTCTCGGCGAAGCGGCCGTCGCGCACGTTGACGTACTGCGTGAGCGTGCCGCTGAGGCCGGCGCCCTTGATCTTGGAGTCGATTCGGAGGGTGGATACGGACGCCAGCGAGGCGACCCCCTGGGCGGAGCCGGACGCGGCGATGAGCTGGGCGACGCGCGCATCAGACGCGTCGGCACGCGCCAAGACCGGCGCGGAAAGACAGACGGCGGCGAAGGCCGCCGCGGCGAGGCGTAGCAGATTCATGCCCACTCTACGACCGAGCGTGCGCCCGTGTTTCGCTCTTACTCCAAATGCGGTTTGGGAATATATCGCAATTCGTCGGGGCGGAAGCGGTGGTCGACCAGCTCGCCGTCTTTCTTCTTGTAGCGGACAACGACGGAGCGCGTGTCAACCTCGATCACCTCGCCCTCGATCCCGAGGTTCTCGATCGTCACGCGATCGCCGTATCTGAGCTGTGACATCGTCCCGCCTCGCTTACGGTTTGAGCACGACGCGGAAGCGGGCAGCTCCGCTCATCATGCGCTCGTAGCCTTCCATCGCGCGCTCGAGCGGGAACGTTTCGATCATCGCGCGCACGCCGGTCTGCACGGCGAAGCGCAGCGTGTCTTCGGAATCGGCGCATGTACCCGATGGCCAGGCCTTGATGGAGCTGCGCTTGCCGATCATGCCGGCGGTGTCGACCGGGAGCGGCTCCGACGAGGCGCCGACGACGAGGAGCTGGCCGTTAATGTCGAGCCCGCTCAGCACAGGCTCCATCGCCGACGCCGCCGTGATCGTCGACAGCACGACCTTCGCGCCGCCGAGCTTCTGCAGCTCCGCGCCGACATCGCTTGCGGTGCTGTCGATGTAGTGCAGGGCGCCGAGCGACCGCGCGAACTCCTCTTTGTCGCGTCCGCGCGCGATCGCGACGGTGTTGAATCCCATCTTCGAGGCGAACTGCACGCCCAAGTGCCCGAGGCCGCCGACGCCGAGCACGCCGACGAGGTCGCCGGCGCGCGCCGGGCTGTGGCGCAGCGCGTTGAAGGTCGTGATGCCGGCGCACATCAGCGGCGCGGCTTCTTCGAAGGTCAACTCGGCGGGGAGGTGCGCCAGGGCCACCGCCGGCACGACGACGTACTGCGCGTGCCCGCCGTCGTAAGCCATTCCCGGCACCTGCTGGTTGCGGCACGTGATAAAGTCGCCGCGCCGGCAGCGGTCGCACGTGCCGTCGTGGCCGCCGTGCCAGCCGACACCGACTCGCTCGCCAACGCTCCATTCGCTCACCTGCGGGCCGAGCGCGTCGATCGTACCCGCGATCTCGTGCCCGGGGACGCGCGGATAGGGAATTCCCGGCCAAAAGCTGTTGACGGTGATGGCGTCGCTGTGACACACGCCCGACGCCTCGATTTTGATGCGCACCTGCCCAGGCCCCGGTTCAGGGACGGTGACGTCGCGCAGCTCTAAGCGATGGTCCTGCGCGGACGGCACGACCGCCGCCCGCATAGTTTTGCTGCTCATAGTGACCCTCCCAACCCGGCCCGATTAGGCGGGTTTGCGTCGGGCCGGCTGAAGTCGAGGCGCGCGCTGGCCCTCGCGTTGTACGCCGTGCGCGCGTTGCGGGCGTTGACGTCGACCTTGGGCGGCGTCGCGTCGAAGGGCGCGAGGTTCGGCGTCGATTCAAAGGCGGCGTACAGCGGCGCGGCGGACGCGTCGTAGTTCGAGAGCGGCGCCATGCCGAGCAGCAGCTCGATGGTGCGCAGCACGCTGACGGTCGAGTAATGATCGTGGATCGCGCCGCCGCGCGCGTAGGGCGAAGCGAGATACAGCGTCGAGCGCTGATCGCTGACGTGATCGGCGCCGTCCTGCGCGTCGTCCTCGGTGATGAAGATTGCCGACGAGCTCCAGATCGGCGAGTGCGATATCGCCGAGACGATCAGCCCCACCGCGTAGTCGTTCTGCGCGATGTAGGCGGCGGGGGTGAGCTTGCCGGGTCGAATTCCAGAGGTATGATCGTTGGGCAGCCACATGTATTCGAACTGCGGCACCGAGTTGCTCGCGACGAAACCGTCGAACTCGCGCTTCCACTCTTTGTACCGATCGAGGTCGCTGTAGTCGAGGTTCCATCCGACGTAGTGGGGATCGAAGCGATCGCCCAGGCTGGGCGCGGTCGCGGAGACGTGCACTCCGTTCGGCCG
>JAFAJV010000010.1 GCA_019235995.1 Vulcanimicrobiota bacterium
ACCTCGTAGTCGAGCGACGCGTAGCCCTTCGTGCGCGACTTCAAGGCGTCGAAGAAGTCCACGATTACCTCGATGAGCGGCATCTCGTACGTGAGGATGACGCGCCCGTCGTGCAGATACTCCATGTTGCCGAGCGTGCCGCGCCGGTTCTGCGTAATCTCCATGATCGCGCCGACGTACTCGGGCGGCGAGATGACCGTCGCTTTGACGTACGGCTCCTCGATCGAGCGGACCGTGCTGGGCGGCGGCAGCTTCGAAGGGTTGTCGATCATCTCGACGCTCCCGTCGGCTCGCACGACGCGAAACACGACTGACGGCGACGTGGCGATGAGGTCGAGACCGTAGTCGCGCTCGAGCCGCTCCTGCACGATCTCCATGTGCAGCAGCCCGAGGAAGCCGCAGCGGAAGCCGAAACCGAGCGCGACGGAGCTCTCCGGCTCGTAGACGAGGGCGGCATCATTGAGCTTGAGCTTCTCCAGCGCGTCGCGGAGGCCGTCGTACTCGCCCTCGTTGGGATAGAGGCCGCAATAGACCATCGGTACGGCCTTGCGATAGCCGGGGAGGGCGACGTGCGCGGGATCGTTCGCGGAGGTGATCGTGTCGCCCACGTCGATCTCGCCGAGCGACTTGATGTTCGCGATGACATAACCCACGTCGCCCAGCTGAAGCGAGCCGGTCGCGCGCATCTGCGGCGCGAAGACGCCGACCTCGGTGGATTCGAATACCCGCTCGTGTGCCATCGACATGAAGCGCGTTCCCGGCGACAACTGCCCGTCGACGATCCGCACGTAGCTCACGACGCCGCGATACGGGTCGAACTGCGCGTTGAAGACGAGGCCGCGGAGGCGGTCGCGATGGCCCTTTGGCGGCGGGATGCGGTGCACGATCGCCTCGAGGATCTCCTCGATGCCGACGCCGTTCTTGGCGCTCGCGAGAATGCACTCGCTCTTCTCCATCACCAACAGCTCCTCGACCTCGCCCATGACGCGCTCCGGGTCGGCCGCCGGAAGATCGATCTTGTTGATCACGGGGATGATCGCGAGGTCGTGCTCGAGCGCCAGATGGTAGTTCGCGAGCGTTTGCGCCTCGATGCCCTGCGCCGCGTCGATGATCAGCACGGTGCCTTCGCAGGCGGCGAGCGATCGCGATACCTCGTAGGAGAAGTCGACGTGGCCCGGCGTGTCGATGAGGTTGAGCCGGTAGAGCTCGCCGTCGATGGCACGGTAGTTCAACGTGACGGGATGCATCCGGATCGTGATGCCGCGCTCGCGCTCGAGGTCCATCGCGTCGAGGGCCTGCTCCTCGAGGTCGCGCGACTCGACCGTGCGCGTGATCTCGAGCAGGCGGTCGGAGAGCGTTGTCTTGCCGTGGTCGATGTGCGCGATGATGCAGAAGTTGCGGACGTTGCCGGCGACGTCGATCCGGTGCGGCCGGTCGGATTTGCGCGCCACGAGACCCGAACGCTCCTACAGGAGCGGTACGCAGCTGTTGAAGACCAGCGTCGCGAGTGCGGGCCGGACGAGCAGCTGCAGGACGAGGAGGACGATCAGGAAGGCGAGGTCGAGGCCGCCCATCGGTGGGATCACCCGCCGGATCGGCTGGAGGACCGGCTCGATGATGGAGCCGAGCACGTAGACCCAGCGCCCGCGCCGCAGATCCGGAATCCAAGACAGCACCGCATAGACGAACATCAGGAGCGTGTAGATGTTGACGGCGTAATAGAGAAGCCGTGCCAGGTCGCAGGTGAGGATGCTCACGTTTGCGCGCGAGCTTTCTCGATGGCCTCAAGCTCCTCGGCGGAAGCGTGCACGGTCGGCTTGAACGCGCTGACGGGCTTGCCGAACGTGCGCGTATCCGCGCGCGAGTAGATGCTGGTGATCACGACGCCGTCGCCCTGCCGGTTCAGCAGGGCCAGCGCATACGATAAGCCCGATTCCGCGTCGTTGAATGCGTCGTAACGGACGAAGCCCACGCGCGACACGTCGGTCAGCGCGGATGCCTCGAGGGCATCGATCCGGCCGACGGCGCTCTGCAGCGCGTCGCGCGTGGACGCGTGGGCTTCTTCGACCGCCTTGAAGCGGTCCGCCGCGCCTCCGGTCCCTCCGGCGATCAAGCCGTCATGCATGCCCAGCAGATGGGCGATCCACGCGAACGTGGGGCGCACGACCGTGAGATGATAGATGAGCAGCGCCAGTAGAGCTCCCACGAAGGCGGCCGCGGCGGCATAAATCGTTACAGTCAGCATCTTTCCAATGTAGTTGGGCGGACCACGACGAGAGTCAGGTGGATCACGGCGCCCGTAATTGCTCGCTTACCGTTGCTACCTTCCGGTCCTGGCGGGGTTCACGAGTTTACGCCGCGTGAAGCCCAACTCCCATCATGGCCACGCCATGATACCATACGGCCATGGTCCGCGCGCTCGTGGCCGCCGGCGTACTGCTGGCGGCCGGAACAGGCCTCATGCAGCTGGTCAGCGGCGACTTTTCCGCCGGCGGCCGCTTGCCGCGCTCCCTGATGGCCACCGAGTGCGGCGGCGATAACCGCTCCCCCGAGCTTTCGTGGAGCGGCGCCCCGCGCGGCACGAAGTCGTTCGCACTGCTGATGCACGATCCGGACGCTCCGATTCCCGGCGGTTTCTACCACTGGGTCGTCTACGATCTGCCGGCTGTGACGAAGCAGCTTCCCTCCGGCGTCAGGCTCTCCCCAACCGAGCTCGGCGTCACGTCCGCCGGAAAGTCCGCATACTACGGGCCATGTCCGCCGCCGGGGCCGGCGCATCACTACGTCGTGACGGTCTACGCGCTCGATCTCGCTCGTGTCAGCGGGCACCCGCCGCTCGACGGTGCGGCGCTGCAGCGCGCGATCGGCGGGCACGTTCTCGGCCGCGTGGCCTTGCAGGGAACGGCGTCCCGGCCGTGAGATTTGCAAACGAGATGGATGAGGTCACCGTCAAGGTTCGCGAGAGCGGCCCATATCTTGTGCGCGGCAAGGTAACGATCACCGATTGCGACGGAAATCGCTACGTGGTCGAGGGCGATAACGTCGCGCTGTGCCGTTGCGGCGGCTCGCGCACCAAGCCGTTCTGCGATGGCTCGCACCGCGAGAACGGATTTTGCGCAACCGAGCGCGCGACGCTCGTGAACGAGAGGGCCTAATGCCATCCTACCTGCGCGAGGGCTCCGTGCCGCCCAAGCGGCACATCCAGTTTCGCCGTCCCGACGGCGGGCTCTACGCCGAGGAGCTCTTCTCCACCAAGGGATTCGAAAGCGTCTACTCGCTGCTGTACCATCTCCGGCCGCCCACGGCGACGTTGGACGTGCGGCCGTGGAAGCGTCCGGAGCGGCGGTTCGTTGCCAACGAGCCGCTGCGCAACCGGCACCTGAAAACGCAGTCGCTACGCTTAACGGGAACCGATCCGGTCGAATCCCGAACGCCGCTGCTGGGAAACGACGACGTCGTCATCTCGATCGCGCTAGCCGAGAAGCCAACGGAGTATTTCTACCGCAACACCGGCGGAGACGAGCTGCTCTTCGTTCATCGAGGAAGCGGCGTCATCGCGACGCAGTTCGGAGACCTCGCCTATCGCGATCACGACTACCTCGTCATCCCCACCGGAACCATCTATCGCGTCCAGCCGTCGTCGCCGACCCGAATGCTCGTGTACGAGTGCGCGGGCGCCGTAACGATTCCGCGCAAGTATCGCAACGACTTTGGGCAGCTCGAGGAGCACGCGCCGTACTACGAGCGCGACTTCAGGGCTCCGATTCTGAAAGCGCCGGTCGCGGAACAGGGTGAATACGAGGTACGCGTTACGAACGGCGGACGCAACGCGATCTACATCGTTCAAAATCACCCTTGCGACGTCGTAGGATGGGACGGCTACTGCTACCCGTACGCCTTCAACATCGAGGAGTTTGCGCCGATCACCGGCAAGCTGCACCAGCCGCCGCCGGCGCATGCGACGTTCGAGGCGCCCGGCGCCGCGTTTTGCGCGTTCGTGCCCCGGCTCTTCGACTACCATCCGCTCGCGATTCCGGTGCCGTACAACCACTCGAGCGTCGACTGCGACGAGGTGCTCTACTACGTGAGCGGCAACTTCATGAGCCGCCGCGGCGTGGATGAGGGCTCGATAACGCTTCACGCGGCCGGCGCCCCGCACGGCCCGCAGCCCGGCGCGGTGGAGTCGAGCCTCGGGAAGAAATCAACCGATGAGATCGCGGTCATGATCGATACGTTCGCGCCGCTGCAGCTGGCGGCGGCGGCGCTCGAGTGCGAGGATCCTGAGTACTTTCGCTCGTGGATCGAGCAGCCCGCGAGCGTCTAGCTCAAACTCTCCCTTGCGGGGCCTCGATGCGGCCGCGAACGGATCCGAATCCGATCCGGCGGGCACCGGGGCGCTCGCACCAGCCGAGCAGCGTGATCTCGTCGCCGTCCTCGAGGAAGCCGCGCGTCTCCCCCTCGGGAAGCTGCAGCGGATGCTCGCCGTTCCACGTGAGCTCGATCAGGCTCCCCTGGGTGCCGGGCGCCGAGCCGCTGATCGTACCCGACGCAAAGAGATCGCCGGGCCGCGTGACGGCGCCGTTGGCGGTCGCATGCGCGAGTTGCTGCGCGACGTTCCAGTACATGTCGCGAAACGTCGTTTGCGAGATCCGTACCGGCGCAGTGCCGCTCCCTCGCATGCGCGCCGTTTGCAGGCGCACCTCCAGCGTGATCGCGTAGGCCCATGGGTCGCCGCTGCGCAGGTATTCCAGCGGCTGAGGCTCCTGTAGCGGTCCCTCGATGCGAAAGGGCTCGAGCGCCTCGAGCGTGACGATCCACGGCGAGATTGACGTTGCGAACGACTTTCCGAGAAACGGTCCCAGCGGCTGATACTCCCAGGCTTGAATGTCGCGCGCGCTCCAGTCGTTGACGAGGACCAGGCCAAAGATGTGCTCGGAAGCGTCCGCCATCGCAATCGGCTCGCCGAGCCGGTTGCCGGGCCCGGTGACGAAGCCCATCTCGAGCTCGATGTCGAGCCGGCGGCTCGTCCCGAACTCAGGGTTCGGCGCAGTCGGGAGCTTCCGCTGACCGCACGGGCGCCGCACGGGCGTCCCGTCGACGACGATGGTCGAGGAACGGCCGTGATATCCGACCGGAAGCCACCTCCAGTTCGGCAACAATGCATCGGCGTCGGGCCGAAAGATCCGCCCGAGGTTGGTCGCGTGCTCGATCGAGGAGTAGAAGTCGACGTAGTCGCCGACCTCCATCGGCACGTGCATCGTCGCGTCGGCGCGCGCTACCAGGAATCGCGAAGGGTTCGCGTCACGCAAGCGGCGATCGCCGTCGGCGCGCAGCAGCGAGGACAGGCGCTCGCGCAGCGCCGTCCACTGCTCGCGACCCGCGGCGAGGAGCGGATTGAGCAGCGGGGCCTGGAGCAGCTCGGGCTCGCAGCAATCGTCCACGAACCCGGCTTCTGCGAGCTCGAAGCAGTCGAGCACGCTCTCGCCGATCGCGACGCCGATGCGCGGCAGGCGCCCTTCCGACGTGAACACGCCGAACGGCAGGTTCTGGATTGGAAAGTCGCTGCCGGCCGCAACCGGCAGCCAGGACTCGAGGCGCGCGTCGGTGGTGTCCGACGGCGCGGTCATCGAAGGGAGAGAAGTCCGAGCGCCGACAGGTCCGCAACGGGCTCCGAGAAGCTGCAGCTGCCGTATGCGACGAACGCGACGCGGCGCATCCGAGCCAGCTCGTCCGCGGTCACACGCTCGTCACGCCAGGCGAAAGAAGCGTCGTCGAAACGAAACGCGCGCGCATCTTCCTCGGCGACGATGCGCCGCAGCGTCTCCGTGTCGACGCGCGGCGCGAGCGCGGACGCTGCGAGCAAATTCAAAAAGCCGTGCATGCTGATGCCGGTCGCGCCGTCGAGGTGCCGCACCGGATGGTGCAGCCCGGCGGTGGCCTTGAAGCGCACGCCGGCCCGATTCGCGGCCGCGATGAAATCGGTGACCTCATCGACGGTCGGAAAAGCATCGCTCGTCACGCCGCCGCAGCGCAGCTTCGCGCCGAACCCGGCGCGCGCGACCGCCGCCATGGTCTGCGCGAGCGTTTGCGGCGAGTGCGCCGCACGTGGAATCTCGACGAACACGTCGAGGCCCGCGCGCGCGCCGTCGACGTGGCGGCTCAAAGATTTGATCGCGTCGGCGAACGTCTCGCCTTGGGCCCAGAGTTTCGGCGGGACCTCGATCGCCTCGATGGCGCGGTTGCGCTCGCGCATCGCGTCCAAGCGACTCAGCTCTTCCGTGCCGGCGTCGAGGATGACGGAGAGCGGCGCGTTGATTCCGGCCCACGCGGGTAGCGCCGCGGCCGGAAGGATGAAGCGTCCCAGCATCCACGCATGCGGGCCCGAGCGCGCGGCCGCGTATTCGGCCTGTGCGGCCGGGAGCGCCAGCTGCGCGGGCGGAAAGAGGCCCGCATAGTCGATCAGCGCCGCGAAGGCCGCGCGGACGGAGGGACGAAGCGCCGTCGACGTGGTCATGACGGCTGCTTTGACAGGGCCGCCCGCGGGCCTTCGCCAAGTCCGCCCGCGATGAGCACCGCCGCCGAGGCCCGCAGCAATCCGCTGGCACAGATCGACTGGGATTACGTCGAGTTTTACGTGGGCAATGCGAAGCAGGCGGCATACTATTATATGTCGGCCTTCGGCTTCGATCAGGTCGCGTATGCCGGTCCCGAAACGGGGGTCCGGGATCGCGTGAGCTATCTGCTCGAGCAGAACAAGCTCCGCTTCGTCTTGACGTCAAGCCTGCTGCCAGACGACGAGATCGCGCGCCACGTCATGCTTCACGGCGACGGAATCAAAGACGTCGCCATCCTCGTCGAAGATGCTCGCGCCGCGTTCGAGATGGCCGTGCGCGGTGGCGCCCGCGTGATCGCGGAGCCGGCGATCCGGGACGACGCGAACGGGCGGATCGTCAAGGCGACGATAGCGACCTACGGCGACACCGTGCACTCCTTCATCCAGCGCGACGGCTACACGGGGATCTTCGCGCCGAGATTCGTCGAGGCTCGCAACACCAATCCGCACGCCGCCAAGCCCGGCCTGCAGT
>JAFAJV010000021.1 GCA_019235995.1 Vulcanimicrobiota bacterium
AAGACGTATCCCGGGAAGACCTTCTTGGGCGTGATCTTGCGCTTGCCGTCCTTGAACTCGACCTCGTCTTCCATGGGGACGAGGACGCGGAAGATCTTGTCCTGCATGCCCATCGAATGGATGCGGCGCTCGAGGTTCGCCTTGACCTTGTTCTCGTACCCCGAATAGGTGTGCACGACGAACCAGCTCCGGTTGTCCTTTGGCTTAACCGGAGCTTCCTCGGACTCGAGCTCCGCCTCACCGAGTTCGTTCTCCGCGAGCTCGTTCTCCGCGAGCGGCGCTTCGACTGCACCCGCGACGTCACCCATTCGGGTATCGTCGATAACGGACTCCTCGTTCATGGGCTCCGTGGTCTCGATGTCGTGGCGTTCGATGTCGTACATGGGTGCTATCCCGTCACCGGGTGGATCACGTTGAAGAGCCAGCCGAACAGCTGGTCCAGAACGAACGTGAAGAGGCCGATGCCCACGACCAGCGCGATCGTCAGGATCGTGGCCGAGATCCATTCGTCGCGCGTCGGCCAGGTGACGCGGCGAAGCTCCGCGATCACGCCGCGGATGAAGTCACCGCCGGCGAGGGTTTGAGCCGTTCTTTTCTGCTGTTCGTTCACCAAAGTTTTACCTTAAATCGGTGGCAGGGCGGACAGGACTCGAACCTGCAACAACTGGTTTTGGAGACCAGGACTCTACCAATTGAGCTACCGCCCTATCTGGTCTCTCGATGCGGGTTGTGCGAGCGGCAAAAGCGACAGTACTTCTTGAGCTCCAGCCGGTCGGTCGTCTTCGATTTGTTCTTTTGCGTGTTGTAGTTGCGGCGCTTGCATACCGTGCAGGCCAGAACCACGACCACACGCGTCTCTTTCTTTGCCATCAGTAGTCTACCACAACATGAATAAAACGGACCGCCGGTCCGTTCCAAAGAACCATGCTAGCACACCGGCGAGCCGCCGCGCAACCGCCGGCCAGGGCCGACAAAGCAAGCGGGGTCAGCGCCGCTTAGGCCCTGGTGCGCCCGGCCAGAATCGAACTGGCAACCTTGGGCTTAGGAGTCCCCTGCTCTATCCAGTTTGAGCTACGGGCGCGCACCTTCAGGACGCGCTAATTTCGCTAGGCGCGTCATTTCTCGGCGGCGCGGCGCCTCGCCTCGGCCGCGGCGCGCCACGGCGACCCACCGACTGTTATGAAGAACAGGGCCTAGCGGGCAACCAGCTGCACTCCTTGAGGTCGACGGCGCCGTCGAAGCGCTGAGCCTTACGAGCTCGTAGGCAAACTCAGTGCGTTTGCGCCCGTTGCCTCTCGCCTAGGGTGCGCCAAGCGCGCTGATTGCCGGGCGGCTTGCCAGCGCGTCGACCTTCGCAACCATCGCGCGCACTCGACCCAAGTTCGGCGCCGGTAGCCGGGCTAACGTGGCCGTGTCGGCCGGATGGGCGATAACGCGATAGTCGAACTCGAGCGTCGATCGGCCGTGCTGACTCTCGCGAACCTCGAAGGCTGTCGGCGACATCTGGCTGACGTATAGGCCGCGGCTGTCGCCCATCGGCGTCAGGAACACGTGATAGTGCACCTGCGAGTCGATGAGCGCGGCAAAATCCCGCGCGAGCTGAACGACTGCACGGCCGTTGACGAGCGTCGCATCACCGACGTCCTCGACCCTCGACTCGGTCGAACCGGACGCATACACAGCCACGTCGTGCCCGATCCGCGAGTGGTGGATTTGCAGGCAGCCCTTGCTACCACAACTACAGCTGCCGGTGGCCGCCAGATTGCCCGCGCCGTCGACGGAAACGAAGCCCCCTTCGGCCTTGTTGCGCGCGAGGAACGGAAAGGCCCCCGTGGTGTCGGCCTGGCCGATCAACGTGAAGAGGCTGCTGGCCGTGTTTTCAAACCAGCCTCCGACCGCGTTGAGCGACAAGCCGTAGGTCGAAGTGCCATTGACGGATTGCGCGTAGACGCCGACCGCGGCGTTGTTTGCCGTCTGCGAGGTCGCATCGGTGTTGAGACCGATGACGCCCGCGCCGCTGTTGGGCGTCGAGCCGCTCACGCCCGCCGTCTGCGAGGTTTCGGTCGTGCCGACATCAAAGCCCTCGACTCCGGCGACGAGGCTCGTGAGCGTCGACGACTTCTTCGTTTGTGCGGCAAGTCCGGCAGCGTCTGTCGAGGCGAAAGTAGCGCCTTTCCCCGACGTGGAGACAGCGTTGACCGCGACCCCGCTGCTGCTGACGGCCTGAATTGCGTCGCCCGATGCCGATTGCCCGAATAGGCCACGGCCGGACGTCGCCAAGCCGGCCACACCGGTACCCTTTGTCGCGGACCCCGCCAGGCCGTTGCCCGACGTGGCGAAGCCGTCGAGGGCGTCGCCCGAGCCCTTATTGTCATACTGTTCGCAGGCACTGCCGTTGGTACAGGTGACGACGGCCATGGCGCGGATGATGTGAGCGCGAAGGCCGCCGGCGTTTGCCAGCGTGAGCGTTGCGCCCATGCACGCGACGCCGACGACGGTCAGGAACCACACGCGCGCAGAAACTTGTCTATGACGGAACATCGGTTAGACTCCTTTCGTAGCGGACGGTCGAACGTGGACGACAAAGCCCGCCTCGCCAAATGCGAGACGCGCCGTCCAGGTCTGGATTATACCACCGAGTCGCTATCAGGCTCCAGATCGCTACGGATTTGCGATCAGCAGGCTGAGGACGTTCCCGACCCCGTTGGTCAACGTCGCGTATGGGGTGTACGATCCCGACTTGAACGCATAGACGGCCCCGGAATCCGACGTCACGACGGTGCCACTTGGCTGTCCGTGTTGTTCCGCACTGGCCGCATACGGGAAGCCGTGCCCGGAGATCGTTTGGATCGGCGTCGTGGAACCGAGCTGGTAGACGTTGGTCTTGTCTCCCTGTCCGTCGGTTACCCATAGATCGCTCGTTTTCAGATCGATCGCGACGCCCAGCGGTTCGGTCAGATCGCTGAGATTGAGCGCGTTCACCGTCGACGTCCCATAAGGGATCTCGAAAACTTGCTTTGCGCCGAAATCGGCAACGTAGAGGTTGTCGTTCGCGTCGAGCGCGAGACCGAACGGATCGGTGAGCCCTTGACCGGTGATCGTTAGGAACGGCGCCGTGGCCCCGTGCAAAAACTCTTCGATCGACGCAGGATACGTGCTGACGTACAACGTGCCGTACTTATCGATTGCCAATCCCGACGGATTGCTGATGCCGCTGATGGTCTTTTTCTCGGTCGTCGAACCCTTGGGAAACTCCTCGATGTCGTTGCCGTTGCACTCGTCGGCGACGTAGAGCGAGCCGGTCCTCTGATCGATGGCCAATCCGTCAGGGCATCCGCTCTTCGTGTGGAACGAGACGATCGGCGCGGGGTTGCTCGTCAGGTCCTTGGTCCTGTAAACGTTGACCTCTTCGGTCGTGAAATCGGCTTCGAAGACCAGCGACTTCCGGGTCGGATAGGTCGCGGGGACGCTCTGTCTGCGGGCCGCGTGTCCGCCGGCAACGGCGAACGGCGTGCCGGCGCCGGCAATGCTTCCCGGCGCAACCCCGGGGACGCCGCTGTTGCCGCTACAAGCGGAAAAGAGCAGAACTGCAGCGGGTATAAGCCCCCGCCGTGCACCAGCCACGTACATGAGGTACCTCCGTTCTGAGCGATCGCGGGATAGAAGGGGCGGCTTCATCGCGCTTCGACGGAAACCTCGCGCACCGCGGGCCAGGTCAGCTTCGGCGGCTTAGCGAACGAGCGCAATGTTGCTATGAACCGACGTCAATTTATTGTGACGGGCGTTTCCGCCGGCGTAGTCGGCGGCGCCCTCGTGACCGACTCGTGCTCGTCCACCTCGACCGTCGGCCCCGGGCCGATCCCGGTTCCGCCCGCGGGGCGCGTCTATCAGCTCACGACGCAGTACGCGACGACGAACATGAAAGGCTACCGGCTGCGAACGCGCACCTACAACGGCCGTCCGGTCGGGCCGATCCTCCAGACGCGTCCGGGCGAGACGCTGAGCATCCGCGTCATCAACCGCTTCCCACCCAACGGACCCGAAAGGCCGCCCGAAGGCGTGGTCCGGTTACCCGACGTGCGCGACTCCATGGAGGCAATGGACGCGACGATCCGGCCCGACGTCAAGCCTTCGCAAAAGATCGACCCCATGAACAACCCGCACGGGTTCAACACCACCAACCTCCACGTCCACGGCCTTCAAACTGTTCCGCACATCTTCGCGCCCGTCGGCACGAGCGATCCGGATGCGATGATGCTGGCGATCCTGCCGGGCCGCGATTTCCTCTACAACTTTCCGATACCGCACGATCACCCGAGCGGATTGCACTGGTATCATCCGCACAAGCACGGCTCGACCGACGTGCAGGTCAGCGGCGGCATGGCCGGCCTCATCGTCGTCCGGGGTCCCATCGACGAGGTCCCGGAGGTCGCCGCCGCGCGCGAGATCTTCCTCGTCGTCCAGTCGCTCAACGTGAACCGCAGCAAGACGCATCACGGCGTCTACGAGCGAGAGTACGTCGCCTACAAGACGCCCAAAGAGGGCGGATACACTTTCGGGACCGAGTTCACGATGCTCACCGTGAACGGCGAGGCGGCGTACTGGGTGCGCAACGCGACCGCCGACTCGCCGCCGGTCTTTACGCCGCTGGGCGTTCCCGAGTATCACGTGCGGCCGGGCGAGGTCCTTCGCATTCGGCTCCTCAACGGCATGAACCGCGCCCCATTGCTGCTGGCGCTCCCCGGCTTTGACGCGTGGCAGATCGGATTCGATGGGATCAACTTGCTCGAAGCGGCGCAGCTCGACATGAGCGGAAGCGGCGTGACCGAGATCACGCCCGAGAACCTCTTCACCGCGCCCATCCGGCTCGCGGCGCAAGCCAACCGCATCGAGCTGCTCGTGCGTGCGCCGAAAGCCGAGGGGACGTACACGCTATCCTCGCTGGCGGCACGCGAAATCTTCCCATGGGCCGGCGGACCATTCGACGTCGCAAAGTTCCACGTAGCCGGAGGCGCGGTGAAAATGGGCATCCCGACCGAGCTGCCCAAGCCGACGCGCGAGTATCCCGTGATCGAGGACAAAGATATCGTCGCCCGGCGCAGATTCGTCTTCGACCAGGGCCCGCGAACCGATCTGCTCACCGGCTTCGGTTTCACGGTCAACCGCAAGCTCTATCAAGAGATGGAGTGTCCGACGCAGCCGAAAGTCGGCACGTGCGAGGAGTGGCGCATCGTCAACAAGACCGACGACGTCCATCCTTTCCATCTGCACGAGAACTCCTTTCAGCTGTTCGCGATCAACGATGCACCGAACCGTCCCATCGAGATTTGGGACACCTTCGCGATCCCGCCGAAGAGAAATGGAAAGAACGGCAGCCTAACGATACGGGTCCGCTTCGTGCAGTGGACCGGCAAGACGGTCTTTCATTGCCACGTCCTGCCGCACGAAGACACCGGCATGATGCAAAACATCCTCATGACATAAGCGTCGGCTACGGCGGCCGGCGGAGCTCTCCTAGCAGCACGGTCCACGGCTCGATGCTCGCGGTTTGAAGTAGCCCCATTGCCGTCCACGGATCCTGGTCGAGCTTCGCCTCGACCGCGGCCCGGTCGGAAGCGGAAATGACGTGCAAAACGCGGGGCGCATCGTCCTCGCCGCCGAGCGGACCGCCCGCCAAAATGAATCCCGCTTCGGCAAGTTCGTCCATGAATCGCGCGTGCGCTTGCCATGCCTCTTGACGGCGCATGGGTCGCGACCAATCCCACGCCGCGCCGCGATCGCGAATCACCGCGAAGTACGGCACCGCTTATTCGCGCCTTAGTTCTTCTTCTTGAGGACGTAGAGATGCGCGCTCGTGCTCAGGCTCGGGCTGATGCTAATGCTGGTGCTCGTGCTATGCATGGGCCCCGCACAGTTCGTGCGGCCCGATACGACTCGGCACGTCTGCTGCGTGAACCGGTCGATGCGCCAAATGACCCCGTTGTCGACCACGTACTGATATCTCGCGAAGATCTGGATAATTATGGCACAGAAGGCCACGAACGCCAGGAGGCCTACCAGCAGCAGCAGTTTGCCTGCGCTGCGTTTCAACCAGGAGCTCGAAAGCAAGCCGTCGCCTTCGGTGATCCGTTCCATCAGCGATTGCTCCGTCGGATGTAATACGGTGGGGATGCTTCAGGGCCACATATATGTAACGCGGCCGGCGTTTACCTTCAATATTTGGCGGGGAGCCGTCCTCGCGGGTGTAGCCAAATGGTCTTAACGCATATTAACTCCATCGCGGAGGCGCATTCCGCGCCTACTTTCGGAGAATTCTCCCCGTCTTTACCACTTCGAACGCCGTATTGGGCACGTTTTTGAGCTGATCGAGGTCGTTATTGTTCCAGCAGCTCGACGTCTTGCCGCCCTCTCCCTGAAAGTACCAATTCGACCCATTATCGGCGACGAGCATGCCGTACGTTTTCATGGCGACCGCGATGACGTGTGCCTGGCCGGTGATGCCCGAGATGTCGTACGACGCCTTCATCCGGATGCGCAGGCCCATCGGAGGGAGCGTCTTGGAACGGCTGTCGCTCGCGTAGTGAGTCGCCGGATGAATGTAGCCCTCTTGCGTCTGGCTGAACGTCACGCGCAGCGCGTGTTCGATCGCGCCGGCCTGCACCTCGGCGCACTTCACCAAGGCGGGGAGAATCGGCAGACCGGCCGCGTCCGCGGATGTCCAGCCGTTTGGCCGCAGCTTGTTCGAGTTCAGATGAAAGAGCGCTCCCGAGCCCGCTCGCCAGCGCCTGCCGTGGTCGAGCGGAAAGGCGTCCCACATCTCGTACAACTTGCACTTGCCCTGCTGGAGAATGAGGACGTGGCGGTCGCCCGTAGAGTGTTTGCCGCCTTCGATTTGCGGATTCCGCGGAATCGGATAGGGGCCGGGATTGCTTTGCGAGCCGTACATAAACGTCACGGGCACCTTCTTTTGCGTGCTCGGGACGATGTTGAACGGAATCCCGTAGTGTGGATCTTGTCCGAAGTCCGGATGGAGATTCCCCGGCAGCGCCGCGATGTACGCAGCCGACCGCGGATCGAGCGGGTAGTTCGATATGTCGGTATTCCATGGATTGTTCGACGGAAAGATCTGGCAGCCGCCGACGACCGGAACCGCAGGCAACGCCGCTGCGGCGCCGCGTGCAGCCGAGGGCTGCAGCGTCGCCGGTACGCCGGAGCCTCCGCACGCGGCAAGGATGGAAAGCGTGAGGATCGACGTAAGGGTGCGCATGATGCTGAGCCTTCTTTTGGGCGCGTCCCTGACCTGCTCCGTGACGGTATTCCCGCGCTACGGCAATTACGCCGAAACCACGCGTCTTCACGGCCCCGGGCTGCTGCTCGACGGCGGCGGCGCGCTCGAGGCGCCGGTTGAGTCACTTCGGTGGATGCACCGGCGGCTCGTTGGCAACTCGGTGGCGCGCGGAGGGAACGTCGTCGTGCTTCGCGCTTCGGATCGTGACATCTACGATCGCCCGTTCTATCGTGACGGAAACTTTGCATCGGTGCAGACGATCCTCATCCCTCCATGCGCGTCGCGCGACGCTGTCGACGCGGTCGCGCCCTTCGTCGATCGCGCGGACGCCGTGTATTTCGCGGGCGGCGACCAAGCCCACTATGTCGCCTGGAAGGGCAGCGCGCTCATGGCGGCCGTGCGCAACGTGTACGCGCGCGGCGGAGTCGTCGGCGGGGGCAGCGCGGGCTTGGCCATTCAAGGCGCCGTCGTCTACGACTCCGTCGCCGGCGATCGGCTCAACCTCGACACGCACACCGCGGACGCCGTCGCCAACCCGCTCGAGGCCCGCATCAGCTTCACGACGGGACTCTTCGCATGGCCGGCGCTCGCCGACACGATCACGGATACGCACTTCGTCGTTCGCGACCGCTTCGGCAGAACGGTGGCATTCCTGGCCCGCATCCTTCGTGACCGGCTGCTCCCGAACGCGCGGGCGGTCTACGCGCTCGGCGTCGATCAGGCGAGCGCGGTCGTCGTCGATCCCGACGGCCTTGCGACAGTCCTCAACGCGCCGGGCGGTCGCGGCGCCTACCTCGTTCGCGCGGACGAGACTCCGCGGCTTGCCGCCGGCCAGGCGCTGCGGTACACCGTGATGGTCGCGCACGTGCGCGGGAGCGGCGCGCGCTTCGACCTGCTGCACAAGCGGACCGGGGAACCGTGGTATCCCGTCACCGTGGACGGCGCGCAATCACCCCTCTACAGCCGCGATCCCTACGCGCCGTGAGCGTCTTCGCGATCTACGATCGACTCGAACGCCAGGTCCGCGAGCTGCTCGCGGGCGAGAGTGACTTCATGGCCAACGGCGCCAACTTCGCAGCCCTCGTCTACCACGAGCTGCCCGACCTCAACTGGGTGGGCTTCTATCGTTGCGCGCCGTCCGGCGATCTCGTGCTCGGACCGTTCGCCGGACGCCCCGCTTGTACGCGGCTGCCCGCGGGGCACGGAGTGTGCGGCGCGGCCGCAGCGCGGCGCGCGTCGCTCGTGGTCGACGACGTCGCGGCCTTCGCCGATCACATCGCGTGCGACACGGCCTCGCGCTCCGAGATCGTCGTGCCGCTCTTCGCCGGCGATCGGCTCTGGGGCGTCTTCGATTGCGATAGCCCGGCGCTCGCGCGTTTCGGCGAGGAGGATCGGGCGGGCATCGAGCGCCTCGTGCGGGCTTTCAGCGAAGCGACGCAGCCTCCGGAGCCGCCCGCACGCTGATTGCGACCCACACGAAGTTTGCCAATGCGAGCGCGCCGATCGTCAAGAACACCGCCTCGAAGCCGAAGCGCGCGCCGATCGCTCCGCCCAGCAGCGGACCGAAAAACATTCCGAGAAACGTGGCGCTCGACGTGATGCCATAGACCTGCCCGCGCCGCTCGAGCGGAAAGAGACGTCCGATGAGCGCGTTTGCCGTCGGTAACACGCCGCCCAAGAAGAGCCCGACGCCGAAGCGCAGCGCGATGAACGTGCCGATAGCGCGCGCGAATGCTTGAGGAATCGTGAACGCGGCCACGCCGCAGAGGGAGATCAACAGCACGCGCCGGTAGCCGATGCGGTCGCTGCGCTTGCCCAAGAACGGCGACGCGATGAGGTCGGCAAGACCGGTCACCGCAAAGGCCAGCCCCGCGGCGGTGGCGATCCACGGCGCGCCGTCCGCCAAGGCACGCACGAAGAGCGGCACGATCGGCTGCACGCCGAACGCCACGACCTGGGCGAGCAATACGACGAGAAACATCGGCGCGAGCTGCGGATGCAGGGCGATCTCACGCAGGCTCTGCCAAAATGGCGCCTGCGCGTCGGACGACTGCGCCGGTTTGGCATGTTCGCGGACGAGCAGGGCGCAGACGAGCGTGGCCGCGAGCGAGACGGCCGCGGTGACGAAAAACACTTGCCGGTAATCGTGCAGCCGGTCGGCGAGGAATCCGCCGAACAGCGGGCCGCAGAGGCCGCCGATGAGCTGTCCCGTCGCCATCCATCCTAGCGAGAAGCCGAGGCTCTCCTCGGGCACGGCCGTGCCGACCATGGCGATGGCGGCTGCCGAGAAGCCGCTAAAGATGCCCATGCACGCGCGCGCCGCGAAGAGCTGCCAGACGTTCTGGACCAGGCCCATGAGCCCCGTGAACACCGCGATCGCGACGCACGAGCGAATCACCATGGCCTTGCGTCCGGTCCGGTCCGCAAATCCGCCCCAGATCGGCGAGAAGATCGCGGCCAACAAGAAGTTTGCCGACGCGATCACGCCTGCCCAGATCGAAACCGCCGCGATCGGCTTAACGCTGAGCTGGATGATGTAGAGCGGCAGAAACGGGCCGGAAACGGAGAAGGCGAACGACATCATCGCCTGCACCGTTACCATCAGCCAGAGCGTGCGCTGCCACGAGGTTGGCCCCACGCCGCCCGTTGTTTCTTAGTGCGGCGGTGCACCCTCCATGTGCATCCCGAACCCGTGGTGGTCGCCCATGTCCATCATGTGAGGATGCGGTGAAAGGACCGCCAGCAGCACCATGCCCGCGTCGGGCTGCATTTGTGCCATCTGGTTCTCCCGGTCGTGGTTCGACGAAGAGGGATGGGCATCGGCGGGCATCTCGCTGCGGAGCTCGGTGCGCATCTGGTCGTGGAGCTGCCGGCTCTGCTGGTAGAAGGACGAATGTGCGGTTAAAACGCGCTGCCGCTCACCGGGTGAGAGGATCATGTCGAGCCGTTTCGCCGCCATCTCCGGATCGGGGTTGGCCGCGACGGCCAAGTCGCCGATCGTCGCGCCCACCGCGCGGCGATGCACGGGCGACAGCCCGCTGAGAATCTGAGAGCGCATCTGCAGGTGCAGTTGCTCTTCTTGGGTGGCAAACCGTTCGAACGTCTGATGGATCGCCTGCCGCTGCGCGGGGCTGAGTTGTGCCCAGTCCTTGTCGTCATCGGCGACCGCCGCAATCGGAATCACGCTGAACGCAAGCGCCAGCGCCATACATATTCTATTCATGCCGTATTCTACAAGGGCGCCGTGTAAAGGTTTCTGAGAGGCCCGAAACTCTCTTCGGCGTTTAATAGTTCTTTGGCGAGTGACACGCCGGTCCGACGCTTTGCCCTGGATCTCGCTGATCGTCGTGTATTTGGTCTGGGGTTCGACCTATCTCGGCATTCGGGTGGCGGTCACGACCATTCCGCCGTATCTCATGACGGGAATCCGCTACCTGATCGCCGGCTCGCTGCTCTTCGCCCTGCACTGGATCGCCTCCAAGGAGAAACTCCGGCTGCCGAGCCCTGCGGAGATGCTGCGCATCGCGATCGTCGCCGTGTCGCTGCTCGTGATCGGCAACGGCTTGCTCTGCCTCGCGGAAACTCGCGTTGAATCGGGCACGTCGGCGCTGCTGCTCGCGAGCACGCCCATCTGGATGCTGCTGCTCGACGCGCTGCTGGCGCGCAAGCCGCCGAGCACGTCCGCGATCGCGGGCGTGCTCCTCGGCACGGCCGGCATCGCGCTGCTCGTGGGCAAAGGCGCCGGGCACGTCGACGTCGTCTTCGCCGGCGTCATCCTGATCGCGTCGATCTTCTGGGCCGCCGGATCGATCTTCGCGCGCGGCAACGAGCACAGCGGCGTGACCACCTCGTTAGAAATGGTGGTCGGCGGCGGGATCTCGCTCGTCGTGGGGCTGCTGTTGGGCGAGGCCTCGCACGTGAGGCTGGCCGCGATCTCCGGGCCGTCGCTGTGGGGCATGGTGTGGCTGATCACGGCCGGCGCGATGCTCGGTTACAGCGCCTACGCGTATGCGGTACGCACGCTTCCGACGGCGACGGTCTCCACGTACGGTAACGTCAATCCCGTGGTCGCCGTCATTCTCGGCGCAGTGATCTTGCGCGAGCCCGTCACCTGGAACATCATCGCCGGCGGCTCCGCGGTCATCGCGTCGGTGGTGCTCATCCTACTCGGCGGCCGGCCCGTTACCCGACGAGATCGTGCCAGCTCGTCGCCCTCAGCGTGACGCCGAAATAATCGGCGGCGGCCTTGATGTTCTCGAACGCGGCCGCGCGCTCGGCCTCGCTGACGCCCCGTACCTCGCTGAAGCGCGCGATCGCGCTGCGCACGTGCGCGGCGTCGGTTAACGGTTCTTTCCGCTCCTTCGGAAATGCGAAAACGCTGTCAGGCAGCTTCGCGCGCGGCGCGTCTGCGCCGTCGTGCACTGGTTTCCACGTGATCTGCATCTCGCGAATGTACCAATCGTTCGTGAACGGTGTATTTCCAGCGCGCTAACGCGGCCACTTATCCCGCAGGATAGTGCGGGCGGCGCGTTTCCCGGGAAAGCCGCTCACACAACCTCCGGGATGGGCGCCCGAGCCGCAGAGGTACAGGTTCCGCACGGGCGTGCGCGTCGCAAAGCGGTCTTCATAGATCTGCCCCGGCAGAAGCTCGCCGTGAAAGATGTGGCCGCCTAGCAGGCCGAAGCGCGACTCGAGCTCCGGGGGCGCGAGCACCTGGCGGTGTTCGATAGCGCCCGGGAGATTCGGCGCGTACCGCGCCAGGATTGCCACGATCGCATCCGCGGCGGTTTCCCGCTTCTTCTCCGTCCATCCGCCGGGCCGGTCGTACGGAAAGTACTGCGCGAAGATCGCGAGGATGTGCTTTCCGGGTGGGGCCAGCGACGCGTCCGTCGGCGTCTGCAGGAAGCACTCGATCAGCGGCTCCTCGCTCTCGCCGCCGGTCCGAGCGTCCTCGTACGCCTTCTGCAGGTAGTCGATCGAGGGCGCGACGTGGATCGTCGCATGGTGGTGCGGCTGCGAATTCGTGCCCGGGCGACAGGTGAAGTTCGGAAGCTCGCCCAGGGCCAGGTTCAGCTTCAGGGAGGGGCCGACGCTGCGCCACGCTTGGAGCTTGTCGCGCAGCGGGCGCTCGACATCGGCATCGAGCAGCTCGAGGAACGTCGTTCGCGGATGCGCGTTCGAGACGACGGCGCTCGCCCGCACGACGCCGAACTTCGTATCGATTCCGCGAGCGGCGCCGTCGTGGTCCGTCACGATTCGCGTCACGGCTGCCTCGCGAAAGATCTCGGCGCCGTGTGCGGTCGCGGCGGAGGCCAGCGCTTGCGAAACCGATCCCATACCGCCGCGCACGAATGCCCATGCTCCCTGCACACCCAGCACGCGACCGGCGAGATGGTGCGCGAGCACATAGCCCGTCCCCGGATCGCGCGGGCCGAGATACGTTCCGATCAGGCCGTCGTTGACGAGCTCCGCCTGGAGCACCGGCGTCGCGACGTAGCGCTCCACCAACTCGGCGGCGGAGCCGCACAAGATCGCACGCGTGTCGGAGTCAAAGCGGTCGAATCGCGGCTCGTCGTCAGAGAACGAATCGAACAACGCCCTCCCGAGCCGATTGGTGCGTTCGACGTACCCATCGAGGCCAGCGACGTCGCGCGCATCGAATGCGGCGATCTCGCGGGCGTTGCTCGCCGGATCCGCTCCCAGCAGCAAGGAGCGCCCGTCCTGCAGCGGCGTGAACGCGTACGGATCCTTGCGATAGTAGGAAAGCCCGTGCGCTCGAAGACCGAGCTCCTCGACCAGCCACGGGTCGAGAAGGCTGCACACGTACGACGCCGTCGACACGGTGTATCCGGGCCAGACGTCCGTTTCGCTGACGGCGGCGCCGCCGATGCGTTCGCGGCGCTCGAAGACCGCGACTGAATGGCCCGCCCGCGCCAAGAGCGCGGCGCACGCCAGGCCGTTGTGGCCGGCGCCGATGATGACCGCGTCGTACGAGGATTTAGGGCTGCGGGGTGTGTGTTGGGTCAGCGATATGACGGGCGCGAGGCGAAGCAGTCCCGGCAGTAGACGGGCTTGTCACCACGCGGGTTGAACGGCACCTCGGCCACCCCGCCACACTGGCTGCACGTTGCCGTAAACATCTCGCGTGGCCGCCCCGTGCGCTCGCCGCCCCCGCCGCCGCTGGAGCGCATCTGCTTGCGCGCCTGCCGGCAGTCCGGACAGCGATTCGGCTTGTTTTGGAAGCCCTTCTGCTCGTAGAACCGCTGCTCGCCCGAGCTGAAGACGAATTGGCGCCCGCAGTCCACACAGTTGAGCATTTCATCGACGTACACGAAACCAGAAACTCCTTAGACTCTGCCTACCGTGCGGACTTCGCAACCGAAATCTCCGAGAATCCTAGCGGGGGACCAGAGCAGCATTTGTGTCCGGCGTTCTGCGACCTTCGCCCCGCCCGTCCCTGCCGCCCCAAGCCTCAGGATAAACACGACGTCCGAGGTCGAAGACCGCGAGCGTGGCCGAGACCATTCCGGACGTGATCGAGCCCCGCTCGCTGGCCGACTACTTCGAGGTGATGACGCGGGCCGTTTTCCAGGCCGGCGTGAGCTGGAAGCAGATCGCCCAACACTGGGACGCCTATCGTGAGGCGTTCGAAAGCTTCGACACGACCAGGGTGGCGGCGTACGACGAAGCGGACGTCGACCGCATCCTCGCCACGCCGGGCGTCCTGCGCATGCGGCGAAAGATTCACGCCACGATTCGCAACGCTCGAGCCATGCTCGACGCCGATCGGGAGAACGGCGGGTTCGTGAAGTACCTTCGCTCGTTCGACTCCTACGCGGCGCTGGCGAAGGACTTCAAGAAACGATTCGCGCTCATGGGCGACATGAACGTCTGGTACTTCTTGTTCCGTACGGGCGAGAACGTACCGCGCTTCGAGCCGTGGGTCGCGACGATTCGCGGCGAGCATCCGCGGATGCGCGAGATGGTCGAGCGCGCCAGGGCGATGGGCCGTTCCCGGGAAGCGGAAGTCAACGATGATACTGCGCCGCCGCAGCCGAAGCGAGATGGATGAGCACTTCGCATGCCTCCCGACTTGGGGTCGGACTCATCGCCGCCGCTGTGCTGCTGACGGCGTGCGCCCCGTCACCGGTTCCCTCGACGCAGATGCCGGAGGCGCCCGCGCGCAAATCGCCGGCTCGGATAACGCAGCGCGGCCTCTACGTCGATTTGCAGACCGGCGTTTCGTCCTCGCAGATCTTGGGATATCGCGACAAGAACGGGCGCCCGAGGCCCTTTTGCCAGCTCCAGGGCGCGTCTTTTGCCGACCGGATCGCCACCGATCCCGCGGGCGACGTGATGCTCCCCGACAGCTTCACGAGCTCGATCACCGTGATTGGCGGACCACGCATGTGCGGCAAGCAGCTGGGGTCGTTCACGGACCCATACGGTCAGCCGCTGGACGCTGCCAGCGACGATGCGGCGACCGGAAACATCGCCGTCGCCAACGTCTTCGACAACAGCGGCAACGGCAGCATCTCCGTCTGCACGCTCGCGAACGGCTGCACGACGAACCTCACCAACAAGAACATGGTGCAAGTCGCGGGCGTGGCGATGGCGAACAACGGCGACTGCTGGGCGTCCGCGGTCACGTCATCGTTCGTTTCGACTCTCACGTACTTCCAGCACTGCGCAGGTTCGGGCCAGCAGTCGGGAGGCTATCAGAACAAGGCCTACGGCGGGCTCGAGCTCGATTCCAAGGGCAACATCCTCTCGATCAGCTGGTCCGGCACCGGCAGTCAGCTCTACGTTTACCAGGGCTGCAGACCGCAATGCACGCTGATCGGCGGCCCCTTCACGCTGAAGCACGCGACCATGACCGGACACCTGGACGGCGATGGCAAGCTGTTTGCCGCCGCGGACTATCAGCGCGCCCGCGTCGACGTCTACGGCTACACGCCGACGAGCCTCACCTATCAGTACAGCCTCACGGACGGCCTCAGCGCGGGCGCGGCGGCGGGCGTCGCATTCACGCCGAGATCGAAGGAGTAAGGTCCCGGGTCACGGCCCCGGCGAGGGCGAGGCATTCGGAATCGCCGGCCGATCGTTCGGGCGGATGAGGTAGAGTCCCACGCTCGGCGCATAATTCAGCTCGGGAACCGTCTTGCCGTTGAGCCCGCGCGGGGCTAGCTCGTCGGTCGTGGTCGCGGCGATGCGCCCGCAAGCGACCAGTGCCGGCAGCACCGTCGGATCTCCCGGATCGAGCTCGTACCACGCGCCGGCTCTCGTCGAATGCGGCGTGACCGTCCAACTCGGCGTCGCCGCACCGCCGGCGAAGTGATTGCGCAGTTCCCGGAGCGCCTGCGTCGCGAGGTTCTTCACGTCGCCCGTACACGATTGTGATGCGCGCACCTGGAATGGATCGTTCGGCGGCGCCGTCGGTAGCTTGTAGACGCGGAACATCTCTTGACCCGCACGCGGCGTGCGGGCGACGGCGTACAGTCCGGCGGCAGGCATGAAGTTGAGCTGCGGCACGAAGAACAACGGACTCGACGGCGCAAACAGCTTGCGCTGCGTGACGTCGTCGGCGCGAGCGACGTGCACCGAAAGACAGCTCGCGACGGCGCGCAGCATCCCACTGCCCTTGGGCGTGATGCCCAGCGCATACGTCGTGCCGAGGCCATGGTACGTGATCGTCGCGTCTGCGAGCGCCGGTGTCTGCATCGTCGCGGGATAGCCGGCCGCGGTGCGCGCGGCTTCGACGCGCGCCGTAAACGCCTTGAGCTCCGCGGCAAGCTGACGCGCCTTGGTTGCGCCGTCGGCGCCGCACGTGGCGGGGTTGGCGACCACCGCGAACGGGTCGGCCGGCGGCGTCTGGGGCAGCGGCGAGAATAGCGACTGTAACCCGCGCCCGGCGCCGGGGCCCGCGGCCCCGCCCGGCGCGCCGCCGGGACCGCCGAACAGACCGCCGCCTCCGGTACCCCGCGCCCGGAAGGCGGTGCCTGTCTGCGACGACACGCCCTGGCCGAACTTCGCGGAGTAGGTGACCGAAATCGTCCGCGGCGCGAGCGGCCGCGCGATGTTGGGCAGCAACGTGCCGCCCGCGGTCGTGAAGGGAACGGCATTGGCGGGGCTCGCAAAAATGCCGGCGTACGTGTTCGTGATGTTGCTCGCGGCGAGCGTTAGCGTTCCGCGCGTGAGCTGGGCCGTGACGCCGGCATCGAACGTCGTATACGGCGGCAGGTTGTTCGGATTGTTCGCGCCGACGTGCTGCATGTCGGCGAGCCACTCGAACATCGAGCGGGGTGCCTTATAGTCGAGCACGAGTCCCGATTTGATCAGCGGCACGTTGGGAAGCTGCTGGCCTGGGATCGTGATCGACCAGGGATTGGCGAAGATATAGCTGTTCGAGTCGGCCTGCGCTCCGGTGACGTTGTAATAGCCCTGCACGACGAGATCGCCGAGCGTGAAGTATCCGGTGAGCTCCGCGCCCTGATACAGCCGCTGCACTCCGGCGATCGGCGTCGTGAAGTAGAGCTGCCGTGCCGTAAAGGGAGTGCCCGGCGGGGCGTTGCAGCCGGCGGGAGAGTTGTACAGCGCGGCAACTTGCGTGAGATAGCCGGGAGGCAGCTCGCCGAGTTGATTGAGCACGACGCCGTCGACGTAGACCGGAAGCAGTACTCCGTTCTGCAGCTGGCGGTACAGCGTCAGCGAGACGTTCCCGCCGTGGAGCTGGTGCGTGTAGGTGAGGCGCGCGGAGGTCGACGAGCTATTCTGCGGCTGCTGTCCCGGCGCGTTTCCATAAGCGACCTTCCCGTCGCAGTCGAAGCGCAGCGAAGCGGGATCGCTCAGGATCTGAAGGCGACCTTGAGTGGCAGCGGCTCCGCCCAGCGCGAAGGATGCGCTGTAGCTGTCCCGCGACGTCGGCCGCCACGTCGCGGCGACGCTCGCGAGCTCGGACACGCCGTTGTTGCCGGTCGCGGTGCTGAGACCGGCCGATCCCAAGAGCGTGAGCTTATCGTTGGAGTGGATCGTGTCGGTTGCCTGTAAGACCGAATATTGTGCCGTCTGCAGGCCACTGTAGTACGGCTCCGCCTGCGCGACGAGCGGTGTCGTTGCAAACTGCGACGACGTCCCGTATGCCTGAATCGAGATCGTGTGGCGCTGTTGAGCCGGAAGGGTCGCGTTGACCACGTAGCCGCGCGACTTCGTGCTGGAGGAGTAGCCCGTCGGCGAGGGCACTCCGTTGACGTATCGCGCCAGCTGGTTCAAGACGCCGCTGGAGTCGAAGGAAAAGAGCGACGTTTGGAGCTGCGTCGCACCGACCAGCGCATTGTCGGTGAGCGAGTACAGCTGGAGGTTCGTCGTATCGGTGTTGTTCGGCCCGTACCCACACGGCAGCGTCGTCGCGGGATCGCCGGGATAACGCAAGCAGACGAGGTTCGTGCTGCGGTTAGAGCTCATGAACATGCCGCTCAACGAGTCGGAATCGCCGAACTCGTAGCGCGCGCTGAAGAGGTTTCCGGATATCGTGCTGTCGCCGTCGTGCATGTAACTCAGGCCACTCGCGTCTTCATAGAAGTCGCCGTCCACGAGGCTCGGATACAAACGATTGACCGTCTGCATGGCGAGGCCGAGCTTTCCGAGCGATCCCGTTTCCGCAAGCGAGTAGTTATCGCGCCCGTAGCTCCCGGCCGACAACTGAGCCTGCGTTTCCCAGCTCAGCGTCGGTTGAAGCGTGCTGAAGTTCACCGAGCCGCCAAGACCACCCAGAGTCGGACCCATATGGACGGAGGCGCCCGCAAAGAGGTCGGTGGCGAACCCCGCGAGATTGCCCGCCGAACCCGGCGCGGTGAGTGGTATTCCGTCGAGAGTCAGCTGCGTTTGGGTGGGGTCGTGGCCCTCCAGCGAGATGGTCTGCGTCGCGTCGCTGTCGTCGTTCGCGGTCGAGACGCTCACTCCGGACAGCTTGTTGAGCGCATCCGCCAAGTCGGCGGATAGCCGGCGCTGCGGAGAGTTCTGATCGATGCTGTTGCTC
>JAFAJV010000041.1 GCA_019235995.1 Vulcanimicrobiota bacterium
GTCACAATCGATCCAAGCTCAGGAAAGGCGAGCGAAATCAAGCGCATTTTTCTCAAGGGCCTCCCATGAATTCGGGCGTGACCCTGAAGGTCTCGGCGAAGAGCAATCCCAACGCGGTGGCCGGAGCGCTGGCGGCCGCGTTGCGCGAGCGTGACAGCGTCGAGCTGCAGGCAGTCGGCGCCGGAGCTATCAATCAGTCGATCAAAGCGGTGGCCATCGCACGCAGTTACTTGAAGGGCGCGCAGCTGGACGCCGTCTGCGCGCCGTCGTTCGTCGTGGTCGCCA
Organism: Vulcanimicrobiota bacterium; assembly: GCA_019235995.1. Taxonomy (GTDB): domain Bacteria; phylum Vulcanimicrobiota; class Vulcanimicrobiia; order Vulcanimicrobiales; family Vulcanimicrobiaceae; genus Cybelea. The sequence goes on from JAFAJV010000041.1 coordinate 286, forward strand.
TCGGCGAGAGCGAGCGCACCGCTATCTCGCTGCTGGTCCAACGCCGCAAGCTAGAGGAGAAGGCCGCGAACCTTGAACATTGACCTGCATTCGCATACGCGGATGAGCGACGGCACTCTTTCGCCGCAAGAGCTGTCCGATTTCATGGCGGAACGCGGCGTCGAGCTCTTTTCGATTTCCGACCACGACACGCTGGCCGCGTACGGCATGTTCGAGCCGCCGCCGGGAGCCCGCGTGATCACGAGCATCGAGATCAACACGACGTGGCGCGAGAACGAGGTGCACGTCCTCGGCTACGGCGTCCCGCTCGGACCCTCGCCGATCAACGAGCTGCTGGAGTACAATCAGACTCAGCGCCGCCTGCGCGCCGAGACGATGGTGGATCGGCTGCGTCAGGCGGGCTACTCGATCACGCTGGACGACGTCCTACGCGAGTCGGGCGGCGCGGTCGCCATCGGGCGTCCGCACGTCGCGAAGGCGCTCGTGCGGCTGGGCATCGTGGACAGCGTGGACGCCGCGTTCAAACGGGCGCTCTCGCGCGGCAGACCCGGCTACGTCCCGCAGCTGTACACGACCCCCGAGCGCGCGATCGAAAAGATAGCGGAGGCGGGCGGCATCCCGGTGCTCGCGCATCCCGGACGGCTGCGCGACCGCGTTCTGATCGACGAGTTGGCAGGGCACGGTCTGCGCGGACTCGAGGTCTTCTACCCGTTGCACGACGCGGCCGACACGGCCGAGTTTCGCGAGACGGCCAAGAAGTACGGGCTCGTGATGACCGGCGGCATGGACTTCCACGACATCCGCTACCACACGGCGGGCGTCGGCATGGAGGTGGACGCCGCGGATATCGCGCCGTTCCTCGAGCTCGTCGAAGTCTTCGCCTAACCGGGGCTCGTCGCTGACATGTTGAGTGCGGCGGCGCTGGCGGCGGCGATCAACGCGCCGACGCGCACGCCGCGGCTCACGCACTCGATCGTCGCGGGAGAAGTCTACGACCTCGATTCACGTCGCGTGCTGTACGCTCGCAATGCCGGCGTGCTGATGGTCGCCGCGTCGACGACGAAGCTGTTGACGGAAGGAACGAGCCTCGCGCTCCTGGGGCCGAACTTCCGTTGGACCACGCCGGTCTACCGCACCGGTCCGATCGACGCGCAGGGCACGCTGAACGGCGATCTCGTGCTCGTGGCCAGCGGCGACCCGAACCTCTCGCAGCGCATCCGACCTGACGGCACCCTCGCCTTTGAGAACGAGGACCACGCCTATGACGGCTCGGCCGACACGAAGGCCGTCCCCGGAGATCCGCTCGCAGTATTGCGCGAGTTGGCGGCCCAGGTGGCGCGGGCCGGCGTCAAACGGGTCGAGGGCGGAGTCGCCGTCGACACGTCGCTGTTCCCGGATCAGGGCGCCGAGGGCGGGACGGGCGTGATCGTCTCGCCGATCGTCGTCAACGACAACGTCGTCGACGTGACGGTGACGCCCGGGGCGCATCCGGGCGATCCGGTCGGAATCGCCGTATCTCCTCAGACGCCGTACGTGCGTTTCGTGAACCACGCGGTAACGGCGCCCCCCAAGAGCGACGCGACGGTCGACCTCAGCGCCGACGCGCGCCAGTCTTCCGGAGACCACGTGGTCACGATCACCGGTTCGCAGCCCGTAGGGCCGAGCGTGTTGTACGCGTATCGCGTGCCCGAGCCGCGGCTCTTCGCACAGGCCGCTTTCACGGTTGCCCTGCGCGATGCGGGTGTAACGGTGGCCGGGTCGCCGTCGGCGACCTTGCACGGCTATCCCGCCGAAGATCTCGTTGCGAAGCACGTCTCGCCGCCGCTTTCGGAGGATGCCTACATCACGTTGAAAGTCAGCCAAAATCTACACGCAACGTTGATGCCATATATGTGGGCGGTCTATCGGGCGCACTCGACCAGCGACTACCTCAAGAACGGGTTCGCGCTCGAGGCGAAGCTGTTGGCCGGCGCCGGCCTCGCGGTGGATCAGGCGGCGCAGCAAGACGGCGAGGGCAGCAGCGCCTATTTTAGCCCCGAGTTCATGGTGCGATACCTCGCGTGGGCACACGCGCAGAGCTGGTATCCGCTATTGCTGCGCGGTCTCCCGACCCTCGGCATCGACGGCACGCTCGTAGACATTCAGAAAACCTCTCCGGCGCGCGGTAAAGTGTTCGCCAAGACCGGTACCGACGGCGGCACGAACTATTTAAACGGCGGTGAGATCACCGAGAAAGGTCTCGCCGGCTACACCACCACACGCTCGGGGCGCCACGTCGCGTTCGCGTTCTATATCGGCGCGATGAACGGCCCGCACGACGAAGACACCGGACACGTCGCCGGCGAGATCCTGGGCGGGATGGCAGCGGCGACCTACAGCTCCTTGTAGGCCCGTCGTATCCGATCCAGGATCTTCGAACCAGCGTTTTCGTACTCGGCCAGCGTGGCCGCCTGACTCGCGATCGTCGCAGCGTCGCGCATGTACTTGTGATTGATGCGAACGTTGTAGGCGCAGCCGGCAAGCGCCGCGTATGCGAACTCCGCCGCGCAGCCGACATCGCTCGCGAGCGACTTCGTCGGCGCCTCGCTCAGACGCCGCGCGAGCTCGAGCACGCGCAGCGCGAGCGCTGCCGCATGAAGCGGCGCCTCCGCGGCGCGAAGCAGCGCGTCATCGAGGGCGCGGCGGCGACACCGCACCTGAGCCTCGTCGTCCTTCGGCAGCGCCTGCGCGGCCACGACGCCGGCAAACGCGGCCTCGTCACGCAGCCGAGCCGCGCCGAGCTCGTCGCGCAGCCGATCCGCCTCCGCCACGACATCCGCGAGCGGCGCAGACGCAATTCTGCCCACCATCGCGACCAGCGCGGCCGCGACGGCGGCGATCAACGCCGCGGCGCTGCCGCCGCCGGGAACGGGTTGGTTGGAGGCCAGACGCCGGAGATAATCGTCGAGCGTTTCCACGCGGACCTCAATTGGCGGATGGGTTCGGCGAGCCTGCGGCGAAAGGGCGGCGTGCCATTTGCCCAGACCGTAGGAGTTGAACTTGCCAGTTTTGGACCCCACCCAGGGTGACGTCAAAGATCGTAGCCTCGCGGAGGCGGGACGCTCGCGCATCGCCTGGTCGGCGGCGTACATGCCGGTTCTCGCCCAGATCCGGGACCGCTTCGAGATCGAGAAGCCGCTGCGCGGCGTGCGCATCGGCGCGTGCCTGCACGTCACGACCGAGACCGCGAACCTCATGCTCGCGCTGCAGGCCGGCGGCGCGCAGATCGCGCTCTGCGCGAGTAACCCTCTCTCGACTCAGGACGACGTGGCCGCCGCCCTGTGCGACTACGGCATCGCGACCTATTCGATCAAGGGGGAAGATCACGCGACCTACTACTCGCACATCGAATCCGTGATCGCCACCCACCCGCAGATCTCGATGGACGATGGATGCGATCTCGTCACGACGATCTTCACGAAGCATCCCGCTCAGCTCGCCAAGATGATCGGCGGCTGCGAGGAGACGACGACTGGCGTCATCCGCCTGCGCGCGATGCAGCGCGACGGCGTCCTGCCCTACCCGGTGGTCGCCGTGAACAACGCCCTCACGAAGCACATGTTCGACAACCGCTACGGCACGGGCCAGTCGACGCTCGACGGGATCGTTCGCGCGACGAACGTTCTACTGGCGGGCCGAACGCTGGTCGTGATCGGGTACGGCTGGTGCGGACGAGGCATCGCGTCGCGTGCGGCCGGGATGGGCGCGCACGTAGTCGTCACCGAGGTGGATCCGCGCAAGGCGATCGAGGCTACGATGGACGGGTACCGCGTCATGCCCATGAGCGACGCGGCGAAGATTGGAGACATCTTCGTCAGCGTCACAGGTAACTATCACGTGGTGCGCGAGGAGCACTTCAAATTGATGAAGGACGGAGCGATCGTCGCCAACTCGGGCCATTTCAACGACGAGCTCGATCTCGGTTCGATCGCGCGGATGGCGCGCGGGAAGACGGAGCCGCGGGCGTTCGTCGAGCAGTACGAGCTGCACGACGGGCGCAAGGTTTGCATCCTCGCCGACGGGCGCCTGGTCAACCTCGCCGCAGCCGAGGGCCATCCGGCGGCCGTGATGGACATGTCATTCGCCAATCAGGCGCTCGCGACGGCGTATCTGGTCGAGCACCACGACGACCTGGAAAAGAAAGTCTACGACGTGCCCCTGGAGATCGACGAAGAGGTTGCGCGCCTCAAGCTCTCCTCGATGGGCATCGAGATCGACTCGCTGACGACCGAGCAGGTGAAATATATGTCGTCCTGGAGCGAGGGCACCTAGGTGGCCTACGCGCGGCTCTTCACCAGCGAGTCGGTGACCGAGGGCCACCCAGATAAGCTCGCCGATCAAATTTCCGACGCGGTGCTCGACGCGTTGCTGCGCGACGATCCGTATTCGCGCGTGGCCGTTGAGACGTTTGCGATCACCGGCCAGATCCACATCGCGGGCGAGGTGACGACCAAGACCTACGTGGACATCCCGAAGGTGGCGCGCGAGGTCGTCCGCGACGTTGGCTACACGCGATCGGCGATCGGTTTCGACGCGGAAACCTGCGGCGTCAGCGTTTCGATTGACGAGCAGTCGCCCGACATCGCGCTCGGCGTCGATCGATCGCTGGAGGCTCGTTCGGGCGACGACGACGAGTTCGAGCTGGTCGGTGCCGGCGATCAGGGTATGATGTTCGGCTACGCATGCCGCGAGACCGACGAGCTGATGCCGCTGCCGATCGTACTGGCGCACAACTTGACGCGCCATCTGGCCGCGGTGCGTAAGAACGGCGATATCCCGTACCTGCGGCCGGACGGCAAGTCACAGGTGACAGTGGAATATGATGGAGACCGCCCGCAGCGCGTCGAGGCCGTCGTCGTCTCCACGCAGCACGACCCCGAGATCCCCTTGGAAGAGATTCGCCGCGAGATCACCGAGAAGGTGATCGACCACGTGATTCCCGTCGCGATGTACGACGAGCGCACGCGCGTATACGTCAATCCCACGGGCCGATTCGTGATCGGCGGTCCCAAGGGCGACGCGGGCCTCACGGGACGGAAGATCATCGCCGACACCTATGGCGGCATGGCGCGCCACGGCGGCGGCGCGTTTTCGGGGAAAGATCCAACGAAGGTCGATCGGTCGGGTGCCTACGCCGCGCGCTGGGTCGCGAAGAATGTCGTGGGCGCGGGCCTGGCCGACCGGTGCGAAGTGCAAGTCGCCTATGCGATCGGCGTCGCGCATCCCATGAGCGTGTCGATCGAGACCTTCGGCACCGGGCGCGTCGCCGAGGAGCGCATCGCGAGCGCGGTCAAGTCCGTGTTCGACCTGCGGCCGGCGGCTATCATCCATTCTCTGCAGCTGCGCCGTCCGATCTATCGTCAAACGGCGTCCTACGGCCACTTCGGCCGTCCGGATCTCGACCTGCCCTGGGAGCGGCTCGACCGCGTCGATGCGCTGCGCAAAGCGACGGCGTCTAATGGAGAACAGCTTCGTGTACCGAACTTTGCCGGTTAGAGTCGCCGCAACGGCGGCGGCGTTCGCAGCCTGTGCTGCGCTCGCGCAAGCCACGACCTTCGTGCCGTCGCAGACGTTCAAGGCCGGCACGCGAATCCAATGCACGCTCGAGGAGCACCTGGATTCCTCCAAACTGGCCTACGGCGACAAGTTCAAGCTGCTCGTCGTGGATACGTCGCACCCGGCCTTGCACGGATCCTACATCGTCGGATGGATCACCGACGTACGGCAGCCGACGGGATCGGATCGCGCGCGGGTCGGCTTCTTCTTAACGACCATCCATCTTCCGAACGGACAGAAGAAGAGCATCAGCGCCTACGTCGTCAACAAGCGTGTGGTCCAGATCAACCCGGCGGCGCAATACCAGCAGCGTCAGCGGCTCTCGCCGATGGCGGGAGTTCCATATGGTACCGTCACTCCCGGCCCGATCGCATGGCAGATGCGACTCGGCAACGGTCCTTCGACCGTGAAGCAGGAGCAGTCGGGGACGCTGGGCGGCTACGTCTACGGCGTCAGCGCGCACGAGCCCATCGTCATCAATGCCGGCACGTCCGTGACGGTGGAGCTCGCGGAAAACCTCACGATCCCATAAGCCGCCCCGTGTCACCCTGAGCTCGTCGAAGGGTGCAATAATTGCTCCATCGTGCATTGCCTGGGCCGCTTTTCGGGGCGCCAGCGCAGCAGCCGCGCGGCGTGGCGAAAGCGGTGTCCCGTAACGTGATCGAAGGCTACCTCGACGACGATCTGCGGCCGCACCGGGAACCATTCGGAAGCTTCGCCGCGCCGCCATCGGCTGGGTCCGCCGGGCGCGGTGCCCGTGAAGCCCGGCGGCTCGACGATCGGCTTGAGCAGTTCGGCCGCGCGCTTGCGTTCCGCGGCGCTCATCGAACCGACGAAGCCGACGTGGTTGAGCTTGCCATCGTCGTAGAGTCCGAGCAGTAGCGACGCGACGACGCCTCCGTTGCCGGTGCGAAATCCGCCGACAACGCAATCGGCCGTGTAGTTGCGCTTGATCTTCACGGCTGCGTCGCGGCTGCCGAAAGCGTAGGCGACGTCCCGCTTGGCGATGACGCCGTCGAGCCGCGCGACGCTGCCGGCGAGCCAGCGATTCGCGAGCGCGATATCCGTCGTCGCCGGCGAGAGCCGTACCGTCGGGTTCTCGGCGAAGTTGCGCCCCACGAACGGCTCGAGCCGCTCGCGGCGGGCATGCAGTGTGCGCTCGTAGAAAGGGCTGCGCCCCTCGACGAGCAGGTCGAACAGGATATAGGACGCCGGCGTCTCGTGGGCGAGGCGGCGGACGCGGCTCTCGGCCGGATGGATGCGCTGCAGCAACGCGTCGAAGTCCGAGCCTTCGCCGGTGGGGACGAGCAGCTCGCCATCAACGACGAATTGCTTCGCGCCGGCTGTTCTCAATGCTTCGATCACTTCGGGGAAGTAGCGCGTCAGCGTCTCGCCGGATTTCGACTGCAGCTCGACGTCGGCGTCGTCGCGAAACGCGATGCAGCGAAACCCGTCCCACTTCGGCTCGTAGCTCCAGCCTTCGCCCTCGGGAATGCGCGCGACGGGCCGGGTCTCCATCGGCTCGATCGGCGGCCGAAGGAGGAGGTCGTCAAACGGCGGCACGGGCGCCCGAGAACTTCGCGAGATTGAAACGCCCGCGGTCGCTCAGCAGCGGCTGCCAAAGATCGCCGATCTTGGCCAGACGTTCGGGAACGTTGAAGATCGTGAAGTCGCCTGTCTCGCACCCCGCCTCGATCTCCTCCCACGTCACCGGCGTGGAAACGGTGGCCGCCTCGTTGGGACGCACGGAGTAAATTGAAGCGAGCGTCTTACCGAACGCGTTCTGGTTGTAGTCCACGAGAACGTGATTCGGCGGACGGTTGGCGACGCGGTAGATTGCGGTGAGGACTTCGGAATGCGCCTTGGCCATATGGTGCCCGATCTGCTTGGCGATAACCCAGACCTCGTGCTGCGTGAGGTCGCGGCGAATCGCGACGTAGACGTGCGCGCCCTTGCTGCCCGACGTTTTGGCGAACGGCGTCATGCCGAGGCCCTCGAGCACGTCGCGAACGATCAGCGCGGCCTCGCGAACGACGGCGAACGTCGCGCCCGGAGTGGGATCGAGGTCGAAATGCAGGTAGAGCGGCCGATCCGGCTCGTCGCAGAGCGCGTACCACGGATTGAGATCGATACATCCGAGGTTGATCAGCCAGAGCAGCGCCGCGCGGCCGTCGACGAGGGGAAAGTCGATGACGTTGCCGGAGCTGTGTTCGATCGAACAGGTTTTGATCCACGGCGGCCGCGGCGACGGCGTGCGCTTCATATAGAAGAAGTCGCCCGTGACGCCGTGCGGGTAGCGCTTCATCACCATCGGCCGGTCCACGACGTGCGGGATCAGCACGTCGGAGATGCGCAGGTAGTAGCGCAGCAGATCGCCCTTGGTGAGCTTCAACTTCGGGAAGTAGACCTTCCGCAGGTTGGTT
>JAFAJV010000047.1 GCA_019235995.1 Vulcanimicrobiota bacterium
TCAAGTACAACGAGAACGGACAACAGTCCAACTATCCGCCGCCCTGCAGCGACTACGGCTGGTGCGTCGAGACCGCGCTCGCCATCGAAATGGTCTCGGCCTCGTGTCCGAAGTGCACGATCTATCTGATGGAGGCCACGAACGGCAAGACGATCGCCGACTTCGAGCAGGCTGAAAAAGAAGCCGTCACGCTCGGCGCGACCATCGTCAGCAACAGCTGGGGCTGCAACGACTGGGACTGCGGCGATACGAACTTCGGCAACTTCTTCAACACCAAGGGCGTCGCGTATCTCGCCTCGACCGGCGACTCCGGCTACGGCGTCATCGGCGGTCCGTCGGCGCTGGCCAGCGTGATCGGCGTCGGCGGCACGCAGCTCCATAAGAGCGGCTCGACCTTCACCGAATCCGTCTGGAACGGCGCGGGCGCGGGATGCGCGGATCCGGCCCACGTCGGCAGCCCCGGCGTGCCGAAGCCTGCGTGGCAGACGGATAAGGACTGCACCTACCGCACCGACGGCGACGTCTCGGCCCAGGCCGGCGTCAATCCCGGCGTTGCCATATACATCAGCTCCTACGGCGGCTGGGGTAGCGTCGGCGGCACGAGCGTCGCCTCGCCGTTGCTCGCCGGCGTCATCGCGCTGGAGGGCAACGCCGGCAGCTGGAACGCCAACGGCGGCCAGCGTTTCTGGGCGCTGAGCGATAAGAAGGTCAAGCACGAGCTCCACTACATCAGCAAGGGCTCCGACGGCTCGTGCGGCGGCGAGTACCTCTGCACCGCCGGAACCAACCAGTACGAAACCTACTCCGGCCCGGGTGGCTGGGGATCGCCCAAGGGAGACAAGGCGTTCTAGGACGCCCGACATCCACGTAAACATGGAGGCGGGCGCGACGGCGCCCGCCTCAAGGGACTCTGCGAAAATGAATCTACAACGCATGGTGCCCCTCGCCGTCGCGGCCACGCTCGCGGCTTGCAACGGAGCCGGCTCCTTCACGAACGCTCCGGCCGCGTCGCCGCCGTTGCATCGCGAGGTGCGACGGAGCACGACGCCGATCCAACACGTCATCTTCATCTTTCAAGAGAACCGCTCGTTCAACAACTTGTTCATGGGCTATCCGCACGCGCGAACGCAAGACTACGGCTATGACACCAAGGGCGACAAGATCGTTCTACAGCCCGAGAATCTCGCCACGATCTGGGACGTCGATCACTCCTCTACCGGCTTTTTTGCGGCCTGCAACGGGAGCAAAAAGCTCCCCGGCACTCGCTGTAAGATGAACGGATGGAACAAGGAACTGACGACCGGACCCGCACCAACCAACGCCGCCTATTCGTACGTGCCCAAGAGTCAGATCGAGCCGTACTGGAAGATGGCCGAGCAGTACGTGCTCGCCGATCGCACCTTTGCTTCGAACCTCGACGGCAGCTTCGTCGCGCATCAGTTCGCCGTCGCCGCATATGCGAGCAAGACGGTCGACTTACCGGCGACGTCGTGGGGCTGCGAAGGGGGCAAATATGATACGGTCGCGACTCTGACGGCGAAACGAACCTATGGACCGAGCATCGTCGCCTGCTTCGACAACCCGACGATCGCGAGCGAAGCCGACACCGCCGGCGTGAGCTGGCGGTTTTACGCCGGCGATATCCATGGCGACGGAGGCCCCTGGTCGTCATATCAAGCCGACAGCGCGATCTTCAAGGGGCCGGACTGGAAGGCGGACGTGATCAATCCGCCGTCGCAGTTCCTCAAGGACGTCGCCGCGGGAACGCTCGCCAACGTCACCTGGATCACCCCAACCTACGAGAACTCGGACCACCCCGGAGTCAGCGCCAGCGGGGGCCCAGGCTGGGTCGCCTCGGTCGTCAACGCGGTCGGCGAGAGCCAGTTCTGGAACTCGTGTGCGATCTTCGTCATGTGGGACGACTGGGGCGGCCTGTTCGACCCGGTGAGGCCGGCGTATGCAGATTACGACGGGCTCGGTTTCCGCGTGCCGCTGATCATGATCTCGCCCTACGCGAAGCAAGGCTATGTCACGCACGTGCAATACGAAACCTCGAGCGTGCTGCGCTACCTCGAAAACAACTTCGGCCTAGCGCCGCTGGCGGCGAGTGACGCGCGCGCCAACGACCCCGCGGGCGACGCCTTCGATTACAGCCAGCAGCCGCGCAAGTTCAAGCAGTTCAACGGCGCCAAGCCGTACGCGCACTGGCGCGCACGCGATCGCGCGGGGCGCGCTCGCGGCGAAGCGACGCACGCCCCCGGAGACTAAAAAAGAATGGCCGGCGCGAGCCGGCCATTCTGTTCTTGATACTGCTTCTAGGCAGCGCCGAGAGTTAGTCTCCCTTGGACGCCGGGCTGAAGGCGGTTCCTTCGATGAAGCCCGTGGGCGTGATGCCGTTGTTGAAGCTGTACAGGTAGACGGGAGTCCGTCCCGGTTGATACGAGAAGACGTCCGCCTGCGCGTAGGTCTGATCGCTCATGATGAAGCGCTCGTTCTGACGACCGAGACGGCCGTAGAAGCCTGCGCCGTTCAGGTTCGTCGGCCCGGTGAGGACCGTGCACGTGCCCGTGGCGCAGCCCGAGTACACGGTCGCGCTGGCGACGGTGAAGCTCGAGTTGAGCGCCGCGATCACGAGCAGATTACCCTTGTTGTCGACGTCAAGGCCGCCGCTGTACGACTCCGAGAAGCCGCTAGCGATGGTCCACGACCCCGAGCACGGGAGCGAAGCCGTGCCGGTCGAGACCCACAGCGTGGGCACGCCGGTGGCCGAGCTGTAGCCGTCCAAGTAGCAGTTGCCGCCCTTGTCCATCGCGACTTGCAGGAAGCCGGTCGGGACGTTGGTGCCGCTGAACGTGATTGCCGAGCAGCTGTTGCTGCCGGCGGAGCACAGCCAGGCCGAGGTTCCGAAGCCGGTGTTGCCTGCGATGAGCGAGGTTCCGTTGATCGCGTCGTTCGAAGCGGCGTCGACGGGCTCACCCTGACCCGAGACGGAGATCGACGTGTACAACGAGCCGCAGAGGCTGTTGTTGTTGTAGAAGTTGACCTCTTCGTTACCGCTGTTGTACGAGGGAGTGATCAGATTGCCGGATGGGTCAACGCCGACGCCGTTGACGTTGAAGACGCCGACCGAGCAGATCGACGGGCCGTTGCCGCTGTTGTTCTTCGGGTATCCATTGACGCCCGTGTAGAACTGCGAAACGTAGCTTCCTTTCGCAGCCTGCGCCGGCGCCTTTTTCCCATGGATACGCCCATCGGCCTTGATCAGATTGAGCGGAATGTGCTGGTACGCATCGACGTGGTGTCCCAGCTTCGTCGCTCTGCCGGCATTACCGGCGCCCGGCATCACGGAGCTGCTCGGCGACGACATGTTGCCGCCCGAGCAGCTGGCCAGAAGCGCTGCAGCGACTGACGTACAGACCGCTGCTGTTAACAAACGCATAGGGAGAATTCTCCTCACTTGTAGTTAGGGAAGTGCTAGGCCGTCAGAAGATCCCGCCGCGGCGGTCAAGCGGTAGCCCGGTGATTCGAACCGAGGTGCACTCCAGTGGTAGGGCATCCGCAAAGCTCCATCAGTACCTAGGGACGCGTGACCTTAGGTCCAAGGCCCCGGAATCCTGCATCGGGGTCAATTTATTTGGCTGGGTTTTGGGGGCCGTTTTTTTGGGGGATTATGCCGTGTTCTGGGGGACTATTCGGTCGAACGCGGGTTGAACGCGGCGCCTTCCACGACCTCGCTGGGGCTGAACCCCCGGTTGAAGCTGTAGGCGAAACGGATCTTGGTCGAGCTGTAGTCGTATACGTCGATCCGGCCGTACTGGAAGTCGCCCGTGACCAGCTTCGTGGAGGCGGCGTTGAGGTGGCCGAACGTCGCCTCGCCCTTCAGTCGGAAGGGCCCGGAGATCCGCGTGCACCTCGGGTTGCAGCCCTTATAAATATAAAGCTTCGCGTCCTCGTAGCTCAGCGAAACGAGGTTTCCCTTATCGTCGATGTCGAGGCCGCCGTAGTAGGCATTGCGATATCCCGACGCTTTTTTTCCCGAACCGCGGCACGCCTTGAAGTACGTTAACGTCGCGACGCCGTTGGCATCCGTCGCGGACGCCCAGCAGTCGCCGTTCTTCGCGAGCGCGACGCCGGCCACTTCGTTCATGTCGGAGTTCTGCAGGTTGACCTTGCATCCGTGCGCGAGCGTGCAGAGCGAGACACTTCCGGGAGTCTTGTTGGTATCGAAGATGTTCGCGATGACGATCGTGCCCTTGGCGGCATTCGCGCTCGCCGCGTCGGACGGCTGACCGTACGGATCGGCAACCGAGCCGAGCTTTTGCCCGCACATCTTCGGGCCCTTGAAGACGATGACCGTGTCGGTGCCGCCATCGGGATCGATGAGGTCACCCGCAGCGTCGACGCCGATGCCGTTGACGCCCTGGACGTTCGTCACGACGCACATCGCCTTGCGATTCTGGTTGTTGTCCTGCGGAAATGCCCAGATGTCGGTGCCGTAGACTTCACTGGCGTAGATTCCCCCGGCGCTCTTCGAGCTCGGATCGAGCGACAACGGCAACGCCGCCGCGCCGCCGATGGGGCGCAGTTGCGGCGGGACGACGGTCGTGAAGCCGGACCGTAGCGGGGCCTCGTTGACGGCGGGGAGGGCGGAGAGCGCCTGCGGGGATCTCACGCTGCCGGAACACGCCGCGAGAAACGCGACGGCAGCCGTGGATAAAACGGTGAAAGCCTTCATACGGTCATTATGGCAAAGATCGCGGCGTTAACGCGTCAACGCCGCGCACACGTTGAGTTAGAATCGCAACCGGATCGCGCCCGTCGTGGTGCTCACGCGGATGCGTCCGCTCCCCGACCCGATCAGCCCGTTCGCGCGCGCACCGACGAGGTTCTCGCGGCTTGCCACGACGCCCGGCATAGTGCTCGTTATCGCGCCGACGGTGCTGGACGCCTCGACGCGAGCGCTGCTATCCGGCGCGATCGAGAGGTCGACGGCGCCCGTCGTGGCGCGCAGGTCGATCGTGCGCTCGCCCTCCACGCGCCCGACGTTTGCCGCGATCGCTCCCGCCTGCGTCTCTACCGTGACGTCGCCGGTAATGCCGGCGACGTCCACCGCCCCGGCGACGTTCGAGATTTGCAACGACGCGTCGCTCGGCACGCTGAGGCGGTACCGGACGGATCCGTGATTGAGGCCCTCGTAACTCGTCTTGACGTAGACGTCACCGCCCGTCCTGCGAACGTCGATCTTGACGGAGCGCAGCTCCGCGGCGTCGCGGCCGTACTTCGTAGCGCGAACGTCGACGCTCGGCCTCGGCCACGCGCCGACGTTGACGCTTCCCGCGATATTGTCGACGTGCACCGTCACGCCGGCGCCGGCGTCGACGGCCGCATGAAACTCTTCACGCGCGCGGTCGCCGAACCCGCCGCTGCAGGCGGCGAGCGCGACGAAGGCGGCCGCGAAAAGCGCGCGCATCATGGGCGTAACACTGCGGCGCCGCGCAGCTCGTCGTGCTTGAGCATGTTGAGTGCGCGGTTCGCTTCTTCCAACCGCATTCCCACCGTCACCGAGCGTATCGGAATTTCGCCGGCTTCGCGCAGGAACTCTTCGCCGTCCGCGCGCGTGTTGGCGGTGACGCTGCGGATCTCTTTCTCGCCGAAGAGATGGCGCGCGTAGTCGAGCAGTGGAATCTGCGAGAGATGAATTCCGGCAATCGCGAGGATGCCGCCGCGCTTCAGCGCCAACATGATCGGTGGCACCAGCTCTCCCGCCGGGGCGAAGAGAATCGCGGCGTCGAGTGCCGCGGGCGGGCTCTCGGACGCGTCGCCGACCCATTGCGCGCCGAGCTGCTCGGCGAGCTCGCGGTGCACGCCACCCCGGCTCATGACGAAGACGCGGCAGCCCCAGTGCCGCAGCACCTGGAGCGCGAGATGGGCCGAGCCGCCGAACCCGTAGAGCCCGACCGTGGCACCCGGCGCGATCGAGGCGCGCTTGATCGCGCGAAACCCGATGATTCCCGCGCAGAGCAGCGGCGCGGCGTGCTCGTCGTCGATGGCCTCGGGGAGTCCGTAGGCGAAGTCCTCGCGCACCACCGCGTACTCGGCGTAGCCGCCGTCGCGATCCCAGCCGGTGAAGAGCGCGTCAGGGCAGAGGTTCTCGCGGCCGGAGCGGCAGTACTCGCACGCACCGCAGGTTTGACGCAGCCAGGCGATGCCGACGCGCGCACCGGCGGCGAACCGGCCGCCGGTAACGGCGCGCTCGACGGTGCCGACGACTTCGTGACCGGGAACGATGCCGGCGCGCTTGGGCGCGAGGTCGCCCTCCGCGACGTGCAAGTCCGTCCGGCAGACGCCGCAAGCGGAAACGCGCACGAGGATCTCGCCGGCGCCCGGCGCCGGCTCCGGCACGTCGGTGAGGCGCAGCGGATCGTTTTCGATCGCCGCCGGACGTTCGAGCGTCATCGCGCGCACGCGGCTACGGCGCCAGGAAGAGGTGCTCGATCTTCTGGCTGCAGTTCCCGGCCGGCGCGAGGCAGGGCAGCGAGAGCGTGGGTTTAGCCTGACCGTGCAGCGGCAGACCGTAGACGTTCAAGCGGCCGTCGCCCGCGTCTAACGTATAGAACGCGCCGCGCGGCGGGTCGGCGATCAGCGCTCCCACGATCGTGTTCACATGCGCGTCGGGAAAGAGCCCGTGCTGTAGGTTGAGCGGAACGGCAAACTGGCTCATCACGTCCACCGGCGGCGACGGCGGCGAGCCGGGATGCGGCGACGCGAGCGGGCCGTAGTATTGGCCCAGGATCAGCGACGGCTGCTGGGGCGCGGTCGGCGGCCACTGGCTCGCATCCACGAAGTCGGCCTGGGCGAGATTGAGACCGATGTCTCCCGGCGGCCTCGCGTACGGAAAGCCGACCTTGAAGACGCGCGCGTGCTGCGGCGACGAGCTCGCGTAGACGTAGAGCGTGGCATTGACGTCGAAGCGCGCCTGGATCAGGTTGGAGAACCCGGCCGTCTTCGAGCCGGGCGCGCCGAATTGAATGGTGACGGCGGCGACCGCGGTCTTGGAGAGCGGCGCCTGCAGCTCCGACACCTCGCCGCCGAGGTTGTTCAAGAGCCAGAGATTTTGGTTGGGGTCGTACTCCAAGTCGACGAGGTCGGCGCCGGAGATGCCGATCTCCGTGATCGCGGGCGTGAGCGGGATGCTGAGTTCGACGTGCGATCGTGCGAACGACACGATCGGAGGATGAAAGACGCGGATCGTCTTCGGGCTCGCGAGCGCGACGTTGCCGTACGGGTCGACGGCGATCTGCGGCGCGAAGCCGAGCCCCGGCCACTCCTGCAGCGAGCGCGCCGGCTTCGACTGCGCCGTCAGCGGCAGCGCGTACGCGAGGAAGGTGCCGTTGTGGTCCACGTAGAGCCAGCGCGCGGCCGGCGTGGCCGTCGGCTGCGGCGGGTTGGAGACGCCGATCGGCGCCGGTCCCACGGAACCGTTGCACCCCGAGATCGCGGCCACCGCGCCGGCGAGGGCGAAAAGAATCGCGAAACACGAGGAGATCTTCATCGGTCGAGGCTCCCAATGACGGGCCCGATCGGGGTGCCGGGCTTCGGATCGAAGAGGAAGAGCGACAGCCGCGCGGCCCGGTGGAACGGCAGGATGTTGCGCAGGTCGAACGAGTTGATCTGCCGCGGCGTCAGCGTGCCGATCGGCGCGCTCGCATTGCCGACGTAACCGCCGAAATTCGAGACCTTGGCTCCGACCGGCACCGTCGCGACGCTGCCGAGCCGCCCGTTGCCGAGCTGCTTGAAATTGGAATGCGTCGAGGCGCTGAAGCTGCCGAAGCCGGCCGACGGGACGGTCGGCGACGCGTCATAGAAGGAGAGCGCCGCACCGCTCGCGGTTTTCGGCTCGGAGAATGCGAGCACGCTGTAGTTGGGGTACGCGCCGACGACGACGAGCGTGTAGCGGTTGCCGGCCGTCAACGGCGGCGTCTGCAGCGGGCCGACGAAATAGCCCAGCGTGTCGAGCGCCCGCAGCGAGAGCGTCCCGGCCGCCACCGTCACGAACGTGGTGAGCGTACCGTAGTTGAACGACGACGTGACCGTCTTACCGTTCGCCTGAAGGTACGCCGCGCCGATGTCGGTCGGAACGCCGTTCACGAGCGTCTCCAGCGACGGAGCACCGTCGGCGAACCGCACGGTGACGTTGTTCGAGGTCGGGGGCATTCCTGACGAGGGGCTCGAGCCGCTTCCGCAGCCAGCGACGACCGCGACCCATGCGAGGGCGCACGCGCGCCGCACGAATGCGGCGCGCGTGTTGGCGCGGATGGAGCCTATTGCAGGCACGCGGGTTCGCTACCGCCGTTTCCATTCAGCGCGTTCGTGATCGCCGTATGGATGCTGGCCGGCAGCGGGATGTACTCGAGCTTGTCAATGATGCGGGCGGCATTCTTCGACGTCGCGAGGTAGTTGATGATGGCCTTCTTGTCGCCGACGTGGACGCCGTTGTTCTTTCCGTAGAACAGCCAGTAACTCACGCCCACGATCGGGTACGTGTTCGTGGGCGGCGAGACCCAGTTCTTCGGATCGATGTAGAGGATGCACCACGGCGCGCTCGTGCCGAGCGGCACGCTGTCGCTGCCCTCACCGTAAGTGATGGCCTTCGACGTCACCTTCTTGAGTGCGCCCTTGACCTGCTTCTTGTTGGTCGGATCCGTCCAGATCGCACCCGTCGTCTTCGAATAGCCGTTCTGCAGCAGCGCCTGACTGACGGCCGGACTCGCCGAGGCCGCGTAGGCGCCCTCAACGTAGCCGGTGCCGAACGCTGTCGCTTGGATCGCCGCGAGGACGCCCGGGTTGCCGCTCTCGCCCGTGAAGTGCGGGTTCGGATTGCCGGAGGAGCCGGGGCCCGGCCAGGTGCTGCTGACGCCGTAGGTCCACGCGGCGCTGCGGCTCGGGCTTCCGTACGGTGGCTTGTTATACGGCGGTTTGAACGCGACGTTGCACGCGGTGTTCAGATGGTTGGTGAAGAGGTAGCTCGTTCCGCTGCTGTCGGAGCGGAAGAAGAACGAGATCGTCTGCGAGACGCCGCCGGTCACCGAGCTGCCGTTGTCGGCCGTGATCGCGGGGTCGTTCCAGTCGCTGACCGTGCCGTTGGTGATGGCGCAATAGGTCCAGGTCGAGAGCTTGATATTCGACGGCACGAAGTCTTGCGGGCGGAAACCATAGACGATCGGCCCGCCTATGGTCGGAAATTCGAAGGGCTCGCCCCACTGTACCGACCCCGATTCGCGATTGGCTTTATACGTCGTGTACTCACTCGACTTGAGCGCAACGTCGCTGCCCACGAAGTCCAGCGGGTCCACGCGCGCGCCAAAGCCCGTCGGCGACGCGCCGAGCGCGGCGCACGCGGTCGTCGCGGTGCCGTTGTTGGTCGTGAACTCGGCGCGGCCGTAGCCGCTGCCGGTCAGACAGTAGAAGATCGTGCCGTTCGTGGGCGCGGCGTAGAACAGCGAGCCTTGGCCCGGAGGCGCCTGCGGCTGCGTGCCGAGCCCGACGGGTTGACTCGCGAGATTGTAGGCGTACGCGGGGAAGGTCGCACCGCCCGCATGGAGATCCTTGGGACCGTTGTCGAGACCGTGCGCGCGGCCGGCGTGCGAGGCCTGCGCGGAGTTGGGAAGCGGCGCAAGGGCGGAGTTGCCTCCCCCCGTGCCGCCGTTGCAGGCGCTGAGAACCAGCGCCGGCAGGGCTGCCAAGGCCAGTGTGGCCAGGCGTTTGTTCATGTAAGTGTCCTCATTGAGCGTGGAGTGCATCAGATTGGTGATGAACCGCCCGGGCCGTGGCCCGACCGGAAAGCTTCGTGACGACCACCGCGATCGGCGCGTTCAGTTGCGTCGCGGAACCGGAGATCGTCAACGTCGGTTTGACCTTGCCGCTCCCGTTTGCGGCAAATGCGTCGATCGCGTTGTTGAAATCGTCGGCGACGAAGAGGCTCGTGCCGTAGAGCGCGATCGACGGGAAGAACGGGGCCAGCGGGTTGCGCGAGGAGTCGCACTGTGGGTTATTCGAAAAGACGCCGTCCAGCGAGAGGATTCGCAGCGGCGGGACGTTGGTGACACCGCCGCTCGCGCCCGCCGCAAACACGTTGGCGCGTCCCTGACACGTCGTCGAGCTGCCGGTCGTGGCCAGCAGCGCGTTTGCGATGAAGACTTCGCCGCTCGAATCGAGCGCAACGTTGGTCGTAACGCCGGCCGTGAGCTGGGTTACCGAGGCGTTCCACGGGATCGTGCGCGCGGGATTCGTCTGCGGGTTCCCCGCATCGGACGCCAGTGCCGTGAAGAGCCCGGGCGACGGGCCGAGCGTCGTGTGCAACTCGCCGTTGACGTAGAAGTTTCCGGCCGCGTCGAGCGCCAACCCCGTCGGACCGCCGTAACGAATCGTCGGATTCGTGAAGTTGAAGCCGGCCGCCGGCACCGCGGCACCCTTGCTGCCGGGCGGGTAGGTCAACACCGCGTCGCCGGTGTTGCCGCCGACGGTCGTCGCGCCGTACGTGATCAGGTCGCCGGCCGGATCGAACGCCATGAACAACGGGAACAGCGCGGTATTGGTGGAGCTGTTCGCCGTCAGCAGCGCGGTCGGCTGGGTCGTTCCGCTCGCGCCGGGCGCGTAAATCGCGATGACGTTGCCGGTATCCGGCGTGCCGTTGGCCGAATTGAAACCGAACTGGTTGTCGAAGAAGCCGACGTACAGGTTTCCGCTGGAATCTACGGCGATGCCGCGCGCGTAGAGCTTCGAGCTCAGCTGCAGCGTGCGCACCGGCGCGGCGTTGCCCTTCGCCTTGCCGTCGTACTCCGTCACCGTCGCGCCCTGGCCGTTGTTGCCGCCGAGGTTGAGCGCGTAGATCGTCCCGACCGGCGGCGGCGGCTGCCTGCCGTGCAGCTTGAAGCGCGCGTGCGCGGCGACCGAGCTCGGGCCCTCGACGGTCGCCTGCAGCGTCACCGGTGAGGCCTGTTTGCTGCCGTCGTATTTCAGCGTGATGCCGGAGGTCGGCTTCACGATTGTGACACTCTCCCCCGACTGCGCGCCGGCGTGAAGCACGAACGCGTTCTGCGAGTCGTTTTGAACCGTGAGGACGATCGGGGCTAGGAACGCGCTGGGGCCGACGATCTGCGCGCCCGTCGCATCGAATGCGCTCAGCGACACCTTGGACGTCACCGGCGTTCCGCGCTTCCCGACGTTGGGCGACAGGGAGAGTCGCAGCGACGCGATGACGCCGTCGAGCGTCAACGAAAGGCTATTGATCTGGACGCTGCCGTCGCCCGATCCGATCTTCGCCGCAACCGTGCCGACCGACAGAACCGGACCGGTCGCGTTCGCGCCCGCATAGGTCGTGACCGCGAAGACGTCCGCGCCGGGCGAGCCGAGCGCGGTCGCGGTGCAGACCGTCTCGCTTCCCTGCGCCGCACATCCGTGGGCGTGCGCGCGCGTCTCGATCGTGGTCGCGTTGACGCCGCTCACGCCCTGACCGTTCACCGACGCGAGCTGGATCACGACCGACTCCGTATTGGGTGAAACGTAATTCGGCCGCACGCGCCGCCCGCCGCCCGCGACCGGAATGGTAACCTGCACCTTGACGTCGACGAGCTTGGGAGGCGGCGTCGTCGGACCTCCCGGATAGTTCACCGTCGGACCGTTGGGCGTGCCGAACCCGCCGCCGCACGCCGATGCCGCTGCCAACGCGAACGCGGCGACGAGGAACTTTTTCACGGATACGAGCCGTTGAGCGTGTCGGAGGTGGTGACGTCGGCCTGACCGCTCGTGCCGCGGATCACCGGAAGCTGCGAGAGGTTCTTCGGATAGGACGCCTCGTACGCCGGGTAATCGGCGCCGGCGGCGTAGATCTGGTACCTTCCCTTGGGGCAGATCGTCGGCGTCTTCTTGCCCGTGCCCGTCAGCGGTCCCAGGTCGTCGGCGAGCGGGAGCAGCGCCGGCCCCGAACCGTGCGCGACGACGGTCGTGTAGCTGTCACTCTTATGCGACTGCACGCAGATGCCGACGCCGCTGCCGCCCACGGCGCGCACGACGGCCAGAGCTTCCTTCACTCCGGCGGGCACGCTCAGGCTGATCGTGCCGCCGCCCTTGCCGTCGGGTTGAAACGACGGCGTTTGGAACACCGGCAGCGGCGCACGCTGCGTGAGCTGGGCCGCGGCGGCGAGGATGCCCGGCGGGGGCGTGGGCGAACCGTTGGGGTTGGGGCTCGGTGTGGGGTTGGCCGGCGTGTCGTAGGCCGGCGGCACGGCCGCATATAGATGATAGACGCCGAGCACCGGCTGGACCGCGAAGTCGGTGAAGCCCAGGGAGTAGCCTTCCCAGCCAAGCGCAGTCACCGAGGGTCCGGCTTGCGGAAACGCGGGCGGACCGCCGTACCACAGCTGCTCGTTGTTGCCGTAGATCGGGAGGTTGTAGGCTTGATAGAGCGGCGTGAATCCGTTACCCGGCCCCGAGTCGGAGTTGCACGGACACAGCCCGTAGCCGAACGCTCCGGTGCTGGACTGCTTGGGCCCGCGCGGCGCGCCGACCCACAGGCTCTGGTTGAGCGTCGACCAGGTGATGTGGTTGGTCCCCAGGTCCGCTCCGGCCCCCAGCACCTGGTTGCCGCTCTGCGTCGAGATCAGCACGTCGAAGCCCGACGGACCGATGATCATCGGCTGATTGAACAGCGTGCCCGACAACCCGTTTTGCTGGCGCAGCGTCTCGACGGTGTTGAGTCCGTAGGCGATGCTTTGCCCGTTGTTCGAGGCGATGGTCGCAACGCCCACCGCGAACTGCAGCTTGCTGGTCGCGGCCGGATCGAACGATGTTACCGGCGGCTCGGAGGCGCCGCCGTTGCCGCACGCATTGAGCGCCGTGATGCACGATGCGAAGAACATCAATGCGCAAAGTTTTTTCATATCGTCACTTGATAGTAGAAGCGGAACGAGATGGGCGGCTCGTTGGGGAAGGTGAGGTAGGGCGAGCTGCTGTGCGCCGACACGTCGGGCGGCGCGTACGGAGCTGTGGAGTACGTGCACGGCGCCGTTCCGCTCTGCAGCCCGCTCGTCACCGGCGCGCCGTAGCAGCCGTTGACGATCGGCACGTTGTAGAGCTGGTTGAACAGGTTTTGAACCTGCAGTCCGAAGACGGACTGCGCCAGCGACCGCGTCGGCGGCCGATACTCGAACGTGACATCGGCGTCGACGCGGGGCGTGGTCAGGAAGCCTCCCGCCAAGTTGGGCTCGTGAATGCCGCGCGTCGCCGCGATGTTGGGCTTGGTACACGTGCCCGGATCGAGCGGATCGATGTAGCCAGGCGCTTGCGAGTAGATCAGCGAGAGGCTGGTGCTGGGCACGATCACCGGGATGCCGTTGCAGTAGACCGCCGTATAGTAACCGGCACCGTAGGGATAGCCGACGTTGAACGAGAGCACCGGATTGATGCGCCAGCCGTGCGGGGTCTTGTAGTTGAATGCCGCGTTCATCTGAAACGGCGAGAGGTCGGGGGAGCGATAGGTCGTGCCCAGCGCCAGCGCCGCCGGCTGCAAGAACGCTCCCGGCGGCTCGTTGCCGAACTGACTGATGTAGGTAGCGCCGAGCTGCATCGAGACGCCGAAGGGCACTTCCTTGGTGTAGAGCAACTCAATGCCCTTGGCGCGCTGGATGCCCATATTGGAATACGCGACGTCGCCGAAGACCGGCGAGCCGGTCTGGTAGTTGAAGCCCAGGATCTGCGCGGTCTGCTCCACGACGTTGTAGCCGCGCCGGTAAAATGGCGTGATCTTCATCGCCGAGCCGTCGCGAAACTCGTGTGCCCACGACAGGTCGATGTTGGTGAAGGTCGCGCCGACCAGCGGCGCCTCCAGCGTCGAGCTGCCGAAGCGATAGTCGCGCGTGAGCCAGTAGAGCTGATCGGCATAGTTGGCGCAGGTCGCATTGGCATGCGGCCCGCAGTACTGCGCCGGCTGACCCGTCGAGTTGTCGTAGGATGGGATGTTCTCAAAGGCCGCGTAGGGCGCGCGGCTGACGTCGGCGCCCAGCAGGCTGGGCAGCGGCATCGACAGCGTGTGGCCGAAGCCGATCCGAAACGTGTCGCGCGGATCGGGCGAGTACGACTGATCGAAGTGGGGCTCGTAGAGCCGCTGATGCTCGACGGCCGGAATCGACGGCGGCGCGCCGGCCTGCTGGGGAATCTGGAAGTTATAGCCGTCCAGCCGCAATCCCAGCTCGGTCTTCCAGCGGCTCGACATATCGATCGTGTCTTGCAGATAGGCCCCGTATTGCTGCTGGCCAACCGTCGCGACGTCTTCCTCGAACGGGAAGCGCACGCCGCCGGGAAAGTACGAGCTTAAGTAGCCGCAGTTGCCGTGCAACCCGATCTGCGAGCAGAACGCCGGCGAGAAGAAGTCCTGTTCCAGCGCGCCCTGCACTTGGGCCGGCGGGTTGTTGTTGGGCAGCAGCCCCGAGTACGTATACGGCAGCGGCAGCGGCTGCAGCGGATGCGTGATCGCGTAGGTCACGATGTAGGGCGGGGTCGTGAGCGCCGTGTACGACGTGAAGTCGTAGCGGTTGCCGTAGGGAACGACGAACTGATAAATGCCGCCGTACTTGAGCAGGTTCTTGCTGCCGATCTGCGTCGTGACGTCGACCTGCCCGCCCGTCCGCGTGCCGCCGTAGGGATCCGCGAAGATGCCCTGCGCGGGCATGTCCTGCGACTGCTCGGTGAACGTGCGGAAGTAGCGCGCCGTCAGCAGCGACGACGTGCCCAGGTTCACACCGTACTCCGCCTTATAGGCCAGAAACGGGCTGCGCAGCGTATCGGGCGACGAGACGAAGGCGTACGTGTTGGGTTGACCCGGAAAGAGCGGAATCAACGCATCGCAGGCGTAGTTCTGCTGCGCCGTGTTGACCGGGATGCCGTTGGTTCCGATGACCGGATAGGGCGCGCACTTGCCCGACGTCGTGCCGCCCGAGATGTACGGCAGAAACTGAAAACCGCCGTAGTCCAGCGTCTGCGTGATCTGCTGGTCCTGGATGAAGAACTGCAATCGCTGGTTCTGGTTGCGACCGAAGCGGTAGATCAAGTTGTCGACGAAGTCGTTCGACTTCAGAAACTGCGGCGCGTAGTAGACGAGATTGGGATCGATCGTGCTGCCCAGTGTCGCGGCGTTGGTGCCCAGCGTGCCCAGCGTGTTGGCCGCCGTGCCCGGAATGCCGTACTGAAACGCGCGCCGGATGCCGATGAAGCCCGCGTAGTTGGAGAGCCGCTGTGAGGGGTCGGCCCAGCCCCACTCCAGACCCAGCTGATGCAGGTAGGGGTACATCAGCGCCTCTGCGTCCACGTGCAGGTAGCTGGGATAGGTCCCGTGCTTGGCCGTAAAGAGCACCAGGCCCGTCCCCGTGTCGCCGTGGGTCGCATCGCCGCCGCCGGGAATCAGCTGCACGCTGCCGACGCCGTTGAGCAGGTTGAAGTTGGCGACGTTCTGCAAGGTGTTTTGCAGGTTGGCCGAGGGCGTCGTGTAGTCGATCCCCTCGAACTCGTAGGCCGCCTCGAAGGCGAACCCGCCCCGAATCGAGACCGTGCCGGTCTTGTCTATCGTGACGCTGGGAATGCTGCGCAGCAGGTCGTTCTCGTTGGCGTTGAACGCCTTGCCCGTCACCGTTTCGATCTGCGAACCCGTCACCGTGTACGTGTCGATCGTGATCCCACGCTGAAAGGCGCTGCCCGTCGAGCGCGCGTGCGTCGAGGCAATCGTCTTCAGCGTGTGAGACAGCGGAACGTTGACCGTCTGCTGCGAGCCGTTGAGCACCACCAAGGGCGTCGAGTACGCCGCGTAGCCCGCAAACGAAAGCGAGATCGAGTACGTGTCGGGCAGCACGCTGAGGAACCGGAAGCGCCCCTGCGCATCGGTCACCGTGCGATACGTCGCGCTGGGAGACTTCGCGACCACCTGCACGCCCGCGAGCGGCCGATGCGTCCGATCGTCGGTGACGGTTCCCGAAACGATTCCCGCGGTCTCCGCGCGGGCCTGGACGTGTGGCAACACCATGCAGCAGAAGCCGGCGAACGCGACGAGCTTCCTGATGCGAAGGAGACTCTGGACCAACTTCAACTCCCAGCAGCAACGAAGAGCCGGCAAACGAGCCGATTCTTTTTCAAGAACGATGCTAGGGGATGGGGGACGGCGCGTGCATCCCCGGTCTCCGGCCGGTCGTTAAGGTACCGGCATGAAGCATCACGTTGTCCTAAGGAATTTCAACCAAGCTTAATCTTCGTTCTTTTTTCGAGTGTCGACGATCTGCCAGCGCGAACGAAGCCCCAAGCGTCCCAGAATCGAGCTGACGTGCCGCTCGACCGTGTGCTCGCTGATCTGCAGGGCAAGCGCGACCTCGCGGTTGCGCGCGCCCCGCCGAATTAGGTCGGCGACCTGCTGTTCCCGCTCGGTCAGCATCGAATGCGGCGCGCGGCCATGTCCCCCGTGGCGTCCGCCGCCGCCGGGTTGGCGCACGAGCAACAGCATCGCTTCGTTCGTCCAGCGGCGCAAGCCCATCGCATTGAACGCGCGCGCCGCGTCGCTCGCGTGATCCGCCCACGCGGCTCTCCCGCCGAAGCGAAACGCAAGATAGGCGCGAGCGAGGAGGCGGTGGGCCCGCAGGTAGCGGCGATTCGGCGCCGGGACGGCGGCGAGCGCGCGCGACGCCAGGCGCGCTTCTTCGAGGTCGCCGTAACGCGCCGCCATCGAGAACAGCTCGGGGCAGCGCACCGGATTGTTGGTGCTCAGCAAAGCGCGTCGCAGCGCGAGCCGCGTCTGAAGCAGTTCAGTTTTCGCGGCATCGGCGCCGGTCAGGAGCGCTATCGTCGCGGCGACCGCGACTTCGGGAGCGTCCGAGCGCAGCGCCGCGGCGACGATTTCCGGCCCCGTCCACATCGCGAGCGCCGTGGAATCGCCGCGCTCGGTTGCCAGCTGCGCGCCGATCGGCGCGCAGGCCGCGAGCATGCCGGGCGGGCGGGCGTGGCCGACTGCGCGGTCCAGCAGGTGCGCGGCCGCCGTCAGATCGCCGGCGTCGAGCGCAAAGCGGGCCGCCGCGACCGAACAGCGCAGCAGGCACGGCGTCAGGCCGCGCGCCGCGGCGAGGCGCATCGCCTCGTCGATGGTTGCGCGGGCGAGGTCGACGTCGCCGAAGATCAGCGCCTCGTACGCGAGCCGCTCGAGCGCCGCGACCGCGGACTGAAAATTTCCCTGCTCGGCCGCTCGATCGTGCGATTCCCGCAGCAGCGCGTAAGCGCCCGGCGCGTCGCCCGACCAGGTCAGCACGATCCCTGCGACGAGCAAATCCTCGAAGCCGGAGCCGCCGGCGTGGCGCCGATACGCCGCCACGTCGTCGGCGCTGCGGCACGCGAGCAGCTCGGGATCGGCGATCCTCGCCAGCGCGCGGTCGTCGCCGCCGA
>JAFAJV010000061.1 GCA_019235995.1 Vulcanimicrobiota bacterium
CACTCACCGATCCCACGGCTTACGGCGGAAAAGCCGAAGATGCTTTTGACGTCGTGATCCCGTCGTTGCCCGGCTATGGGTTTTCGGGAAAGCCGACGTCGCCGGGCTGGGACATCGCCCACATCGTGCGCGCGTGGGTCACGCTGATGAAGCGGCTTGGATACACGCACTTCGTCGCGGCAGGCGGCGATGTGGGTGCGCAGGTCGTCGACGAATTAGGCGTGCAGGCACCTCCGGAAGTGCTCGGCATCCACACGAACATGCCTGGTACCGTTCCAGCTGACGTTTCCAAGGCACTCAACTGTCACGAACCGCCGCCATCCGGCCTTTCCGCCGACGAACGGCACGCTTGGGACCAGCTAGACTTTTTCTATAAGAAGGGTTTGGGCTACGCCATCGAAATGAGCAACCGTCCCCAGACGCTTTACGCTCTTGTGGATTCGCCTGTTGGACTGGCGGCTTGGATGATTGATCACGATGCACGCAGCGAGGCGCTAATCGCGCGTGCCTTTGACGGGGAAACCGAAGGCCTTACGCGAGACGACATCCTCGACGACATCACGCTTTATTGGCTGACGAACACGGCGGTATCTTCGGCGCGTTCCTATTGGGACTACAGCGCGACGGCGAAGAAAGGTTTTTTCGACGTCAAGGGCGCCACCATCCCGGTGGCTGTGAGCGCTTTTCCGGACGAGATCTATACCGCCCCGCGCAGTTGGGCCGAGAAAGCGTACCCCAAGCTCATTCATTACAATAAGCTCCCCAAAGGCGGGCACTTCGCGGCGTGGGAGCAGCCACAAATCTATTCCGAGGAAGTTCGTGTGAGCTTACGATCCCTGCGCTAATCGACCCAACGTTTGACCGGTCCACATAGGCGCAGATGCCGTCGAAGTTGTGCTCGGCAAGCCAGGTCGCCGGGGGAGTCGGTGAGGCGGGCTCCCTCTATGGTCTCCTGGACGATGCGGCCGTCGGCGGCGGGGTTGCTGCTTTCAGGGAAGAGGAAGTTGCTGAATTTCATGCGTTGCTTTTAGACCGGCTGGGCGGATTAGCCGAATGTGAAGCAGTAGGCGCGGCTGCCGGGCTCGGCGAACTGGATCTCGAAGGTCCGGTCGGTGATCGCGCGTGATTGCCGCACGAGCTGATAGAGGCGGGGCTCCTGAACGGTGCCCCACCCATCGGCATCGATGTCCAGGCCGTGGTCAGCCTTCGGTGCAGCGCCACCGATCGTGACGCGGAGGCGAATGGGTTTCGACGGGTCGGACGAGCCCATGACAAGATGCAAATCGCGGGCATGAAAACGGTTGACGATTTTGCCTCCTGCTGTGTTCGGCCTGGAAAGTCCTTGTTCCATCGTCCAATCGCCGGAGAGGGCCCATTGATTCAGGCTTAATCGCGAGGGGACGGAGTAGTTGTGGCTCTTGTCGGGGACTGCGCCGTCGATTGACGCGAAATTCTGCGCGCGTTCGTAGCCGAGATAGTTCTCCGGACTTTGCAGGTCGCCCCAGTCGGCAGCGGCCTCAAAACCCTGGCCGTCCACCGGAGTCAGTCCGTGACCGAAGCCGGACGAACCGGCTTCGGTCAGAAGGCGTTGGATGACCATCTCCGATTGCTCGTATGCGCCTTCGCCGAATTGGTGATAGCGGATACGACCTTGCGCATCGACGAAGTAAAATGCCGGCCAGTAGTTGTTATCGAACGCCTTCCATATCGCGTATTCGCTGTCGACCGCGACGGGATAGGTGATTTTCATAGCGTTGACGGCGCGCTGAACGTTGCCGACTTCATGTTCAAAGGGAAACTCCGGCGTGTGGACGCCGAGCACGACCAAACCGTGCGGACTGTATCTTTCCGCCCAGGTGCGGATATAGGCGTGTGAGCGCCGCCAATTAATGCAGGTGTAAGTCCAGAATTCGACGAGAACGATTTTGCCGCGCAGGTCGGCCGGGGTCAGTGGGGGCGTGTTGATCCACGCGATTGCGCCGGTAAGAGGCGGGATTTCGCCTTCGACAGGCACGCTCTGCGATTTCATGCTTGCGGCTTGCCCCCAGGCGGAGTTGGGCATGTCGAGTTGGGTTGCGGCAACAGCTCCCGCGGCTAAGTGCAGAAATTGGCGCCGGCCATGTCTGATCCAGTGGGATGTTTGGGTGGAATCCATAGGGCGGTTTCCTTACTATTGCGTTGGCTCCCGTTACGGTGTGCTGAGGTGAAGCGTTTGGCGTTAGACGTACGGCGATGTCCGGCCGGGTGATCGCTTTCCAGGTTTTCCAAAGCCCGGAACGCTTGCAGCCGAGGCGTGCATAGAACCGCTCGGGCGTCCCGGCTGGATATCCAGTAATGAGGCGGCTGCCCAGCCCACGGCGGCGGACATCGAATGCCACCCACAGCATTTTCACCAGCAAGCGCAGGAAAGATACCCACGGTCCCGACCGAAGCAAGTGGACTCGGCAGGTTGGTGGCATTGCGTGCGTTCTGAATTCCGGCAAGAATGCGTATTGGCGCGCTTCTTGACCCGGGACGCAGCAGAGCGCGGGGAATCCGCCTAATGTCAGAAAAAATTCTTGTGTCATTGACCGTAAACGGG
>JAFAJV010000077.1 GCA_019235995.1 Vulcanimicrobiota bacterium
ACGTCGGCGTCGTACAGCACGCGCTGGAGACGGTGCCGAACCGTAAATTCGGCTATTGTACCGACGACGTAGCGCGGGCATTCATGGTGGTGCTCGCGCACGCGCGGCTGGCTCCCTCGGAGCGCGTGAGCCTGCGCCTCGCGGCGACCTACCTCTCCTTCTTGCAGCACGCCCAGCTCGACGACGGTCGATTCCACAACTTCATGGATTACGATCGGAGCTGGAGCGACGAGATCGGCACGCACGATAGCTGTGGGCGCGCGATATGGGCGCTCGGCTACGGCCTCGCCAACGTTCCCAACGAGCCGTGGCGGCGCGTCTGCGCCGCGCTCCTCGACCGCGCGCTTCCCACGCTCGAATCGTTGGAATACATCCGCTCGCGGGCGTATGCGGTCCTCGGGCTGGCGCACGCGTACGCCGCCGCGCGGGATCCGAAGTACGCCGCGGCTCTGCATTATTTGGCCGGCGAGATACTGGCGGCGTATGAGGCGACGGCGGATGCGGAATGGCCGTGGTTCGAGGACGTGCTGACGTACGACAACGCGCGCCTGCCCGAAGCGCTGCTGCGAGCGGGCCACGTGCTCCGCGAACAGCGCTACACGGGTGCCGCGCTGGCGGCGCTAAAATTCTACGAGGATCTGACGCTAGAGAACGGCGTCCACGTGCCCATCGGAAACGACGGCTGGTACCGGCGGGGCGAACGGCGTGCTCGCTACGCGCAACAGCCGCTCGAGGCTTGCGCAATGGTCGATGCCGAGCTGGCCGCGTTCGACGCGACGGGCGACGCCGCGCACTTTGCGACTGCGGAGCTTGCGCTGGAGTGGTACCACGGCAAGAACTCTCGCGGCATCCCGATGGCGCATGGCGGAGGCTGCTACGATGGTCTCGGCGAGAACGTGGTCAATTATAACGAGGGAGCCGAATCCACGCTGGCATTTTTGGCCGCCGCCTGCGCGATGGCGCAGCGGCGGGCGCGGGTGCTTCGCGCCGTACGTTGACTGCGCCAAACGTCGCATTCCATTGCTGATACAAGGCGACGAGCGGCCCTCCGTCGAACCGCTCTAAATGCTCCTGGAAACCGAAGTACTCAACGACGTGCAATCTGCCGCCGTTCGGCATAGCGATGGCGCGGTCTTGATCTTTGCCGGAGCCGGAAGCGGCAAAACCCGCGTCCTGACGCATCGCATCGGATATCTTCTACGCGAGCTGAGGATCGCCCCCGATCGAATCCTCGCCGTAACCTTTACAAACAAGGCTGCGGGCGAAATGAAGTCGCGCCTGCAGAGCATGGTCGGTCCAGTGGCACGGGACGTTTGGGTCGGTACGTTCCACGCCATGTGCGTGCGCATTCTTCGCCGCGACGGAACCCGCATCGGCATCGGGTCCAGCTTCGCGGTGATCGACGAGTCCGACCAGCGGCAGCTCGTCAAGGAGATTCTCGACGACCTCGATTACGACGAGCGCCAGCTCTCGGCGGGGGCGTGCCTCGCCGAGATCGACAAGGCGAAGAACGCGCTGATGTGGCCCGAGCAATACGCGCAGACGCAGACCTCGTTCGTTGGAGAGCGCATCGCGAACGTCTACGCGGAGTATCAGCGCCGCCTGAACGAATCGAACTCGCTCGACTTCGACGACTTGATCGTTCGCACCATCGACCTTCTCGAGCGCGATGCTGCGACGCGCGATAAGTATCAGCACAAGTTCGAGTATGTGCTCGTCGACGAGTACCAAGACGTCAACGCCGCGCAGTACCGGCTGATCGCGCTGCTCGCCGCCTACAACGGCAACGTGACGGTCGTCGGTGACGACGATCAGTCGATCTACTCGTGGCGCGGCAGCGACTACCGGATGATCCTACGCTTCGAAGAAGATTTCCCGGGCGCGAAAACATTCAAGCTCGAGGAGAATTACCGCAGCACCGGGCGCATTCTCGAGGCTGCGAACTCCCTCGTCGCTAACAATCGCGCGCGCGCACCGAAGAAGCTGTTCACGTCGCGCGAGGAAGGCGAGCCGATCACGCTCTATCCGGCCGCGACCGAACGCGACGAGGCGCGCTACGTCGTGGAGAAGATCAAGAGCCTGGTTCGCGACGGCGCCGCCTATCGAGACTGCGTCGTCCTCTACCGCACCAACGCGCAGTCGCGCGTGTACGAGGAGGCGCTGCTCGCGGAGGGCATTCCTTACCGGGTCGTCGGTGGGGTGGGCTTCTACGCGCGCACCGAAATCAAGGACATCATCGCGTACCTCCGCTACATCGTCAACTCATCGGACGCGCTCGCGTTCAAGCGCATCGTCAACGTGCCGCGGCGCGGGATCGGTCAGCAGACGCTAGCGGCGCTCGTGCAAGCCGCCAATGCCGCCCGAATGTCGGTCGGCGAGGCCGTCTTCGACAGCGAGCTGCTGCGCTCTGCGGTTCCTAAGAAGCTCAAGGAGCTGGAGCGCTTCGCCGAGCTGATCGCCGACTTGCGCAAGCGCGCCGTCGGCATCGGGGTTGCCGACCTTCTGGTTGCCGTCATGGAGCAGTCCGGGTACGTGCGCGAGCTACAAAACGAGGATACACACGACGCGCGCTCGCGCCTCGAGAACCTGGCCGAGCTGGTCGGCGTCGCTCGGGAGTACGAGGCAGGGGACGACGACCCGTCGCTTGCGGGATTCCTCGGCAACATCGCGCTCGTCAGCGATCTCGATTCCCTGGTCGAGGACGCCTCCTATGTAACGCTGATGACGCTGCACAGCGCCAAGGGACTGGAGTTCCCCAGCGTGTTCCTGACGGGGCTCGAAGAAGGCATCTTCCCCCACAGCCGCGCGCTCACGGACACGGATGAACTCGAAGAAGAGCGCCGGCTCGCATATGTCGGCCTCACCCGCGCGATCGATCGGCTCTTTCTCACGTATGCGTCGCGGCGCGCCTTATTCGGTAACACTTATGCGTATCCGAAGTCACGGTTTCTGGAGGAGATTCCGGGCCTCGAGCTGCTCGAAAGCGACAGCGTTCCTCTACCGCGTCCCGCCGGCGGCCGCTGGCGCGAGGTGGCGATCCACGAATCCGCCGGCGCGGGAGTCCATCTCGGGCTCAAGGACGGTGACCGCGTGCGCCATCCGAAGTGGGGCGAAGGCCGGATCGAAAGCATCGTCGGCGCCGGCGGCGACGGGCTCGTGACGATCGACTTTCCCAACGTCGGACAGAAGATGCTCATGCTCAAATACGCGCCGCTCGAGAAAATCTAGGATAGAGGTCGAAGACCCCTAATGCGCGTTGCCGTTGCGGGGGCGATGGGACGCATGGGTACCGTCGCGTGTGAAGCCCTCCGGAGTGCGAACGAGTACTGCTGCGGCCTCGCCCGTGCGGCGGACCCCGATCGAGAGATCGTCGCGTCGCTCGAGGAAGTGCTCGCGCGCAAGCCCGACGTTCTGCTGGACCTCACGACCCAGCCGGCGAGCTACGAGATATCGCTCGAGGCCGTGTCGCGCGGGCTCTGCACCGTCGTGGGCTCGAGCGGCTGGAGCGCCGAACAGCGCGCGGCCCTCGCAGAGACGGCGGAGCGGCGCGGCGTGGGAGCGCTGCTGGTCCCCAACTTCTCAGTCGGCGCCATGCTGATGATGCGCTTCGCGGAAGCTGCGGCGCGGTTTTTTCCGGACGCTGAGATTGTCGAAATGCACGACGCGAAGAAGAAGGACAAACCGTCCGGCACCGCGCGCGAGACGGCGTCGCGCATCGAGGCGCTAACCGGCAGAACGACGGCCGTTCACAGCGTGCGCCTCCCGGGGCTGGTCGCCCACCAGGAGATCGTCTTCGGCGGATTCGGAGAACTACTGACGATCCGTCACGATTCGCTCACGCGAGAATCGTTCGTTCCCGGCATGCTGGCGGCCGTGCACGCCGTGGTAAGTCGCCGCGGTCTGTCGATCGGCCTGGACTCCATCTTGCAGAGCGCACCGTGAACGTCGCCGTCGTAGGCGCAACGGGCGTCGTCGGCGAGACGATTCTGCGGCTGCTGGACGAAAGAAACGTTCCCATCGGCGCGCTGGGCCTGTTCGCCTCGCGCCCCCGAAGCGAGCCGGTGCGTTTCCGCGGAGACTCGCTCGACGTGCGCGCGGCTTCGGAAGACGCGCTGCTCGACTTTGACGTGGTGTTCTTCGCGAGCGGCGAGGACGCGAGCGAGCATTACGCGCCTGCGCTGGTGGAGCGCGGTCGCGTCGTCATCGACAACAGCGCGACGTTTCGCATGCGTCGCGACGTGCCATTGATCGTCCCGGGAGTCAACGCGGAGGACGTGCGGCCGGAGCACCGGCTCTTTCCGGTAGCGAATTGCACGGCGATCGTGCTCTGCACCGCGCTGCGTCCCATCCGGGATGCCGCGGGCCTGCGCTCGGTGCGGGCCGCGACGTATCAGGCGGCAAGCGGCGCGGGACGGCGGGGGCTCGATGAGCTCGTCGAGCAGGAGCGCGCGTTAGCGAGCGGCGATCCCGAGCCGCGCGCGGAAGTCTTCGGGCGTCCCCTCGCGCGCAACGTTGTGCCGCAAATCGGCGCATTCGACGAATCCGGGTGGAGCGGGGAGGAGCGCAAGATACGCGACGAAATGCGCAAGATGCTCGCCCTTCCCGAGCTCCACGTCGCCGTTACGGCCGTGCGCGTTCCGGTGCGAACCGCGCACAGCCAGGCGGTGTTCCTCGAGACCCGGCAGCCATCAAGCGTGGCGGAGCTCTCCGCCGCTCTCGCCCGCGGACCGGGCATCGTCTATCACGCCGAGGGGATCGTGACGCCGCGCGACGTGGAAGGCACGGACGACGTGCACGTCGCCCGCCTGCGTATCGAGCCCTTCGACTCAGCTCAGGATGACAAAGGGAGAAACTTCGCGCTGTGGAGCGTCGGCGATCAGCTGCGAAAAGGCGCCGCCACGAACGCCGTGCAGATCCTGGAGCTGTTGCTCGCCAAGGGATTCGTCGCCGCGTGAACGCGACGCAGCGCATCGCCGTCCTGAAGTTCGGCGGCACGTCGGTCGCGACGGGGGAGCAGCGCGCCTTCGCCTATAGCCGCGTGCGCGACGCCCGCGAAGCGGGGTTCGCGACCGTCGCGGTGGTCTCGGCGATGGGCCGCTCACCGGAGCCGTACGCGACCGACACGCTGCTCGGGCTTATCGGCGGCCGCACGGGCAGCCCGAATGCGGATCTGCTGCTCGCAGCAGGCGAGCTGATTGCGGCATCGGTCTTCGCCGACGAGCTCGTTGCCGCGGGCATCGATGCGGTGGCGCTCTCGGGCGTCCAGGCGGGCATCGTCACCGACGCGCGCCACGGCGACGCGACGATCCTTCGCGTCGAGCCCGCCGCGATCTACGCGGTGCTCCGGCGCGGCGCCGTAGCAGTCGTCGCAGGCTTTCATGGCGCGACGGAAGCGGGCGTCCTCACGACGCTCGGACGCGGAGGGACGGATCTCTCGGCGATCGCGATCGGACACGCGCTCGACGCGCAGCGCGTCGACATCTACACGGACGTTAGCGGAGCCATGACGGCGGACCCGCGGCGCATCTCGGCCGCCCGCACGATCGATCGCGCCTCGCTCGAAGAGATGACGGAGCTCGCCGGGCACGGCGCAAAGGTCATGCACCACAAGGCCGCCGACTATGCGAGTCGCACGGGCACGAACTATTCGATCAAGGGTCTGCGAACCGATCGCGGGACGCTCGTCGACGAGGGAATCCGTCATCATCGGCCGGTGACCGGCGTCACGGCATCGGGACGGCTGACGTGGGTGCGGATCATCCGGGGCGACATCGAATCACCGCGGCGGCGCATGGAGACGGAGCTCGAGATGTTCCGCCGCGTTGCGGATGCCGGGATCTCGATCGATCAGGTGACGATCAATCAGGCGGGGGTCGCTTTCGTCGTTGATGGCGACCGCGGGAGCGAAATTCGACGGCTGCTGCTCGACTTGAATTTAGCGGTGCGGATCCGCGAGAGCTGCTCGAAGCTCTCCGTCGTGGGCAGCGGCATGCGCTACGCGCCGGGCGTCGTGCATCGCGTCGTGGATGCGCTCTCACGCGCCGACGTCGAGATCATCCACTGCACGGACAGCAATGTGACGATCTCGGTTCTCGTGCCGGAAGCCGAGGTGACACGGGCGGAGACCGCCGTGCACGAACAGTTCGGGCTCGATAGGGAGGACCCGATAGCTTGAAGCGCCAGCTCGGGACGATCGTGACAGCGATGGTTACCCCGTTCGACGAAGGCGGCGACGTCGATTTGCGCGAGGCCGCGCGCCTCGCGCGCTGGCTCGTCGAGCGCGGCAACGACGGGCTCGTCGTCGCGGGCTCGACGGGCGAGGGGCAGACGCTGGATTCCGTGGAGCGCGTAGCGCTCTGGAAGGCCGTCAAAGATGAGGTCGGGAGCGACGCGGCCGTGGTCGCGAACGCCGGCACGAACTCGACGTGCGAGTCCGTCTCCGCGGCGCAAGCCGCGGAGTCGGCCGGTGTCGACGCAATCCTCGCCGTCGTACCGTACTACAACAAGCCGACGCAGACCGGGATGCTGGCGCACTTCGGGGCGGTCGCCGAGGCTACGGCGCTGCCGGTCGTCGTCTACAACATCCCGGGACGAACGGCGGCCAACATGCTGCCGGAGACGCTGCTCGAGCTTGGCCACCGGCACGCGAACGTCGTGGGCGTCAAAGAATCGAGCGGCGACCTCAAACAGATCGGCATGATCCTGCGCGATCGAAGCGCCGGATTCATCGTATGGTCCGGCGACGATCACTTGTTCTTGCCCTGCCTGTCGCTGGGCGCGGACGGCGTCGTCGGCGTCGCGTCGCACCTGTGCTCGCGCGAATACCGGCGCATGCTCGACGCGTATCGCCGTGGGCGCGTCGGAGAGGCGGCGGAGATTCACGCGTCGCTGCTGCCGTTGATCGACGCGCTCTTCGCGGTCACCAGCCCCATTCCGGTGAAGTGGGCAATGCGCGAAATCGGTTTTCGCGTCGGAGAGTGCCGACTGCCGCTGGATCGCATGCCCGAGAGCGCCGCGGCGCGACTACGCCCGCTGCTCGCGCCCTACGCACCAGTCGAATCGCGGTGACGCCGGTTGGAGATTCTCGGATGCCGCCTCGACGCGATCGATGCGGATGAGGCGACGGCTCGTATTTTGGCGCAGGCGCGCCAGGGCGCCGGAGCGCAGGTCGTCACGCTCGGCACCGAGATGGTCGTCTACGCGCAGCGCGACCCTCGGTTTCGCGCGATCGTCAACGCGTGCGCGCTCGCGCTCTGTGACACGGTGGGTCTGCTTGCGGTGGCGCGTTGGCGTGGTGCGCCGGTGCGCGATCGCGTCACGGGCGTAGAGCTGGTCGATCGTCTCTGCGCCGGCGCCGCCGCGGTCGGACTGCCGGTGTACCTCTTAGGCGGCGCAACCGGTGTGGCTGCCGACGCCGCGGCGATGTTGAAGGAGCGATTTCCCCGTCTGCGCGTGGCGGGCGCGCGCGACGGATTCTTCGGCGAGGGGGAGGCTTCGGCGGTCGCCGCGGCGGTTGCCGCGAGCGGCGCGCGGCTGTTGTTTGTCGGCATGGGCTCACCGCGCCAAGAGTTCTGGCTCGCCGAGCACTTGCGCGCAACCGGGTGCGGCGTGGGCATCGGAGTCGGTGGCTCGTTCGACGTGATCGCAGGGCGTGTTCGCCGCGCGCCCGCACCGGTTCGGCGTATGGGCCTTGAGTGGCTCTACCGCCTCGTCCGAGAGCCGTACCGCTGGCGGCGGCAGCTTGCCCTCCCGCGGTTCATCTGGCTCATCGCGCTCGAGGAACTCGGCGTTCGCGCGCGCAAGAGCGGAGCCGGTTCGTGAAGGCGATGATCCTTGCCGGCGGGCTGTCGACGCGGCTCTATCCGCTGACGAAGCGCGTCCCCAAGCCACTCGTTCCTGTAGCCGGCGTGCCCAACGCGGCGCATCTGCTGCGCTATTTGAACGCCTACGGCGTCGACGAGGTCGCGATGAATCTGCACTACCATGCCGATGCGATCGTCTCATCGCTCGGCGATGGCTCTCTTTTCGGGGTGAAACTGCACTACTCGCACGAGTCCGAGCTTCTCGGCAGCGCGGGAGCCGTGAAGAACGTTCGGGCCTTCTTCGGCGAGGAGAACTTTCTCGTGATTGGCTGCGACGAGGTGACCGATCTGCGACTCGACCGTCTGCTGGATTTCCATCGCGTGCACGAGGCGCTCGCCAGCATTGCCCTGGTAGAGCGTGAGGACGTGGAGCAGTACGGCGTCGTCCTCCTCGACGACGACGAAAGGATCGTGGGGTTCCAAGAGAAGCCGGCGCGTGGCACCGAGAGCAGCAGGCTCGTGAATACGGGCGTCTACGTCTTTTCGCCGGCGATCTTCGAGCACATCCCCGACGGCGAATTCTACGACTTCGGCAAACAAGTGTTTCCCGCGCTGCAGGCGGCGCACGAGCGCTTCTACGGATACTACGCACGCGGGGCGTATTGGGCCGATATCGGTACGCCGGATGAATATCGGCGCGCGAGCTACGACGTCGTGAGCGGAGTCGTGCAAATTCCGCAGACGGCCGCGAACGGGATAGATCCCTCGGCGACGATCGAAGAGGGCGCCCGCATAGACGGACCGGTAAAGCTCGGCGCGGGCGTTCGGATCGGCGCCGGCGCCTGCATCGAGGGCCCGAGCGTCGTGGACGACCGTGCGCGCATCGAAGCGGGCGCGCGGCTGAAACGGACGATCGTGTGGCAAGATGCGACGGTCGGCGAGCGGGCCGAGTTGCTCGATACGATCGTTGGGAAAGGCACCCTGGTGGCAGCCGGCAGCGCGCTGGAAAATGCGCTCGTTGCGGACGAATAGATGGGTATAGTAAGAGCGTGTTTCGCGCCTCGCTCGGGATCGTGGCACTCCTGGCCGTCTCGCTGGCGGCGGCACGGTCGCCTGCGATCACCCGGGCGAACCTGCTCGGCATCGGCGATCTAGCGCCCCCGTTCGCCGTCGATACGCTGGACGGCCGGTCGATCGACGGAAATTTCCACGGTCGCCCAGCTTACATCAACGTCTTCGCGACGTGGTGCTCGCCATGCCGCAGAGAGTTTCCGGCGATTCTTCGACAAGCGGAGCAGTATCGAGATCGCATCGATTTTCTGTTGGTGGACGATCAGGAACCGGCGAGCCGAGTCAAGAGCTTTGCGAACCAGCTCGGCGCCGCGGCGCCGATCGCGGTCGACCGCGGTCAGTTCGCGGCTAGCTTTGACGTGCAAGGACTGCCGGAGAGCATATTCATCGATCGCCGCGGCATCGTCCGCTATATCTATCAAGGCACGATTCCCGATGGCGTGCTCGCCGGAGAACTGTCCGCACTGGCTTCGGATTCACAGAGGTCACTCGCGGCTAGATAGCACGCGACGTCGTCGTGATCGAGCCGCGTGGGGTGGCGTCCGCTGCTCGATTTGTTCTTTCCACCGCAGTGCGCGAGTTGCAACGCGCTCGGCTCCGGCTTGTGTTCGAGCTGTGCGCCGAGCGGCGAAACGATTGAGGTCCGCCTGCCGAGACTCAAGGTTACGGCGCTCGGATCGTACGAAGACGGACTCCGCGCAGCGGTGCTGGCGCTGAAAGACGGCCGCCGGGACGTCGCCGAGGCGCTGGGAGCCGCCGTCGCCCCGCTGGTCGCGCCGCGGGAGCTGCTCGTGCCGATTCCGACGACGGCGAAGCGCCGGCGCGTCCGCGGCATGGACGGGGTCGCGCTGGTCGCCCGGAGTGCCGCCGTCATCGCGGGCGCCGTCGTTCTTCCCGCGCTGGAGCAGCGCTCCGGCGATGCGCAGCGAGGACGCTCGCGCAGTCAGCGGCTCGCCGCACGCGGCCGCTTTGCGTGCAACGCGGCGAACGTGGCCGGGAAGCGCGTGACCCTGTTCGACGACGTGTGCACGACGGGCTCGACCCTCCGCGACTGCGCCGACGCGCTGCGCGAGGCCGGAGGACTCGTCGAGCATGCGGTCGTCATCGCGGTAGCGAAAAGCCGCGACCCGTGGAGAGGCCCCCCTCACGACTGACGCCTCTGGACGAGCTGTACCTTCAGCGCGCGTACGAGCTCGCGGGCCGCGGCGTCGGCAATACGGCGCCGAACCCGCCGGTGGGAGCCGTCCTCGTTCGTGAG
Source organism: Vulcanimicrobiota bacterium (assembly GCA_019235995.1). Lineage (GTDB taxonomy): Bacteria > Vulcanimicrobiota > Vulcanimicrobiia > Vulcanimicrobiales > Vulcanimicrobiaceae > Cybelea. Next base: position 10,132 of record JAFAJV010000077.1, read on the forward strand.
GGACGCATCGTCGGCGAGGGCTATCATCGCCGCGCGGGAGCCGCGCATGCAGAGGTCGACGCCTTGCGCGAGGCGGCCGCCGCCGCGCGCGGCGCCACGCTCTACGTATCGCTCGAGCCGTGCGGGCACATCGGGCGGACGCCTCCTTGCACGAGAGCTTTGCTCGAGGCCGGCGTCGCGCGCGTCGTCGCCGGTACGCTCGATCCGACCGAACATGGAGGCGGCGCGCAGCTGCGGCAGCGCGGCATCGAGGTCGTCGTCGCAGGCGATGCGACGGCGAAGGCGCTGATCGAGCCGTTCGCGCGTTCGAGCGTACGGCGGCGTCCGTACCTCGCCGTGAAGATGGCGATGTCGCTCGACGGTGCCGTCGCGTCCGAGCCCGGTGTGCGCGAGCCGTTGGGTTCCGAGGCGGAACGATCCTACGTGCGCGAGCTGAGGACCGGCTACGACGCCGTGATGGCCGGCGCGGGAACGATTCGCATCGACGACCCGCTGCTTACCGTGCGCCCGCTCCACGATCGCGCACGGCCCTACGTTCGCATCGTAGCGTGCGAGACGGATGGAGTGCCCGAGACGAGCCGCGTCTTCGCGCCGGCGAGAGGCTACGACACGACGATCGTGCTGGCGCCGGACGCGCTGCGGCCGCGTCTTTGCGCCTTGGCCGAAGTGGCGGAGGTCCTCGTCGTCGGCGAGGCAGATGCCCAAACGCTCGATCTCTGCGCCGCGATGGAGGCGCTGCGTTCGCGCGGTGTCTTCAGCGTGCTGTGCGAAGGAGGCCCGAAGCTCGCGGCAGGTCTGATTACGAGCGGCCTTGCCGATCGCTTCTACTGGGCCGTCGCGCCGAGGTTCTTACACTCCGACCGCGCCGTGCCGGTGCTCCGAGGCGTGGATGTTGCCGTGCGCGCCGTACGCGCGCGGTTCGACGGCGTCCAGCGCGTCGGAGACGACGTGGTGCTTTCGGGGACGTTCGGCGATGTTTAGCGGCCTGATCGCGTACCGTGGCGCGGTCGTCGCGCTCGAAGGGCATCCGCACGGCGGCGCCACGCTCGCCGTGCGCTGCGAAGGAGCGCAGGCCGAGCGCGCCGCCGCAAAGGATTCCATCGCGATCGATGGAGTCTGCCTCACCGCAACGGCCGTCGACGGCGAGATCGTTTCGTTTGACGTCGTCCCGGAGACGCTCGCCCGCAGCACGCTCGGGGAGCGGGTTTCCGGCGAGATGGTCAACGTGGAATACTCGCTTCGCGTGGGCGATCGGCTCGGGGGTCATCTCGTCTACGGACACGTTGACGCGGCAGCACGCATTCTGCTGCGCACGTCCGAGGGTAACGGAGAGCGGCTTCGTCTCGAGACGCCGGCCTCGCTCGGTTCGATGATCGCGCCGAAGGGCTTCGTCGCGCTCGACGGCGTGAGCATCACCGTCGCAGCGGCCGGCCGCGAGTGGTTCGAGGTGGCGCTGATCCCCGAAACCCTCGCGCGCACGACGCTCGGCGCCCGGCTGCCCGGCAGCCGAGTGAACCTCGAGATCGATCCCCTCGCCCGCTACACCCGGCATGTCATCTTGAGCCTGTCGAAGGACGAAAGCCATGGCACGCTTTAGCGATTCCCTTCCGAAGGGCGCGCGCGTCTTCGAGAGCCGGCTCCAGGTGCAGTGGGCCGACGTCGACGTCGCCGGCATCATGTATTTCGCAGCCTATTCGCGATTCGCGGAGTACGCCGAGATGCAGATGTTCGCGGAGCTCGGCTTTCCTTATGAAAGCGTATTCACGGAGTATGGCTTCTGGCTGCCGCGGGTGCACGTGGAGGCCGACTATCACGCGCCCGCCCTCATGAGCGATTGGCTGCGCATGCGCACGCACATCGAGCGCGTCGGCGCATCGAGCGTCCGCTGGCAGACCGTCGTGTTCAACGACCGCGGCGGCGAGGCGGGCGCCGCGCTGCGTTTCGTCGTCGCCGCGATCGACGCGGCGACGAAGAAGAGCCGGCCGCTCCCGGCCGCCATCCGAGCGGCGCTGCTCGCGTGCGTCGGAGAGGCCGACGCGTGACGGAAGAATTCTCCCGCGTGGCGATGCTGGTAGCGCCGAAGCGGATCGAACTGCGGCGCGAGACGCCTCCCGCGGCTTCGCCCGGCGGGATCGTCATACGCGTCAGAGCGGCGTTGACCGACGGTACGGATCTGAAGACCTATCGTCGCGGACATCCGAAGATGCCGATGCCGACGCGATTCGGTCATGAGTTTTGCGGCGACGTCGCCGCGGTCGGCGCCGGCGTGACGGCGTTTCGAGCCGGTGACGCCGTCATGTGCGTGCACACCGCGCCCTGCGGCACGTGCTACTGGTGCCTGCACGGGCAAGAGGAGCTCTGCGAAAGCATCATGCCGGCTATGGTGCTCGGCGCCTACTCGGATTCACTTGCGTTGCCCAAACGCATCGTCGATCGAAACTGCTATCGCAAGCCCGTCGACGTGAGTTACCCCGAGGGAGCGTTCCTAGAGCCGCTCTCCTGCGTGATGCATTCGCTCGCAATGCTCGCGCCGGTCGCCGGGTCGACGGTCGTCGTGCTCGGAAACGGTGCGTTTGGAATCCTGCACGCGCTGCTGCTGCAGCGCCGCGGCGTCGACGTGCTGCTCTTCGGCCGCCGGGCCCAGCGCGTCGCGTTCGCCCGCGAGCTCGGGCTCGAGAGCTTCTATACCGGAACGGTCGCGATGCGCGACCTCATCCTCGAGCGCACCGAAGGGCGCGGCGCCGACGGCGTCATCGAGTGCACCGGAAGCCCGGAGATGTGGGAAGCCGCGCCGTCGCACGTCCGGCGCGGCGGCACGGTCTCGTTCTTCGCGGGTCTCCCGGGCGACGCGCGCGTGTCGTTCTTGGCGGCTCGCCTGCACTACGACGAGGTGCGCCTCCTTGCGCCGTTTCACTTTACGCCGGCCGACGTGCGCGCAGCCTTCGACGCGATCGCGGCGCGTACGTTGCCGCTGAGCCGGCTGATCACGCACAGGGTGCGCCTGAACGACATCGTCGACGCCTTCACGCGTCTCGACGCCGGCGAAGGCCTCAAGGCGCTCATCGAGCCGTGAGGCCAAGCACGATGCGAGCGGCCGTGCTCTACGACGTGGATGACGTGCGCGTCGAAGAGCGCCCTATTCCCGAGATCGGCGACGGAGAGCTGTTGGTGCGCACGATGGCCAGCGGCATTTGCAGCGGCGACGTGATGCCCTGGTACATTCGGCGAAAGGCGCCCCTCGTGCTCGGTCACGAGCCGGCTGGGATCGTCGCCCAGGTGTGCGGCAACAGCTCGTTTGCGGTGGGAGATCGCGTGTTCGTGCACCACCACGCGCCGTGCTTCGAGTGCGCTGTCTGCCGTCGTGGGGCGCACGTCCAGTGCGCGACGTGGCGCGCCAGCAAGATCGAGCCCGGGGCGATTGCGGAATACTTTCGCGTCCCGGTCGAGAATCAGCGCGACACGCTGCGCGTCCCGGCCGGCGTTTCGTTTCCCGACGCCGCGCTGACCGAGCCGCTGGCGTGCGTGGTGAAATCTCTGCGTCGCTCCCGGGCGGCGGCCGGCGATGCCGTGTACGTCGTCGGCCTCGGCGTGATGGGGCAGCTGCACGTGCTCGCGGCGCGCCACCTCGGATGCGAGGTATTTGCGAGCGACTTCATCGAGGCGCGCCGCGCGATTGCCGCGCGCAACGGCGCGGTCGCATTTCCGCCGGAAGCGTTCCGCAGCGCGCTCGGTGCCGGCGCCGCGGTCGTCATCTGCGGTCCCGGGACAACGCGCGCGATGGAGCACGCGTTCGAGGCGGTCGCGGCCTCCGGTACCGTCGTGATGTTCACACCGTTTCCGCCGGACGTTCCGCTCACCATTGGCGCGGATCGCTTCTACTTCGGGGACCTGACCGCGGTCGCGAGCTATTCGGCCGGACCGGACGACACGCGCGCTGCGCTCGATCTGATCGAGCGGGGCGTCGTCACCGCGGAGAAAGTCGGCGCGACGCTGGTGGCTATCGAAGACGTGCCGCGCGTCTATCGCGAGCTGGCGGAGGCGCGAATCGTCAAGCCGATCGTCAGCTTCTCTCCAACGTCGCAGGAGCCGTGGCTCGCGGCCCGGACGAAGCGGGGAAGTCTCCCGGCGTGAGCGGCGCGACGCTGACGTTTTTGTTCAGCGACATCGAGGGCAGCACGCAGCGGTGGGAGCGCGACGACGTTGCCATGGCCGACGCGGTGCGGCGGCACGACGAGCTCGTCCGTGCGGCGATCGAAAGCGGCGGCGGACGCGTGTTCAAGACCGTCGGCGACGCGTTTTGCGCGACGTTCGATGAACCGCGCACTGCCGTTGCTGCGTGCCTCGACGCGCAGCGCCGGCTCGAGGCCGCAGACTTCTCCGCGGTCGACGGGCTGCACGTGCGCATGGCCCTGCACACCGGCGGCGCCGTCGAGCGCGATGGCGACTATTTCGGGCCGACGGTGAATCGCGTGGCGCGTCTGCTTGCGATCGGGCATGGCGGACAGGTGTTGCTCTCGGGCGTTACGAGCGACCTCGTGCTGGACGCCTTGCCCGGCCGCACGACGCTTGCGGATATGGGCAGCCACCGTCTCAAGGACCTCAGCCGTCCGGAGCAGGTCTATCAGCTCGTCGCGCCCGACCTGCGAAGCGAGTTTCCCGCGCTGCGTTCGCTCGGACTTTTCCCCAACAACCTGCCGCTCGAGTCGACGCCGTTCGTGGGACGCGACGCCGAGGTCGGCGAGGTGGCCGCGCTGCTGGCCGCGCACCGCATCGTGACGCTCGTCGGCGCCGGAGGGGTGGGAAAGACGCGCGTCTCGCTGCACGTCGGCGCGCAGGTGCTCGAGCAGTATCGCGACGGCGTGTGGGTCGTCGAGCTCGCGCCGCTGAGCGAAGGCGGCTTCATTCCCGAGGCGATCGCCGCGGCGCTCGCCGTGCGCCTCTCGAGCAGCGTCGAGCCGCTCACGTCGCTCATCGCGGCGCTGCGGCCGCTGCGCCTGCTGCTGGTTCTCGACAACTGCGAGCATCTCGTGGCCGATGCCGCGAACGTCGCCGCGGCGATCGTGCGAGCGTGTCCCGGCGTTCGCGTGCTCGCGACGAGCCGGCAGGCACTCGGCATCTCCGGCGAGTCGGTCTATCGCATGCCCTCGCTACCGGTTCCTACGGAGGACGAGAGCGCGACGATCACGGCCGCGGACGCGCGGGGCTACGCCGGCGTCGATCTGTTCGTCACGCGCGCCGAAGCCGCCGACGCGCGGTTCACACTCACCGACGACAACGCGCCGATCATCGCGGACATCTGCCGGAGGCTCGACGGCATCGCGCTCGCGATCGAGCTCGCCGCCGCGCGAGTCAAGGCTCTGTCGCCGTCGCAGCTGCGGCGGCGGCTCGGCGAGCGATTCCGCGTGCTGACCGGCGGCAGTCGCGACGTGCTGCCCCGCCAGCAGACGCTGCACGCGATGATCACGTGGAGCTACGACCTGCTCGCGGAGGACGAGCGCATTCTGCTCAACCGGCTCGCGATCTTC
>JAFAJV010000032.1 GCA_019235995.1 Vulcanimicrobiota bacterium
CTCCAACGTGAGGATGGTCTCCTCGGCCTCACCCAACCGGCGCAGGCAATCCCGGCACTCGGCGACGTGCGCGTCAATCTCGGCCCGTTCACGTTCGTCCAGCGCTCCCGCGGCATAAAGCTCGGCGGAATCGCCGATGTGGAACTCAGGGTCCATCGGCGCCCTCCACAGTCAACTCGCGGCGCAGCGCTCGCAGCGCCGCGCTGAGACGGCCTTTCACGGTCCCGATCGGAATTCCAAGATCGGCGGCGACCTCCGCCAGCGTCATGCCGCGATAATACGCGAGCCGCACGACGTCGGCTTGTCCCTCCGTGAGGCGCGTGAGCGCGCGTTGGACGCGCTCACGCTCGATCGGGTCTTCTTCCATCGTATAGTCCTCCGGCGCGTCGGTCCGGCGCGCCGTCTCCCGGGCGCGGCTCTCGCCGCGGACGCGGGTCAACGCGCGGTTCCGCGCGCACACGACCAGGAAGGCCTCGAGGCTGCCGCGCTGCGCCGAGTACGCCGAGCCGCTTCGCCAAAGATGAAGGAACACGTCCTGGACGCACTCCCGCGCCGCATCCGCGTCGCGCAGAACCCGCAGCGCAGCCGTGCGCATGCGCGGTCCAAACGCACGGTACGCCGATTCGTACGCCGACGCGTCGCGGCGGGCAAATGCGGTTTCGAGCGAGGCATCGCGCACGTCGAGCGCTATTAACTAGCCAAACGCGCGATCCTGGAGCCGCACCTGCCCGTCGTCGATCTCGACGGTCCGATAGCCGATCGCGCGCAGCAGGTCCCCGCGCGGCAGCGTCACCGGTCCCGGCTTCGGCGCGGCGCCCGGTTTTGGCTGCGGGTACGCCGTCGCGTCGGCGCTGGCGAAGCGAATGTTGCCCTCCTGATGGGTCACGATCTGGTGGATGTGACCGTTGAGCACCGTCACGTTGTCGAAGCGGCGCAGCAATGCGAGCGCTTTCGTTCCGTCTTCGGTGGTCCAGCCCCACTCCGGATAGAGCGCGTAGAGCGGGACGTGCGTGAACACGACGATCGGCGTCGCCGGCGAAACGGCGGCGAGGTCTTTTTCCAGCCAGCCGAGCTGGTCGCTGCCGAGCAAACCCATCTTTTCGAAGTTGAAGACATTGAGCAGCACGACGTAGTGCACGCCGCTTGCATCCCACGAGGCCCAGCCGCCAGCCGTGGAGTGCGGGATCTTGAAGTTGGCGAGGTACGCGTTGAAGTCGTTGCCGACGACGTCGTGCTCTCCGGGTAGGGCGATCAGGGGCGCGCGTAGCTTCGACAGGATCGCGCGCGCGTCGTCGAACTGCCGCGCCGTCGAGAGATGGGTGATGTCGCCGGTATGGACGACGAACGCAGGTTGCGCCGGCATCGCGTTGATCGCGTCCACCGCCATCTGCAGCGTGGCCCCGACGTCCGGATTGGCGGCCTGATGAAAACCGATATGACTGTCGCTGATCTGCACGAACTCCACCGTGCCCTCGGCGCCGGCCACGGCGCGCCCGGTGAGCAGGCCGCCGGAACCAAGCGCGTACGCGATGCCGCCGCCGGTCCACGCGACGTGTTCGAGAAACGAGCCGCGCCTCAAGACCCCACCGCCTTCACGACGATGGCACCCTTCATGAAGGGGTGGAGCTCGCAGAAATACCGGTAGGTGCCGGGCTTCGTAAACGCGTGATGCCAAACGTCGCCGGTGTCCAAGCCCCTCGAATCGAAGCTGCCGTCGATGGCGGTGACCGTATGGGCATCGTCGTCGGCATTGACGAACGTGACGGTCTGCCCGGCGACGATCGTCAGCGTCTTTGGATTGTATGCGTCATCCTTGATATTGACCTCCGGCGCCGCCGGAGAGGCCACCGCCGGGCCGGTCAGCAGCGCGGCGAGTGCGAGTGGTAAGAGTTGTTTCATGCCGGACATATGCCGCCCGGCTCGATCCGGTTGGGGGCGTTAACCAGAAATCGTCAGCCGTCCACAACCGATCTGATAGTCTGCCATGCCGTAATAGATGTCGAACTCGTGCTCCCCGCGGCGATCGATGCCCGTTGGAAACACGATGTGATTGAGGCTGCCGTGCACCTCGCCGCCGAATTCGGGAACGACGAGCGGCTCGGGAGAACGGTATAGCACTCGATCGACGTGTTGCGCGTCGAGCACGATCAAGCCCGCGCTGTACCGCAGGAGGGTCGAGCCGCTCGGATGCGCGAGCCTGTCCACCCCGTGGATCACGGATAGCCAGCCTTCGTCTATGCGCACGGGCGGCGTTCCACAGCCGACCTTGATCGTTCCCCAGCCGTCGAGCTGCACGCGCAGCCGATGCGTTTCGACGGCGGTGCAAAGCGCTCGGATGTCGGCCCGCACGGCATCGAGCGAGACGTAGCCTATGGCGATCCCCTCGCGTTCCTTGGGCGGAAGTGATTCGATGAACTCGATAGCGGTTGGTCCATCCTGTAGGGAAAGCTCGAGCGTCGGGCGGTGAAAGAACGCGAGCGATTCCAGCCCCTTCGGCGACCGTACGGGCTCTGGAAAAAACGCGGCGTCCTTGTCGGCAACAGGCGCACTGCTCTCCTGGAACTGCACGAGACCCAACCGCTCCCACTCCAACCCGTCTTGCGATATCGCGACGGCAACTTCGGGACCGCGAGGTCCAAACGCCACGTATGCCATCACATAGCGGTCGATGACCGGAATGAATGTAACGCGCGGGTCTTCACAACCGTATCCGCCCGGCTCGTCGCGCAGCTCGTACGGCGCCTCCGGCTCTAGCGCGAAGCCGCGCGGCTCGAGCTCGAGCGTCTCCCCGCCTTCGCAGGCACGATAGGACCCGATACGCGACACGTTTCCTTCGGCTACCATGCGAGGATACAGCTGCAGGACGCCGTCGCGTAACCGCGCGCACGCCGGGTTCATGACGCCCAGCTGCGCGTCCGCCATCCCGTCGGGCCTCAGCACCACGCCTCTGCGCCGAAAGCGTAGACTCCTAAACGAGACGCCCATATGTCGAAGCCTCCCCGGAAACGCTAGTCCTTAAGCAGCCCGGTTTCCTTACCGACGTTCTCGAAGCCCCGAAGCGCCCGGTCCATCTCGTCCCGCGTCAGCGCCGCGCTAATCTGCACGCGGATCCGCGCGGTTCCCTCGGGCACGACCGGATAGCCGAACCCAGTCACGAACACGCCGGATTTCAGGAGCTTGTCGCTGATCAAAATCGCGAACGCAGTCTCGCCCACGATGATCGGCACGATTGCGCTCTCACTCTCCAGCGGCGTATATCCAATCCGCTTGAGCCCGTCTCGAAAATAACGGGTCTTCTCGCGCAGGCTGCGCACCAGCTCCGGGTGGGAATCCAGATAGTCGATCGCTGCGAGGGAGCTGCAGGCCACCGTAGCGGGTAGCGCGTTTGAGAAGAGCTGCGGGCGCGAGCGCTGGATGAGCGTATCGATCAACGCCGTGCTGCCGGCGACGAAGCCGCCCGCCGCGCCGCCCAGCGCCTTTCCCAGCGTGCCGGTGATGACGTCGACTTCTCCGCTCAAGCCGTAGTGCTCGATGGTTCCGCGTCCCGTTTCACCGGTGACGCCCGTGCCGTGCGAATCGTCGACGACGCTGATCGCCCCGTATCGTTTCGCGAGCCCGACGATATCGGGCAGCTTCGCGAGATCGCCTTCCATCGAGAAGACGCCGTCGGTGACGACGACGATCGGGAAGCACCCCTGCACGCTTTTGAGCTTCGCTTCGAGCGCGTGCATGTCGCCGTGTTTGAAGCGCTCGCGCCGCGCCTTGGAGGCGAGCCGGACGCCGTCGATGATCGAGGCGTGGTTGAGCTCGTCGGAGACGATCGCTGAACCCTCGTCGCAGATCGTCGGAAAGAGGCCGGTATTGGCGTTCCAGCACGAGACGTACGTGAGCGCGGCATCCAAGCCAAGGAATTGAGCGATGCGCCGCTCGAGCGCGCGATGGACGTCGAAGGTTCCGCAGATGAAGCGCACCGATGCCGTCCCCGCGCCGTAGCGATCGAGGCCGCGCTTCCCCGCTTCGACGACCTCGGGCAAGTCGGCAAGCCCGAGGTAGTTGTTGCTGGAGAGGACGATCACGTCGCCGGCCTCCTCCATGTGCACCTCGGGCGCCATCGGGGTCGTCAGATGCCGCAAGTGCTTGTAGGTTCCCGCCTTCTTGAGCGCGTCGAGGTCGTCTCGCAGCTTGGCTTCGAACGCCTGATTCATGGCCTTGCAACGTCTCCTTTGAAATCGAGTACGATCTTTGCCGCCTCGCCCTTTCTCGTCAGGTCGAACGCGTGCGCAAACTGGTCGTACGGCAGCACGTGGGTGATGATCGCGGCGGGGTCGACGCGCCCGCTCTTCACGAGGGCCTCGGTCTGATACCACGTCTCGAACATGCATCTGCCGTTGATGCCGAGGACCGTGAGACCCTTGAAGATGATTCGCTCGGCAAGGTCAAGGCTCACATCGCGCGACGGGATCCCAAGCAAGGCAGCCGTGCCACCGTTGCGCAGCAGTTGCAGGCCTTGATCAATCGCCGCGCCGCTCCCGGACATCTCGAGCAGCACGTCGACGCCGTCGCCGCGCGTACGCCCTCGAACCTCGTCGACGAGCCCGGCCTGCGTCGCCAAGAACGTCGCGTCGGCCCCGAGCTGCTTGGCAAGCTCGAGCTTGGCCGGATTGACGTCGATCGCGTATACCGCGGTCGCGCCCGCGGCGCGCGCCACCGGGATCGCCATCAGCCCGATCGAACCGACGCCCGTAATCGCAACGCTCTTCACGCTGACGCCCGCGGCCATGACGGTGTGCACGGCGTTGCCCAACGGATCGAAGATTGCCGCATAGACGTCGGGAATCGCGGGATCGAGGCGCCAGACGTTATATTCGGGGATGGCGACGTATTCCGCGAATGCACCGTCGCGGTCCACGCCGATGATCTCGACGTGCTCGCAGATGTGGGCCTTCCCGGTGCGGCACAGCAGGCACGTGAGATCGACGATGTGGCCTTCCGCCGAAACGCGCTCCCCGACACGGACCGCACGCACCGCGTCCCCGACGGCTGCGACCGTTCCCATGAACTCGTGACCGACGACCAGCGGCGGCTTGACGCGTTGCTGGGCCCAGCTGTCCCAGTTGTAAATATGCAGATCGGTTCCGCAAACTCCGGCCTTTTCGACGCGGATCAGGACGTCCGTTGGCCCGATCGGCGGCACGGGCACCTCGGTCAACAGAAAGCCGGGCTCGGGGCCCGGCTTCACCAGTGCCCGCATCGCAGAAGCCATGACGGCGCGGTATTTCACTCGAGACGCGGGAAACCCCCGCGTTAGCCGGCGCGCTCGTTGTTGGTAAAGATGGCGGGATCGCGGGGCGTGACGAAGATCTCTTCGCCGGCGCGCAACGCGAGCTCTCGGAAACGCTCCGGCGCCATTTCGACTCTTACGGGAGCGCCCCACTCGGTGACCGCCTCGACCTTGACGACGGGGCCCGCCGCGTTGATGTGCTTCGTGGTCGCGCGGAAGAAGTTCGCGCTTACCGGCCGGCGCGCGACTTCGAGCGCGTGCGGGCGAACGAACACGAGATGACCCGTGGCCTCTGCTCCGATGTACGCCGTCCCGTCGTCGACGCGACCGTGAAACAGGTTGACGTTGCCCAAGAAATTGTAGACGAATGAGGTCGCCGGCCGATGGTAGACCTCCTCAGGGCTGCCGACCTGCTCGACTCTGCCGCAGTTCATCACTGCAACCTGGTCGGCCACTTCCAGCGCCTCATCTTGGTCGTGCGTCACGAAGACGCTCGTGACGCCGACCTCATCGTGCAGCTGGCGAAGCCACCGGCGCAGCTCCAGCCGCACTTTCGCGTCCAGCGCGCCGAAGGGCTCGTCCAGCAGCAGCACGCTCGGCTCGACGGCGAGGGCGCGCGCGAGCGCGACTCGCTGCCGCTGCCCGCCCGAGAGCTGCGACGGGTAGCGCCCAGCCTGATTCTGCAGCCCGATCAGCTCCAGCAGCTCGGTAACGCGCACGCGAATGCGCCGTCCGCTCGGGCGCGTACCGCGAGGCCGAACGCGCAGCCCGAAGGCGATGTTCTCGAAGACGGTCATGTGTCGAAACAGCGCGTAGTGCTGGAACACGAAGCCGACGCGCCGCTCGCGCGCAGTCCGCGTGCTGAAATCTTCACCGTCGAACCGCACGACGCCGGTATCCGCGACCTCCAGTCCGGCGATGATGCGCAGCAGCGTTGTCTTGCCCGAGCCCGATGGACCGAGGAGCGCCACGAGCCGTCCGCTCGGAATATCGAGGCTTACGCCCTCGAGCGCGGTGAAGGTGCCGAACCGCTTGGTAATGTTTTGTACCGTTATGCTCATGTCATGATACTCGCGCGGCGTGTGCCCGACCGGCGCCGACTCGCCACTCGACGAGGCTCTTGATGATGAGGGTCGCGAGCGCCAGAAGCGTCAGGAGCGACGCGACCGCGAAGGCCGGCACGAACTGGTAGTCGTTGTAGAGGACCTCGATCTGCAGCGGCATCGTATTCGTCAAGCCGCGAATGTGCCCGGAAACGACGCTGACCGCGCCGAACTCACCCATCGCGCGGGCGTTGCAGAGGATGACGCCATAGAGCAGCGCCCACTTGACGTTGGGCAGCGTCACCCGCAAGAACGTCTGCCAGCCGCTGGCGCCGAGTGTCAGCGCGGCTTCCTCCTCATCGTTTCCTTGCGCCGCCATGAGCGGGAGCAACTCTCGCGCTATGAACGGAAACGTCACGAAGATCGTGGCCAAGACGATCCCCGGTACGGCGAAGATGATGTGGACGTTATGCGCAGTCAGCCAGGGCCCCAGGGCGCCCTGCGCGCCGAAAAGGAGCACGTAGATCAGCCCTGCCACCACCGGTGAGACGGAAAACGGCAGATCGATCAGCGCCATCAAGAGCGTCTTGCCGGCGAACTCGAATTTTCCGATCGCCCATGCGGCGCAGACGCCGAACACCAGGTTCGCGGGGACGGCGAGCGCCGCCGCCAGGAGCGTCAGTCGGATCGCCGCCAGGCTGTCGGGATCGCGGAAGCTCGCGAAATACGCGGCGACGCCCTGCCCGAATGCGACGGTGAAGATGAGCGCCAGCGGCGCCAGCAGGAAGGCGCCGAGAAAGACCACGGTCGCCGCGATGAGCGCGTAGCGTACCTCCGCCGATTCACCGACGGCAGGCGCACGCGGCGCGGGAATCGCTCCTACCATAGATACTTGGTCGACTGTAAGGCCAGGATCAGCAGCGCTGCCAAGGGCAGTCCGGGAACGACGGGTTTTTCACTGTGGGCCTTGCTATTGCAGTGGATCATGGTACCTCGAGTGCTGGGCGAAGCGCAGTTGCGTCGACGGAGGTCTGGCCCTCCCGGCGAGTGCTCCATCGTTGCAGCATGTTGATTCCAAAAAGAAAAACGAATGCAACTATCAGCATGACGACCGCGATTGCCGTCGCCCCGCTGTAATCGTACTCCTCGAGCTTCGTGACGATCAGCAGCGGCGCGATCTCCGTGCGCATGGGCATGTTGCCGGCGATGAAGATCACTGAGCCGTACTCGCCGACGCCGCGGGCGAAGGCGAGCGCGAATCCGGTAAGCGCGGCAGGGAAGATCGCAGGATAGAGCACGCGTGCGAAGGTTTGCCAGCGCCCGGCGCCGAGGCTCGCCGCGGCCTCTTCCAGCTCCGTGTCGAGATCTTCGAGGACGGGCTGTACCGTGCGCACCACGAAAGGCAGCCCGACGAACGTCAGCGCGACGATGATCCCCAGGCGCGTGAAGGCGACGTGCACGCCGGCCGCGGCGAGAGGCGCGCCGAACCAGCCGTGCGAGGAGTACAGGGTGGTGAGCGCGATTCCGGCGACCGCGGTCGGAAGCGCAAACGGCAGGTCTACGAGTGCGTCGAGGATGCGCTTGAACGGAAACGTGTAGCGCACGAGCACCCATGCGACGAGCGTCCCGAACGCAAAGTTCAGCAACGCGCCGATCAGGGCCGCGCCGAAGCTCAAGCCGTAGGCGGCCAACGCGCGCGGCGTCAGGACGACGCGCCAGAACTCGTGCCAACCGATCTTTGAGGTCTCGACGAACGTGGCCGATAGCGGAATCAACACGATCAACGATAGGTAGAGGATCGTGAAGCCGAGCGTCAGCCCGAATCCGGGAATGATACTTTGCCGTCGTCCGATCATTGATCGAAGCATCGCTAATGCGGCTGATAGATCTGGTCGAAGATGCCGCCGTCGGCGAAGTACGTTTCCTGCGCTCGCCTCCAACCGCCGAATCGGTCGATTGTGACGAGTTTCATCTCGGGGAACTGCGCAGCATAGCGGCGAGCTACGGCGGGAAGGCGGGGCCGGAAGTAGTGGCGCGCGATGACGTCCTGACCGGCGGGCGAGTAGAGATAGCGCAGATACGCCTCGGCGATCGCACGCGTGCCCCTCTTGTCCGCGACGCCATCCACGACGGCGACCGGCGGCTCCGCCAAAATGCTCAGCGACGGGCGCACGATCTGGAAGCGTCCGCGACCGAGCTTGTCGACCGCGAGCAGCGCGTCGCTCTCCCACGCGATCAAGACGTCGCCCAAGCCGCGCTCGACGAACGTGGTCGTCGAGCCGCGTGCGCCCGAGTCGAGCACCGGGACGTTCTGGTAGAGCTTCGCGACGAACGCCTTGGCCGAGGCGTCGTTTCCGCCACGCCGTGCGAGCGCGTAGGCCCAAGCCGCCAAGAAGTTCCAGCGGGCGCCGCCCGATGTCTTGGGGTTGGGCGTGATCACGCTGGTGCCGGCGCGAACGAGGTCGTCCCAATCGCGGATGTGCTTGGGATTGCCTTGGCGCACCAAAAAGACGATCGTCGACGTGTAGGGAGTGCTGTTATCGGGCAAGCGCGTTTGCCAGTTCGGCGGAAGCAGCTTCGCCTTGTCCGCGATCGCATCGATGTCGTATGCGAGCGCGAGCGTGACGACGTCGGCTTGCAGACCGTCGATGACCGCGCGCGCCTGCTTCCCGGACCCGCCGTTGCTCTGTTGCACCGTGACGCTCTGGCCCGTCTTCGCCTTCCAGTAGCGCGCGAAGACGCCGTTATAGTCGTCGTACAGCTCGCGGGTCGGATCGTACGATACGTTGAGGATCGTCGCGGGCGGCGCGCCGGCAGCGGCACCCGCGCCCCCGGCCGCCAGCAATACCCCAAGCGCGATCCACGCAGAAATCCTCATAACGGAAAGGAAGCCCCTCTTTTTATTGGTCGAAAAAGTAAACTGGGGTCACTTTCGTGCAGCGAGGAATAATGACCTTGGTCAACAAGTGCGGGAAAAGAGAGCCGCCCGGCGGCATTGCCGGGCGGCTCTTCTCTTCACGTGCTTGGGAGCGTTAGAAGTCGTACTCGATCTGCGCGCGATTGTACTTGAAAAGGGGAAGACCGCCGAACTCCGACTGTCCGATCGGCGCGCTCGGCGCGCAGATCGTGGTGCCGGCGGCGCCGCAGAACGTGTTCGAGAGCGTGCGCTGGATGTACCGATAGCGCAGCACCAAACCGTGATACGTGCCCTTGCCGGAGTAGCGGCTGAAGCGATAGCGTCCGTCGAGCACCCAGATATTGGTGTTCTCGGGCGCCAGCGCGTTGCCGTAGTTGTACCACGCGTCGGTGCCGATGAAGACCCACTTCTTGTTGGTCGACGTGTACTGCAACCCGACTTTCCAGGACGTGCCCGGGGCGCGCCGGTCGACCATGCCCTGCGAGACGCTCGTCGTAAACAGCGGATCGCTGTCGTAGTTGTCGGTGTACGGGCTGGCCCAGCCCCCGTAGTAGACCTGGGTGAGCCCGGTCTTCGCGTTGGTGAAGCACTGCGCCGCGTTAAGGGGCAGGAAGTACGCCAGAGTCGCCTTGGCAGAGATCTGGTAGTTCGAGTTGTTGCAGGTCACGTCCGTCGGCAGATTGATCGTGTCGCTCTTCCATGGAATCGCGTCGTAGCCGGCGGTTAGAAGGAAGTTCTTGTCGATCGTGGCGCCGATCTGAACGCCGTAGGCCTGGCTGTTAATCTTGCCGATGAAGGATTGGCCCGCATTTTGCTCGGTGCCGCCCTGTACCGCGATGAACGGAGCCCAGCTTCCGGGGAACGTGTACTGGGCGTCGCCCCACCACATGTTGACGAGGTCGCTGACGCCGTAGAAGTAGCCGTCGGCTGCGAACCCGGTTCCCGACGGCTCGGCGAACCCGACCTTGCCCATCGCGAAGCCGTTCGTGTTGATCCCCTGACCGCCCGGAACGATGATGTTGTTGGCCAGACCGTTGTTGCCCGCCGGATAGCTGGTCAACAGCGTCTGCCGGCTGAACGCCGAGCTGGTGCGATTCTCATACGCCAGCATGTCCGCACCCTGAACGGTGATGCCGCCGGGCGACGTGTAGCCGAGATAGCCGCCCTCGAATGCCGCGGGCTTCAAGCGCGAGTCCGCCGGATTCGCCCACGGTGAACTGAACGTGATGTTGCCCAACGCGCCGTCCCAGCCGTAGGCCTTGTACTTCAGGTACGCCTCGTAGAACGTGCTCAAGGTGAAGCCCGGAAGCGTGTCGTCCGGATTTGTGTTGGGGGGCACCTGCGAGACGCACGGCATGCCCTTGATGTGCGCGGCCGGGACCACGCACGGGCCATCGATCGGATTGGCGTACAGATACGTGCCGCCGATGTCCCAGCCGCTTCCCGGGAAGTTATAGTCGCCGCCGAAGGCGACCGCGCTGTTCCACGTCGCCTGGTTGACGCCCGCGGTGCTGTATTTCGCGCCCGGCGTGAAGTTGAACTGCGCTCCCGGGTTATTCGACGCGTTCTGCCGCGTGAAATAGTACGAACGGACGAATCCGTGAATGGATAGCGGGTTTGGCGTCCGCGGCGGCGGCGGCGGCGCGGCCGCGGGTGGCGGCGGAGGAGCCGGAGGCGGCGCTTCCGTCGGGGGTGGAGTCGCGGGAATGTAGCGCACGACCACGAGGCGCCGATCCGGCACCCACTGCACGTACGCGCCCATTCCCTCGGAGATGACGCGCACCGGCACCAGCACGTCGCCCTGGTAGAGGACCGGCGGCACGTCGAGCGGACGCGATTCGCCGTTGATGATGACCTCCGGCTTGCCGACCGTCACGCGGACCTCGGAACCGGACTTCGAGACGACGGCCGTCTTGCTCGATGGGTCGTAGGAAACCGTAGCACCCATCTGCTCGAACATCGAGCGCAAAGGAATCAGGATGGTCCCGCCGCGCACGAGCGCGGCCAACACCCGTGCCTGCTTGAGGATGTCGGGGCGCGAGTACACGTGGCGATCGTTGTAGAGAATCGGAATCTGCCCTGAGGGCGGACTGCCGAAATTGGGGGGCGGCGCGGACCCCGTCTGCGCCACCGGAGTCGTCGCGCCGTACGCCGGCAGCGCGATGGCTACCGCGCCGACCACGGCCGCGATCAGCCCCGCGCGAGCACAAGCAGTCTTCATAGAGAGAAGGAGCCTCCTGTTCACGGAAGTAACTGGTGTCAACTTCTGGGGTTTACATGGGTTGACCTGGGTCAACATTTGGCCAGCAAACGATCTCCCGTCGCGGCGAGTTGGTCGCGGGACGATTGTACATGACACTGCAAATAGTCTAGCGGCCGCTGATTAAGGCGCTCTTAACGCTCGCTGAACCTGGATGGCGGTCAGCCGTAGCGACCCGTGATGTAGTCTTCGGTTCGCTTGTCTTTGGGCTTGGTGAAGATCGTCGCCGTCGTACCGCTTTCGAGCAGCTGGCCCATCAGGAAAAAGGCGGTATTTTCGCTGATCCGCGCCGCCTGCTGCATCGAGTGGGTCACGATCACGACCGTGTAGTCTTTCTTGAGCTCTCCGATGAGGTCTTCGATCTTGCTCGTCGCGATCGGATCGAGCGCGGAAGCTGGCTCGTCCATCAGGATCACCTCGGGATCGACGGCGAGGCAGCGCGCGATGCAGAGCCTCTGCTGTTGCCCGCCCGAAAGGGCCAGCGCAGAGCGGTCCAGGCGGTCTTTGACCTCGTCCCACAGCGCGGCGTGCCTGAGGCTTCGCTCGCAAACGCTCATGAGAGCCTCTCGGTCGCGCTCCCCATGAATTCGCGGACCGTATACTACGTTATCGAAGATGGATTTCGGAAACGGGTTTGGGCGCTGAAAGACCATGCCTACGCGGTAGCGGATCGTCACTGGATCGATGTCGGGCGCATAGATGTCTTGATCGTCGAGCAAGACGCGGCCTTCGACGCGAGCCCCCGGCGTCAGGTCGTGCATACGATTCAGCGCGCGGATGAACGTGGACTTGCCGCAGCCCGACGGTCCGATCAGGGCCATCACGCGATTCGCCGGGACATGCAGCGAGGCGCTTCGAATGGCGTGAAAGGCCCCGTAGTAGACGTCGAGATTTTCGACGCTGATCTTCGGCTCCGTCGAAATCGAAACGGCGCCTTCCGTGCTCACGAGCATGCGCCGCCGTTCTTCGTCATTCGATCCAAAATGCCCGTCATCCGATACCAAATGTGCGTCTTAAGGACGTTTAATGCGCATGATGGGAAGGCGAATCGTAAACGACGTGCCCCTTCCCAGCATCGATTCCGCCGAGACTGAGCCGCCGTGAGCGTCGATGATCCCCTTGGCGATTGCGAGCCCGAGGCCCGCTCCGCCGCTGCCGCGAGTACGCGAACGGTCGACGACGTAGAATCGCTCGAAGATGTGCGGAAGGTCGCGGTACGGTATGCCCTCCCCGTTGTCGCGGACGCGAAGCACCGCGTCGCTGTCGCGGGCATCGAGCTCGACCCGAATGCGGCCGCCGTCCGAAGTGTGGCGCAGCGCGTTGTCGATTAGGTTCACGAAGACTTGCGCCAGGCGGGCGGGATCGGCTTCGACGCGCACCGGCCGGAGGGCGGTGAGCTCCAGAGAGATGCCCTTGTTGAAGGCCTGCTGCTCGAACGATGCGACGATCGGGCGCGCAATCTCTTCCAGGTCGACGTCGCGCAAGTCCAACTTCAACTGTCCCGACTCGGCGCGCGCCTGCTCCAGCAGCTGACCGACGAGCGCCGTTAGCCGGTCCACCTGCGCGAGCGCCTGCGGAACGAAGAGATCGCGAGCCTCTTCTTCCGGGGCCTCGAGCACCGTCTCGAGCATCAGCTTGATTGAGGAAAGCGGCGTGCGTAGCTCGTGCGAAACGTTCGACAAGAACTCCTTGCGCGCGCGGTCGAGGCGCACCAGGCCCGTCTGATCGTCGGAGAAGATGACGACGCGAGGCAGACTGCCGTTTTCGTCGGAAAGCGGCGACACCGAGATACGATAGGTACGCTGACCCTGCGCGCCGGTGAGCATGAGCGGCGCGACGGAGGCCTCGCCCCCCAGCGCGTCGGCAATGCGGTACTCGAGCTCTACGTTATGGATGGCCTCGATGATGTGGAGGCTGGTCGCCCTACTGGAGTCGAAGCCGAACGCCGTTCCGGCGGCCGCATTGGCGAACTCCACGCGCCGCTCGCGATTGACCAAGATGACGCCGATCGGCAACGCTCCCACCAGCCTTGCGAATCCGCTGTCGACGGCGAGCGCCGCGGGCTCGGCAGGGGCCGGCGTTTCGTTCGCTTCGGACGGTGCGGCCTTCGTTGTCGGCCGAAAGAAGCGGGCCGCGGCGAGTCCGCCGGTGAGTCCGGCGAGCAGCGCGAGTATCGGCCACTCGAGCGGAGTCAAGCTTTGAACATGTAGCCGCGGCTGCGAACCGTGAGGATGTGACGCGGCGACCGGGAGTCTTCTTCGATCTTCTCGCGCAGCCAGCGAATGTGCACGCTCACCGTTTGCTGCTCCCCTTCGAAGTCGTATCCCCACACCTTGTCGAGCAGGGTCTGCCGCGTCACGACCCGTCCCTGATTCTCCATCAGCACGCGCAACAGCCCGAATTCCTTGGGCGCGAGCGAGACCTCGGCGCCACGTACCGTGAGCTGCTGCCGGGACGGGTCGAGGACGATCTCTCCAAGCGCGATGGCTTCGTCGTGCCCGCTGGGCAGCGTGCTCTGGCGGCGCAGCCGCGCCTTGACGCGCGCGAGAAACTCGTGCAGCGCGAACGGCTTGGTGACATAATCGTCCGCGCCCAGTTCCAGCGCCAAGACCTTGTCGATCTCCTGGTCCTTGGCGGTCAGCATAATGATCGGCACGGGGCTGAACTTCCGGATCTCCTTGCAAACCTCGACGCCGTCCAGGACCGGCAGCATGATATCGAGCACGACCAGGTCCGGTTGCTCGCGCTGTGCCATCGCGATCGCGCTGCGGCCGTCACCCGCCGTTACGACGGCGTAGCCACTGCGCTCGAGATTGAAGCGCAGCGTTTGAAGGATCGCGGACTCGTCGTCCACGATCAGGATCTTCTTATTGACGTCCGGACTCTTGACGACCGTCACTCGCGGCGGCCGTATCTCCGTTCCATTCATACGCTTTTGCTATCGCGCTGTAGTCCAGCGCGCCGTCCCCTTCTGCAGAGCGAGTCGTGTAGAGTTGATATGCCAGCCCGGTCGCCGGCATCGGAAGGTTGGTCGCACGAGCGGCGTCGAGGGCCGCCGCCAGATCTTTGCGGAGCAGATCCAGCGCGAACCCTCCCTGGAAACTCCCCGCCAGCCACGTCTTGGGCAGCCACTCCGCAAGCAGATAGTTCGATGCCGTCGCCGACGCCAGGACCTCGCGCACGGTGCCCAGATCGGCTCCCGCGCGCTGCGCGAACACGAGGCCCTCTACGTTGGCGATCATGACGTTCGCGATGATGATCTGGTTGACCAGCTTGACGGTCTCGCCCATTCCGACGGGACCCAAATGATGCGGACGCCCCATCGCGCGCAGGACGGGCTCCGCGCGGGCGAACGAGGCCGCCGACCCGCCGACCATGATCGTCAGCGTGCCGTCGCGCGCGCGCGCCGGTCCGCCGCTGACCGGGGCGTCGATGAACTCGACGCCGAGCTCGCCGAGACGCTCGCCAAACCGGCGCGAGGCGACCGGCGAGATCGTGGACATGTCGATGACCAGGAGTCCGCGCCTCGCGCCCGTCGCGACTCCGCGCGGAGCGAAGAGCACGGCCTCGACGTCGGGGGCGTCCGGAACGCAGATCACGATCGCGTCGCAGTCGCGCGCCAGCTGGGCGGGATCCGCGGCCTCGGTGATGCCGTCGGGACGGAGCCGCTCCAGCGCCGCTCGACGCCGATGCACGCTTGCGGTCACGCCGAATCCAGCCTTGCGCAACGACCGAGCCATCGCCTCACCCATCGCGCCCAAGCCGACGAATCCGACCCGCTCAATCACGAGCGGCCCCTTTGGGCGTGGCCTCAGGATAACCTTCGGAACTCGGCGAAGGCGCGGAGATGACCACCGCCACGGCAGCTCCTTCGATCGTTCGCCCGACCTTCGATCAGATGAACCTCTCCATCGGCAAACGGACGAGGCTGCACCGACTGATGTACGAGCACGGTCCTGCGAACGGCACGTTGATGATGCTGCCGATCGACCAGGGGCTGGAGCATGGTCCCATCGACTTCTTCGACAATCCCGCGGCGATCGACACGGATTGGATCTATCGCCTAGCGGTGGAAGGCAACTTCTCCGGTATCGCGTTGCACATCGGCCTGGCCGAGAAGTACCAGAAGCACTACGCCGGCCGGGTTCCGCTCCTACTGAAGGTCAACGGCAAGACGAACATCCCGCCCGACGACGACGCGTTCAGTCCACTGACGTCATCGGTCGAGGACGCCATCCGGCTCGGCGCGGACGCCGTCGGCTACACGTTGTACGTCGGGAGCCCCTCGCAAGAACTCGACATCGCGCAATGCAACGAGGTGCGCCGCGAGTGCGACCGCTACGGCATGCCGCTCGTGATCTGGGCCTATCCGCGCGGCTCTGCCGTGAAGGCGAAGGGCGGGATCGATTCGCTCTACGCGGTCGATTACGCCGCGCGCGTCGCGTGCGAGATCGGCGCGGACGTCATCAAGCTCAACGAGCCCGTGTGGAAGCCCGACGACGCCTCGAAGCTGCCCAAGCCCTACGACACGCTCGCGTTCGACGACGTCGAGGGCCTACGGAAGGTCGTCAAATCTGCGGGCCGCAGCCTCGTGCTCGTCTCGGGCGGAAGCAAGATGGGCGACAACGCGACCATTCACAAAGCACACGTCGCGATGGCTGCCGGTTGCGTGGGGTTGATCTTCGGCCGAAACATGTGGCAACGCAAGTGGGACGAAGCTCTCTCGATGGCCTCGCGCGTACACGAGGTCCTCTCGAACTACGGCCAACAACAGTAAGAACTCCGGCTTGTCATCCCGAGTGAAGCGAAGCGGAGTCGAAGGAGGCGCAGTCCGCGCAATACCAGCCGACCGCGCCGCCGTGCTGTTGCGGGACCATGTGCTCTCTCGGGTCGCGGCGTCCGCAGCCCGCGCAGGCGTACGTCTGCCCGACGGGAGCGGGCTTCGTCGCGCTCTCGTGACGCTTCGCA
Source organism: Vulcanimicrobiota bacterium (assembly GCA_019235995.1). Classification (GTDB taxonomy): domain Bacteria; phylum Vulcanimicrobiota; class Vulcanimicrobiia; order Vulcanimicrobiales; family Vulcanimicrobiaceae; genus Cybelea. The sequence goes on from JAFAJV010000032.1 coordinate 16,470, forward strand.
ACGTAGAAGGCGAGATAGATCAGCAGGCCGATGACCCATGGCGCCCACGCGAAGAACGCATCGAAAGCGCCCCCGGAAATCTCGGCAATCACTTCTTGAAGTATTCGGCGTTAATTTCGCTGTAGTTCTGCCACTTCTCGGGCACGTCCGAATCCGCGAAAATCGCCTCTACCGGGCAAGCCGAAACGCAGGCGCCGCAATCGATGCAGACTTCCGGATCGATATAGAGCATTTCGTCCTCGTCCTTACCGTGAATGCAGTCGACCGGACAGACGTCGACACACGACTTGTCCTTGGTTCCGATGCACGGTTCGGTGATGACGTAGGCCATGACGTTTCAGCTTCCCCCGCAGGAGAACCGCGCCCTTCAGACCGCGGGCCTGCCGCGGATCGCGCGCAACAACCACAATAAGACGATCGCGCCGATCAGCGCGCAGAGCATGCTTGGTAGATTGAATCCGGTGACTCCCACGTGGCCGAACAAGCCGTAGACCCACCCGCCGATCAACGCGCCGACGATGCCGACGATGATGTCGGTGATGATGCCGCCGGGGGCTTCCCCCGGCACGATCCAGCGAGCAACCAGTCCGACGATCAGGCCAAAGATGACCCAAGCAAGAATCCCCAACGTCTTCCTCCTTCAGCGTCCAAACTTCGTACAGGGAGAAGGCTCTCCCGCGGTGGACGATACGACATTATGAAGCATACCATCCTTTGCCTCCTTTCCACGTTCGCATTCGCTGCGGCCGGTGCAGCCGCCGCTCCGGCCGCGAGCACGGAGATCAGCGCCGCAGGAACCGGAAGCGTCTCGATGCCGCCGAACATCGCAACGGTTACCGCCGCTATTGAGACCAATGCAGCGAACGCCGACGAGGCGATCTCACAAAACAACGCAGTGTATAGTCGGATCGTTTCCGGGCTCGAGCGATCCGGCATCGCTCGCAGCGACATTTCGCTCGCGTACTACAACGTCAATTACAACGCCCCGCCGCGCGTCATGCCGCCGAATCCGACGGGCGAACGTTACGGCTACACCGTCGCGCGCAGCTTTTCCGTCAAAGTGCGGGACATCGCGAACGCCGGGCGAGTCAGCGATACATGCATGAGCTCCGGCGCCACCGCAATCAACGGCGTCAGCTTCGGTCTCTCGGATCCGCGCACGGCGCGCCAGCAGGCAACGGCGAAAGCTGTTGCGGAGGCGCGCGCCAATGCCGAGGCGATCGCTGGAGCAGCGGCGATGCGAATCGTCGGCATCAAGAGCATCGACCTTACCAACGAGCCGTCCGGACCGATGCCACTCATGCGCGCAGCCGCCGTGGCCGCGCCGGCCACGCAGTTCGACCAGTCCAACGTGAACGTGACGGTATCGGTCAGCGTGGTTTTCGTCGCCGAACCATGAGGAACCGGAAGGCGAAACCTCTCGCGCCGAAGGCCGGTAGAGTAGACGATGACGTTTGATTGTGAATCGTGCGCCGCGCGACCTGCGGTGACGTCGTATGGCGGACGCCGCCTTTGCAACTTGTGCGCCCAGAAGCGCGCTGCCACCAGCGCGCTTCCGTTCGTGGGGGCGGCGCTCGCGGCAGCCGGCTTGATCGCCGGAAGCGCGCTGCTCGCCGAAAAAATGCAGGGCGGAGGAGCCGCCTCGCCGCTGGACGAGCTCGGCAAGCGCTTTCGCGGCGGCACGCCGACCCTGGCGGCGTACTCCCGCGATCTCACGGAGCTTGCGCGCAACGGTAAGCTCGATCCGGTCATCGGCCGCGATCGTGAGATCGACCGGGTCGTGTCGATACTCGCACGGCGCAGCAAGAACAACCCGTGCCTGGTCGGGGAACCGGGCGTCGGCAAGACCGCGATCGTCGAAGGTCTCGCCGCACGAATCGTCGCGGGAAACGCGCCCGCATCGCTACGCGGCAAGCGCGTTCTCGCGCTCTCGCTCGGCCCGCTCGTCGCGGGCACGAAGTATCGCGGCGAGTTCGAAGGTCGGGTGAAACGAATACTCGACGAGGTCAAGCGGAGCGCCCGGGACGTGGTGCTGTTCATCGACGAGCTGCATACTCTCGTCGGAGCCGGAGCCGCCGAGGGCGCTCCGCTCGATCTCAGCACGATGATCAAGCCGGAGCTCGCGCGCGGAGACCTGCAGTGCATCGGCGCGACGACGTTCGACGACTACCGGAAGTACATCGAATCGGATGCAGCGCTCGAACGCCGCTTCCAGCCCGTCATGGTCGAAGAGCCGAGCATCGACGAGACGATCGAGATCCTTCGCGGCTTGCGCGAGCGCTACGCGCTCCACCATCACGTCGTCATCGGCGAAGACGCGATCGAGACCGCTGCGCAACTCTCGGCCCGCTTCATCGCGGACCGCTTCTTGCCCGACAAGGCAATCGACCTCGTGGATGAGGCCGCCGCTTCCGTCGCGCTCGCGAATAAGGGCGCCGTCGATCAGCCGCGCGTCGGCCGCGACGATGTCGCGGCGGTAGTGACGCGTTGGACCGGCATCCCGCAAGACTCTCTCACGGAATCGCAGGCCAGCCGTCTCCTCGACCTCGAGCGGCTCTTAGCCAAGCGCGTCATCGGACAAACCCGGGCAATCGCCGCGGTATCGGATGCAATCCGGCGTGCCCGCACGGGGCTGCACGATCCGCGCAAGCCGCTGGGAAGCTTTCTCTTCCGTGGCCCGAGCGGCGTGGGCAAGACGGAGCTCGCCAAGACGCTCGCCGAAGTGCTCTTCGGCAGCGAGGCGGCCTTGGTACGCATCGATCTTGCCGAGTTCACCGAGCCGCATACGGTCTCGCGATTGCTCGGGGCGCCTCCGGGCTACGCCGGCCACGAAGAGCCCGGCCAGCTCACGGAGCCCGTCCGGCGCCGGCCGTACTGCGTCGTCTTCTTCGACGAGCTCGAAAAGGCACACCCCGACGTCGCTTCGATCCTGCTGCAGATTCTCGATGACGGTCGCGTCACCGATTCGAAGGGACGCACCATCGACTTCAGGCACACGCTGATCATCTTGACGACGAATCTGCAGGACGACGATCTCGCGATCGCACTTCGGTCGGAGCTGCTCGATAGGATCGACGAGGTCGTGCCGTTCGACGAGCTGGGGCTGACGCAAATCGAGGCGATCGTCACCATTCACGTGGAAGCATTGGCTTGCCGTCTCGGCGCTCGCAACGTCGCCCTCAATCTTTCAGACGAGGCAAAGCTGTATCTCGCTCGCGTCTCCATGGGCGCAGGGAGCGGCGCGCGTTACGTGCAGCGCACGGTCTCGCATTACGTATCGACGCCGCTCTCAACCGCGCTGCTGCGCGGTGAGCTGCGGGAGGGATCGGCCGCCGACGTGACGCTCGAAGGCGACGTCCTGCGCGTCCGCGCCGCCTAGCCCGCACGTCGTGAGCTAGGGAACCTAAGGAACGATGGCGCTCGCCGCATTCGTCGCGGGCGACAGCGCCAGCGCGAGCGGCGCGCTGATGCCGTTCGCCACGGTCGCCCAGGAAGCGCCCGCGTAGGGAGGAGGATACTCCGTGACCGTGTTGTTGCCATAGTTGGCAACGTAGAGATTGCCGAGCATGTCGATCGCGAGCGCGATCGGCTGGCTTTGTCCTCCGGCAATCGTTGCCGGCGGGTTCGTGTACGGCGCGACGTATTCCGTGACCGTATTGGCACCTTGATTGGGCACGAAGAGATTTGCCGAGGCCCCCAGGCCGATCGTGCCTTGTTCGTTGACGCCGTTCGTGATCGTCGCGATTGGCGTGCTCGAACCGGAGAACGGCGGCGAATATTCGACTACGGAGTTGGGCGTAGAGTTGAGGTTTGCGACGAAGAGGTCTCCGCGCGAGTCGAGCGCGAGGGAGTTCGGAGCGTTGAGCCCCTTCGAGATGACGGTCGGCGCGCCGCCGTAGGGCGGCGCGTATACGCTGACGGTGTTGGCGGCCGCGTTGAGCACGAAGAGGTTACCGTTGCCGTCGAGCGCCAGGCTCACCGGATCGTCTACGCTCGCCGTGATGACCTGCGATGGACCGCCGACATAGGGCGGTGAGTACATCGTCACCGAGTTGCTGCCGTTTCCGTTGGCCACAAAAAGGTCGCCGCGCGCGTCGACGGCAAGAGCCTGCGGATGATTGACGCCGGCCGAAATCGTGTTCGGCGCCTGGTTGTAGGGCGGAGCGTATGCGGAAACGCTACCGGGCTGGTTGGCGACGAACAAGTCGCCCGCCGCGTCGAAGGTCAATGCCTGCGGGCTGGTTACGCCGTTCGCGACCGTCGCCAGCGGCGCAACCTGTCCGTTGACGTAGAGCGCGACGGTGCTGATGTTGGAGTTCGCGACACCCAACAGTTGGCGAACGTCGACGCGCGTCGTGCCGCTGCACGCCGCGTTCGGCTGCGCGCAGGGATTCGCGGGACCTTGATAGGTCGCGGTCGCGCGCAGGATGCTCGAGCTCCCGTTGGCGGACGCCGGTCCCGAAACGTAAAACACATTCGGCGCGAGGGCCCCCGCTTGCGTGACGGCGAGCGGAAGCGAACCACCCGCCTGGCTCAGGGAGAAGATCGCGCCGTAGTTTCCAATGATGATGTTCTGGTTGGCGTCAAGCATCTCCACCAGCAGCGCATGCTTTCCGGCGCCGAAGAGATCGATGCCGCCCTGCGCATTGGGCGCGCTCATGAAGGATCCCGGAACGATCTGCATCTGCGCGGGCACGCCGCTCAGCGTGAGGTTGAGAGAGTTGGTAGCGCTCGACGCGACGTTGAATGCCACGGCGGCGCTTCCAATCGTTCCCGCGTACGTGCCGGCGGGCAGCGTCAGCGCGAGTTGGCACGTCGATCCGCCGGGCGCCGGCGAACAGCCGGCCGCGTTCGGTCCGACCGTCACGCTCTGGCTGATGCTCGTCGGCCCGTTCATGTTGATGGCGAGCAGCTGCCCACCGTTGGGCGCCGGCGCTATGCTGCTCACCGTGGGGGCAGCCGGTGTCGTCACCGGGACCGCGCCGGATAGCGGTTGCTGCGGTGGCGGCGGCAGCGTCGGGAGCGTCGGCAGTCTCGGGTTGCTCTGGCTGGTCGCCGGCACGAAAATCCGCACCACCGTGTTCCCCGAAGCACCGCCGCCTTGCAGCACGCTCGTGCCACCGGGCATCAGCGCGCCTCCCTGACCGCCGGCACCGGCACAGCCTACAGCGCACGCCGCCGCGGTGAGAACCGCGGCGGTGCGCAATGCCAACGTTCGGCGGGTCACGGTACTACCGCAAGAGACGCTCGACGTTGCTGCGCATATCCGAGGCTGAGATCTCGCCGACGACGATCTTGCGGACGATCCCGCCGCGATCGATGAACACGTGCACCGGCAGGCCGTTCACGGCATACTGATCGCGCAGCGTTCCGCCGTCGATCACGACCGGATAACTCAGGCGGTGCTCGTCTCGGAACTGCGACGCCTTGCGTGCGTTCTCGAGAACGTCGACACCGACTACTTGTAGGCCGCGGCTGCCATACCGGCGCGCCAGGGCGTCGATCGCAGGCGCCTCTTGATTGCACGGCGGGCACCACGTCGCGAAGAAGTTGAGATAGATCGCTTTGCCGTGCAGCGAGGCGAGTGTGAGCGACGGGCCGGGGAGGCTTGGCTCGCTCCAGCCGGGCGCCGCGCGCCCGACCCGCGCCGGGCCGGCGGCGTCCCCCGGAGAGCCGGCGCCCCCGCCGCGGCCGCAGCCGGCCAGGGCCAGCGCCGCGAGCGCGGCGGCGAGAACCTCTCTAGCCATAACTCGGATACCCAATCGCGCGGCGGTCATGCAGCATTTGTTCTATCAGTTCGCCGACCCCGGCGAAAAGCCGCTGCTCGCGCACGTAGCGCAGCTCGCGCAGGGCGAGCTCGCGGCCGTAGATCGTGTATTGGAAATCGCGCAGCCAGGCCTCTACCGTCCGTTCCGCGCCATGGAACTGCGGGTTCGTGCCGATCGAAACGAGCGCGGCATAGTCGCGACCGTCGTAACGCGCCACGGCGGAATATACGCCGTCCTTGGGCAACAGCTTGAGGGGGACGCGAACGTTCGCCGTAGGAAAGCCCAACGCGTGTCCGCGGCCGGCGCCGACCTCGACGAGACCGCGGATCTCGTACCCGGTTCCTCCTAGAAGCGAGTCCGCGCGCGCGAGGTCGCCCTCCGAGACGAGCGTGCGAATGCGCGTGCTCGAAATCCGTTCGCCGTCTTCGGCGACGTGCGCTACGGAGGCAAAAGCGACGCCTCGCTTCGCGAAATAATCGCGCATCATTTCGACGTCGCCGGCACGCCGATGGCCGAATCGAAAAGTCGATCCCACGACGACGCCGCCGACTCCAAGCTGCTCGACCAGCAGCGCAAGGAACGCCTCCGGGCGCAGCGTCGCGATGCGGTCGTCGAACTTCACGACGAAACACTCCTCGAAGCCGGCGGACGCAAGGAGCGCGAGACGTTCCTCCGGGGTCGAGATCAGCGGCGGCTGTGTACCAGGGCGCAGATGCGTGGCCGGATGGTTCGCGAAGGTCAACGCGCCCGAGCGCCACCCCGGCCTGCGCAGCAGCATCGTCTGTCGAGCGATCTCGCGATGACCGCGATGAAACCCGTCGAAGAACCCGATCGCAAGCGCAAGCGGACGCACCGAGTCGCGAGCGAGCTCGTGGCGTACCTTCAAAGAAAGACCTTGCGCGGCGCAAGAAGCGTCCCGAGCGCCTCGCCCACCCCGACGAGCGTGCGAGACTCGTCCCGCACGAACACGTGCCTGCCGGTCGCGCCCTCAGGGAGCGGAACGACTCGACCCGCGCGAAAATCCGCCGACCCGCGCAAATCCAGCACGATCGTCGGAAACGGAATGATATGCTCGGGCGCAATGAGGGCACCCTCGGGGTTGCGCGCGATCTCGTCGAGCGTGCGCGCCTCGTACAGGACGAACGGGCCCGAGGCTTCGCGCACGAGCGCGCCCATGTGCGCCGGCGTGCCGAGCGCGGCGCCGAGATCGTGGCAAAGCGTGCGCACGTAGGTTCCCTCGCTGCAGGCGACACGCAGCCGCGCTGCATTTGACTCAAGACCAAGCATCGTCAATCCGTAGACCGTGACGGGACGCGCGCGCCGCTCGACGATTTTCCCTTCGCGCGCGAGCTCGTAGAGTCGCCGACCGCGATGACGCGCGGCCGAATACATCGGCGGAGTTTGGGCGATGCGGCCGACGAATCGTGACAGCAGCGGCTCGAGCCGCTTGGGCCAATCCGCCGGCGGGATCGCGCTCTCGACCGTCTCGCCCTGTGCGTCTTGCGTCGTCGTGGAGCGTCCGAGCACGAGAGTGCACACGTAGCCCTTGCGCTGATCCAGGAGTAGCGGAATCAAGCGCGTCGCCTTTCCGATCGCCACCGGCAGCACGCCGGCTGCCTGCGGATCGAGCGTGCCGAGATGACCGGCGGCCAGCTTACGATCGCCGGCGTACAGCGCGTAAATTCGGCGCACCCGCGACACCGCGTGTGCCGAGCTCGGACCGGCCGGCTTGAACAGATTGACGAAACCGATCACGAGCCTGCCCTAAGCGGAGGCGACGCGCTACAAACCTTCGGCGACGAGCGCGGCCTCCACCGCCGGAAACGCATCCGGCAGCGGGCCGCGATACGTCAGGCCGGAGGCCCGGAAGTGTCCGCCCCCGCCCAGGCGTCCGGCCGCGGCTTGGACGTTGATTCGTCCGCTCGAACGCAAGCTCACGCGAATTTCCCCTTCGATGGCCTTGAAGAGCGCGGCGACGTCCACGCCCTCTTGCCCAAGCAGCGTGTTGACCATGTCCTCAGTGTCCTCGCCGTCCGCGCCGGTCTGCTCGAGCATCGCGTCGTCGACGTACGAATAGCAATAGCGACCACCGTGCTCGAACCTCATCTTTTCGACGACGCGTCCGAGCAGTTTCGTCGCGCCGACGCGCTTGCGCAGGAATATCTCCTCGGTGATCTGCTCCTTATCGGCGCCGAGCCGCATCAGCTCCGCAGCGAGTTCGAGCGCGTCCGGCGTCGTGTTCGAGTGCATGAAGCCGCCCGTGTCGGTCATGATCGTCGCGAGAATGCAGGTTGCGATTCGCTCATCGAGCGGCACCCCTAGCTCGCGCAAGAGATGCATCACGACGCTGCCTGTCGAGCACTCGTGCTCCAACACGTAGTTGAGCTTGCCGAATAGCGAGTTACCCAAATGGTGGTCGATGTCGAGCATGTTTGCCCGATCGACGGGCGGCAGGTACTCGCCCGCTCGGCGCCAGTCGCTCATGTCGCAGAACACGTACAACGTATCGTCGGGGAGGTCTGCCGGCAGCCGCCGCGACACCAGCTCCGCGTCCGGCAAGAAGCGTAGGTTGCGCGGCACGCCGTCTTGCTGAAAGTAGGCGACTCGCTTACCGAGGCCCTTGAGCGCGAGGCCGAGCGCGAGCCCCGCGCCGAGCGTGTCGCCGTCCGGCTTGACGTGGCTGACCATCACGAACGCGCTGCGGCCGCGCAGCTCTTCGACGACGTCCTTCGTCGACGCGATGCCGGAGGTACTTTCGATCATTAACTCTCTTCCGCCGGAGCCTGCGCCGCCGCCTCGCGGAGCGTCTTTGCGAGCGCGATCGCGCGTTCGGCGGAGCGGTCTTCGATGAAAACGAGCTCCGGCGTGTGCCGCAGATCGATCTTGCGGCCCAGCTCGCCGCGCAGAAATCGCCCGGCGTGCCTGAGCGCGTCCAACGACTGGCGAGCCTGATGACGATCGCCAATCACCGAGACGAACACCTTACAATGCCGCAAGTCGTCGCTCACTTCGGCATGCGTGACGGTGACGAACGCTAGGCGCGGATCCTGCAGCTCTTGCGAGATCAGCGTTCCCAAGATGCGCTGAATCTCGTGATCGATCTTCGCCATCCTCTGCGCCTTCATCGCTTTAAGTCCAATGCTGAAGGCGCGATCTCGAGACGCGCCCACTTGCCGCGCGGGAGAAGCCCGAGGGGCGGCACGTATCGCGTAGGCGGCGTGTGAATCCGCCGCGGAGCCACGGATGGCGGGAGCGGCGGAGAGGCCGAGCGATGCCGAGCGCCGGATGCGCGAGGCGAGCGGCCGCCCAAGCGATATGTGCCGCCCCGAAGACCGAGCGTCACGCGCGCACCAATTCGGCGGCGACGTGTTCGAGGGCGTAGGCTTCGATGACGTCGCCTTCTTTGAGGTCTTGGAATTTCGCGACCTGGATGCCGCACTCGAAGCCTTCCGCGACCTCACGCACGTCGTCCTTGAAGCGTCGCAGGCTCTCGATCTCTCCATCGAAGACGACGGCGGCGTCGCGAATGACGCGCGCCTTGGCGTTGCGCGTGATCTTGCCGCTCTGCACGTAGCATCCGACGATCGTTCCGACGCGGCTGACCTTGAACACCTGGCGGACCTCGGCGCGGCCGAGAACGACCTCGCGTTCGATCGGCGAGAGCATGCCGCGCATCGCCTTCTTGAGATCGTCTTCGATCTCGTAGATCACCTGATAGAAGCGCAGATCGACGCCTTCGTTTTCGGCGAGCCGGCGGGCCGTCTCGTCCGGACGAATGTTGAACCCGATCAGCACGCCGTTCGACGCGCTGGCGAGATTCACGTCGTTGGGCGAGATAGCGCCGACGCCGCCGTGGATGACCCGGATCTCGACGTCGTCGGTCGATAGCGACTCCATTCGGGCGCGCAGCGCCTCCAGCGAACCTTGTCCGTCGGCCTTGATGATCAGGTTGAGCACCTTCTTGCCTTCGGCCGGCATCGTCATGAACGTCTCGAGCGATACGCGCTGGGAGCCGGTCGCGGCCATCCTCACGTCGCGCCGGCGCGTCGCGCGCTTCTCCGCGGTTTCGCGAGCCACGCGTTCGTCGCTGACGACGGAGAGCGTGTCGCCGGCCGCGGGGACGTCCGAGAGTCCCATCACCTCGACCGGAATCGAAGGACCGGCTTTCTTGACCTGTTTGCCCTTATCGTCGATCAGCGCGCGTACTTTTCCGAACGTGCCGCCCGCCACGACGATGTCACCGACGCGCAGCGTGCCGTTCTGGACGAGCACGGTGGCAACCGCGCCGCGACCGCGGTGCAGCGCCGATTCGATCACCACGCCGCTGGCGCGGCGGTTCTTGTTCGCGCGCAGCTCCCGAATGTCGGCCTCGAGCAGGACCGTGTCGAGGAGGCCGTCGATGCCGTCGCCGGTCTTGGCCGAGACGGGAACCATCTCGACGGTACCGGCCCAATCGACCGGCTGAAGACCCTCCTCCATCAGTTGCTGCTTGACGCGATCGGGCTGCGCGTCGGGGCGGTCCATCTTGTTGATCGCGACGACGATCGGAACGTTCGCGGCCTTGACGTGCGCGATCGCCTCCTTGGTCTGCGGCATGACGCCGTCGTCGGCCGCGACGACGAGGATCGCCACGTCGGTGACCTTCGCGCCGCGTGCGCGCATTGCCGTGAACGCTTCGTGACCGGGCGTGTCGACGAACGTGATCTTGCGATCGTTACGCTCGACGGTGTACGCGCCGATCTTCTGCGTGATCCCGCCCGCCTCACCGGCCGCAACGTTCGACTGGCGAATCTTGTCGAGCAGCGACGTCTTGCCATGATCGACGTGGCCGAGCACGGTTACGACCGGCGGCCGTGGCGTCAGCATCTCCGGCTTGTCCTCTTCCTGCTCGACCGTCACTTCTTCGCCGGCTTCCTTGACCACGGCGTTGAAACCGAACCGCTTTGCAATCTGGATCGCGACGTCGCTTGAAATGTTCTGGTTGATCGTCGCCATCGTTCCGATCTTGATCAACTCGGTGATGACGTCTCGAGCCGGGACGATCATTGACGTCGCGAGCTCTTGCACGGTGAGCAAGTCCGGGATCTCGATCGTCTCGAGCGTGCGCGCCGGAGCGGCCACAGCGGACTCGCCCTTCTTTTTGCGCTGCCGCTCTTTGTCGAGGAGCAGCTCCTTCTCGCGGTCTTTCTTGGCCGCAGCCTTGTCCTCGTGGCTGCGCACCCGATCGCCCGGCCGGCCTCCCGTGGACGGGGTGGGCATCTCGCCGGGGGCGCCCGGGCGGCCCGGAGCCGGGCGCGTCCCGGGCGACATCGGGCGGAAGGGGCCGTTCTCCGGGGGTCGCCGCTGCTGTGGCGGTACCGCACGAGCAGGCGCGATGAGGCGCCCGGGTACCGGGCCGCCCTTGCCGCCCTGGCCGGGCATCGCCTGTCCGGGGCGCGGCGCTACGCCGGGACGCCCCGGCAGACCCGTTTGCGGACCGGGCGACGCCGACGCAGCCGTGGTTGGGGGCGGAGCCTGGCGACGGGCGACCGAGGGCTGACCGGATGGTACGGGCCGAAGTTGCGGAATGGCGTCGGCCGCGGGCCGGCTGGGCTTGGGCTCCGGCGCAGTAACCGTAGCGGCGGACGCCGGCGCGGGGCGCGGCGAACCGCCGACGACGGGACGAAGCCGCGAAACCGGGGGCGGAGCGGCCGGTTTCGGGGGCGCCTTTGGCGGCGTCGCCTTGGGGGCCGGGGCAGCCTTCGCGGTGGGCTGCGTCGCTGCCGGCTTGGGAGCCGGCGGCTTCTCCGTGGGCTTGAGCAGCACGCTGCGGACCAGATCCGCGATCTGATCCGGGACGACGCTGAGCTGATTTTTTGCCTCGAAAACGCCGCCAAGGCGTTCGTTGAAGAGCGTCGTGAGCTCTTTCGAGGTGAGTCCGAGCTCTTTTGCGAGCTCGAATATCCTTACTTTTCCGGCCAAATTCTCTCTCGGGCGCGGTGGCGCCCGAGTCCCATCAGTTGGTGCGCGGAGCCCCAACCGACGGCTTGGCTCCGCTAGGTAATCAAAGGGTCGCCCTCATCGGAGGGGACGGTCGCCGCGAGATATCATGAGTTCATTTCTTGCATCGGTTCCCTAATTATTAAACCACATTCGGCCGCGGCGGCGCCAAGACCCGGGTATCGTTTGTTTTTACGTGCGCGCTCCGCGCACTCCGCAGAGCACAGGTACGCACCCCGCCCCGCCTGTTTGCGGCGCGCTCCTCGGAGATCGGCACTCCAGCCCGACGCCGTAAGCACGAACCGGGTCAGAGCGTCTTGGGCAAAGCGTCGCCGGCAGCCGACGCAGCTGCGGACAGGGTTACTCGCCGTCCTTGCCAAGGCGCTCGCGACGAAATTCCTCCAGTTTCCGAATGAGCTCCGCGTCAATCTCGTCGCCGGGCGCCGCCGCCTCCGGCGGTTCGGGTGAAGTCGTCTCGCCGGTTGCGCGCTCCGCTCGCTCGGCAAGATAGCGCTCGCGCGCTTGCCCCGACTCGCTCTCGCTCGCGATGTCCAGACGCCAGCCCGTAAGCCGTGCGGCGAGGCGGACGTTTTGACCCTCGCGACCGATCGCGAGCGACAGCTGATAGTCCGGAACGACAACCAGCGCGACACCGTCGTCCTCGAAGAGCTCGACGCCGATGACCTTCGCCGGCGCGAGCGCGTTCATGATGAACGTCGCCGGGGTGGGGTCGTAACGAATGATGTCGACCTTTTCGCCGCGCAGGTTGTCGGTCACGTTGGCGATGCGGCTCGACTTCGGACCGAGGCACGCCCCGATCGGATCCACTTCTGCGCGGTTGCTGCGCACCGCGACCTTCGAGCGGCTCCCCGGATCGCGCGCGATGGCCATGATCTCGACCGTTCCGTCGGCGATCTCGGGCACCTCGAGCTCGAGCAGCCGTTGCACCAAACCCTCGGCGGCGCGCGACAGAATTACCTGCGGCCCCTTCGGCGACTTCTTGACGTCGAGCACGTAGGCGCGAATGAAATCGTTGATCCGATAGGCCTCACCCGGGACCTGTTCGTCCAAATACATGACGGCCTCATCGCGACCTTCGAGCGTGATATACATGTTACGCTGCTCGTAGCGCTGCACCGTTCCCGTCACGAGGTCATTGAGCTTGCGCACGTACTTGTTATAAACGGTGTCGCGCTCGGCTTCCCGGATGCGCTGCACGATGACCTGCTTAGCCGTCTGAGCAGCGATTCTGCCGAAATCTTTCGGCGTCACCTCTTCGTCGTAAAAGTCGCCGGCTTGATAGGGCGCCCCCGCCGCCTTCACCGAGATCTCGAGCTTCGGGTCCTGCACGTCCTCCGTGACGATGCGGCGATGAAAGACGCGGTAGGCGCCGCTTTGCCGATCGACCGTGACGATCGCGTTCGACTCGGTCCCGAAGTGGCGCTTGTAGGCGGTGAGCAAAGCCGCCTCGAGTGCCTCCAGTAGCATCTCGAAAGAGATGTTGCGCTCTTTCGCGATGGATTGCAGCACGTCGATCAGCTTGTCGTCAGTTGCCGTGTTTTCTACTGTTGCCATGCAATTGTTTCCGTTGTAGCTTATCCCGCTGGAAGTCTTGGCGCGGGTCGAACTCCAGGCGTGCCGACTTGATCGCAGCCAGCGGCAGCAGGAGCTCGCCGGCGTCCGTCTCCACGACGACGGCTTCGCCGCGCAGGCCCCGCAGCAGGCCGCGATGCGTCTTCGCCCCATTGATGGTGAGCGTCGTCACGATGCGGGCGCGCTGGCCCGTGAAACGGTGATAGTCGGCCTCGCGATGAAGCGGGCGATCCAGACCCGCAGATTCGATCTCGAGCGTATATGCCTCATTTTGCGTGCCAAGGCTAGCGTTGATATACGCGGCGACGCGCTCGCAGAGCGCCAAGTCGACGCCCCCCGGGCGATCGATGGTAACGCTCAGCTCGAGCGTGCCGCTCACGGGACGAGCGTGATGTTGCACGATCTCGAGACCGTCGAACTGCCGATCGTGCACGATCGCGTCCAGCTGTTGCTCGAACGCCTCAGCGATTCTCGGCGCATCCTTGCTCATGGTCGTGTGTATGAGATCCCCTTAGAAGCAGCGAAGCGCGGGACGACACCCACGCTCCTCATGAACCCATCTTAGAATAGCGAAAAGTGCGACGGGCCGCAACCCTACAGTGGGCGCGGCCCCTCGCTCTGTTCTCCTATCTTGCGATCGGCGCGCCGCCGGAAAATCGTCCGGCTGCCGTGGGCGCGCACATGGCGCCCGCTATTCGGCGCGTACTTCGCGGGCTCGATGGCCCGGCGGATTTTGCGGTTCCAACCGCCCTCCTTCGTGACTGACGAAGTGTGCCGGCTTTCCCAGCACGCCTAAAATTCTAATGCGACTAACGTCGAAATTCAAGCGGGAAACCGCCGGGGTCATGGCGACGAAACGGGCGACGGTGCGTACGGCACCAGCAGGCGGCCGTCGCACGGCTGCGACACCATTCCGTCAACGATCGGCGCGAGGCCGGCGGCGAATGGGCTCAGCGGCTCGTGGCTGCTCGAGCCTCCACCGATCGAGATCTGGGTGCCGTTGGCGGGCCCCCCATGCACGTCGCTGTGCACGATCGACGAGTCCGACGCCGCGGGATCGGCATAGCCGCCGCGCACCGCCTGTGGATAACGTACGAGCCAACCCGTGCAGATCGTCGTCGGCCCGTCCTTGCGCGCGGCGATCACCCACATCTTCACGCGCGCTTCGTTGCCCGTGTTCTTCACCTCGTAGATGTACTTCGTCTTGGCGAGCACTTCGGGCGGCGGCGTCGGCTCCAGGCGGCCGTTCAGGGAGTACGTCGGCGTGTAGCTCTTGCTGGACGGGTGCACTGGATTGTTCGGCAGCAGGGACCGCAGCTTGGCATTGATGTTGGGTGCGCCGCTGCGGGCTTTTGGCCCCGCGGTAGCGCGGGCCGCAGGTGCAGGCGTCGGCGGCACGGCGATCGGACGCGCCGGCGCGGCTTGCGCCTTCGGACCGGCCCCTCGGCTCGGTCCGGGCGACGCGCCGCCGCTGGGGCCGGGGCTAGGGGCGGTTCCCGGGCTCTTCGCGACGGCCGCGGCGTTCGTCGGGCTGGGGCTCGGCACGCCCGCATGCTGCGCCGGCAAAGACGACGCGCGAATGGCCGGCGCCGCGCTCGGCGCGGGGCTCGCGCGAGCGATCGCCGCCGCGGTCGGCGACGCCCTCGGCAACGCCGGCGCCGGCGTCGCCGCGCGAGCGGTGGCCCGGACGAGCGGCACGGCCTTCGGCGATGGGCGCGCCGACGGCGCGCTGGTCGGTACCGGCGACGGCGCGGCGGTCGGCGGCGCCTTCAGCGTGACCGCGACGGGAGCGACGGTGGGAACGCTCACCGGCGCGGCGGGCAGCTCGTTGCGCGGCTGAGTCTCGAAGATGTTTTGCGTCGGCTGGGGGTTGGGCTGCGGCGTCTGCTGCGGTATGGGGCGCGGGTTGGGCGGCGCGGTCGGCGCCGTCTTGGCCAGCTCGTGTCGATTGACGGGCAGGCGCTGCGACTGCAGCTGCGCGAGCGGCGCGTGCTGCAGCGGCGCGACCACTCGGACGTGGGGAACCGGAGCAACGGCGTGTACGGCCGCCGGTTGATTCGCGACGGCGATCGGGGACGTGCGCGAGACGGTAATCACCTCGCCGCCCTGCACGCTTTCGGTCGCACCCTGTTGCGACGAGCTCACGAGGACGGTGAACAGCAACGCGGCGAGCAGCGCGTGAATAATCAGCGAGGCTAGGAAGCTGCCCGCGAGTCGCTCCGGATAGCGCCGGTCTTGCGGATCGCGCTCGAACGTCACGGCGAGGGGTTAAGTGCGCTTAATCGGGCGCAGGAGCCTGCCGGTGCCGCCGCACAACCCAACGCCCCTCATGGAATCGATTTTGCAGAAACGCACGAAGATCGTCGCGACGGTGGGGCCCGCCTCACGCGATCCTGCCGTCCTGCGTTCGCTCTTCATATCGGGCGCCAACGTGCTGCGTCTCAACTTCTCGCACGGCACGCCGGAGGAGCACGCCCAAGCGATCGAGAGCGCGCGCGCGATTTCCGATGAGCTGGGCATTCACACCGCGCTCTTGCAGGATCTCCCCGGCCCGAAGGTGCGGACCGGGCCGCTCGCGGACGGCATGCGCGCGGTGCGGCTGGAACGCGGCGCGCGATTCGTCATCACGTCGGAACCGGTGGAGGGAACGACGCAGCGCGTCAGCACGACGTATCGCGACCTGCCGGCCGACGTGGCCATCGGCAGGCACCTCTACCTGCAGGACGGCCAAATCACGCTGCTCATCGTTGGAAAGAGCGCGAACGAGATCGAGACGACCGTCGAATTCGGCGGAGATCTGCGCTCCGCTCAAGGTATCAACTATTCCGATGGCTCGCTGAACATCACGTCCGTCACGAAGCGCGATCTCGAGTTCCTAGAGTTCGGGCTGCAGCATGGCGTAGACTACGTTGCAGTATCGTTCGTCCGCGCGGCGGAGGACGTCGAACGCGTCAAGGCCTTCATCGCCGAACGCAATCAGCGCGTGCCCGTCATCGCGAAGATCGAAAAGCACGAGGCGCTGGGCCGCCTGGACGAGATCATCGCCGCGGCCGACGGAATCATGGTGGCGCGCGGAGATTTGGGCATCGAGATCCCGATCGAGACGGTACCGATCGTCCAGAAAGAGATCATCGCCAAATGCAATCGCGCGAGCAAGCCCGTGGTGACCGCTACCCAGATGCTCGAATCGATGATCGGATCGCCGCGCCCGACGCGAGCCGAGGCGACCGACGTCGCGAACGCGATCCTGGACGGAACCGATGCCGTGATGCTGTCGGGAGAAACGGCGCTGGGCGCCTATCCGACGGAGGCGGTGAGGACGATGGCCGAGATCGCGCGCGAGGTCGAGCAGCACTATCCCCATGCATCGCTGCGGGATCGCCGCCTGGAGAACTTCGAGCCGACGATCGCCTCCTCCATCGCCGAAGCCGCTACGCGGGCGAGCGCGGAGCTGAAGATTCCGTATATCGTCACCGGGACGACGACCGGCAACACGGCGCACCACATCGCGGCCTTTCGGCCTCAGGCCCGAATCGTCGCGCTGACGCCGGACCGGCGCGTCGCGCGGCGGCTCGCGCTCCTATGGGGCACCGAGGCGCTGCTGATCGACACGTACGCTTCGATCGACGTCTTGCTCTACATGACCGAACGCGCGATGGTGCACGAGGGGCTCGTGCGACCCGGAGATCACATCGCGTTCACGACCGGCATGCCAGTGGGTTCCGGAGGCACCAACGTGCTGAAGATCCACCAGATCCCATGAGGCAGGCGCCCGCCCTGGCGGCATCGTTGATCTGCGCGGGCGTGACGGCGCCGTCTGCGCAGATACTCAACGGGCTCGAGAGCAAGTACTACGTCGCCGGAGCGCCCCGCGTACGACACTCCTTGGCGGAGCGGATGCGATACTACCGCGTTCCGGCGGCAAGCGTCGCCGTCATCGACGGTTATCGCGTCGCGTGGGCCTATGCGGCCGGACTGCGCGACGTCGCTTCCAAGGCCCCCGCAGAACCATCGACGCTGTTTCAGGCGGCGTCGATGAGCAAACCCGTCGCGGCGGCCGGCATCCTCGCGCTATTCGAAGCAAAGCACCTGGACTTGAACGCGGATGTCAACACGATGCTGCGCTCGTGGCACGTTCCTCCGCCGCCCGGCAACTCGTCCGAACGCGTAACGATGCGCCGTCTCCTGAGCCATACGGCCGGCATCAACGTCCACGGTTTCGCGGGCTACGACCGCGACGCGGCGCTGCCGACGCTCGTAGAGGTGCTCGACGGCGCGCCTCCGGCGAACAACGAGGCGATCCGCGTGGTCGCCGTGCCCGGAAGCGCGACCGCGTACTCGGGCGGCGGAACCTCGATCGCGCAGCAGCTTGCCGTGGACGTGAGCGGCGAGCCGTTTCCGGCCTTCATGGAGCAAACGCTCCTCGGGAAACTCGGGATGACGAGCAGCACGTTCGATCAGCCGCTCCCGCAAGCACTGTGGCCGCGTGCCGCGGACGGCTACTATGACGACGGCCGGCCGGTGCATCGCGGATGGCACGTCTACCCGACAATGGCTGCGGCCGGGCTGTGGACGACACCGTCCGACCTCGCCGCCTTCGTTATCGCTATCCAAAACGCGTTGCGCGGCCGGGGCCAGCCGCCGATCGACGTTACCGTCGCACGCGAGATGACGACGCGAGTTTCGGATGGGTTCGGGCTGGGTCCCGGAGTGCTGCCAGGCTACTTCTCGCATAACGGGGCGAACGAGGGGTTTCAAGGAATTTTCATCGGCTTGAACGAGGGCGGTAAAGGCGTCGTCGTAATGACCAATTCCGACAACGGCCTGTTGCTCGCCGATGAAGTCGTGCATTCCGTGGCAAAGGCGTACGGTTGGCCGATCCTCCAGCCGCAACCCAAGAGCGCGATTCCGTTGAGTTCGGCCGCACTGGAGCCGTGCGTCGGAACCTACGCGGCGGAACTCGACGGCGAACGCGTGACGCTTGCGGTAACGACACGCGAAAGCAACGGTGTAACGGCGCTCTTCTTGCGCAGCTCCCTCGACGGCTTCGAGTCGCGCCTCTATGCAGAAGAGCCCACGCGCTTCTTTACGCTGGGCGGCACATCGTTGCAGTTCGTGCGCGGACCGCGCGGCGAAGTTACGGCCGTTCGGGCCGCCGGCGTGACGTTCGAGCGCCTTCCCTGAGCGGGGATTGCAAGAGCGCACGCGCGTGGCGCAGCGCCGCGTCGTGCGTCTCGCCGGAAAGCATGCGCGCGATCTCGGCTTCACGCTCCTTGGCACCGTCCAGCTCGCGCACCCCGATCGTCGTGATACCCGTGCGCTCGGACTTGTCGAGCACGTAATGGCGGTCGGCCCAGGTGGCAAGCTGCGCGAGATGCGTCACGCACACGACCTGCTCGCGGCGCGCGAGCGCGCCTAGCCGCGACCCCACCGCGGTGGCCGTCGCGCCGCCGATCGCGGTGTCGATCTCGTCGAAGATCAGCGCGCCGCGCGCGTCGCGTGCTCGGGAGAGCACGACGACGAGCGCGAGCAGCACGCGCGAGAGCTCGCCGCCGGACGCGACTCGCGCCAGCGGCCGAGCCGGCTCGCCGGCGTTGGCCGCGAAGAGAAACTCCACCCGCTCCGCGCCCTGCTCGCCGATCCGCTCGAGCGGCTCGAACGCGACGTCGAACGAACCCGACGCGAGCGCGATGTCGGCGAACTCGCCGAGAACGCGTTTGCGCAGATCGGCCGCAACCTTTTTACGCAGCGTGCTGAGCGACGCCGCGGCCCGCTCCAGCTCGCACTGTGCGACGTCGGTCTGCGCGCGAAGCTCGGAGATCGAGCGATCGCGGTTCTCGTAGTCTTCGATCGCGCGCCGCTGCCGGATCGCGAGCTCGACGAGCTCGTCGAGGCTGCAGCCGTGCTTGCGTTTGAGCCGGTCGAGCAGCGCGAGGCGCGCGTTGATCGCCTCGAGCTCGGCCGGATCGAATTCCGTCCCGTCCAGCGCGCGCGCGAGCTCGACCGCTAGCTCGCCGGCGTCGGCCTGCAACGCGGCGCCGCGCTGTGCCATATCGTGCAGCTGTGGTGCATACCGTTCGACGCCGCCGAGGGCGACCGCGGCCGCACCGAGCGCCTCGAGCGCACCGCCCTCTTCACGCACGAGAGCGTTGCGCGCCGCCTCGAGTGCGGTCGCGATTCGCTCGACGTTGTCGAGATAGCGCCGGCGCCCGTCGAGACGATCCTCCTCGCCGGGCTGCAGCCTCGCGTCTTCGATCTCGCGCACGGTGAAACAGGCGTCGTCGTATCGCTCTCGGGCGCGGTGCTCGTCCTGCACGAGGGCGCCCAGCGCTGCCCTCGCCGCCGCGGATTCGGCGTGCGCACTCGCGACTGCCTCGCGAGCGCGCATCGCCGCCGCACCGCCAAAGCGATCGAGCATCTCCAGATGATACGCGGGCGAAAGCAGCCGCTGCGCCTCATGCTGACCGACGATCTCCGCGACCGCTTCGCCGATCTCACGGACGTACGCAGCAGTCGCGGGACGGCCGTTGACGCGCACGCTCGAACGGCCGGATTCCGCCATCTCGCGCGTGATGCTCCCTTCTTCACCGTTATCGAGCTCGAAGCCGTCGGCTTCGAGCCTTGCGCGAAGCGACTCGTCGGCATCGAATGCGAGCGTGACGATCGCCCGGCGTTCGCCGCGGCGCACTGCGTCCGCGCCGGCCCGGGCCCCCAGGGCGAAGTCCAGCGCGCCGAGCAGCATCGTCTTGCCCGAGCCGGTCTCGCCCGTGAAGATCGTCGCGCCGTCCGCGAACTCGACATCGGCGCGCGCGATCAGACCGTAGTTCTCGATCTGCAGCCGGCGCAACACGTAGGGAGGCGACCCTTACCGACGCGGGTCTTTGATCGAAACGCCCCAGAGCATCTTCGCCTCGAGCCTCTCGAGGAAATGCAGCGGCGTCGTGCGTGCGAAGTGGACGCGCTTGGGATGACAGCGAATCACGACGCTCGAGCTCGGTGCGACCTCGCTCAGCACGTCGCCGTCGCACTCGAGGTGCGCCTGCGCGCTCTCGAGATCGGACGTGATCTCGATGCGCGACGAGATCGGAACTATCAGCGGACGCGAGAAAAGCGTGTGCGGCAGGAGCGGCACGACGCCGAAGGCCTGGACACTCGGCGCGATGAGCGAGCCTCCGGCGGACAGAAAGTATGCGGTCGATCCCGTGGGCGTCGCGACGCAGATGCCGTCGGCAGCAATGCGGGTTATCGCGCCGGACTCGAAACGCAGGCCGAACGGGACGATGCGCGACACCTCTCCCTTGCGGACGACGACGTCGTTGAGGGCGAAGAACCGGCCGTCGCCATACTCGGCTTGCAGCGCGGTGCGCTCGTCCATGAAGAGTCCGCGCTCGACCAGCGCCGGGAGGTCCGATAGGCGCGGATCGTCTTCGTCGAGCTCCGTCAGAAAGCCGAGGCGCCCCGTGTTGATGCCCAGCAGCGGAACGTCTCCCTCCACGGCGAGGCGCGCGGCGCGCAGCAGCGTCCCGTCGCCGCCGACCGTGATGAGCAGCGACGCCGCCGCCACCGCCCCCGCGGTCGTTCCATCGAGCACCTCGAACCCGCCGTCGCGGAAGTCCGAGGCGACCCGGCTCGCTATGGAGCGCGCGTGCTCGCGAGCCGTGTCGACGTACAGGCCGACGACCTTTTGTTTGATGGCCAGCACAGTCGTCATCTTGGGCTGTCTTCGTCGAGCACGGCCTCGATTCGTGCGTCGTCGAACGGCCTTCCGGCGCCCCGGCGCAGCTCCATCAGAAATTCACGGTTTCCCGCGGGGCCGAGCAGCGGCGAGGGGATCAGGCCTGCCGGACACAGGCCGAGGGCGACAGCCGCCTCGCGCACCTCGCGCAGCACCGCGGCATGCGTCGAACGCTCGCGCACCACGCCTCCCGAGCCGACGCGCTCCCGGCCGGCCTCGAATTGCGGCTTGACCAGCGCGACGATCCCGCCGTTCTCGCGCAGATAGCCGGCGGCGCGCGCCAAGATCGTCCGCAGCGAGATGAAGGACGCGTCGATGACGATGAGGTCGAATCCGGCGGGAAACGCGTCATTGCCCAGGAGCCGGAAGTTCGCGCGTTCCATCACCCGCACGCGCGGGTCGTTGCGCAGCCGCCAGTCGAGCTGCCCGTATCCGACGTCGATCGCCGTCACGCTCTTCGCGCCGCGCTGCAGCAGGCAGTCCGTGAACCCGCCGGTCGATGCGCCGACGTCGAGCGCCTCCGCGCCGCGCACGTCGATGCCGAATTGCTGCAGCGCTCGCTCGAGCTTTTCGCCGCCCCGGCTGACGAAGCGCCGCGGCTCCGCGACCACGATCGCCGCATCCGCCCCGACGTTCTGCCCTGCCTTCGTCGCCACCGCGCCGTTTACGCTGACGCGCCCCTCCATGATCAGGCTGCGCGCCTGCGATCGGGTGATTTTGTTGCGGTCGGCGACGGCCGCATCGAGGCGGACCTTCATCTTCAGCGCAGTTGAACAGCCATCTGCCCGACCGCCGAGCCCCAGTCCGGATCGCCAAACGACCATGACGGTGCGTGTAGGTCAGTTAGCGCGTACCACAAGTGTCCGCCGCTCGACGCCACGACCGTCGGTGGATATGCCAATGCGACGTTTGTACGCATTACTCGTCCGGTAGCGGAAACGCAGGTTATGGCGTCCTCGCCATTCGAGGACCCGGTGCATGCAACGTTGTTACGAAGCACCGCAAGGCCGAAGCCGGCACTCGGGGTCAAATCAAAGGTTTTTTGGAGAGCGAAGCCAGGCGCCGTCTTCGTCAGTAACCGTCCCGCATCAGAAAGTACCCACGCGCTGCCATCGGAGGAAAACGCCAAGCTGGAAAAGTTCGAGACCCCGGCAAGATTAGCAAACGTCCAGGTGCCGTCGCCTGGCGAGAATACGCCAACTCGACTCGAGCGTCCATCTCCAACGACCACGTGGCCTCGATAATCGGTGACCGCAAAAAGCGTGTTCTTCGGGGCTCTCGCATCTTTAGGGAGCCAATGGTCGACGAGCCTGCCACCCTGAAGCTCCATAAGTGCCTGCCTGGACTCGCCTGCGAACAGCCTATGTCGGAATAGAACCAGCGTGCCTAAGTCTTCCACGCCCTTTTCGACAGCCAGCGACGGGTGACGGCCGTCGAGGTGCACCGTAGCTATCGCAACCTCGTGCGGGCTCGGGTACGCTGCCGACAGCGTAAGGCAAGCCGTCGTGCCTGAAAGCGGCTGGATTGTAACTCCTGCGCCAGGGGGTATATTCGGCAAAAGGCTAGCGTCTTTTAGAGTGAATGACGCCCGCCGAACCTGGCCATCCTTAGCAACGAATCCGGCGGTGAGCGCACCATTTCTACCAGCGGCGTCCACGAACCAAACGGCGTCTGCGGTCGCCCGTAATGATCTGACGTGAACGTCCTGTAATACGGTCAGCCGAGGCCGGCTGGTATAGGGCGTGGAGCAGCCGTAGAAAAACCCTGAGGCGAGCGCGAGCATACTCGCCAACAGCGCGCTCTTCAGCGTGGCGAGCCGGACATCACTCATATGCCGTTACCGACGCTTTCGGCGTGTCTGAAAAGCGTCGTACTAAAACGGTATTTGGTCGTCCGGTTTGGCGTCCGACATGGCTTCGTCGATCTGCGCTTGCGCGCTCTTGAGCTGCGCCTCGCATTCGCGAGCGAGCACTTTGCCTTCTTTGAACAATGCGATCGCCCGGTCCAGTGTGGTGTTTTCGTCCTCGAGCTCTTTGACGATCGCTTCGATGCGCTCGAGTTTCGTTTCGAAACCGGGGCCCGCGTCACTCATCTTCGCTCACGCGTTCGACGTTTGCGGCGAGCCTCCCGTGGAAGAGCCGCGCCTCGATCGTGTCGCCGACCGATACTTCTGCCGCGTTGCGTAGCGTTCGTCCGGCGTACGTTACGATCGCATAGCCGCGCTCCAGCGGACCCTCCGGGTTGGCCGAAAGAAGCCGGCTGCGCGCGAGCGCCAACGCGTTCGTTCGCTTGGAAACGACGCGGTCGCGCGACGCATCGAGCTTCACCAGCGTCGCGGTGAGCCGAGCGCCGCGCTCGGCGACGCGGTGGCGGGGGTTCCGCCGCTCGATGCGATTCTGCAACTGCAGTAGCCGCTCTCGCAGCTGCGAAAGACGGCGATCGATCGCGCGGCGCAGCCGCTGATCTGCGGCGTCGCGATCGCGCCCGCTTCGAACAATTTTTCTGTCGATCGCGTTGTACAGCAGCCGTTTTTGGTGCGTGATCCTCGCGGTCACCTCGGCCCACGATCCGGCGATGTACTCCGCCGCCGCGGTAGGCGTCTTGAAGACGGCGTCGGCAACCTCGTCGGCGAGGTGACGGTCGCCGGTGTGGCCGATCGCCGTGACCACCGGATGCCGGGCTCGGACGATCGCGCGCACGACCGCCTCCGTGTTGAACGGGTAACGGTCCTCATACGATCCGCCGCCGCGGACAACGACGATCGCGTCGGCCTTCGAGCGCGAGGCGCGATCGATTGCCTCCGCGATGTCGATTTCGGCGCCGTCGCCTTGAACTCGCGTCTCGATGAACGTGACGACGACGTTGGGGGACTTCTCCCGCAGCGTCGTCTCAAAATCTTCGGCGCCCTGACCGCGCGCCGAAACGAGCGCTACGCGGTGTGGAAAACGCGAAACCTGGCGCTTGCGTTCTCCATCGAAGAGGCCTTCGGCCTGAAGCCGCTTGCGCAAAGCCTCGACCCGCGCGGCGATCGCGCCGACGCCGAGCGGCGCGATCGCGACGACTCGGAGCTGATACTCGCTGCTCTTCTCCCAGATTCCGATCGCGCCGGTAGCCACGACTGCGACTCCGTCGTGGACGGGCGGAAACTTTCGAACTTCCTTCCAGCCCGCGAAGCATTTCAGGACCGCGCGGCTGTCCTTGAGGCTGAAGAAGACGTTACCGCTCGACTGCGGCTTCCAGCCGGATATTTCGCCTTCGATGGCGATGCGCGTAAGCTCCGGGCGCTTCTCGAGCCAATGCTGCAGCCGCAACGAAAACTGCGACACGGTGAGCTGCAGAACTTGCGGCTCCCGGCCGAATAGCCTCATCTCCGATTTCAAGGAACGGGCGTCGGTGACGGAGGCAGCGTCGGAGATTCCGACGGTGACGGCGCCAGCGTGGGCAACTCGGCCGGCGGCGTCGCGGCCTCCGACGGCATCGTGGGTTGCGGCATCGCGGGTCCAACGTAGGCGTTCGTGCTCGCGCCCGAAGCGTCGTAGCCGGCGCCGTAGCCGCCGCACGAAGATTCGGTTCCCTTCAGATAATATTCGGAGCCGCTGCCGCATCCGCTGACCTTGACGACCTCGTCGGAAGGAAACGGGAAGTCGTGCGGCGGCGTTCCCGCCAGGGCGGCCTTCATGAAGCGCGCCCAGATTCGCGCCGGGACGTTGCCGCCGTAGGACTCGTTCATCGGCGTGTAGTCGTCGTTTCCGAGCCACACCGCGGCGACGAGGTCCGGTGTGTAGCCGACGAACCAGGCGTCGCGGAAGCTCGACGTCGTTCCCGTCTTTCCGGCCGCAGGTCGCCCGATGATCGCGTTGGGATATCCCGTCCCGCGCTTGATGACGTCTTCGAAGATCGACGTCATGATGTACGCCGTGCCCGCGCTGACGACGTCGTTGGCTTGGGGAAAGCGATCGTCGAGCACGATGCTCCCGAGCGAATCCTTGACGAGGCGAAACGGCGTCGGATCGACGTGCAGCCCTTGATTCGCCAGCGTCGAGTAGCCGCTGGCCTGATCGAGCACCGTGATGCCCGACGAACCGAGCGCGAGCGAGAGGTTCGCCTCGAGGGGCGACATCACGCCCATCCTGTGCGCGTAATCGATCACGCGGTCCAGGCCCACCCGCTCGGCGACCTTCACGGCGACGATGTTGCGCGACATGACCAGCGCCTCGCGCAGCGTTATGGCGCCCATGTAGCTGTCGTCGTCGTCCATCGGCGACCACTGCGTGCCGTCGCCCATCGGATAGCTCACGGCCGAGTCGTCGATGGTCGTCGAGGCCGGAATGCCCGAATCGATGGCCGCGGTGTAGTCGTAGATCTTGAAGGAGGAGCCGGGCTGACGGTGCGCCTGCCACGCGCGGTTGAACTGATTGCGCAGCGAGAATCCGGTGCCGCCGATCATGGCGACGATCTCCCCCGTGGACGGACGCAACGCGACCAAAGCGGCCTCGTGCGCTCCAATTCCCTCGGCGATGGCCTGCTCCACGCCCCAGCTGACCGCCTCCTGGCCGATGCGTTGAATCCGCGGATCCAGCGTGGTGAAAACCTGAAGGCCGCCCTCGTTCACGGCGCTCTTGCCGAAGAGGCGATCCAGCTGCGCGATCGCATAGGTCGTAAAGTACGGGTACTTGTACCCCTGCAGGCCCGGAGGTCGCTCCGCGATCAGCCCGAGCGGCGCCGCATACGCCGCCTGAGCCTGCGCGGGCGTGATGTAGCCGCTCTCGACCATTCGATCGAGCACGTGGCGCTCGCGGTCGGTCGCGAGCGCGGGGTTCGAAAATGGCGAGTACACCGACGGCGCGGCGACGACGCCCGCGAGCATGGCGGCTTGCGCGAGCGTCAGCTTGTCGACGCTGCGGCCGAAGTAGGCGTGCGCGGCCGCATCCACGCCGTATGCGCCCGCCCCCAGGTAGATGATGTTGAGGTACCGCTCGAGGATCTCGTCCTTCGTGTAGTAGCGCTCGATCTCGATCGCGAGCAGCGCCTCCTGCACCTTGCGGGCGATGGAGACCTGATCGGTCAGAAACAGGCGCCGCGCCAGCTGCTGCGTGATCGTTGAAGCGCCCTGAAGCTGCTGATGCGTGAGGTCCGCGAACGTTGCGCGGAGGATGCCGCCGAAGTCGACCCCGTGATGATAGTAGAAATTATGATCCTCGTTGGCGATGAACGCGTCGCGCACGGTCACCGGAATGCGCGAGATCGGCACCCAGACCCGGTTCTCTTTGTAAACCGAGGCGAGCAACGACCCGTCACGCGCGTAGATGCGCGTCGTGCTGGCGGGCTGGTAGTCGGCCATGCGGCTGATGTCGGGGAGGTTGCGCGCGTATGCCGCCACCATCCCCGCGACCGCCCCGATGGCGAACAGCACGCACAGCAGGGCGGCGACGCCGAGCCCGGCCCAGACGCGGGAGCCGCGCCGGCTTCTACGCTTCCTTGGCATCGGTGGCATTGGCGACGGCACTCAGCACGCCGTTGACGAATCGCCCGGAATCTTCCGTGGAGAAGCGTTTGGCGAGGGCGACCGCCTCGTTGATCGCAACCGCGGTCGGCGTTTCGGGGCGGCAGCGCAGTTCGTATGTAGCCATCTCTAAGAGCAGCCGGTCGATCGTCGGTAGGCGTTCGATCGCCCATCCCTCCAAGAGCGGGCTAACGATGCGATCCGCTTTGGGGGCGTATTCGAGCGTGCCCAGCGCCAGTTCCTCGACGAACGCGCGCTGTCCGCCGTCGGCGTTCTCGCCGACGACGTCGCGCAGGGCCGCCGCGGGCTCGCAATCGCCGACAACCACGGAGTAGAGCACCTTCAACGCCTGCTCGCGCGCCGCGCGCCGCGGCGTCATCGGGGCGTCGGCTCCTTGAGCAAGAGCTCGATGTCGTAGCGCCCGTCGCGAAACTCGGGGGTCGACAGGATATCGAGGCAGAGACCGACGGTCGTGCTCACGCCTTCGATCAGCGTCTCGCGCAGCGCGCGCTCCATACGGGCGATTGCGACCTCTCGCGTGTCGCCGAACGCGACGACCTTGGCAACCATCGAGTCGTAGTATGGCGGTATCGTGGCACCCGCGTACAGGTGCGTGTCCACGCGAATCCCCGGCCCGCCCGGAAACACGACCTTCGAGACCATTCCCGCGGCGGGAGCGAAGTGATTCTGCGGGTCTTCCGCATTGATCCGGCACTCGATGGCGTGCCCGCGCGCGGCCAGATCGCGCTGCGCATAGCCCAGTGACTCGCCGGCCGCGATGCGAATCTGTTCCTTGACGAGATCGATGTTATAGACCATCTCGGTGACCGGGTGCTCCACCTGGATTCGCGTGTTCATCTCCATGAAATAGACCTCGTCGCCGGCCACGAGGAACTCGAGCGTCCCGGCATTCGTATATCCCACGTACCTCGAAGCGCGCAATGCCATGTCGTGAAGAGCGGTTCTTGCGCGGGCGGGTAGATTCGGCGCCGGCGTTTCTTCGATGACCTTCTGGTGCGACGGCTTCTGCACGGAACAGTCGCGCTCGCCGAGGTGAACCAAGTTGCCGAAGTCGTCGCCGAGGACTTGCACCTCGATGTGCCGCGGCGCAACGATCAGCTTCTCGATATACAGGCGCCCGTCTTTGAAGCTGGCCTCGGCCTCGGCCGTCGCGCCCGCGTACGCGCGCTGCATCTCCGCGGCGTCACGCACGACGCGCATCCCGCGCCCACCGCCGCCCGCCGTGGCCTTCAGCAGCACCGGATACCCGATGGACCTCGCCACGGACTGCGCTTCCTCGGGGGAAGCGAGCACGTCGCTTCCCGGCGTCGTCGCGACGCCCGCCTCGGACACGACCCGCTTCGCGGTGGCCTTGTCGCCCATCAGGGCGATGACGCTCGGCTTCGGTCCGATGAACGTCAGCCCATGGTCGCTGCAGATCTCGGCGAAGCGCGCATTTTCGGCAAGAAATCCGTAACCGGGATGGATAGCGTCGCAGCGGGTGATGAGCGCCGTCGAGATGATGTTCGGAATGTTCAGATACGAGCGGCCGGCCGGGCCGGGCCCCACGCAGAACGCCTCGTCCGCTTGTCGAACGTGCAGCGAATCGCGGTCCGCCTCCGAGAAGATCGCCACGGTCGCGACGCCGAGCTCTTGACACGCGCGATTGATGCGCAGCGCGATCTCGCCTCGATTGGCGATCAAGACTTTACGAAACATGCGCGCAGGTTCCGGTCTAGGTCACCGGGCGACCGCGAAGAGCGGCTGTCCGTATTCGACCGCTGTCCCATCGATGGCAGAGATCGATACGAGCCTGCCGCCGCCCATGCTATGCACCGGCGTGCGGATGCCGAGTGCCTCGATGTATCCCAGCTCTCGATCCCCCTCGAAGGTGTCGCCCTCGGCCGGAGCCGGCCGGCTCGCGTGAAAGATTCCGACGAGATCCGCCTTGATCGTGTCGACGCGAGGCGCCGCCGTTTTGGTCGGAGCTCGATCCGCTTCACGCCTCGACGCGATCGGCTCGGCAGCACGGAGGGCCACTTCGATGTCGTCGTCCGGCCGCGTGATTCGAACGCGCACGGCGTCGCCGTCGGCGAGGAACCGCGCGAGGGCGCGAACGCGCTCCGCGATGGAATCGTTCTCTCGAATCGGCATCGCCGAATCGCTTTCGCCCAAAGGCGAGACGGACCTGGCTTCGCTCTCCGGTAACGCGTCGCGCAACGCAGCAAACCGCGCGTCGATTTGCGCCAAGGGCACCAGCACGAACCCCCGCTCGCGAAGATGCGGGTGCGGCACGCGCAGACTGGTTTCGTCGATGTCCAGCTCGTCGTAGAGCAGCAGATCGAGATCGATGACGCGCGGTCCCCACCGCTCGCCGGGCGTGCGCCCGAGCCGCTGCTCCGCGGCCTGCAGTGCTTCGAGCAGATCGCGCGGCGACAGTGCTGTCTGCAGCAAAGCGACCGCGTTGGCGAACCACGGCTGATCCACTTTACCCCAGGGATCGCTGCGATAGATCGACGATTTCGCCAGCAGCGTTCCCAGTTCGCCGATCGCCGCGAAGGCGCGCTCGACGTTCGCGACCCGTCTTCCCAAATTGGACCCGATGCCGATGTACGCTCGGTGCACCATCAGCGCGACCGGCACAGCGTCACAGAAGGAGTCGCGCCGTCGAGAATGCGGGGCTTCGCGATCGTGACGCGCGCGCGTTGGACGCGCCTCTCCTCGAAGACGGCGTCGAGCAGGTCGGCGGCGAGGCGCTCGAGCAACGCGTAGGACGTCGTGGCCACGATCTGCACGATTCGCTCGTGCAGCGCCGCGTAGTCCAGCGTTGCGCTCAAGTCGTCGGTTGCCGCCGCATCCGTCAGATCGAGCTCGGCGGATATCGCGATGTCGAACGGCTGTGCCCGCTCGCGTTCGGCGGCGTCGGCGCCGTGCTTGCCGTACGCACGAATACCGTCCAGGCTTATCCGGTCCATCCGGCCGGCCTCCAATCCCGAACGACCGCGTCGGCTACGGCGATCGCATCACGCGCGGCAGCCACGTCGTGGACGCGCACGATATCGATGCCGGCCCCAACCGCAAGCGCGGTGGTCGCGACGGTACCGTACACGCGCTCGCCGGCCTCGCGCCCGGTGAGCTTGCCGATCGTAGACTTACGCGACGCCCCGAGCATCGTCGGGAAGCCCAACGCGACGAGCCGGCCCAGCGCTCGCAGCACCACGACGTTCTGATCGGCAGTCTTTCCGAACCCGATCCCCGGATCCAAGATGATTCTCTCACGCGCGATCCCCCGCGCCAGCGCGCGGCGGCCGCACTCCTCGAGGTATCGCAGCACCGAGTCCACGACGTCGCCGTCGTAGGTCGTCCCCCTCTGGTTGTGCATCGCGACCACCGGCATCTCGAGCTCGGCCGCTGCGTCAAGCAGCGCGTCGGACGCGCCCCAGACCGAGTTGATCATGTCGGCCCCCGCCGCGCGTGCGGCGCGCGCAACCGCCGGCTTGTACGTGTCGACCGAGATGGGCGCATCGGCGAAGCGTTGCCTTAGCGTCGCGATAACGGGAACGATGCGTGCCGTCTCGATGCGTTCTTCCACCGGGCGATGACCCGGCCGCGTCGATTCCCCGCCGACGTCCAAGAGGTCTGCGCCGTCGGCCCATTGCCTCGCCGCGTATTTCGCCGCGGCGACGGGCTCATCGACGCCGTCGCCGGAGAACGAGTCGGGCGTGACGTTGACGATCGCCATCACATAGGTCCGCTCGCCCCACCGGATGGGCCGACCGCGCAGCGCTAGGGAACCGCGCTCGGCATGTACCATTCGCGTAGTCCCGCGACGACGAACGTCGATCCGGTCACGACGACGACGTCGTCCAACGCGGCCATCCGCCGGGCGACCGTCAGCGCCTCGGTCGGCTCGGTTATCGCGCGGCCCCAACCGCCGAGCGATTCCGCTATCGTCGCCAAACGTTGGGGACGGATCGCTCTGCGGCCCCGCGCGGCGAACGACGTGAACGTGAACGTCGACGTGACGGTTCCGAGGATCTCGATGATCCTCCGCGCGTCCTTGCTCTCCCCGATGGCGACCACGTAGTGAATTCGGCGATTCGGAAACGACTCGCGCAGCGAGGCGACGAGAGACGCGGCTTTCTCCGCGTTGTGCGCGATATCGAAGACGACCGTCGGGTTCGCCCGGACGAGCTCCATCCGGCCCGGAATCTCCACGTCCGCGAGCGCCCGCGCGATCTCGGCCGCAGCCGGACGCAGCTCGTCGCCGAGCTGCTCCAGCACGGCGATCGCCGTCGCGACGTTGGTGCGCTGGAACGTGCCGGCGGCCGCCAGGCGAAGGCGGTACGAACCGCGAGGCGTGACGACCGAGAGCATCTGGCCGCCGCGATCCTCGGGGCGCTCGCGTTCGACGCGCACGACGTCCGAAACGAGCACGATGCGCGCACCGACCTCGCCCGCGACCCGTTCGATCACCGACCGGGCGGCGGCGGGCACCGGCGCGACGACGAGCGGCACGCCCGGTTTGGCGATTCCCGCCTTCTCGAGCGCGATCTCCTCGATCGTGCTCCCAAGCACCTCGGTGTGATCGTAGCCGATCGATGTGATCGCGGCGACGACCGGCAGAATCACGTTGGTGCCGTCGAATCGTCCGCCGAGCCCGACTTCGATCACCGCAACGTCCACGGCTTCGTCCGCGAAGTATTTGAACGATAATGCAAGCAGCGTCTCGTAGTACGTCGGGCGCCCAAATCGCTCCGTGGTGCGCGCGATCGCGGGCAGCATCTCATCGAGCAGCGCCGCAAAGCGCTCCTGCGATACTGGCGCGCCGTCGATGCGGGCGCGCTCGGTCATCGCATTGAGGTGCGGCTTCGTATGCAGTCCCGTTCGTCTGCCCGCCACGCGCAGGCAGGCGGCGATCATGGTCGCCGTCGAGCCTTTGCCGCTCGTACCACCCACGTGAATCGTAGGATAGGGACGGTGCGGATCGCCGAGCTCGCGCAGGAGCGCGCGCATTCTGTCGAGCTTGTAGGCAGCGCGGCGCGAGACCGTCTCGTCGATCGTTTCGAGCAGATAGGCCTCCGCATCAGCGTAACTACCGACTCGTCTCATTGGTCCGGCGACCGGTCGGCCAGGAGCTCCAGTGCATGCGGGAGGACCGGGAGCACGATGTCGAGCGTCTCCGCCACCGCCTTCGGGCTCCCCGGCAGATTGATGACGAGCGTCCGATCGCGGACACCGGCCAGCGCACGGGAGAGCATCGCCGTGGCGGTGTGCGCCAGCGAGGCGGCGCGAATCGCTTCGGCGATGCCGGGCACCTCGTAATCGAGAACGGCGGCCGTCGCCTGCGGCGTCCGATCGCGCGGCGAGAGCCCGGTCCCACCGCTCGTCAGCACGAGGTCGGCGGCGTGTGAATCGGCGAGGTCGATGAGATGCGCCTGCAACGAGGCCGGGTCGTCGGAGATGATGCTCTCGCGCACCACGGTATACGCCGCGCCGAGGCGCTCGCGCATGATCGGCACGCACTGGTCGGCACGCTCTCCGGACGCG
The DNA here is from genome assembly GCA_019235995.1 of Vulcanimicrobiota bacterium. GTDB lineage: Bacteria > Vulcanimicrobiota > Vulcanimicrobiia > Vulcanimicrobiales > Vulcanimicrobiaceae > Cybelea. The sequence continues at coordinate 48,598 of JAFAJV010000032.1, forward strand.
GCGCGGTCCGAGAGCACGATCAGCGCAACCTTAAACGTCATTGTCACCCTGAGCCTGTCTAAGGGCGAAGGAGGATTTGCCGCCGGTCTTGCGCAGCAAGCGCAGCGAATCGATGACGATGGCCTTGTCGAGCGACTTGGCCATGTCGTAGATGGTCAGCGCGGCGACGCTCGCGGCGACGAGCGCCTCCAGCTCGACGCCGGTCCGAGCCGACGTGCAGGCCTCCGTCTCGACGCGCAGCGCGCCGTCGTCGCGCCATTCGAAGCGCACGTCGACCTTGTCCAGCGGCAGCGGGTGAGCTAGGGGAATGAGCGTGGCCGTGCGCTTTGCGGCGAGAATCCCGGCGACCTGAGCGGCGACGAGGGCGTCCCCTTTCTTGAGGGTTGCCTCGCGCAGCGCATTCCGTGCCGCGACGTTCATGCGAACGACCGCCTCCGCGGTCGCGGACCGAGAAGTCACGTTCTTTGCGGAAACGTCGACCATCGCGATGCTCGCGTCGGCTGCGAGGTGCGAGGACTTCACCGGGGTGCGCTTTGGAAACGGGCCCAGATCAAGCACAGCAGGGCCAACACCCACAGGACGACGAGATGGGTGATGTGATGCGCGTGCTGCGCGCCGGACTGCGTGAAGAAATTGATCTTCCCGAGGCCGTAGAGAATTCCGAGGACGAAGAAGAGGATCGCCAAGGCGATCGCGACGACTCTCATGTGATCATTCCCTCGCGTGCGAGAATCAGGCAGATTGCGCCCACGATGACACAGTACCAGCCGAACGGGCGCAGATCGTTCGACCGGAAGTAGCGCGTCAAAAAGGCCACCGAAAGATATGCGGCGACTCCGGCCGCAATTCCGCCGACGATGGCCTGGAGCAACACCACGTGTGCCGCCGGGACGAAGAGCCTCGGTATCTCGAGCAACGCAGCCGCCAAAATCACGGGCGTCGCAAGCAAGAACGAGAAGCGCGCCGCGTCCTCATGGTCCAGGTCGCACAGCAGCCCGGCGACCATCGAAATGCCGGATCGGGAGATCCCCGGCAGCAGCGCGAGCGCCTGAGCCGCGCCGACGGCGAGACTGCCGGCATAGCTCAGACGCTCGATCGGCTTATCCTCGCGTCCGGCGCTTCGCCGCTGATGCCGCCGCAGCGCCTCGCCGGCGAACATGACGAGCCCGTTGATCATGAGAAAAAACGCCGCGGGCGCGGGCGAGCCGAACAGGCGACGCACCGGCGCCTCGAAGATCAAACCGAGAAGGCCGACCGGAATCGTCGCCACGACGAGCCGCCAGCCGATCCGCTCGTCGCGGTCCGCGCTCAGGCGTCCTCGAACGACGCTCGCGACGAGCGCGCGGACGATCGCGTACCATTCCGCGCGGTAAAACACTACCAGCGCGAGTGCCGTGCCGAGGTGCAGGACGACGACGAATGCGAGGAATGAGACGCTGGAACGATCCAGGTTGTGCCACCCGAGGACGGCCGGCACGAGGATCGTGTGGCCGAGACTCGACACGGGAAACAGCTCGCTCACGCCCTGCAGCAGCGCCAGAGCGAGTGCTTGGAAGAGCGTCACGAGGGCCGAGCGGCTTCTACCACGCCACGAACTTTACGCTGAAGGTGTAGTCTCCCGCAATCGGCTTGCAGTTGCGGAGCGCCGGCGTGTAACGCGCGTCGCGCGCCATCCCGACCGCGACGAGATCGAGCGATGAATTTCCGGTGCTCCGCATCACTCCCGTGGAGGTGACTTGCCCGCCGGGATCGAGCTGGACGCGCACGAACGCGACGCCGCTCGTCCCTTCTGCGCGCGCCGCGGACGCGATGTCGGGCGGCGATGGCGACGCGGCGATCGCCGCCGGCGCGTTCGGTTGGGTGCATCCGCCGGCGGACGTCGTCGCGGCCGGCGGCGGAGGCGGCGTCGCGGGGGCCGGCGTGGGCGCGGGCGGCGTGCCATAGGCCGTCCCCGCGGGTCCTGCTAGTCCGTTGGGCTTTCGCGGCGGAGCCGAGGCGACCGTACGAGGGGCCGGCGTGCGTTTCGGCGGCGGTGGCGGCGGCGTTCGCATCTTCGTCACCGCGATCGTCGCCGGCCGATGTTCGATCGAGACGACCTCAGCCTGCCCCTGCGGCGTGGGCGTGGGCGGCCGCATGATCAGCGCCACGATGAGATGCACGAGCAGCGAGAGCGCGAACGCAATGACCAGCAAACGCGGGATGCGTTTCATGCCTCATGACACGCTGGGTGACTAGTCGGGTTGGAAATCCGCGCGGAAGAGATAATCACCCGTCGTCGGCTGGCAGTTCACGAGCTTCGGCGAGTACGTCGACTGCCGAGCCGCGCGCAACGCCGCCTGATCGATCGACATGTTGCCCGAACTCTTGTACACCTTGGCGGTAATCAAATTGCCGCTCGGCCCGACCGTGACTTCGACGTTGACGGTCACTGCGCCGAGTCCCAGATCGAGCGCCGACTGCGGATAGTCGGGCTGGACCGGATTCGTAACCGTCGCCTCGACGTTCGGATTCGCGCAGGCGGGCTTGGGCGTCCCGGCCGGAGCGGCAGCCGCTTGCGGCCCCGCGGTGCCTTGACCCGCAGGTGCGCCGTTCTCGGTACCGGACTTGGGCTGCGCGACGGTGTTTTCCGTCGATCCCGAGGCGGCTCGGCTCGTGGTGTGAACGAGATTCACCTTGAGCTTCTGCTGCTGCACCTGCTGCTGCTTGGGCGGCGGCGTTGATTGGGGCGGCGGCGTCGGCGTGGGAGGCGGCGTCGGAGTCGGCGGCGGCGGCGTATGAACGATCGCCTTGTGGATTTTCGAAACGGTTACTTCTTCGGTCTTATTCTCTTCGCTGTGCTTGAGGATGTTCGGGAAGATCGAGCCGATCGCCAAGTGCGCGACGATCGAGATCACGAACGCCCATCCAATGAAGCTGCGGACGCGCTCACCGGTGGTGATGTAGCCAGATCCGCGCTTGGCCATCGCCTACTGGTTGACTCCCTGGGGCGTGCCCTGAACGTGGTTCGCGAGGCCGAAATCGGTGAGATCGACGGATTTTGCGGCGTCCATCACCTGGAGTATTACCCCATAGCTGGCCTTGGGATCGGCCTTGATGATCACGCTCTTGAAGCGGCGGCCGGTCGCATCTTGCAACTGTCCGAACGCCGCCTTCGCGTCGGCGATCGTCACCGTATTGGACCCGATCTGGACGTGATCGTGCTCGTCGATGATCACCACGATCTGTGAGGGTTGAACCTTGTCCTTGTTGTAGGCCTCGGGAAGCTTCGGCTCTTTGGTGACCGACGCTAAAATGATGAAAATGATGAGCAACACCAACAGCACGTCCGTAAACGGCGTGATGTTGATCGTCGACATTACCTCATCTTCGCCTCCACCGGTGGAAACGGCCACGTGCTAAACCCTCCCCTATGACGTGACGAAGCCGACGTCTTCGAGCCCGGCGTTCTTGGCGGCGTCCAGAATCCGAATGATGACCCCGTACGGCGCCTTGGCATCGGCAATGATGGCGACGTGATGGTGCGGCTTCTTCTTCGATGCATCGTACATGATGCGATAGATGCCCGCCTGATCGGTCTTCGTACCGTCGACGAAGATGACGCCCTTGTTGTTGACGTCGACCTCGATGTCGTTCTTGTTCTTGTTTTGAGTCGACGGATTGTTATTCTTGTTGGGCAGCTCTTTCTCGAAGCCCGGCGGCGCGACCAGCGCGGCGAGAATCATGAAAATGATGAGCAGCACGAGCAAAACGTCGGTGAACGGCGTGATGTTGATCTCCGCCATTACCTCTTGCTCTTGTTGTGCCGAGAGCAGTCCCATGGTCGTGCCTTACCGGCCTATTTGCTCGCTTTTGTCGGTTGATAAAGGTCCGTCGGAATCGGCGAGCCGGTGTTGTGGAAGTGAAGCATTTCGGCGAGCTGGTTGGCGGCGACGATCATCTCTTGGTTGTAATTCTTGATCCGCGACTTGAAGAAGTTAAAGAAGACCACGGCGATAACGGCGATGATCAGACCCGTCGCCGTCGTGATGAGCGCCTCCGACACGCCTGCCGCGACGACGGCGGGCGTCGAATTGCCCTTGAGCGCGATGTCTTGGAACGCGCGGATGATGCCCAAGACGGTTCCGAACAGTCCGACGAACGGTGCGATGACGGCGATCGTTCCGATGATGGCGAGATTGCGCTCCAGCGAGTTGAGGTGTTCCATCAGCGCGATCGAGAGCGCGTCGGTGATGTCGGTGCGATTCTTCTCGCCGCGACGCAGTCCGAACTCGAGGATCCTCGGAAGCATCCCGCGGTTCTTCTTACAGATTGCAATGGCCCCGTCGAGGTCGTCTTCCGAAACCTTGGTGCCGATCTGCCGCAGCAGGCCCTTGGTATCGGAGTGCTGCATGCCGAAGAAAACTAGGCGTTCGATTACGACGGCGAGACCGACGATAGAAATGAGCAGCAGAAGCCACATATCCCAGCCGCCCTGCTGCATGAGACCCATAAATCCCGAAAACACGGCTCTACGATCCCTCCACTAAACGTGCTCTCCGCGGCGGGTTCCCGCCCCGTGAGGCCGCGACATTGGCCTACCCCTGCCTAAAGTCCTGGTAACCTTAACTACCGCTTCCCGACTGAGCGGCCGGCGCCGCATTCAGGTTCTTTTTCGTGAACGATTCGATCTGTAGCGAGAGCGCCTCATTGCCCTCGGCTTTCGCTTGCTGGTCGGCCTTGTCCAAGGCAGCGGCCGCCCTTTTCTTCGTGCCGTCGTCGTGGCTCGACGCCCACTGACCCGTCAACGCGATGCCTTCGGCGAAATTGGCGGCGGCGTCGTTGGGCTTGAGCGCGAGGGCCTTGTCGGCATACGCCTGCATCCGTTTGTAGTCCGGCTTGTCCATCTTCGCAACCAAGAACGCCTCCTGCGTATAGGCTGTGACGGCTACCTCCGGATCGCCGCTTGCAGCGGCCTGATCGAAGGCCTTGAAGGCGGCGTCGTAATTCTTCGCGTTCGCGGCGTCGACGCCGGCCTTGAGCAAGTTGCTCCCGAGGACGCGGCCCGGCATCGTGCTGTTGGGATCGAGCTGCTTGACCTCGGCAGCCAGCGCCTGCATGTCCGCGGTGTCGTTGGTCTGCATGTAGGCGTTCATGAGGGCCGTATCGATGGCAACCTTGGCGTTGGTCGGCGTCTTCGGATCGGCGAACGCCGCGGCGCGTACCTGCTTGAGCGTTGCGATGGCGTCCGAATACTGTTTGCTCGCCAGCTGCGCCTGGCCGAGGGCATATTTCGAGTTCGTGTTCGGTTCGATCGCGACGGCTTTCTGTGCGTACGCCATGGCCTTGGCGGGGTCGCTCGCCGCGACGTCGACGGCGGCCCTCGCAAGGCTCTGAGCGGCGATCGGCTTGAACTGCTGGCCCACCGTCCCGACCTTATCAAAGGCGGCTGCGGCCGTCGCGTAGTCGCCGCTGTCGAACGCCGCTACTCCGAGCATCTGTCGCAGCGACTCGTCTCCTGGCGAGGACAAGAGCTCCATCTGCGCCTTCGACTTAGCCTCGGAGTACTGCTTGGCGCGAATGAGCGCCGCGACTTGGCTCGCGGCGCCGCTGAGCGAGCCCCCCGCGGGGACGGCCCCCGACTCGGAGCTTTCGCTCGGCGTGGTCGCTACCGACTTGCCGTGAAACTGCAGCGTGAAGTCATAAAACGCCGTGATCGGCGTCGAGCCGCGGTGCGCCGGGCGATACGTCGAGTTCTGCGCGATCTCCATCGCCGCGTCGTCGTCGCCGTGATTGGTGGAGCTGATGACCTTCACGGCTCGATGGGAGCCGTCGGGGTGAACCTCGACCTGAACGACGACCTTGCCGCTGCCGGCGATGGGTTTGCTCGTGGTTCCTTGGTGGATCAGCTTTGCCGGCGCGAACTCGTTCGCGTACTGAGCGAGTGCCGGGATACCGGCGAAGACGGCGAGCGCCGCGACGGCCGGGGCGACGACTGTGCGGAGAGTTTTCATGGCGCACCTCACGCGGAGGTGGTACGAGGCCGTCACGCCGGCGGCCTGCGATGTCGCTCGAGGGCCGTTCGCTCGCGAGGCGTCAGCTCGCGAAACCGACCGGGCGCCAGCGCGCCGATGCTCAAGGGACCGAAGCGCGTGCGCGTGAGCGCCAGAACGCGGTGCCCTAGCGCTTCGAACATGCGGCGTACCTGGCGGTTGCGCCCCTCGTGAATGGTCACGTCGACGACGCTCGAATCGCGGCGCACCGCGACGACACGCACCTTCGCGGCCGCCGCGCGGAACTCCGGAAGCATCACGCCCTCGATCAGGCGATGGACGTCCTCGGAGGAAAGGCGGCCCGCGATCGATGCGCGATAGGTCTTCTCCACGCCGAAGCGCGGATGGAGCAGGCGATGCGCGAGCTCGCCGTCGTCGGTCAACAGCAGCGCGCCCGACGTCGCGAAGTCCAACCGTCCTACCGGAAACAATCCGGGACGCGTCACCAAGTCCGCGACGCTGGAGCGCCGCTGCGGATCGCTCATCGTCGTCACGACCCCGACCGGTTTATGCAACAGCAGATACGTGTGCTCGCGCGGAAGCTCGACGACGCCTCCATCCACCTCAACCCGGTCGCCTTCGTCAATCGTGACGCCTAGCTCGGTCACGACACGCCCATTGACATGCACACGCCCGGTCGCGATTAAATCATCCGCATGCCGTCTGGACGCGACTCCCGCCCGGGCCAGAAATTTGTTGAGTCTTGTCGCCTTTCCCACAAAATATTAAGTGGAGGAACGCGCTCGTGGGGCGGCTACGTTCCGTTACGGCGGCGTGTGAATGCGCCGCGGAACCACGGAGGGCGAGAGCGGCGAGCCGGAAACTTAGTATTTCCCGTTGTCTTCGTAACCGCGCGACATCGACATCGCCTCTTTGGTAACCGACTGCAAGAACTCTTCGTTCGTGCGCGTCTGCACCATCTTGTCGAGGATGATCTCGGTGATGTCGCCGGTGTTGAGGACGGCGGTCGCGCGCCGCAGCATCCAGATCTTGCGCATCTCCTCCGGCGAGAGGAGCAGCTCCTCGCGACGCGTGCCGGAGCGCTTGATGTCGATCGCGGGAAAGACGCGCGACTCGGCGAGCTTGCGAGTGAGGTTGAGCTCCATGTTGCCGGTGCCCTTGAACTCCTCGAAGATCACGTCGTCCATCTTCGATCCGGTCTCGATCAGCGCGGTTCCGACGATCGTCAGCGAACCGCCGTTCTCGATCTTGCGCGCCGCGCCGAAGAAGCGCTTCGGCTTGTGGAGCGACGCGGTGTCGAGGCCGCCCGAAAGCGTGCGGCCGGAGCTGGCGACGACTTGGTTGTAGGCGCGCGCGAGCCGCGTGATCGAATCGAGGAGGATTACTACGTCTTTTCCGAGCTCGACGAGACGCTTGGCGCGCTCCATCGTAAGCTCGGCGACGGTCGTGTGGTTCTCGGGATGCTCGTCGAAGGTCGAGGCGACGACCTCTCCGTCGATCGTGCGCTGCATGTCGGTGACTTCTTCGGGCCGCTCGTCAACGAGCAACGCGATGATGTGCGCGTCGGGATGGTTGATCGAAATGCCCTGGGCGATGTTCTTGAGCAGCGTCGTTTTCCCGGCCTTGGGCGGCGAAACGATTAGGGCGCGCTGGCCTTTGCCGATCGGGGAGAACAGGTCGATGACGCGCGTCGAAAGCTGCGTCGAACGATTCTCGAGCTTGAACCGCTCCTCCGGAAAGATCGGCGTTCCCTTTTCGAACACCGGCCTGCCCTTGATGGCCTCCGGGTCGAGTCCGTTGACTTTATCGACGCGAATGAGCCCGTAATACTTCTCGCTCTCCTTCGGGCGACGGGCCTGCCCTTCGACCATGTCTCCGCGCCGAAGCTCGAAGCGCCGTATCTGCGACTGACTGACGTAGATGTCATCGTTGCCGATGTAATAGCCGGCGCGGCGCAAGAACCCATATCCCTCGGGCAGGATGTCGAGAATGCCGCTGGCGACCTCGATTCCGGAGCGCGCGATCTGCGCCGCAAGCAGCAGCGCGACGATCTCGTCCTTCTTGACCTTCGCCGGCGTCGGAATTTCGACTTCGAGCTCCTTCGCGATGTCGAGAAGCTCGCTCTTGGTCTTTTCGCCGAGCTGAGCGGCGGTGAGCATCGGCGGTGCTTCGACTTGCGGAAGCTGCTCGTGATACGGCGCCGGATGCTGCCCAAAGTGATGCCGGCGACGCGATCGGCGACGGCGGCCGCCGCCCGGCTGGCGCATATCGTTATTGAAGCGTTGTTCTATGTTGGGGCGATGTTCCGTTTGCAGAAGAGTATCTCGCTGTAAGAGCCGCACACGTCAAGCTTGCAGATCGAGTACGAGGCGAGGCTGCCTGCGTTTTTCAGACCGGCGACGTGAGCGAGGGGATGTCAAAAGTTGTCGCAGCCGTCAGCAAAGCAACGCGGCACGACGAACACACTATAACACAGGGCCACGCAGCCATCAAGCCGGGCTCAAGCGAGCAGGGCCGCTCACGTAGGGATTTCCTGCTTCGTAGAAGCGCAGGCGCCTGCGAGCGGCTTTGGTCACGCCGATCCGGCGGCTGCGCCCGACGCGCGCACGCTTTCCGGCGGTCCGCGCTAGCCAAAGCTCGGGATCGGTCAACGGATCCAGACCATCAAACGAGCGATCGATCGCGAGTGCGCGGCAGAGCCGGCCGGGGCCGCGACAGAGATCGCGGATCGTCGCCGCCTCGCGTCGCGTCCGCATGAGATCGAGGCCATCGAGCGGCTCGAGCGCGCGAACGAGCACGCCTGCGCCCTCGCCGTCCGGCTCGCTCGACAGATTGAAACAGAACGACGTTCCGTAAATTTGATAGACGTACGCCCGATGAGGCGGCCCGAAAAGCGTCGCGTTGCGGCGGCTCTTACCGCGATACCCGTGGCACGCGGGATCGCCCGGGAGATAGGCCTCCGTCTCCACAATCCGTCCGGCAGCCACGCCGTTGTCGCTCTCGCGCACGAGCACGCAGCCCAACAACGCCACCGCAAGGGACTCGGTTTCGACGGGCAGGCATGCCGGCGCGAGCCGGGTGAAGGTCATGCCGCCAAGTTCAGCGCTACTTCGGCTCGTGCCCTTTGGGTCAGATCGTCCGTCGCTCCGGCAACGACGCTGCAACTGGCAAGCGAATTCAAGACGCAGCGCAGACGGACGTATGCGAGCGCAAGCGTCTCCGGCGGTTCGCGCCGTTTGGCGATTTCGTCCACCAACTCCGCGTCGTTGAGGACGAAACGCAGATGATCGAAGCCGCGGTCGCGCAGCGCACGGGCCACGGCGCTCAACGCGGCGTAGCCCCCGGCTCGGGCGCAGCCGGCCCGCGGGATAGTCCGAAAGGCGAGCCTCACCACTCTGGGCGCACCGGAGCCGGCCAGGTGCGCGTAGGCTAAACCCAGCCCACGCGGCCCGACCGCGTAGCCGATTGCTGCTTGCACCCCTGACTCCGAAGCCTGCATTCCATCAGCCTCGTACCCAGTTTATAGCGAACGTATGTTCGAGGTCAAGCGATTTGGGCGGGCTTTTGCAGGCTCTGGTAGATCGCGAGCGTTCGGTCCGTCTGCGTCGCTAGCGAGAAGCGTTCGGCGGCTCGACGTGCCGCGGCGGCGACCGCATCGTTTGGGCGCCCGGGGATCTCGCGGAGAGCCCGTGCGAAAGCGGCGGGAGTGGGGTCAGCAGTGATACCGGCGCCGCCGAGGACGTCGCGGCTTTGCGCCGAGTCGGAAGCGATCACACGAGCGCCGGCCGCAAGCGCCTCGGCGAGCACCAGCCCCTGGGTCTCGGTAGTGCTCGGCATCACGAAGGCGTCCGCGCTCGCGTAGAGATCGGGAAGCTCCTCACGCGCGATCGCACCGAGAAACCGCGTCTGCGCGCTCACTCCGCTGCGGCGCGCGAGCTCTTCGAGCTCGGGGCGGAGCGGGCCGTCCCCGGCAATTGCAAGGCGCACTGACGAATCGCGCAGCTCGCCGAGCGCCTGCAGCAGCAGCTCGACGTTCTTCTCGCGAGCGAGGCGGCCGACCGCGAGCAAGAGACGGTCGCCGGGCCGCGCCCCGAGCCTAGCGCGGAGCGCGTCGTCGCGCCGCCCGGCGCCGAAACGAGCGATGTCGATGCCGCTCGGTACGACCTCGACACGCACGCGGACGCCCACTTCCGTCAGGCGCTGCGCCATCGCGCGCGTCGGCACGATGACCGCATCCGTCAGGTTCGCGAACGCGCGTGTCAGCTGCGTCGCCGCAAACCGCGTGGCGTTCGGCTCGAACGGAACGTAGTGCGCGTAGGCCTCGAGCTGCGTGTGATACGTATAGACGAGCGGCATGCCGTAGCGGCGCGAATAGCGCAGCCCCATCCAACCGGTGACGAACGGTGAGTGGACGTGCACGACGGAGAGGCGCTTGATGACGCCGTTGAGATTGCGCCGGCTCACGACGGGAAGCGTCAGCCGATATGGCGTCCGCGTCGGCAGCGGCAGCGACGGCATTCGCAACACCGGACCATCGGCCTCGTCGTGTCCCGGCATCCGCGGCGCAAAGCAGTAGACGAGGTGTCCGCGCGCGCGGAGGGCCTCGGCGAGGCCCTCGACCGACGCCACGACGCCGTTGATCACCGGACGGTAAATCTCGGTGAAAAAACCGATGCGTAGCGATTCCATCGACGCCTTTTTCGCTCTGTAGCCCGGCGGAGCCCGGCGAGAAGGGCCCTCCTTGCACGATGTGACTTTGGACATACCTGGGCGCCGAGCGGGATGTGCTATAGTGCCCGGGTCAGTTTGAGCCTGCCAAAACGAACAGCAAGCAGGCTCCGAGTGTCTTGGCGTTTCCGTAGGATCCACCCAGCGGCCGCCTTGCGCCGCTTCCAAACAATGCGACTCTCCGCTCATCGTTTGCCTCTGTGCATGGTGTACAGCGCGAACCTCGGCGTCGAGCCGGAACGAAAGGGATACAGGGTTGATCGGACGCGTACTTTGCGCCACCGTCGCGGCTGCCGCGCTTTGCGGATATCCGGCCTTTGCGGCCACGCCGCTCGGCGGCGGCGGAGCCGGCAATGTAACTTGGCACAAGGACGGCGTGCTCACGTGGGAACGCGTCGAGCACCGCGCCATCGCACCGCCGACGGTCCATCGCCTGACGCCCGCGCTACAGCCCGGAGCCTCCAAGGTCGTCGCGCACGGCGCGCCTGGGCTCCGCGAGGTGGACGCACGTTACGCCCAGCGTGACGGCGGCAGCGTAACGCGCGTCGTACTCTGGTCCAGCGTCGTTCGCGTGGCGCGGCCCCGTGTCGTCGAAGACGGAATCGGTTACTCGCCGCTCGCTGCATTCGAAGCGCGCGGCGTCGCACGCATGGCCTTTCTAGCACGGGACGCAATGGAGATGGTCGCCACGGCCTATACCGCGGGCTGCGGCGGCTGCGACGGAATGACCGCGATCGGGCGCCGCGCCGGCCACGGCATCGTCGCAGTAGATCCGCGCGTCATTCCGCTCGGAACACGGCTCTATATTCTCGGCTACGGCCCCGCAATTGCCGGCGACACCGGCGGCGCGATCGTCGGCCATCGCATCGACCTGGGATTCGACTCGCTGCGCGACGCCATGCTCTTCGGGCGGCGCGACGTCACGGTATACCGCCTGAAGTAGCGTACAATGGCGGGGTGCTCAGCCCCCGTAAGCTCCTCGCTCTGGCGGGCATCCGGCCGCGCAAGCGCTACGGACAAAACTTCCTCGTCAACGGTTCTGCAGCGCGCCGCATTGCGCGTCTGAGCGTGGCGCAAGCTCGCCCGGGTACGCGAATGCTCGAGATCGGCGCCGGCACCGGCGCGCTCACGATCGCTCTCCTCGAAGAAGGCGCCGACGTGACCGCGCTCGAGATCGATCCCGAGCTCGTCGCGCTGCTGCGCTCTCTGCCCGAGTTGGCCGCCGCCCGCATCGTCGAGGCGGACGCGTCGAACTTCGACTACCGCGCGTGGTCCGGGACCGACGCGTGGCGCGTCGCGGGGAACCTGCCCTACAACGTCGCGACGGCGTTAATGTTGCAGCTCGTCGAAATGGACGGCGGTCCCGACGCACTGACCGTCATGGTGCAAAAGGACGTTGCGGAACGGCTCACCGCTTCGCCGGGCACGCCCGCCTATGGCAGCCTGTCGGTCGCGATCCAGTACGCGATGACGGTCAAACTTGCATTCACGCTGGCTCCGCAATCGTTCTTTCCCCCGCCGAAGGTCTACTCGAGCGTCGTGGAGCTTCGCCGGCGCGCCGAGCCTGCAGCGCGCGTGCGCGACCGCACGCTGTTCTGGAAGGTCGTTCGGGGCGCGTTCGCGTACCGGCGAAAAACGCTCGTCAACAGTCTCGCGCTTTCGCTCGATATCGATCGAGCGGCGATCGTGCGGGCGCTGGAGCTCAGCAACATCTCTCCGGAGCTACGCGGTGAACGACTCGACCTCAGCGATTTCGCCCGACTGGCCGACGCGCTGGCCGAAGGATAGCTTCAGGCGGCCTTCGACGTGGGTCGTGACGGCGTTGTTGCTCCTGCTCGTCCTGGCGGCTTCGCTCGCTGCGCTCAAGCAGGGTCCGGTCGCGCCGATGAGCCCGCTGCTGCTCGACCTGGGCATCCTGCTCCAGCTCGTCGTAGAGGCGATATTCGCTGCAATCGTTCTCGCGGTGCTGCCGGCCCTTTCCAAATTCAGCCTGCGCCAGCTGGGATTTCGCCTGCCGAGCGCGGCGAACGTCGGGACGGCCATACTCGGCGCGGTGGGCATGGTGATCGTCGCGAACGGCGGCGCCTCGCTGATCGACTATCTCCTCCACAGCCAGCATCAGCAAGACATCGTCCAGATATTTAGGGCGCTGCACGATCACACGACGATCGTGATCTTCGCGGTATTTGCGATCGTCTTCGCGCCGTTCGCCGAAGAGACGTTCTTCCGCGTCTTTTTCTTCAATTTGGGCCTGCGCTACAGCGGCTTCTGGGGGGGCGCCGTCCTCAGCGGATTGCTATTCGGGATCGCGCACGGCGACGCGTACGCCGCCCTGCCGCTGGCGCTGGGCGGCATCGTCTTGTGCGCCGTCTACTATCGCACGCGCAACGCCTGGGCTCCCATGATATCTCACGCATTGTTCAACAGCGTTTCCATCGTCGCGCTGCTCTTCATCCCAAAGATCAGCCAGTAAGCTCACGCGCCGTTTCGACCACGACGCGGGCGTCGATGGTGCGCGAGTCGACGTAGCGCAGGCGGTGTGCGAGCGACGGCGGCTTCGTCGTCGTCGCCGGACGCCGGTCGAACCCGCGTTCACGCACGTAACTCCCAACGATGTGTATTGCATCCGGATTCGGCTCGTCGTACCAGTCGGGGTGATGGGCCAGCCAGATGCCGACGCTCGGCACGCCTCCGCGAGCCATCGTCACATGCAGCGGGCCGGCCGGGATGCCGACGAACAGGTGCGCGCGGGCGGCGAGCGCCTCGTAGAGCCGCGCAAACGGCTCCGCGACGCCGGCGAATAGCTCGCGAAAGCCGCTAACGCCCTCGCCGAGCCGTTCCTCGTCCATGGATATGAAGCGCCAGCGCGGCGACCCCGCGCGCATCGCAGCGACGAACTCGCGCGCTTCGGAGCCGTCTCCCCAGTTCTTACGCGACGCCGTTACGCCGGTTCGCGAGATGACGCAGAGCAGCGTGCCGGGCGGCGCAAGCTCCGCGAGGCGCTCGTCGACCAGCCGTCGCGTGGCTGCCGGCGCCCCGAATTCGAGCGCGTTGCGCAGCGGCCCCGACAGGTCGAACGTCGCCAGTCGCTCCGGCCGCACCAGCAGGCGCGCTAGATTGCGAGCCTTGGTGTGGAACGGATACGGCGTGCGCCCCTCCGTCTCGGGATAATCGGTCCAGAGTACGACGCCGGGATCGAACTGCCGCACGCGCTCGTCCAGCGGCGCCGGAAGCTCGAGCGTTACGAGTCGCCCGTCGCAGTGCTTGCGGTTTAGGCCGAGATGTCGCGCGCCGCACTCGCTGCCGTCGCCCGGCGCGCGCGTGCCGCTGAGCAACGCGCGCACCCGCGGGTTGCCTTCCATCAAGCTTACGTAGTCGTCGCCGAATCGCGTGATGGCGTAGGCGTTGGACGGCTCGAGCAGCGGGAGGACCGCACCGAAGTGGACCCAGTCGCCCAGGCCGTGCGGCCAATAGATCAGGACGCGACTGTCGTGCAACGCGGCGAACCGTCCGCGATCCTCGCGCACGGCACGCACCCGCAACGATGCGCTCACTGCGACACGGGAACGCCGCCGCAAAGACGCCTCGGCATGCGTCCGGCGAGGCTGCCGAAGAACGCGGCTGCATTCGTGTCGTAGGCTGGGCAGCGCGGAAAGAGCGGATCGGCGTTCGGGTCGAGTCGCACGCGCGGATTCGCGGCCGCGACCGCCCACACGCCTTCGTCGCGCCTCTTCAGCAGCACCGCCCGATCGCCGTCCCGAAGCGCAAGCGCGCGTGCATATGCGTGCCAGTCGACGACGTAGGGCCAGCGGCCCGGGCGCAGCACCGTGTCGTTAAAGGCGAGCAGCACGAGCACCGCCGCCACGATCATGTATCTCGCGAAACGCGGCTGGCGCAGAACGCCGAACGCCGCGGCGATCGCGGAAGCCGAGACAAGCGCCGCGGTGTAGTGCGAGCCGACGCGGCTCGCCTCGTAGTTCCACGGCCTCATCAAGACGATCTCCGCGAGCAGCGGTACCCCCAAGAGCAACCACCATCCGACGGCGACCGGCGCGAACGCAAACGGCGCGAGCAGCAGAAACAGCATCGAAAGCTTGCTGCCGGGGTCGAACACGGCCAGCGAGTACCGCGGCAGGTTCGGTGCGGTCGCGGCGGCTCGCTCGACGAGCCAAAAGCCGACCCCGTTGCAAATCGCGAGCGCGGCGAGGGCGATGCCGATGCGCCGGTCCCACCACAGCGCGCACGCGACCGCGAACCAGAGCACGAAAAGAATCTGGTCCTCCTTCAACCCAAGGAGGAGCTGCCCGGCGATCAGCGCGGGCACGAGCGCGCGCCGCCGAACGAACAGCGCCGCGCCAAAGGCGAGAAGCGGCGCGAACACGTTCTCCGAGAAATTGTCGTAGCTCAGCCCCTGTGCCGAGGGCGTCAGCAGGTACGCGATGCCCAGCACGTTGGCGGACCGCGCTCCCAACCCCAGCTCGCGTGCGAAGAGCGCGAGCGGGATCGCGGCGGCGGCGACGGCCAACACTTGCACGACGATCAGCGTCTCCGCACGCGGAAACAGTGCGACCACGGGAACGAGGGCCGCGAGCGCCCACGAGTCGTGCACCGCGAGATGCGGCCGCCATTCACCGTAATTCCACGACGAGCCGTGCCGCAGGTTCACCAGCGTTTGCAGATAGGTCCCCAGATCGGCGCCGTACCGCAACGCATACAGCTTGTTTAAGTCCAGGCCGATGTACACGACTGCAAACACGCCAACGGCAAAGTAGACTGATCGCACGTTATAGCCTACTATACCGCGACGTTTCCGGCCGCCCAACATGACGCTTCGGAACCGCTCGTCGCTCCGCCATCCGGGCTCCGCTGCTGCTGCTCCGCCTCCTCGCTCCCGCCCTCCATGGCTCCGCTCGTCGGTCGGAGCTTCCTCAGCATCACGTTGGGCGCCCGGCTACGTCGCTGCGTGTTCGCGGTATACGCGCTCGACGATCTCTCGCAGCTTTTCGATGAACTGTTGCGGCGCGAATTGCTCCGCATGAGCCCGTAATTGTTGCGGATCGAAGCGCGACGGGTCGAAGTTGTGCAGCGCCGCAGCGAGCGATTCCGGCACCGGCTCGTCGAA
The DNA here is from genome assembly GCA_019235995.1 of Vulcanimicrobiota bacterium. Taxonomy (GTDB): domain Bacteria; phylum Vulcanimicrobiota; class Vulcanimicrobiia; order Vulcanimicrobiales; family Vulcanimicrobiaceae; genus Cybelea. The sequence continues at coordinate 64,438 of JAFAJV010000032.1, forward strand.
GAACACTCCGGTCTGGTTTTCCACGATCGTCTCGCGCGCGCCGCCGGCCCGATACGCGATGGTCGGACGGCCTGCCGCGGCCGCCTCGAGCGGGATGAGGCCGAAGTCTTCCTCGCCGGGAACGATCGCGGCGCGGGCGTCGCCGAGGAGCTCGTTGAGCTGCGCGTCGGAAACGAATCCGAGCATCGTCGTCGTGCTTCCCCGAGCGAGCTCGCGGAGGGCGGGCTCGGCCGGCCCGGTGCCTGCGACGAAGAGCTTGACGCCGGCAAGCGCGGCCGCGCGGATCGCGAGGTCGATGCGCTTGTAGGGCAGCAGGCGAGAGGCGGCGACGAAGTAGTCGCCGCCTCCGCTGCCGATGCTGAAGCGATCGACGTCGACGGGGCAGTGCAGCACGTCGCTATCGCGGCCGTAGTATTGCGCGATGCGCTGGGCGACGTTGCGCGAGTTTGCAACGAATCGCGTCGGACGCGCGGCCGCGTCGCGGTCCCATGCGATCAACCGGTCGACGAGCGGGCGCGCGAGCGGCGTGCGGACGTATTCGTCGTATGCGAAGGCAAAGCGGCTCACCGTGTTGATGTAGCAGACGTGTATGGCGCCGGGAGGGACGCGAACGCCCTTGGCCCAGGCCGTCGTCGAGCTCACGATCGCGTCGAATCCCGAGAGGTCGAACGCCTCGAAGGCTCGCGGATAGAGCAGCGCAAGCGCGCGAAAGTATCGGTTCGCCAGCGGGATGCGAGCGAGATAGGAGCGGCGGATCCGCGCGGCCGGCAAGAGATCGCCGACCGCGCGCTCGTCGTACAGCGCCGTGTAGATCGGCGCGTCGGGCCAGGCCCGTGCGATCGAGGCGAAGACTCGCTCCGCGCCGCCGCGCTGGTTCAGGTAATCATGAACGAGCGCAACGTTCAGAGCGGGTGGCTAGTCCTGTAGGTTTTGGCCGCGGGGTAGAACGAGCGCGATCGTCGGGTTGCCGAGATAGTCGCGGGCGACGCGCTGCACGTCTTCGGGCGTCGTCGACGAGATCGCGGCCAACGCGCGGTTGATGAAGTCGGGAGACGCGCTGCCGCGCGAAAAGACGGCGGCCAGCCATGTTCGCGTCTCGAGTGTGGTCGCGTCGTTGGCGAAGTCTCCGGCCGCCTCCGCCTTGAACTCCTCGATCGAGCCTTGGAGGCGCGACGCGGCGAGCACGCTTACCACCGAGAGCGCCGTCGCAAAGGCGCGGCTCGGGTTGCCGATCAGGCCGCCGTTGACGTACAGCACGAGCGTCGCGGGAGCGCGATCGTATGCGTAAACCGTGCCGACCGAGCGCGATGCGAACGTCGGCGAAACGACGCCCGGAACCTGAGCGATGTCCGACAGCGTTCGGCGCACGAACGCCGCCAGCACGAGCATGGGTCCGAAGTCCCGGCTGTCCACATTGGGCGCCGGATACTGCGCGATCAGCCAGGGGGACGCGATGTCGCGATGCGCCACGATCTCGTGCGTCGCACCGTTGAGCGCAGGAACCCGCACGGGCACAGGCGATGTCATTCCCGCCGGCAGCGCACCGGCCAGTGCCGCGAGAGACTCGGGCGTCAGCGCATCGAGTCGCCCGGCCGCGCTGACCACCGCGCCGCCGCGGCGATAATAGGCACGGTAAAATGCGCGCGCATCTTCAGAGAAGAACTGTGCGAGCGACGCGGGAGTGCCGAGCTCCGGTAAGCCCGCATTGGCCTGCCGCGACGAGGCGGCGTTGAGCATGTCGATGCCGACCTGGAGGGCGACCTGTTGAACCTGCGCGATTTGGCGCACCAGCACGCCGCGCGCGTCGCGTATCGTCGCCGGCGAGAAATCCGGCGCTGCGATCGCCGCGCGGAACAGGTCGAGCACCGCCGGCGCGTCTATGGCTAGAGCCTCGACGTAGAAACGAACGTCGCCCGGGTCGATCGTAAAATGAACGGATCCTCCGCGCGCGGCGATCGCGTCTTCGACCGCAACTCCGTTGACGGGAGTGCGCACGATCGTCTCTGCCGCGAGCGCCGCCAAGCCGTTCTGCTTCATTGTTTGCCGGTCGAGCCCGGCGCGCACTATCAGGGTGACGCCCACGAGCGACGCGGCTCCATCGGCCTGGCGCACGATCAGCGTTCCGCCGGCATTCTCCACGCTGGGCGACGGAACGGAGACGCTAGCGGCGCGCGCCGCCGTCGGAAGCGCGCTCGCCAGAGCCGCGGCGAGGCAGAACGCGGAAAATGATCTCACCGGGACGGCTCCTTTTGCGGGGTAGTCGCGACCAAATCGACGACGACGGGACTGTGCAAGTAGCGACGCACGACGTCGGCGACGTACTGCGGATCGAGTGCGCGAGCCGACTGCTCGTAGCTTCCTTCGGCGATGCCGGGAGCGTAGTCCAGGGCGCCCTCGGCGGAATACCAGCCGAGATTGTCGGCGCGCTGCTGCGGCGTCTGCGTGTCGGTCGCGACGTGATAGAGAAACGCCTCGCGCGCGGCCGCGAACGTCTTGGCATCCATCGGCCGCTGCAGCGCCGAAAGCGCCTCGAGCACGCTCTTCTCCGTTTGCTTTTCGTTGCTGCCTCCGATCGTGACGACCATCACGCCGGGGTCGTGCAGCGTGATGAACTGTCCGACGACCAGCGCATCGCTGTCCGCGCGGTCCAGTACGCGGGACACGACGCCGGTTTCCTCGCGGAAGAGATAGTCGGCCACGAAGTCCAGCGCCGTCGCCGCCTTCTGATCCGCGATCGGCGGGCCGATCCAGGCCAGTCCCACACCGTCCACCGCCCCGGCCGCCGTCGTCGACGACGGCGTTCCCGTCAGCTTCGAATCGTACGGCGCGTCCATCGAGCCGGAGCCGCCGCCGTCGGTCACCGCGTTAACGCTCGACGCGTCGACGTTGCCCGTCAAGGTCAGGACGGCATTTTGCGCTCGAAACGCGCGCCTCGCGAACGTTCCGACCTGCACCGTGGTAATGCTCGTCAACTGTGAGACCGTCGTCGGCAACGGTGGATAATGGGCGGGACCGGTAGCGAAGATCTGCTTGAAGAGCAGATCGTGCAGCGTGGTGTCCGATTCGTAGCGCTGCTGCACGCCGAGGACCGCGGCGTTGGCACGCGCCGTCTTCACGGCTGCGTCGTCGACCGAAGGCGCGAAGTAGGCGGCGGTCATCGCCGCCACGATGCGGCGCGAAGCGTATGCCGGGACGATCGCCCCCACGCCGATGATGTCGGGATAGACCTCGATGTTGAGCTCGCCGCCGACGGTGTGCACCAGCGCGTACAGCGACTTGCCGCTAGCGAGCGGCGCGACCGCCGCGGCAGTTGCCGCCAGATTGGCGATCCCCGGCGTGGCGTCGTCGTAGCCCGCCGCCGGAGCGCGGAACCACAGCCCGATCGCCGCCGAGCCGACGGTCCGGTCGGGATACAAGACGTATGAGCCGCCGCGCGGCAGCGTGCCCGTCTGCCGCGGAATGGCTGCGGCGGCGGGAACGGCGAACCACGACGATGCCAGTGCGAGCACCGCGACGGCAGCCGCAAATCGAGCGGTCACGCCGGTTCCGGGAAAATTTTCGGCGGAATTCGTGAGGGCTTTTCCGCGCGCTTGGGCTCCTCCGCCGGCCGCTCCGCCGGCGCGTCGCTGCTCTCGGCCACCTCGGTCCCCGTGCTCCGGCTGAACGGACGCCCGGCCAGGATCGCGCGCACTTCCTCCGCCTCTACCGTCTCGTATTCGAGCAGCGATGCCACCATGCGCTCGACCTTGTCCCAATTCTCCTTGAGAATGCGCTTGCCGTTTTCGTACGACGATTCGATGAGCTTGCGCACCTCGCCGTCGATCTTACTCGCGACCTCTTCGGAGTAGTTGCGCTCCTCGCTGATGTCGCGGCCGAGGAAGACCTGGTGCGCACCGCGTCCGAACTGGATGGGTCCGAGGTCGCTCATCCCGTACTGCGTGACCATCCGGCGCGCCAGCTCGGTGGCCTGCTCGAAATCGTTGCTGGCGCCCGTCGTGACGTCGCCGTATTTGATCTCCTCGGCGAGACGCCCGCCCATCGCACGCGTGATCATGGCGACCAGCTCTTCCTTCGTGCGATTGTGACGGTCGTCTTCCGGCAGCGACCACGTGATGCCCAGCGCCATGCCGCGCGGGATGATCGTCACCTTGTGGACGGGATCGGACTTCTCGAGCAATCCGCCGATCACGGCGTGACCAGACTCATGGTACGCCGTCGTTTCCTTTTCTTGCTGGGACATCACGACCGACTTGCGCTCCGGACCGACCATCACCCGGTCGATCGCCTCGTCGCAGTCGATCATTTCGATCACGTTCTTGTTGCGGCGTGCTGCGAGCAGTGCCGCCTCGTTCAAGAGATTCTCGAGATCCGCTCCCGAGAAGCCTGGCGTACGTTTGGCGAGCGTTTCCAGCGAGACTTCCTTACCGAGAGGCTTGTTGCGCGCGTGGACCTCGAGGATCTTCTCTCGTCCCTTGTAGTCGGCACGCCCCACGACGATTTGGCGGTCGAAGCGCCCCGGGCGGAGCAGTGCGGGATCGAGCACGTCCGCTCGATTCGTAGCGGCGATGAGGATCACACCCGTGTTTTGATCGAAGCCGTCCATCTCGACGAGCAGCTGGTTGAGCGTCTGCTCTCGCTCGTCGTGACCGCCGCCGAGACCCGCCCCGCGCTGTCGCCCGACGGCGTCGATCTCGTCGATGAAGACGATGCAGGGCGCCGACTTCTTGGCCTGATCGAATAAGTCGCGGACGCGCGACGCACCGACGCCGACGAACATCTCCACGAAATCCGAGCCCGAGATCGAGAGGAACGGCACGCCGGCCTCGCCCGCGATCGCGCGCGCTAGCAGCGTCTTGCCGGTACCCGGCGGCCCAAGCAGCAAGACGCCCTTGGGTATGCGTGCGCCCAGCGACTGATACTTCTTCGGATACTTCAGGAAGTCGACGATCTCCGCGAGCTCCTCTTTGGCCTCGTCGACACCGGCTACGTCCGCGAACGTCACCTTGGGCCGGTTCTCGGAGAGCATCTTCGCGCGCGAGCGCCCGAACGACAGCGCCTGGCTGCCGCCGCTCTGCGCCTGCCTTAGGATGAAAAAGAGCAGGAGCACCGTGATCGCGAGCGGGCCGAGCGTCATCAAGCTCGAGAGCAGCCCGGTATTGGACTGCTGATCGAAACTGATGGCGCCGCTCTTGACCTTCCGATAGACTTCGTCGACGAAGGTCTGATCCACGTTGGGGACCGCTACCGTGTACTTCGTTCCGTTCGAGAGGTCACCGATCGCGTTGAGTCCCGTGGCGTGAAACGACTGAACCTGTCCGGCCTCGAGCTTCTGGTAGAAGGCGCCGTAATCGAGCCGAGTCTCGCCTTCGCTGGGCTGAACGAACCGCTCAACGATGATGAAGACCGCCACGATGGCAAAGATGATCAGGATGATCGACTTGAGATGCTTGCTCACGTTATGGTTAGACCGCTTGACCCTCTCGAAGCTCGGCTAGGTAAGGAAGATTACGGTACCATTCCTTATAGTCCAAACCGTAACCTATAGCGAAGGCGTCGGGGACGGCGAGGCCCCTGTACTCGATGGGTGGATTCGCCGCTCGGTGCGCCGCCTTATCGAACAACACGCAACTTCGCAGCGTCGCCGGCCTGCGCTCTGCTAGTAACGCTCGCAGGTACTCCAGCGTGAGGCCCTTGTCCACGACACCGTCCACGATCACCAAATTCGTACCCCCCAGCGGCAGGCTGGCGTCCGCCTCGAGCCGCGCAGCGCCCCCGGCCGTTCCGGCGGCGCCATAGCGTTGAACGAAGAGGTAGTCGACCAGGATCTCGCTGGGGCCATCCGCTTTCGCGGCCAGCGCCCGCGCGAGGTCGGCGGTGAAGCACAGCGCTCCTTTCAACACGCCGAGCAGCACGAGCGGTTGCCCGCGATAGTCCGTCGCGAGCTGTACCGCGAGGCGGTCGACGGCCGCCGCGATCGCTTCGGCGCCGTAGATTTGGGCGCCCTCGGCCGCCATCAGGGTGAGCTCAGTCACCATCGCGTGATACCCCGGATGGAGCCGCGCTCGATTCTCAGAACAATCCCAGGCTTCATGTGAAACGTCCCGCTCCCGCCTAGCTCGAGCGCGCGCACCGCCGCCTCGACGTGCGTAAAGTCGACGTCTCGCAGCCCCTCCTCGGCGGCGAGCCGCTCACGAATCGAGTTTCGTAAGCCGGCGCGCGGCGACGCGTCCTGCTCGTCCGCGACCAGCTGCGCGGCGCGCGCGACGGCTCGATCGAGCTCCGGAAAGAGCGGCCTAAGCGTGGCCAGCGCCTCGCGCACGGCGTTGCGACGCACTCCGAGATGCGCGTTCGTAGGATCCACTGCGTACGGCAGCGCCTTAGCGTGACAATACGCGCGCAGCGTCTCCGACGGCACTCCGATGAGCGGGCGGACCAGGTCCACGCGCCGTGCGATGCGCCGGCGGCGCGGCATTCCGCGAAGCCCGCCCGGACCGGTGCCGCGCAGCAACGCAAGCACCACCGTTTCGCTCTGATCCTCCGCGTGATGTGCCGTGACGACGGCCTCGCAAGCTCGCCGTTTCGCCGCCGCGCAGAGCGCGCGATAGCGCGCGGCACGCAGGCGCTGCTCATCCGCTCCGGACGCGGAGAGTGCGATCGTCTCGAGCGGAATCTCGTAACGCGCCGCGAGCGCCAACGCCACGCACTCGTCCTGCCGTGCCGATTCGCGCACGCCATGATCGATGAACGCGGCGAACAGCGTGAGAGCGAGGTGCTTCGCAACCGCCTGCAGGGCGCCCGTCAGCGCGACGGAGTCCGGACCGCCGCTGCAGGCAATGAGAAGGCGCTCGCCATGCGGCAGAACGCCGCTTTGCACGAGCGCGCGTTCGACGTCCCGTTCGGGATGGGCGCCTCTCACGATCGGCGCACGTGCGCGGCGATCTCGCGCTCGGAGTCGCGGCGCGCGACGGCGGCGCGCTTGTCCCAAAATTTCTTGCCGCGGGCGAGCCCGAGCTGAACCTTCGCCAAACCGCGCGTGAAGTAGAGGCGCAGTGGGACGACGGTTAGCCCTTTCTCGGCGACGCGGCTCTGCAGCCGCACGATCTCCGCCTTGTGCAGCAGCAGCTTGCGCGGCCGGGTCGGCTCCGCATTGGAGAAACTGCCGTGTTTATACGGAGCGATGTGCATGGCCATGAGCCACGCCTCGCCGTCGCGGAATCGCGCGTATGCCTCGCTGAGGCTCGCGCCGCCCTCGCGCACCGACTTCACCTCCGTACCCGTCAAGACGAGGCCGGCTTCCAGGGATTCGAGAATGTGGTACTCGTAGCGGGCGCGCCTATTGTCGATCGCGGCATTGTTTTTGGTCATCGCCGCAGATTATCTTCGACGGCCTCGAGGCGTCCGCGCGATACAAAACTGCCTTCGGCCCGAGCCAGCACGTTGCCCGCCTCGTCCTGGACGGTCGCCTCGACGCCGAGTACGTTGCGCCGTTGCCACGTCACCCGGCCCCGCACCGCAATGGGCCGTTCGAGCGGGACGGGCCGGCGAAAGCGCACGCTGACCGTCGCGGTCACTCCTCGATGGCCGGCAAAGCCGGCGGCATGCGCCATCGCCTCGTCCAACAGCGCCATCACGATGCCTCCATGCGCGATGCCGCGCCAGCCTTGATACGCGGCGGCCAGCTCGACGCGTGCATACACGCCGTCGTCGTCCTGTGCACGATCGAAGTGTACCCGCATGCCGATCGGGTTGGTCGGCCCGCACGCGAAGCAATTTCCGTCGTCGAACGGAATGCCGCTCATCGGCCCACGCGCAGGCGCTCGATGAGATACGACGGCATGTGTGCGGCGCGCATCTTCGCCTGGACCTCGTCAATCGGGTATTCGTATCGGGTCCACTCCACACGCCGCCGTTCCGGCTCGTAGATCGCGAACGAGGCACGGGGGTTGAGGTCCCGCGGCTGCCCGACGCTGCCGACGTCGACGATGTACCGCTTCCCCTCTTCGAACTCAAGCTCTCCGCCCTGCTGCATGTGACGGTGTCCGATCGCGCCCTCTGCGTCGCGCACCCAATACTCCGCGATATGCGTGTGGCCCACGAACACGATCGGCGCGTCCGTACGCTCGAAGGCGCGCGCCGCCGCGTCTTTATCGAGGATGTATTCGAAGTAGCTCACGGGCGCGCCGTGAACGAGCAGAAAATCGGGGAAGCGCAGCTCGTACGGCAGCAGGTTCAGCCACGATCGGCTCGCCTGGTCGAGCACCCCCTGAGTCCAGCCGATCGCGGCGCGCGCAGCGCGATTGAAGTTTTCGACGCCGAAGTTTTCCACGGCGGCCAGGTCGTGATTGCCCAAGACGGCGTGACGGGCGCGCTCTCGTAAAATGGCGATGCACTCGTTTGGATTCGGGCCGTAGCCCACGACGTCCCCGAGCGAGACCACGATGTCATCCGGCGCGACGATCGCGAGGGCGCGTTGGAGCGACTCCAGGTTCCCGTGGATATCGGAGAGGATGGCGTAGCGCACGCTACGGAACCTCGACCTGTGCCCCCGCCAGCACGGCGCGCAGCGCCGACTCGAACGCTCGGCGCATCGGCTCCGTGCCGGCGCTTACGCGCACGTACGCGTCGAGCGGCGGCGCGCCCGGTTTTCGAATCCAGACGCCCCGAGCCAGCAGCTCGTTCATCACGCGGGTCGCGCGCTCGGCGGTGTCGAAATTGATGCAGACGAAGTTCGTTCGCGACTCTATGTAGCTCCGTCCGAGTGCACGTGCGACGCGGTAGTAGTCGGCGCGCGCGAGCGCGGTCTCCGCGACGACATGACGCCGAAACTCCTCGTCGTACAGCGATGACAGCGCGCCAACCTGCGCGTTGCGGTTGACTCCATAGTGCAGGCGGATTTTCTGAAAGGTCGCGACGTTTCGTGCGCTGCTCAGCGCGTAACCGATGCGCGCGCCCGCCATGCCGTACGCCTTCGAAAAGGTGCGCAGACGGATCAGCCGATCCTCGAAGGCCAGAGGCAGCAGTTCCTCCTCGTCGACGAAGTCGGCGTACGCCTCGTCGAGAAGCAAGAGCGTGTCGTGAGGAAGCGCCGCGCAGAAGCGCTGGATCTCGGCTCGCGCGATGAATCGCCCGCTCGGGTTGTCCGGATTCGCGAGGTAGACGATTCGCGGCGCGTCGCGTCGCGCGAGCGAGAGCAGGGCCTCGCAGTCCGGGGTGCCGTCGTCGAGGTATTGGGCCGCAATCGGACGAGCTCCATATCCCACGACGTGATAGTCGAACGTCGGATACGTTCCCCGCGTGCTCAGCGCCGCGTCGCCGGGCGCGAGGAAGGCGCGGACGGCCAGGCCCATCAGATCGTCGATGCCGGATCCGACGGCGATCTGCTCGGGGCTGCAGCGATGTTTTTTCGCGAGCGCGTCGCGCAAATCCAACGACTCGGGGTCGCCGTACCACGACAGCCGCGTCAGCTCGCCCCGCATAGCCTCGATGGCACGCGGCGACGGGCCGAACGCGCTCTCGTTCGCCCCGAGGCGCACGAGCTCGCGCCGGCCCGTTTCCCGCATCAGCTGCTCGGGACCGATGAAGGGCGTCGTCGCGGGAATCGCTTCGACCGCGCGCGTCGGACGAATCACTGAGATTTCCTTAACCTCCCAAAAAACGGTGGACGACGACGGGCGTGCCGGCGGCCAATTGCTCGTCGTCCTCATTCATGACGACGTAGCCGTCGGCACGTGCGGTGACGCTCACGGAAAACGAGCGCAACGGAAGTGGATGCGCCAGCGGGCCTCCCGCATCATCCTGTAGGCGAACCGGAACGTACCACGTCCACCCTCGCCGGCTGCGCGCCGGCTCCGCGAGGTGCGCCGAAACCACGGTCGCTTCGACGGGAGAACCGACGAGCGCGGCGACGATCGGCGCCGCGACCGCTTCCAGCATCATCAGCGCCGAGGTCGGGTTCCCCGGCAACCCGAGGATCGGCTTCCCGTCATGCGCGCCGAACAGGGTCGGCTTGCCGGGCTTCACCCGCAGCCCGTGAATGACGACGCCCGGACGCGCAATCGCAGCGACCGCCTGCGGCAGACGATCGCGGTCGCCGACGGACGATCCGCCGCTGACGACGACCGCGTCGCATTCCCGGATTGCGTCGCGCAACGCCGACTCGAATTCTTTCGTTTCGTCGCGCAGCGTCGGATAGTGATGCGCGTCCGCGCCCATCGCACGCAGCGACGCGGCGATCGCGTAGCGGTTCGAATCGCGAATCTGGCCTGCAGCGGGGCGCGCACCCGGTTCGACCAGCTCGTCGCCACTCGAAATCACGGCGACGAGGGGGCGCCGATAGACCGGCACCGCCGTGATGCCGAGCGTCGCCAGGACCCCGATCTCCGGGGCGCGGATCCGCCGGCGCGCGGTGAGCACCGTCTCGCCGCGCGGCATGTCGGCGCCTCGGGGCGCTACGTTGTCTCCCGGCTTCACCGCGACTTCAATTATAATGACGCCGTCTTGGACGCGGACGTCTTCGAAGGGCACGACCGCGTCGGCGTCGTGCGGGAGAACGCCGCCGGTCGGGATGCGCACCGCCGAAGCCGTCGCAGCCGGCGCATCGGTGGCCCCCATGCGCACTTCTCCCGCGATGCGGAGCGCGCCCGGCGCGTCCCGCGCGCAAAGGGCGAAACCGTCCATGAGCGAGCGCGGAGCGTTGGGATAGTCGTCGTCGGCGACGATCGGCTCCGCCAGAACTCGTCCGAGCGCGTCGTCGAGCTCGACGCGCTCGACCCGCGGCGGCGCGACGGTGACTCGGCTGAAATACGCCACGATCGCTTGACGCGGCGGGAGCAGCGCCTCGGGCACAAATGCTCGCGCCGGTAGGACTGGGTTTGCAGACTGCATAATGGCGCGCTTCTCCATGCTCGACATCGCTCTCATTCGGCGCGATCCCGACCGCGTACGACACGCTCTCGTTCGTCGCGGGCTGGACGCCTCGGTAATAGACGAGCTTCTGCGTTTCGACGAAGAGTACCGCTCCGCGCTCACGACCGTCGAAAGAATCAAGGCCGAGAAGAATCGGCTGTCCGCCGCGATCGGCAAGGCGCCCGACAAAGGGGCCGCCGCGCGCGAGCTTCAACCCAAGATTGCGGAGCTTACGAAGAGCATCAGCGAATCGGAAGAACGCGCTCGGGGCCTCTCTCCGGCCGAGCAAGGTTCGCCGCTGCGCGCGCTACTCGATAACCTGCCGAACTTGCTCGACGATTCCGTTCCCGACGGCGCGAGTGAAGCCGCCAACGTCGAGGTACGCCGGTGGGGTGAGCCGCGGCGATTCGACTTCGCGCCGAAGCCCCATTGGGAGTTGGGGGAACGACTCGGCATCCTCGACTTCGCGCGCGCCGCCAAACTGTCGGGCAGCCGGTTCGCGGCGCTCACCGGCGCGGGCGCGCAACTGGCGCGTGGGCTGACCGCGTTCTTTCTGGACCGAGCCGCCGCGCGCGGCTACGCCGAAGTCGCTCCGCCCCTGCTCGTTTCGCGCGAGACGATGTGGTCGACCGGTCAGCTCAGCAAGTTCGCAGATGCGATGTTCGCGGACGCCCAGGCGGACCTGTTCCTCATTCCCACTGCCGAAGTGCCGCTGACCGCGTTTCGCAGCGGCGAGATCCTCGACGCAGCCGAGCTTCCGTGCAAGTACGCGGCCGCGACGCCGTGCTTTCGTAAAGAGGCCGGCGCCGCCGGCAAGGATACGCGCGGACTGATGCGTCAGCACCAGTTCGACAAGGTCGAGCTAGTCTGGCTGAGCCGGCCGGAGGCGTCGCACGAGGCGCTCGAAACGCTCACCGAAGACGCGCGATCGCTCCTGGAGGAGCTTGAGCTTCCCCATCGCGTCGTGACGCTCTGCGCCGGAGACACGAGCTTCAACGCCGCGAAGACGCATGACGTCGAGGTCTGGATTCCGAGCAGCGACACCTATCGAGAGATCAGTTCCTGTTCGAATTGCACGGACTTCCAGGCGCGGCGGGCCGCGATCCGCTTCAGGCGCGAGGCCGCGAGCAAACCGGAGCTCGTCCACACGCTCAACGGCTCCGGCTTGGCGATCGGGCGTACGCTCATCGCGCTCTTGGAGAACAATCAGCGGGCCGACGGCTCGATCGTGCTTCCCAAAGCACTGGAGCCGTACGTCCCTACGACACGTCTTGGATGAGTTCCAACAATACTTCGCGGTCGAGATAGCGGATGTGCCCGTGCTCGCGACGCAGCGCATTGCGCGATTCCAGCTCCGCGATGGCACGCGCGGCGACTTCCTTGACGGTGCCGCCGGCAGCCGCGATCTGCGACTGCGTGGTCGTGGAGAGCGACGCGGAAGCAGGCACCAAACCGCGCTCGGGCATCGCGTACGGGAGCAGCACGCGCGCGATGCGGCCCAGGATCGGGAGCGAGCCCTGAATGCTGAGCGCGTCGGCCAGGATGCGGACGCGCTGCGCCATGACGATCCCGAGCGCATTCGTCAGCTCCGGATAGCGCGCCGCGACGCGAGAGACGACGTCCCAGGGGACCTTGAACACGCGCGCCGTCTTGGAGAAGACCGCGATGCGCGCCATCTTGAAGCCGCGATCGAAGTACTCCGCGACACCGAAGAGCTCGTAGGGAAAGATCTCGTAGAGTATTCGCTCGCGCTCGCGACCTCCGCCGTTCGCGCGTGCCACGATTCCCTCGGTCACCATGCCGATGAACGGCCAATCGACGTTTTCCGCAACGAGAGTCTGGCCACGGCGACCCGTCTGCCATACCGCGGCCGCCGCGAGCTCTTCGCGCACGCCGACGTCGAGTGCCGCAAATGCCGGGCAACGCCCGAGATGCTGTGCCGATGACGTACGCTCGCTGCCCTCGCCGGGCCGATGCGTCAGGCGTAGCTGCCAGACTCGGCTCGCAACGCGCCGCGTCTCGATGACGAATCGGTCCGGCCGGTCCTGCGTGACGCGCGACGAGAGCGCCCGTGGTTCTTGCTCGGTAATGAGGGTAAGGGAAGCCCCGGATGGGAGACGGTCGAGGGCTTTGCGAACGAGATCAGGACGCTCCCACACGGGAAGGCCGCGCAGGTCGATTTCGGCAGGTTGTACCACGCCGGTCACGTTCTCGCCAGGCCAAGCGCTCTACTCCCTTAGAAAGGTCAATCGAGAGGAGTCAGCATGGTAAAGTCTCTGGTTTCGCGCTTCGTGAGCAGTACTGCGCTCGTATGCCTTGCAGCGGCGGCGCTGACGAGCACGGCATCCGCCCAGACCGCGACGACGGAGATGCATTTCACCACGACGATAACCCAGGTCTACGGATCGCAGTATCCGATCACCGGAAAGCTCGACCTTCAGATCTTCCCGGCCGGGAACTTGCGCGGCTACTACCACACGTCGTACTACAAGCTCTACATTCCCGTGGTTGGCGGGCGCGACGGCAACTACGTCTGGTTCGACATCGGCCCCTCGACGGTCGATCTGGGGCTGGGCGCGGGTCCTGACGGCAAGCTGCACGTCGTCGGAACGCTGGGCACGGACGGCTCCTTCCGAGGTCAGGTCTATCCCGAAACTGCTGCTGTCCTCTCCGGCCCTTCGATGCAAGCTCAAATCCCCAACCCGAGTCCGACGTCCAACCAGCAATATATCTTCGCGGCGACGCCGACGAACGAGCCGACGCCGACGGTCAGCGGTCCGCCGTAGGCGGCCCGGCCGCCTCGCTCTTGACGGCCTTCCAGACGCGCTGCGGCGCCGGCGGAAGGCCGTCCATGTGTTTGAGAAAGAGCGCGAGCTGCCAGATCTGCTCGTCGCGCAGCGTTTTCCCGAACGCCGGCATTCCGGTGAAGCGGATGCCGTGATCGACCTTCCAATAGGTCACGCCCTCGGGATCGTCTTCGACGCCGTCCTTAGCCAGCTGCGGCGGATGCTGATAGAGCCCGCGTGCAATCCGTGACGGATTGCCGTCCGAGGCGCCGTGGCAGACGGCGCAGGTTGCGGCGTAGAGCCGGATTCCCGCGATCAGGTTGGCGTCGTTGAGCGCGATCGGCGGCGCGGTCGTGGGCGCTTCGCGCGCGAGCGTCGCCTGCAGCGACGTCTTCGCCGCCCAGCGTTCCAGCTTCGATGGCTTCCCGTCGGCGTTGGCCGGCATCATGCCCGCCCTGACTCCGATATATAGGACGAGCCCGATGACGACGAGCGTCGCGGTTACGCCCAAAATGACTCCACGCATCATGAGCCACGTCCTTTCGACGCCGATCCCCGCGTAACCGGCGGAGCCCCTGCAACCAATCCCACGCGGCGCGGGGTAGAGGCCGACATGAGCGTCAAGGTTTACGGCATCAATCACATCGCCATCGAGGTGCACGACGTCGCGAAGGCGGTCGCGTTCTATCAGGACGTCTTCGGCCTAGAAAAACTCGATGAAGGAGAGGGCGATGCGTTCTTCAAGGTCGGCGAGCATCAATTCCTCGCCATGTTCGAGGGAGGCGACGGACGCCCGAATCGCACGCGCCACTTCGGCTTGATCGTTCGCGACGATGCTCAGCTGGCGGAAGTGCGCGAGAAGCTGACGACCAAATACGGCATCAAGCTGATACCGCCGTTTCGCTGCGACTTCATCGACCCGTTCGGGAATCGCGTCCAGGTGGTGGATTTGCACGACGAGTCGCTGATCTGGCTGCTACCGTACCAAGAGATCCAGCAGACGGGCATCGTCTTCAAGTAGCGAGGTGCTCGGGACGGAACCCGAGCCCTACGAGGCGTCCCGGTATGCGCGGCAGGAACGGGAACCAACGCATGAGCGCGGGCAGCCGGCGCAGCATCGGCGCGCGCCCGCGCGCGAGCACGTTGCCGATGATCCGCCGCTGGATGAAGAGCTGGAGCGCCTGCGTGAGCCGAGCCGGCCTTTCGCGGCGGCGCTGCACGGCTCGCAGGTCGTCCACGGTGAGGTCGCCGCGAACGAGCCTGGCGGCGAGCATGTTCGCCGCGGCGACGGCGTCCTGAATTGCGAGATTGATGCCGACGCCGCCGATCGGCGA
Source organism: Vulcanimicrobiota bacterium (assembly GCA_019235995.1). Taxonomy (GTDB): domain Bacteria; phylum Vulcanimicrobiota; class Vulcanimicrobiia; order Vulcanimicrobiales; family Vulcanimicrobiaceae; genus Cybelea. Next base: position 79,463 of record JAFAJV010000032.1, read on the forward strand.
CATGGCGTGGGCCGCGTCGCCGATGCACAGGAACCCCGGCCTATACCAATCGCGCAGGCGATTTACGCGCACCGTGAGCAGCTTGACGTCGTCCCAGCTGCCGATCTCTTCCACGCGATCGCTCAGGAAGGGAACGATCGCGCTTACGTGCCGGCGAAACGCCACGATCCCGGCGCCCTGCAGCTCAGCCAGCGAGCCCTTCGGAATGACGTAGGCGCACTGCCAATATGCGCCGCGGTCGATCAGCGCCATGATGCGGCCGTCGCGGATGTATCCGAAGGTTTCGTGTGGATCGTCGGCACGTTTGGTCAGTCGCAGCCACAGCACGTCCATCGGCGCGCCGAGCTCGACCGGATCGAGCCCTGCGCGCTCCCGCAACACGGATTCTCGTCCGTCGGCCGCAATCGTTAGCCGCGCCCGCACCTCGAGCTCGCCGTCGGGCGACTGCGCGCGCACTCCGGCGATCTGCGCGTCTTGTACAACGAGCTCCTCGGCGCGCGCCCGCATGCGCAGGTCGAAGGCCGGATAGCGCCGCGCCTGCTCCGCCAAGAAGTCGAGGAAGTCCCACTGTGGCATGAACGCCACGAATTTGCAGCGCGTCGGAAGATGCGTGAAGTCGGCGACCGTGACGAGCGTGTCGCCGAGGTTCCCCGCCAGCGTCGTGACCTCTTGGTGCGGGCGCTGCAGAAACGACTCGAGGAGACCCAGCTCGGCCATGATCTCGAGCGTCGACGGATGGATCGTGTCGCCGCGAAAGTCCCGCAGAAAGTCCCCGTGCTTCTCCAGCAAAACGGTCGAAACTCCGGCGCGTGCCATCAACAGGCCGGCCATCATGCCGGCCGGCCCGCCTCCCACGATGCAGCAGTCCGCTTCGACGCGGTTCATCGAAGATTTGACGTGTAGAAGCGATAGCGCGCGAACTCCGCCTCGCGTTTGTCGACGCGCGCCTGCGTTGCCGCGGCGATCTCATCCACGAAGTTCTCCAGCGAGCGCTGTGCGAGGCCCGGCGTGAGCGTCCTGTCGAGGAACTTTCCGAAGATCTGCATCGGAATGTCGTAACCGCCTCGCAACACGAGCTTGGATTCGCCGAGTCCGGCGGCTTCGATGCCGAAGGTGCCCTTGAACGTCGGGAACGCCGCGGACAGGTTCATCGAGTTGAAGGTGACGTCGAACGAGCACGCGTCGGCGGCGCGCTTCGTGACCTGTAGACGAATCGGAACCGCGACGTAACCGACGTCGGGCAGGCGCAGCTCTCCGAAACTAATGTGCAGCGCGAAGCCGCGCCACGGACCCTCCTGGTTCGCGATCGCCTCCAGCAGTTCTCCCAGCGCCTGCGCCCCGGGATCCGCGGGAACCCGCAGCGCGCGCTCGAGCCGTACGTCGGGCACAATGGACCATTATTCCGAAAAGTCCAGGCAAGCCCCGCAGAAGGGGCTACGCGTCGGGCCTAGCTATTGTGAATAAGCTTCATTCTACTCCCCGACGAGCCTGTCGAGCAAAGCCGAAGCGGGAAACAGGTGCGCCTAGCGACAATCTTAGGCATACCTAACAATGGACCGTGTCTTGGATCGGGGCTGGCGCGCCCTGCTTGCCTTCGCGCTGCTCGTCGGAGCGCCGGCCGTCGCGTTAGCCGATGCGGACCAGGCCGCCACCGCGAGTTCCACGTCGCTCGGATTGCAGCCATTGCGCGGTGCGATTCCACTCGCGACTCCCGCGCCGGGGGAATCGTCGGTCTTCCAGCGCCCCGATGGCGCCTATCAGGCGATCCCCGCGAAGCAGGGGCGCGTCAAGACGTTCCACATCGTCGAGCGCGCCGCGCCGTGGACGCTCAAACCCGGCCTCACCGTGATGGCGAACACCTATAACGGCGTCGTTCCCGGGCCCGCGCTCGTCGTGCGACAGGGCGAAACGCTCGTGCTCGATTACACGAACGACGGCACGACGCCGGACTCCATCCACCTCCACGGCGTGCACGACATCCCGGTGACGATGGACGGCGTCGGCGGCATCTCGCAGGCGCTCGTGCCGCCCGGCGGCCACTTCGTCTATCGCTTCGTCGCCGATCAGCCGGGAACGTTCATCTATCACACGCACGACGACGAGGCGATGCTGGATTCCGGCCTCTACGGAGCGATCGTCGTCGAGCCGTCCACGCCGCGCGCGGTCGAACGCGCCGTCGCGCACGACTTCCTGGAGATGATCTCCTCGTGGCAGATCCAGAGCGCTGCTGAGAACCACTTCACGCTCAACGGCAAGGAATATCCAAGCACGCGCGAGCTCAACGTTCGCGCGGGCGAGCGCTTCCGGATCCGCTGGATCAACATATCGGGCGAAGAGTTCCACACCATGCACACGCACGGCCACTATCAGCAGGTCGTCGCCCGCGACGCCGCACCGGTAAACTATGCCGACGTCCAGGATACCGTCCTCGTCGCGCCCGGCCAGCGCGTCGACGTGGTGGTTGATGCAAATGCGAAGCCCGGCACCTGGCTCATTCACTGCCACGTAATGGACCACATCGAGGATTCCAGCGGCATGCCGGCCGGCCTCATCACCGCGATCCACTACGTCGGCACCCCTAACACTCTCACGGCGATGTACCGGGCGATGATGCCCGCGGCCGGCCCGACGACGCGTGGCTTGAGCTTCGCCATGACCGTGCTGCTCGGCGCGATCGCGGGCTTCACGATCTTCCTCGGCCTGCCGGTCGCGCGCGCCCGGCGGCTCTCGCCGCAAACGATCGCGCTCCTCAACGCGCTGGCGATCGGCATCCTTCTCTACCTCGTCGTCGAGATCGCGCAGAACGCCATTGCGCCGATCTCGCAGGGCCTCAACGCGTGGCACGCGTCGTCCGGCGCCTTCCCGGCCGGTCTCATCGTCGTGTTCGTCGCCGGCCTGCTCATCGGTTTGGTCGGGCTCGGCAGCGCCGCGACCCATTTCACGCGCCAGGCGGCGATGCACGCCGAAAATCCCATCGTGCTCGCCGCGATCATCGCAATCGGAATCGGCGCGCACAATTTCGGCGAGGGGCTGGCCATCGGCGCATCCGCCGCGGCCGGGGCGACCGCGGTGGCGCTTGCGCTCATCGTCGGATTCGGCCTGCACAACGCGACGGAAGGCTTCGGCGTCGCGGCGCCGCTGGTCGGGCGCGTGGTCCCGTCGTGGGCGCAGATCGGCCTCGCAGGCCTGATCGCCGGCGGCCCGACCTTCGTCGGAACGATCATCGGCTACAGCTTCTACTCGCCGACGCTCTCCGTGCTGTTCTTGGCGATCGCGGTCGGCGCGCTGGTGTTCGTGATCGGGGAGCTGTGGAGCGTCCTGCGGCGCACGGGTCTTACGGCATCCGTCACCGTAACCATGTGCGCCGGCTTTTTGATCGCGCTCGCCACGGAGCTCTTTCTCGATATGAACGGAGGGTAGCGCGGGCATGACTTTCGCGGAGTTTTATCCCGAGTATCTCGCGGCGCATCGGGACCGCCGCACGAAAGTGGTGCACACGGCCGGGCTGCTCGGCGGCCTCGCCGTCGGCCTGATCGGCGTCGCCCTTCGGCGCCCCGCGCTCATACTCGGCGGTCTCGCGCTCGGCTATCTGCCGGCGTTTGCGTCGCATTGGGTGTTCGAGAAGAATCAGCCCAAGACGCTCGAGCATCCGGTTCTGTCGTTCTGCGGCGACTTCGTGATGGTCTATGAGTTTTTGACAGGTAAGTTCCGGCACGTCGGCGACTAGGTCGTCGCAAGTGTTCGCGGTACTACCGGCCTTCCTGGCGGCCGTTACGCTCGCCCCGGACGCAGCTGTGAGCTGGCATGGCGTCACGCTCGGTGCGCCGGCGTTGGCGTTGCGCGCGCAGATCGGTGACCCGCTGCGCGTCGTGCCCGTCAACGGCAGTCGCGTCGCGCGCTACTGGCTGCCCGGTGCGAACTCGACGTATCTGCTCGTCATCGAATACAACGGCTACGTCTCCGCCTTCGAGGCATTCACGGACGCCGCGCCGACCGCCGTCCTCGACAACGTCGCGCCCGATCCCTCAGGCGTGCGTCTCGGCGACACGCTCGAAAGCGTGAAGTCCGCCCATCCGGACTATAACGCTGCGGTCGACGCGGAGGGCCGGCCGACGCTCGTCGCGCGCTTTTCGGATGCCGTCGACGTCATCTACGTCTTTCAAAACGGCCGGCTGCGCTGCTTTCAATGGACGACGCGGGTACACGGCGCGCCGCCCGCGCTCCCGCAACTGACGGCGCCGACCGGCGATTCGCTCTTCGCAGCAGTCCTGGACAAGCAAAGCAATGAAGGCGACGGCGTCGCGTGGGAGTATCGGTATCTCGCGTTTCATCCGTGTTCCGGCGACACGCGCTGGCAGATCAAGGATCAGTCGCTGATGCACGCGGGCGGCCGCGCGTACGATCGCATTGCGGTCGTTTGCCCCCCGACGAACGCCGAGCGCGACTTTTACTTCGACATCACCAGCTATTTCGGGAAGCCGTAGCCACCGCCACCTATGGCAAGATGCTAAAGACGGTTCCCCATCCGCCGTTGACGCCGCCGCCCTGGGTCGTTCCGTACAATCTGCCGTTGAGGAAGATCAGCTGCCCGAACGGATACGCGCCGTCATGGCCGGCCTTGAAGCTGTAGAGCACCTGCTCCTTGCCGGTCGTGGTCACGCGAAAGACGGTCCCCCAGTTCGCGCTGTTGCCTTCGACCGTCGTGCCGTACAGCGCGCCGTTGACCGCCGTAAGCCGCGCGTACGGATAGCCGCCGTCCGATCCGCTCTTGAAAGAATACAGGATGTGCTCTTGGCGCGAGAGATCGATGCTGAACACGACGCCGAATCCCGCGCGGCCGCCCTCCTTCGTGGTACCGAAGAGCTTGTGGTCGAGATAGGTGAGGCCGTCGTACGGATATGCGCCGTCGTTGCCGGCCTTGAAGCTGTACAGCACCGTTTCCTTACCCGCGAGGGTGCAGCTGAACACGGTGCCCCAACCGGTGCTGCCGCCTTCCTTCGTCGTGCCGTAGAGCGTGCCGTTGACGAGCGTCAAATCGCCGTAGGGATATCCGCCGTCCTTGCCGGCCTTGAAGGTGTAGAGCACGCGCTCCTGTCCGGTCGCGGACGTCTCGTAGACGGTGCCCCAGCCTTTGCTGCCTCCTTCGACCGTCGTGCCGTAGAACTTCCCCTTGAGGTAGAGCACACCGCCGTAGGGTGCGGCGCCGTCGCTGTTGGCCTTGAAGCTGTGCACGAGCCGCTCGCTTCCGGAGGTCGTCACCTCGAAGACTCCGCCCCAGCCGTGCAGGCCGCCGCTCTGAGCCGTTCCGTAGAGCTTGCCGTTTACCACGATCAGACGGGAGCACGGATAGCCGACGTCTTTGTCGCCGACGAAACTATAGACCACGCGTTCCTGACCGGTCGTGCTCACCTCGTAGACCGTTCCGAAGCCGTTCTTGCCGCCCTGATCGGTCGTGCCGTACAGCTTTCCTTTGAGCTCGACGAGCGCGCCGTACGGATACCCGCCGTCTTTTCCCGCCTTGAACTTGTAGAGCGACCGATAACCGTTGTCGGGCTGCGCCGCCGTTTCGGGCGAGCGAACCAACGATGGCGGCTGACCGCATAGCCAAGGGCCGCCGGTGCTCGGGCGCAGCGCGGAGGCGCCGCTGGAAAGCGGCGGAGAAAATGGTACGCCAAAGCTGGAATGCGAACAGTTGGCAAGCAGTAGAGCGCAAGCAAGTACAGCAATCAATCTCATGATGCCGCCGTACATACGATGACGAGACGGCATCTTCCCTCGACGCGTTAACGCCCGTGGATGCGGCGGTCATGCTCGCGATCTTCGCCGACGCCCCACACGGCGTAGTTTTCATCGAGCGAGCCGGCCATCTGCGGCGCAATCCAGGACAGATCGGACTTCCGGGTGGCATGACCGACGAGATGGACGGCTCCGATCCGGCGACGACGGCGGTGCGCGAGCTCTACGAAGAGCTCGGCGTGAATCCGCGAGCGATCCGCGTGGTCGGACATTTGCAACCGCAACGACAGGCGTCCAGCGGACTGACCGTCACGCCGGTCGTCGGCGTGCTCGAACCGCACACGCCCCTAAGAATCGACCGCACCGAGACGATCGGAGCATTCACCGTGCCGCTCGCAGCCATCGTCACGCCCGGCGCGATACGCGAGGATCTCTCCCTGCGTCTTGCGCGCGGAAAGGCGGCGTACGCGCTGGACTACGAAGGCCGTCACGTCTGGGGGCTGACCGCCAGAATTCTCAAGGCCTTCGCCGACGAGTGGCACGCGGACGCCTCGGCGCTGCGCGCCGACGTCGAGACGTCGTTTCGCTAAGGCGCCTATTCCTTCGGGGAGGACGCCAGATTCGTGGCCTTGGCCGTCTCGAAGTCCGACTCGACGAACTGCTTGATGTCTTCGAGCAAGGCGCGAGCCGTGGCGGCCGCGACCTTTCGTCCGACGACGAGGTCGAATGCCTTGCCCGCAATGCCGAGCGGCGGCGTGTAAGTCCCTTGCAGTGTCAGCGTCGTCAGCCCGGGCGCCTTCTCGGCGCTCGTCAGCGCACCGCTGAAGCGCGGCACCGTTTTGTCCGCGGGATCCCACGACAACGCGAGCTTCTTCTCGCCGCGGTCTTCGGTCAGCTCGTGCGTTACGCGCACTTCGTGAAGCGCTTGACTCGATCCGGGGAGCCCGAGGCTCGAGAGATCGACGCGCAGCGTCAGCATGCCCGGCGTGCGGTCGCGGCGGTGAACCGTGAAGAAGCGCTCCGCGTGATGCAACGCGTAGAATCTCGGACACGCCACGTCGATCGCTTCCTTGAGATCGCTCATAGCCCAGCTCCTCCGTTAGACGTTCGGTGTCAGATCGAACCGGTCGAGGTTCATGACCTTCTCCCACGCGGCGACGAAGTCGCGCACGAAGTGATCGCCGTCGATCGCATAAACCTCCGCGAGCGCACGAAGCTGCGAGTTCGAGCCGAAGATCAAGTCGCAGTTCGTTCCGGTCCACCGCAGCTCGCCGGTGCGCCGGTCGCGTCCCTCGTAGGCATGGTCGCCGCCGGGCCGCCAAGTCGTGGTCTTGTCGAGCAAATTCAGGAAGAAATCGTTCGTGAGCGTGCCCGGCCGCGTCGTGAAGACGCCGTGCTTCGACCCTGCGGCGTTCGCCCCCAGCACGCGCAGGCCGCCGAGGAGCGCGGTCGTCTCGGGAGCGGTCAGCGTGAGCAGCCGGGCACGGTCCACGAGCAGCTGTTCGGGCGAACGTGAGTGTCCGTTGGCGAGATAGTTGCGGAAGCCGTCGGCGATGGGCTCCATCACCGCGAAGGAGTGCTCGTCGGTGTTCTCTTGGGTCGCATCGGTGCGACCCGGCGAGAAGCGCACGCGGACGTCGTGGCCCGCGTTCTTCGCGGCCTGCTCGATCGCGGCGCAGCCGCCGAGCACGATGACGTCGGCGAGCGAGACCTTCTTGCCGCCCGACAGCGAGGCATTGAAGTCGGCCCGCACCGCCTCGAGCGCTCGCAGCACCTTCGTTAACTCTGCGGGCTGATTGACTGCCCAGTCCTTCTGCGGCGCGAGGCGGATGCGCGCGCCGTTCGCGCCGCCGCGCTTGTCGGTGCCGCGGAACGTCGACGCGGATGCCCATGCGGTCGTAACCAGCTGCGACGCGGTGAGTCCGCTCGCGAGAATGCGGCTCTTGAGTGCCTCGGCGTCGCGCTCGTCGATGAGCGGATGGTCGACGGCGGGCACGGGGTCTTGCCAGATCTGAGGCTCGGCAGGCACCTCCGGGCCGAGATAGCGCGAGATCGGACCCATGTCGCGATGCACCAGCTTGAACCATGCCTTGGCGAAGGCGTCTGCAAACTCGTTCGGATTCTCGTAGAAGCGCTTGGAGATCGGCCCGTACACCGGGTCGACCTTTAACGCAAGATCCGTCGTGAGCATCGTCGGTGCGTGCCGCTTCGAGGGGTCGTGCGCGTCCGGGACGGTATCGGCGGCGGCGCCGTCCTTGGGCTTCCATTGATAGGCGCCGGCCGGGCTCTTTGTGAGCTCCCACTCGTACTTGAAGAGGTTGTCGAAATAGAGGTTGCTCCAGCGCGTCGGCCTCTGCGTCCAGGCACCCTCGAGGCCGCTCGTGATCGTCGAACCGCCGTTGCCGCTGCCAAACGAGTTGCGCCAGCCGAGGTTCTGCTCTTCGAGCGGTGCGCCGGCGGGCCCCAAGCCGACGTATTGCGCCGGATCGGCGGCGCCGTGCGTCTTGCCGAACGTGTGACCTCCGGCGATGAGCGCGACGGTCTCCTCATCGTTCATCGCCATGCGGGCGAACGTCTCGCGAATATCGACAGCCGCCGCGAGCGGATCGGGGTTTCCGTTAGGGCCCTCCGGATTCACGTAAATCAGCCCCATCTGTACCGCGGCGAGCGGCCGTTCCAGATCGCGCTCGCCGGTGTAGCGCTTATCTTCGAGCCAGACGTTTTCGGAGCCCCAATATGTGTCGTCATCGGGCTCCCACGCGTCAACGCGACCGCCGCCGAATCCAAACGTTTTGAATCCCATCGACTCAAGTGCGCAGTTCCCGGCGAGGACCAGGAGATCGGCCCAGGAGATCTTCCGTCCGTACTTCTGCTTGAGCGGCCAGAGCAGGTGGCGCGCCTTGTCGAGGTTCGCGTTATCCGGCCAGCTGTTGAGCGGCTCGAAACGCTGCTGGCCCGAGCCTGCACCGCCGCGCCCGTCGCCGATGCGATAGGTGCCCGCGGCGTGCCAGGCCATGCGAATGAAGAGCGGCCCATAGTGGCCGTAGTCGGCCGGCCACCATTCCTGCGAATCGGTCATCAGCGCGTAGAGGTCGGCCTTCACCGCGTTCAGATCGAGACTGTTGAATTCACGCGCGTAGTCGAAATTCGGCCCCATCGGATCGGCCAGCGCAGAAGGCCGGTGAAGCACCGAGAGGTCCAACAGCTCGGGGAACCAATCGACGTTCACCCGCGGCCGGAGCGGTACGTGCTTTACGGGACAGCCTCGGTCGGCGTCCGACAACTCAGCGAGCGTGTTTTCCATCTCTCGTGTTTCTCTCCGATACGGCGGAAGGGGTAAAGTCAGAAGTGAGGGTGAATATCACTTTCACATGCAAGATACCTCCCGCCGCCGGCCGGCCTTGCCGAAAAATTATCAGCTCATCTATGAGATCGTCGAAAGGAGCGGGATCGGCAGGCACCTGACCTCGTCGGACATCTATGCGAAAGCGCTCAAGCGGCGTCCCGGCATCGGGTTCTCGACGGTATATCGCGGTCTGGAGCGCCTGCGGGATCTCGGAATGGTGTCCGAGCTTCACGTGCCGGGCACCGATGCGGCGGCGTACGAGCCGGCCGGTCCCCGGCATGCGCACTTTCGCTGCCGTAAGTGCGGCGAGATCGAAGACGTGCCGTACGCCATCCCTCCGCGCACGCTTCGAACGCTCGCGTTGGAGCACGGCTTTGCGATTGACGAAGAGCGGGTGACGTTCGAAGGCCGCTGCGCGTCCTGCCGCCCTTCCTGACGCCCTGTACTTGTTCTTGACAGGCGAGACCCGCTCGCTCCGTCGCGAAAAGTCAAGGCAGTGGTCGGGGATGATGTGAATTACGCTCCGACATGCCCGACGGATCGTGCCAGCCTGGTGGCACATAGGTCAGCTAAATTCTTCCACGTAATGTCGCAGAAGAAACTGCTCCAGCTCGGAATGCCTATTGGAACCGCTAGTCATCGTCTTCGCAAGATGATTATGCTCGAACTCTTGCGCGAGCTCGGCAAAGATCAGTGCATACGTTGCCTTGCAGTGATCGAACATTTCGAAGACTTAGCCATCGACCACAAAGCCCCTTGGCTTGACGTTTCGTGCGATTTATTTTGGGATCTTAGCAACGTCGGATTTTCCCACAAAGGATGCAACATTATGGCAAGGCGCTCCGCGGCGGGCCGGAAACTCGGCCCTAGCATTCATCGGAAAATCGGGCCACCTGGAACGGCATGGTGTACCGGGCATGTCCAATTTATGCCCTTGCAATCGTTTTACCAAAATAAGTCGAAGTGGACCGGCGTTCAAAGCTTCTGCAAAACTTGTTGCGCTCAGCGTTACCCAAACTCGAAATACCGCCCGCGACGTAATAAACGTGTCTTGGTCTAGGGGTCGGGAGAGGGGGAGATTCGAACTCCCGGAACGTTCATCACGTCCTGCGGTTTTCAAGACCGCCGCATTCAACCGCTCTGCCACCTCTCCGTGCTAGATATCATGCGGGTTTTTGACGCATCGACCCTTCCGATGGGCGGTCCCGGTGCAATTTCGGTGCAATCAGTATCGAGAATGCCCCGAAAGCGCTAATCTCTTTGCGCGACGCGCCGCTGGGGATCGCTTGCAGCACACAGGAGAGTTGATCACGCACGGCCGCCTCGCCAACGTGGTCGTCAGGCCTTTAACACGGGTTTTCGCGAGATGGACCCTCAGGACTTTGGAGCTAAGCTAACGGAGTCTCCGGCTGACGCCCTTATTCCCGCGGTGATAAGTTTCGTCGCCGTTCCGCCGGCCGGATAGTCGAAAAACATTACGGCCTGATTGCTCCTCACACCATAGCAGCGATGATAACACTGGCCCGACGCTAAGAGTGTCCGGGTCTGTATCCAAAAGTTATGCATATACTCCAGGCCGCTGCCAAACTGGGTCGTGCCGACTCTGGTTGCGCTGCCTCCCTTTATCACAAACTGGTAGACAACTGGCGTCGTTCCATCGCCGACGGCTAAGTACTTACCATCCCACTTAACTCCGGCAGGCCACCCAAGATATTGCCCGATCTTCACGGTTTCAAGTTGGCTGCCGCCCTTTGGTAGCTCAGCCAGAACAACGTGGCCGCTTCCGACATGGCTTATGCCGTCGACGTAAAGGTCACCCGTAGAGTCATACCCGCATGAATAATACCCGATAAAATCTGGATCTAAGAATTTGCTTGGTTTCCCGCGTGCGTTTGCAAAAATCCAGACGCCAGCGCCACCCCACGAAGCTACCGCAAGATTCCCCGTCGTCGGATCAATCGCGCAGTCAGCCGCGCCGGGAACATAAATCGCCCTCTTTCGGTGACTGCTACCGTGCGAGTACGTATAGACTCGCGATTTTCCGTAGTCCGCGATGTAGACATTTCCCGCATTGTCAACGCATTGGCCAGCCGCCAGATAAAAGTTCTTTAGCTTGCCGACCATCTTGCCTTGAGGATAACTGTAGACGGAAGCCCAAGAGACATCGGACTCATAAAGCAAATCCTCGCTCTTCGCCTCGGGTAGCATCCAAGAGCCGACCGTACGGCGCTCGTTCGGCGCTAGATCGCTTCTAGCGCGCTCTGTGCTCGTCGCGGCGTCCGCGCGTGGTCCGCTAGGCGACATCGCTGTTGCGCGCGGCAGCTGGCTTGCTGTGCCACCGCAAGCTCCAAGAACTAGGCAGCCAACTAAAACCGCTGCGGAAGTATTCATGCGCTGCATCATTAACGCGAGCCGTGTAAGGCTAAGCGACAGGCGCACCACTGAGAATCTTAGTGGCTCGGAGCGAGGCTGACGGAGTCGCCACTCGGCTCTCCTAATAGGCCATTCGCTATAATCTTGGTCGCCTTCCCTCCGGCCGGATAGTTGAAGAACATGACCGCGGAACCTCGCTTCACACGCCCGCAAATCCGCTTACAGGCTGTTGATGTGATCACGGTCCGACCCTGGAGCCAAAACTGCAGTGTATCCAACGCGTGGCTGCCAAGTGTTGTCGTGCCCACCTTCGTACCTTGCCGCCCTCTTACGTTAATCTGATAAATCGCCGGCGTAGTCTGATCACCAAGTGCTATATGCTTGCCATCCCATTGCAAGGCGCCAGGCCATCCAACGTATTGATTCAACTGCACTATTTCGAGTTGGCTCGTGCCCTTCGCAAGCTCAGCGAAGATGAAGTTGCCCGTCCCAGGCCTAGTCATGCCGTCGATGAAAAGGTTACCTTTCGCGTCATACGCGCAGCCGTAGTAGGAGTAGAACTGAGAGTTCTTATACTTTGCCGTCAGCTTACCGTTCTCGAAGATGTAAACTCCGGTGCCACCGAGTGAGGCGACTGCGAGGTTTCCTGTAGTCGGGTCTATTGAACAACTGTTCGCGCCAGACATGAATAGAATCTTCAGGCGTTTCCGACCACCGTGTGGAAACTCGTAGATGCGACCCGTTGCGTAGTCAGTGACGTACACGTTGCTCGAACTGTCGACGCATTGGCCCGACGCAAGATCAAAGCCCTTTAGTTTACCAACCAAGTGCCCCTGAGGGTAGGTGTAAACGGAAACCCAACTATGGCTCGAAACATAAAGGAGGTCTTGCGTCGAGGCGTCCGGCAACATCCAAGAACCCGATCCATCTAATCCATAAGTCTCCTGAGAACTACGCGCTGGCCAACCGTCGGCCCGCGGTGTCAAGGCAAATGGAAGCTGCGGTGCAGAAGTGCTGCAGGCCGTCAAGAAGACATACGTGATCGCGAGTTTCAAGTATCTATGCACGGAAGCAGGCCTCAGAACTGACATCACTACGGCTAACGGATCCTCAGCAAAGCAAGTTCCGTCAAGCCAGCGTTACTCCTGGCCAATCGCCCGTTGAATGACCACAATCATCTAATCTCTCCGTTGTAGCGCGTGCCTCACTTTTGCCGCCTATTAGTGCGGCAGCGCAGAGCGCCGCCCGCTTCTCCTTGGAAAACTACGTTCGTGGGTCTTGTTGACCGCGCGTAGGCGCCGCCCAGTACGTCGTTTAGTTACGACAGGTTTCAGCCTTTCTTAAGACGCTTCCGTTATGATGTCGAACATCAAGACGCCGAGCTCGACTGGCGTCCGCCATACTCGTCAGATTGCCTTAGGCGTCCTGACGCTTGACGCGCCGTGGTCCTGGGACGGGCCATTCCTCGCTATGTCTACGGTAGCGCGCACAGAGCTTCACTACATCTTCAAAGCGCTCGTGGCGCATCCACATAAGAAAGGTATACAGACATGGCACTTACGGACTCGGAAATCGACGTTACTGTCGGAATAGGCGGCGTCGTAGTCACGCCTTCACAGACCGCGGCGTTAAACACGACGAGCTTGCAGACACTTATAGCGAAACTCATTTCCCCAACCGGACCATCAAACGGTAGTGGCGGTACGCTCATCTTTCCCTCGGTTGGAGATGCAACTAATGAGTCATACCAGTTCGCTGGATCTATCAACGTTGGAACCGACACTGGCGGCCATATACAACCCTATTCCATTATCATCCGCGGAGATGGCCAGCAGGAAGCGGGCCGACCACTCTTACTTCAGACTACGGCCGATGACTTATTCGTCGTAAACACGAATGACAGTTCGGACGACGACGACGCTGGCGGCGTTGTTTTTCAAGATCTCATGATCGCCTACCTGCCGACGACCGCGGCGGCGGGCAACTCTGCAATCAAGGTGACGAATAAAAGCCAGGCTACTCGACTACTTCGCGTGAGCCTATTCAACTGGCCAGTTGGCGTAAACTTCAACCAGAGCGTCAAGTGCAGTATGATTGATTGTTCCGTAATCATAAACAATTCGACCATCGCACAGGCCGTCGCTACGATTGCCGTGCAGATCGGCGACTCGGCATCGACGAAGTCCGCGATCGAAACCTACATTGCCGGGTGCTACTTCTTCGATGACACGAAGACCGGGACCGGCATGCAGATCTACGGTTGCGAGCATCTACGAGTGATGAACACGCGGATTGAGCAATGGCTCAACGGCGTTGCGATCACACCAAACTCGGAAACCGAGAACGCGCAGTACATCTATTTCGGCAACGTGAGCGTCCACCCGTTGAGCACAGCGGCAAACACGGGTGGTCCCGCGCTCCTCATCACGACGGGAGGCACGTCGACCCATACGACGTTTGTGTTTCACGCGCAGTTTGTAGGCTGCGAGTTGTCCGCCCCGGATGTAACGACGACGGACTACCAGGGCGGTGGCGTAGTTATCGGACCGACCAGCGGCGCAAACGACGCAATCGATCAAATTCGTTTTCTCGACTGCCACGTCTGTCTCTGGCCTGGTCCGGGTCTATACATAGACGGCGGGAGCGCCGCAGCGGCGCCCGCTACGAACATCGAAATCGTTGGCGGCTACTACTCATGTAACGGCTCGAACCCGGCAACTGGGCTGAAGTCGGCGGGCATTCTGATCGTGGGCGGCTCGAACGGACCGTCGGGCATTCGGATTACCGGAGCCGCTTGCAACAACTCATTGTTCAACCCGTCGAGCAAGGTCTTTGTTACGGCGAGCCAGGATTTCGGGATTTACGTCGCGGGTCCCGCGACCAGCGTCCGAATCAACGCCTGCGACCTTACCGGCAATCTAACGAATGGCGCGGCAATAACCGGAAGCACCGCAGCTCCGAAGAATCTCTTCATTCGGGACTGCGATTTCACGGCGCTTACTACACCGGTCGCCGTCACCGCACCGGTCACAAACCTTCAAATTGTGCATTGTCCTGGTTACAACGATCGGGGCACCCTCATCACCAGCAGCGCTCCAACGCTAGGTACCGCCTTCACGATAGCCCAGCTGGGGTCGACTCCTTACTACGGCCCCGGAGAATGCTACGTAAACGTCGCAGGCGCGGTCAAAATCAATGGCCAGACGACTCATTTGACGACCAGCACCTTCTACCTTGAACCTCTGGAGACAATCGAGATTGACACGAGCGTCTCGAACTTTTTGGCGATTGGAAAGTGATCGACTTTTCGCGTAGCTCTACTCGAAGCAAACTGACCGATCAGCGGGGGCGCGAAGCACGCCTCCGCTGTTCTCGGGGGCGCTGTCCACGTAGTGAGTGGCTAGCTGGAGTCGGAGCGCGTAACCCGGCTGGGACGTGCGACGCGTCGGAGGGATTCGGATCACAAACGCACTTTTCCTGATGGAGGAAAGAACGATATGACCAGGCTCTCATTGCTTTCAAACTTGCTCGTCGCCCCGCTTTCAATGCTCGGCGCCGGCAGTGCTTCGGCGAAGGAAATCAGAAGCGCCAGCACGGTAGTCTTTTCACCCGGCACCTACCGCATTGCCCGAGGTGGCGGAATCCGGATCGTTGGAGCGAGCGACGTCAGGATCGAGGGCTGCACAATGGAGCCAGACGCCGTTTGCGCCTGACCGGGCCACGCAGCCGCGGCCTCGCACTATCAGTTCCGGCGGATTAGGCACGAGAACTCGGCCTTGGTCTGTCCGAGTCCGCGGCGATAGGTTACAGGTCATCTGGAAGCGACGGAGCACGCCGACGAGCACAAAGTCGGAGAGGAACGGGCTTGCGCCGATCCCCTGCGATACTCCTGACCGGCCGGCGCCACGCCTCGTCGTCCTGAACTTTTTCCGAGCGGCCACTTCAGGGATCGTCACCAGCCGCGTTAGCAAATTCCGGATTTGCGGATAATTTGCTAATTCGTGCTCAATCGACGCTAGCGGTGACTTGTCGTAACGGCCTCAGTGATTTTCAAGACCGCCGCATTCAACCGCTCTGCCACCTCTCCGCGCTAGATTTCACGCGGGTTTTCCCGCATTGACCTTCCGATGGGCGGTCGCGGTGCAATTTCGGAGCAGCGGAACGAATGCCGCAACGAGTGGAGCGTGACCTCGCGCGGGCGATGAGATGGTAAACGGGGATAGGCGACGCTGCCCGCCGGGTAGGACAACAAGCCCACCGGCCGACAACAACGGGGTCTGGCAGCGCGAACGCCGCCGTTTCCGAAAGAGCCCGCCTCATCGGCTGAAGAAAAGCCGCGCCTTTAGCCCGGCGAAAGGGGGAAGGCCCCCCCCCCCCCCC
>JAFAJV010000042.1 GCA_019235995.1 Vulcanimicrobiota bacterium
GCGGGTGGTGGAGCTCGTACAGAAACCGACGCTGGTGCTCTGCCACAACAAGACGCTGGCAGCGCAACTCTGCGCCGAGTTTCGCGACTTCTTTCCGCACAACGCAGTCGAGTATTTCGTCTCGTACTTCGACTACTACCAGCCCGAGGCGTACATCCCGCACACCGACACCTACATCGAGAAGGACTCCTCGCTCAACGACGAGATCGAGCGCCTTCGCCACTCGGCGACGCAGTCGATCCTGTCCCGCCGCGACACGCTGATCGTCGCGTCGGTTTCGTGCATCTTCGGCCTCGGCTCGCCGTCGGATTACATCGAATTGTCGCTGCGGCTGCAGACCGGCCAAGAGATGGACCGCGACAGGTTGCTGCGGCGGCTCGTCGACATGCAGTACCGGCGCAACGACCTCAACCTCGTTCGCGGCACCTTCCGCGTGCGCGGCGACACGCTGGAATTCGTCGGTGTCGATGAGGAGCTCGTCCACAGGATCGAATTCTTCGGCGATGAGATCGAAGGGATCAACGTTGTCAACCTGCTGACGGGCGAATATCTCCAGAGCAAGGACGAGCTGCTGATCTTCCCGGCCAAGCACTTCATCACGCCGGAGGAGAAGCTACGCCGTGCGATCCTCTCCATCGAGGCCGAGCTCGATGAGCGGCTGGCGTATTTCCGCGGCCACGGTAAGCTCCTCGAGGCTCAGCGGCTTGAGATGCGCACCCGCTACGACCTCGACATGCTGCGGGAGGTCGGATACTGCAACGGCATCGAGAACTACTCGCGCCACCTCACCGGACGCGAGCCCGGTTCGACGCCATGGTGTCTGATCGACTTCTTCCCGAAGGACTTTCTGCTCTTCGTGGACGAGTCGCACGTCACGCTGCCGCAAGTGCACGGCATGTACGCCGGAGATCGATCGCGCAAGGAGGTCTTGGTCGAACACGGCTTTCGTCTGCCCAGCGCGCTCGATAACCGGCCGCTGACCTACGACGAATTCGACCGGCACCTCTCGCAGGTGATCTACGTCTCGGCGACGCCGGGGAGTTACGAGACTGGGCGCAGCGCGCAGGTCGTCGAGATGATCATTCGGCCGACCGGTTTGGTCGACCCCGAGGTCGACGTTCGCCCCACGCGCAACCAGGTGGACGACCTGATGGAGGAGATTGCGATTCGGGCGGAGCGCAAGGAGCGCGTGCTGGTGACGACGCTGACGAAGAAGATGGCCGAGGATCTCACCGACTACTTGCTGGAGAACGGGTTCCGCGTGCGCTACCTGCACAGCGAGGTGGACACGCTCGAACGAGTCGCGATCTTGCGCGATCTGCGCGCCGGCGTCTTCGACGTGCTCGTCGGCATCAATCTCCTGCGCGAAGGCCTCGACCTGCCGGAGGTGTCTCTCGTCGGCATCCTCGACGCCGACAAGGAGGGGTATCTGCGCAGCGGCACGTCGCTGATCCAGACGATCGGGCGCGCTTCGCGCAACGTTGAAGGCAAGGTGATCATGTATGCCGACGTCGTCACCGAATCGATGGCGCGCGCGATCGGCGAGACGCGCCGCCGCCGCGAGATGCAGCTCGAGTACAACCGCGAGCACGGCATCGAGCCGAAATCGGTGCGCAAGCAGATCCACGACATCCTGAGTATGGTCGGCGCGACCGAGGAGAACACGGCGAAGCTGCGGCTCGAGAAGCTGCCGCGCGACGCCGCCGTCAAGATGGCGCGCGACCTCGAGCGTAAGATGCGCGACGCCGCCGCGAACTTGGAGTTCGAGAAGGCCGCGGCGCTGCGAGACGAGCTGATCGAGCTGCGCAGGCAGATCGGCGGCAACGAGTCCATCCTGTTCGGAGGCAAGGCGCCGAAGATCTTCGACAAGGCGCTGGCCGAGCTCGTCGGTGGCTAACGCGCTGGGCGGCGTTGTCACGCGCTCGATCCTGAGCGTTCCCGAGCTCGCGGCCGCGCAGCTGATGATGACCGCGATCTTGGTCGGCCTGATCGGGATACTCTTCGTCGTCATCGAAGAGTTCTCGACGCCGTTCTCCGGTTCGGTACGCATCTCGTCGGACGGCTGGACCTACTTACAGCAGCGAATGTCGTACATACCGTAGCGCGGCATCGAAAGGGGATCTCGGATGTTCTTCGTAACCGTCGCCGCTTACTCGACGCCGTCGCCGGCTCCGGCCGCGAACGCGACGATGCTCTCCCGCGCCAAGGCCGTCTTCGCCCAGCTGCAGGCGGGAAAGATCGATCGCTCCGAGCTCACGCCGCAGATGAGCGCCGCCGCGACGGATGCGCAGCTCAAGGGCGCGCAATCCTCGATCGCCCGCGGGAGCCCGGTCTCGTTCCAGCAAGAGCAGTCGTTCTCGCAGGCCGGCAATACGTACGCCGTCTACCTGGTGACGTTCAGTGATGGATCGAAGGTCAATTTCGTCTTTGCCGTCGATTCGGAGGGAAAGGTCGCCGGCATGCGGGTCACCGGCGCACCGTAGTTTGCGCCGGATCGACCTCGTCCTGTTCGATTTGGACGACACGCTGCACGACGACACCTATGCGTATCACGGTGCCGCCGAGGAGGTGGCCCGCGAGGTCGCGGCCGAACACGGCGTCGACGCGCTCGCGTTGAAGTCCGCATACGTCGCGGAGGCGGAAGGTTTCTGGCACCGGCTCTCCGCCGAGGATCTGAAGGTGAAGCTCGCGGGCATTCGCGCCAGCATCTGGCGCGCCGACATGTGGCAGACCGCCCTCGAGAGCGTCGGAATCGGCGGCGACCCCGAGCTCGCGCTGCGCAGCGCCGAACGCTATCACGCCTATCGCGCGAAATACCTCACGCTCTTTCCAGGGGCGATCGATCTTCTTCGCTCGCTGCGCGAGCGGGGTGTTAAGCTCGGGATCGTCACGAACGGCCTGTCGGAGACGCATCGCGAAAAGATCGCGTTGCTGCAGATCAGCGAATACTTCGACGCGATCTTCTTCTCCGACGAAGTAGGGATGGTCAAGCCCGATCCGCTGCTCTTTGCCCATGCCTGCCGGACGCTCGGCGGCGCGCCGTCGCACGGAGCGATGGTGGGCGACCGGTACGACCGCGACATCCGCGGCGCGGTCGAGGCGGGACTCTACACGATTTGGCTCAATGTCCGCGACGAAGAGCTGCCGCCCGGCGCAACGCCTCCCGATGCGACCTGCAGCTCGATTGCGGAGGCGGCCCGCATACTTCTCGCGCCGGCGGGGGTTTCCTAATAAACGTGTCGCTCGACTCCATCGTTATTAAGGGCGCGCGCGAGCACAATCTGAAGAACATCGACCTCGTGCTTCCGCGCAACAAGCTGATCGTGGTGACCGGCCTGTCGGGCTCGGGAAAGTCCTCGCTTGCCTTCGACACGATCTACGCCGAGGGCCAGCGGCGTTACGTCGAGTCGCTCTCGTCCTATGCCCGGCAGTTCCTCGGACAGATGGAGAAGCCGGACGTGGACTACATCGAGGGACTCTCGCCGGCGATTTCCATCGACCAGAAATCCACGTCGCGCAACCCGCGCTCGACCGTCGGAACCGTGACCGAGGTCTACGACTATCTCCGTCTGCTCTTCGCCCGGATCGGTACGCCGCACTGTTACAACTGTGGGCGCGAGATCAGCTCGCAGTCGTCGTCGCAGATCGTCGACTCGATCATGGAGCTGGCGGAGGGCACGCGCATCACGCTGTTGGCGCCGCTCGTCCGCGGCCGAAAGGGCGAGTACGGCAAGCTCTTCGAAGAGGTCGCCAAAGAGGGCTTCTCGCGCGTTCGCGTCGACGGCGCGATCAAGGACCTGCGAGAGAAGATCTCCCTCGACAAGAAGCGCAAGCACACGATCGAGGTGATCGTCGACCGGCTCGTGATGAAGCCGGAGATCCGCAAGCGACTGGCCGACTCGGTCGAGACGACGCTGCGTCTCTCGACCGGCATCGTCACGGTTGCGATGGAAGACCGAGAGCTTACCTATAGCGAGGCGTTCGCGTGCGTCTACTGCGGGCTCTCGTTCGAGGAGCTCGCCCCGCGGCTCTTTTCCTTTAATTCACCGTATGGAGCGTGCCCCGAGTGCAGCGGCCTGGGCGAGAAGATCGAGATCGACCCGTGGAAGGTGATACCGGATCGCAGCAAGTCAATTGCAGAGGGCGCGATCGTGCCGTGGAGCCGCACGCTCGGCAGCGGCCGCTACCCCTCGATGAATCCCTACTACCTGCAGCAGCTCGAGCGCGTGCTCCGGCGACATCGCGCGAAGATGACGACGCCGGTCGAGCAGTTCTCCGGCGAGGTGCTCGACCTGATCCTCTACGGAACCGATCGCGAGCAGACGTTCGCGTACACGTCGCGCGGCGGGAAGACCTGGGAGTATCGCGCATCGTTCGAGGGCGTCGTCAACAACCTGCAGCGCCGCTACGGCGAGACGTCCAGCGAGTACGTCAAGGAAGAGATCGAGAAGTTCATGTCGGCGACGACGTGTCCGGCGTGTCACGGCGCGCGCCTCAAGCCGGAGGCGCTCGCCGTCACGGTCGGCGGCCGCAACGTCGACGAGCTGACGCGTATGTCGATCGAGCAACTCGAGCTCTTCTTCCGCGGGCTGACGCTGACGCAGCGGCAAGATCAGATCGCGCACCAGATCGTCAAGGAGGTACGTGCCCGCCTCGGCTTCCTGACGAACGTCGGCCTCAATTACCTCACGCTGGGCCGCTCTGCGACGACGCTCGCCGGCGGCGAGTCGCAGCGGATCCGGCTCGCGACGCAGATCGGCAGCGCGCTCGTCGGCGTCTTGTACATCCTCGACGAACCGTCGATCGGACTGCATCAGCGCGACAACGATCGGCTGCTGGCGACGCTCAAGACGCTGCGCGACCTGGGCAACACCCTGATCGTCATCGAGCACGACGAGGACACGATGCGCACGGCGGACGTCGTGGTCGACATCGGGCCCGGAGCCGGAGCGGAGGGCGGGGAGATCCTTACCTCGGGAACGCTCGCGGACGTCGTCGACAACCCCGCGTCCGAAACCGGCGCCTACTTGTCCGGGCGCAAGTTCATTCCCATTCCGCGCCGGCGGCGCGATCCTCGGGGATGGCTCGACGTCCAGAACGCGCGCGCGAATAACCTCCGCGGCATCGACGTGCGCTTCCCAGTGGGCGTCTTCGCGGCGGTAACCGGCGTCAGCGGGAGCGGGAAGTCGACGCTCGTGAACGAGGTCTTGGTGCGAGCGCTCAATCAGCATCTGCACCGCCAGCCTCCCGGCGGCACGTACGGCATGGTGAAGGGCGCGGCCCAGCTCGACAAGCTCGTCGTGATCGACCAGTCGCCGATTGGCCGCACGCCGCGCAGCAACCCGGCGACCTACACCGGTACGTTCGATCACATCCGCGAGCTGTTTTCGCTCGTGCCGGAGTCGCGAATGCGCGGTTACACGCCCGGGCGGTTTTCGTTCAACGTCAAGGGCGGCCGGTGCGAAGCCTGCCAGGGCGACGGCATCATCAAGATCGAGATGCACTTCCTTCCCGACGTCTACGTGCCGTGCGAGGTCTGCAAGGGAAAGCGCTATAACGCGCAGACGCTCGAGGTGAAGTATCGCGGAAAGACGATCGCCGACGTCTTAGAGATGCGCGTCGACGAAGCGAGCGAGTTTTTCGCGAGCATCCCGCGGGTTCACGGCAAGCTTCGCACGATCTGCGACGTCGGCCTCGGATACATCAAGATGGGGCAGCCCGCGACGACGCTCTCCGGCGGCGAGGCGCAGCGCGTCAAGCTCGCGACCGAGCTGTCGCGCCGCTCGACCGGCCGCACGTTCTACGTGCTGGACGAGCCGACGACGGGGCTCCACTTCGCCGACATCCACAAGCTGCTCGACGTGCTGCAGCGGCTCGTCAAGCTCGGCAATACGGTGCTCGTGATC
Source organism: Vulcanimicrobiota bacterium (assembly GCA_019235995.1). Classification (GTDB taxonomy): domain Bacteria; phylum Vulcanimicrobiota; class Vulcanimicrobiia; order Vulcanimicrobiales; family Vulcanimicrobiaceae; genus Cybelea. The sequence continues at coordinate 5,907 of JAFAJV010000042.1, forward strand.
GAGCACAACCTCGACGTGATCAAGACCGCGGATTACCTGATCGATCTCGGCCCCGAGGGGGGCGACCGCGGTGGGACGGTGATTGCGACCGGTACACCCGAAACGGTCGCCGCGAATGCCGCCTCCTACACCGGAGCGTATTTGGTCCCCGTGCTGCGCGATCAGCGCGCGGTCGGGCATCACGTCCCCGACGACGCGGAGCTCGCGCGTCTCGAGCAAGAGAACCTTTTGGTGCTCGACGACCTCGCCCGCAGCGGCCGGGTGGCAGTTGAGGCGTGAGCTCAGGTGAGCCGCGCCGAGGCACGCGCGCAGTCGCTGCGCGAGCAGATCGAAGAAGCGAACTATCGCTACTACGTGCTCGACCAGCCGGAGATTACCGACGCGGAGTTCGACGCGCTGCTGCGCGAGCTGACCGAGCTGGAGAACAAGCATCCGCAGCTGCGAAGCGCCGATTCACCGACTCAGCGCGTCGGCGCGGCGGCCTCCGAGCGCTTCGGCGCGTACGAGCACGCTCGGCCTATGCTGAGCCTCGCGAACGCCACCACCCTCGAGGAGCTGCGCGCATTCGACGAACGCGCGCGTAAGGTCGCCGGCGCCGCGGTCGAGTACGTCTGCGAGCTGAAGATCGACGGGCTCGCCGTGGCGCTCGACTATCGCGACGGCTCGCTGCTGCGCGGCGGCACGCGCGGCGACGGGCGAGTCGGCGAAGACGTTACGTCCAATTTGCGCACCGTCAAGACCATTCCGCTCCGCCTTCGCGAGGGGCCGCCCTCATTTCTAGAGGCGCGCGGCGAGGTGTACCTGCGCAAGAGCGACTTCGAGCGGCTCAACCGCGCGCGCGAGCGCGAGGGCCTGGCGGTGTTTGCCAATCCCCGCAACGCCGCGTCGGGCGGCGTTCGGCAGCTGGATCCGGCGCTGACCGCGGCGCGGCGGCTCTCGTTCTTCGCCTATCAGCTCGCCCTGCCCGAGGCGCCGACGCAGTGGGACTCGTTGCAACGGCTGCGCGATCTCGGCTTCCCGGTCAATCCGAACGTCGAGCGCGCGCCGGAGCTCGACGACGTGCTCGGCTACTGCGCGCGCTGGGAGGCGCAGCGTGACGAGCTCGACTACGAGATCGACGGCGTCGTGATCAAGGTGGACGATATGGCGCTCGCGCAGCGGCTCGGCGTCGCCTCGCGCGATCCTCGCTGGGCGATTGCGTTCAAGTTCAAGCCGCGCGAGGCGCGGACGAAGCTGGTCGACATAGTCGTCAGCGTCGGCCGTACGGGAACGCTCAACCCGAACGCGGTGCTCCAGCCGGTGCAGATCGGTGGGGTGACGGTGAAGAGCGCCACGCTGCACAACCAGGATTACATCGCGAACAACGACATCCGGATCGGGGACACCGTCGTGGTGACCCGCGCGGGCGACGTGATCCCGCGCGTGGTCGGGCCGCTGCCCGGAGAGCGCACCGGAAAGGAGCGCCGCTTCCGCATGCCGGCGCGCTGCCCGGTCTGCGGCTCGGACGTGGACCATCCGCCGGGCGAGGCGATGTCGCGCTGCACGAATGCGGCCTGTCCCGCGCAGGTGTACGAACGCGTCCGTCATTTTTCGTCGCGCGGAGCGATGGATATCGAAGGGCTCGGCGACGTGATGGCGCAGCAGCTCACGGAGCGCGGCCTGGTGCGCGACATCGCCGACGTCTATTGTCTCGACGAGGAATCCCTCGCCGGCGTCCCGCGCACCGGAAAGAAGAGCATCGAGAGCCTCCTGCGCAACGTCGCCGCGTCGAAGCAGCGCGGGCTCGCGCGACTGCTGTACGGATTGGGAATTCGCTTCGTCGGCGCGCAGACGGCGCAGATCCTCGCGGGAGACTTCGGCACGATCGACGCGATCGCGGAGGCGGACGCCGATCTGTTGCAGCGCAGCGAGGGCATCGGTCCCGAGGTCGCCGGCAGCGTCGAGCTCTTCTTCAAGCAGCCCGCCAATCGCGTGGTGATCGCGCGGCTGAAGCAGGCCGGAGTGCAGACCAGCGCGCCGAAGCGCGCGCGTGCGACCGGGGCGCTCGCCGGTACGACGTTCGTGCTGACGGGAACGCTGCCGCAGCTCACTCGCGACGAGGCGACGGAGCTCATCGTCGCCGCGGGCGGCAAAGTCACCGGCTCGGTCAGCAAGAATACCGACTACGTCGTCGCCGGCGACGAGCCGGGCAGCAAGCTTGCCAAGGCCGAGGCGCTCGGCATCGAGATCCTCGACGAAGCCGGTCTTCGCCGGCTCCTCAGATGACGGCGGCGGTACGCGTCGTGCCGGCGGACGTACTGACGCCGATCGGCGCGTACCTGGCGCTCGCGCAGCCGCAGGCGTCCTGTCTGCTCGAAAGCGTCGAGAGCGGCGGCCGGATCTCGCGCTACTCCTTCATCGGCCTGGACTATCGTGCCGCGGCGACATTCGACTCGGCGCCGGAGCTGTTCGATCGCGTTCGCTCGTTCGTCGCCGAGCACCGAGCGGAAAGCGAGGATGCGAGCCTCGGCGGCGCGCTGCTCGCGTTCGCGTACGACGCGGCGCGCTGCGACGCGCGTCTGGGCCGGCGGGAGCCGTCGCGTCCCGCCATGCCAGCCGCCTACGTCGCGATTCCCGCAACGTGGCTGATCTTCGATCATTTCAGCGATCGTCTCACGCTGTGGTGCAGCGGCGACAATCCGGGCTCGTGCGAGCGGCGCATCGGCGGCTACTTGGAACGGCTGCTCGCCGCGCGACCGGCGATGCCGCGGCCGTTGCGCGCGCTCGGTGCGATGAGCGCGTCGCTCGAGCGCGATCGATTCCTGACGCTCGTCGGCGAGGTCAAGCGGCACATCTTCGAAGGCGACGTCTACCAGCTGCAGCTCGGCATCCGCTTCGGCGCCGACCTCGACGGCAGCGCCTTCGATCTCTACCGCGCGCTCCGGCGCGAGAACCCGTCACCCTACATGTTCTACGTGGACACGCCGTTCGGCCAGATGCTCGGCGCGTCGCCGGAGTTTCTCGTGCGCCTCGAAGGCCGCAAGGCCCGCATCCGGCCGCTCGCCGGCACGCGCTGGCGCGGCCGCGACGACGAGGAGGACGCGCGCCTCGCGACCGAGCTGCTCGCGAACGAGAAGGAACGCGCGGAGCACGTGATGCTCGTGGACCTGGGTCGCAACGACCTCGGCTCGGTGTGCGAGTACGGCAGTGTGCAGGTCGACGAGCTGCTGCAGATCGAGCGCTACAGCCATGTGATGCATATCGTCTCGAACGTCGTGGGGCGGCTACGCGAAGACCGCGACGCGCTCGATCTGTTTCGGGCCGGTTTTCCGGCGGGCACGGTGACCGGAACGCCGAAGATTCGCGCGATGCAACTCATCGACGAGCTCGAGCCCGTGACGCGCGGATTCTACGCGGGGAGCATCGGACGCTGGTCGTTCGGCGGCGACTTCGACTCCTGCATCACGCTGCGCAGCGTGCACGTGCAGGAAGGCCGCGCGTGGTGGCAGGCGTCCGCCGGGATCGTCGCCGATTCGGATCCCGCAGCGGAGTACCGCGAGGTCTTCGACAAGACGCGCATCGCGCGCGAGGTGCTGGGAGTTTCGTAATGGCACGAGCTCGCCGCGTGCTGTTCGTGGACAACTTCGACAGCTTCTCCTACAACGTCGTGCACTTGCTCGCGTCGCGCGGCGCCGCCGTGGACGTGCTGCTCAACGACGACCCGCGCCTGGATGCCGGCCTGCTGGACCGTTACGACGCGCTCGTCGTCGGCCCGGGGCCGGGAAGGCCGGAGCACGCTCCCCGGATGCTCGGCGTCGTGGGCGCGGCGATCGAGCGCGGGACTCCTCTGCTCGGCATCTGTCTCGGGCTCCAGGCGATCGGCGAGGTGCTCGGCGCCGCCGTCGTTCACGCGCCGCGCTTGATGCACGGCAAGACGTCCCGCATCGAGCACGACGGGACGGGCATATTCGCCGGCATGCCGGCACCGCTGCTCGCGACGCGCTATCACTCGCTCTGCCTCGATCCCGCGACGATTCCGGAAGCGCTGCGCGTCACCGCGCGCAGCGAGGACGGCGTCGTGCAGGGCATCGCGCATCGAGAGCGGCCCGTCGCCGGCGTTCAGTTCCACCCGGAATCGGTGCTGAGCGAACACGGCGAAACGCTCGTCGAAAACTTCCTCTATAGCTAATGGCCGCGTTTGCCCCGCTCCTGCGTCGCGTGATCGCACGCGAAGATCTCTCCGAAGACGAAGCCGCCGCGTTCGTCGGCGAGATCATGGACGGTGCGTACACGCCGGTGCAGGCCGCGGCGCTGCTCGCGGCGCTCGCTTCGAAGGGAGAGACGCCGGCGGAGATCGCGGGCGCGGCGCGCGCGATGCGCGAGCGAAGCCTCGTCGTCGAGCATGGGCTGCCGGTAGTCGTCGATGTCGTCGGCACGGGCGGCGATCACGCCAACACGATCAATATCTCAACGATGGCCGCACTGGTCGTCGCCGCCTCCGGTACGCCGGTCGCCAAGCACGGCAATCGCGCCGCCTCGAGCGCGTGCGGGAGCGCCGATCTGCTGGAGGCGGCCGGATTCCCGATCGAGGTGCCGCCCGAGCGCGCGGCCGCGATGCTGCGCGAGTGCGGCTTCACCTTCATGTTCGCGCCGCGCTACCATCCTGCGATGCGCAATGCCGCGCCCGTGCGGCGCGAGCTCGGCGTGCGCACGATCTTCAACCTGCTCGGCCCGCTGACGAATCCCGCTCGCGCGACGCATCAGGTCGTTGGCGTGGCGCACGAGTCGCTGGTCGCGACCATCGGCCACGCGCTGCGGGCTCTCGGCGTGCGCCGCGGCGCGGTCGTGCACGGTCGCAGCGGAGTGGACGAGGTCGTCGGCGACGCGCCCACGCTGATCTATTCGTTCGACGACGACTCGGAGCGCCTGTGGGAGCTCGAGCCGGCGGCATTCGGAATCGCGGCGCCCCTGCCGACTCCGGTCGGAGGCTCGGTGGCCGCCTGCAGGAACGCGTTCGGCGAGATTCTCGCTGGCGCGCGCGGCTCCGCTTCGGATGTCGTGGCGCTCAACGCGGCCGTCGTCTTTTACGTCACGGGTGTGGACGCGCAGCTGCGTGACGCGTTCGAGCGCGCGCGCAGCATCCTGCACGGCGGCGAGGCGTGGCGGACGTTCGAGCGAGCGCGGGCGATGGCGCATGGCTGACGTTTGGACGAAGCTGTGCGGCTGCACGTCGTGGCCGGACGTCGCGCTGGCGATCGAGGCCGGCGCCGACGCCTTCGGCATGATCTTCGCGCCGTCGCCGCGGCGCATCGAGTGGAGCGCGGCCGTCGAGATCGCGCGGCGGCTGCCGGCCGGCATCCTGCCCGTCGGCGTCTTCGTCGATCCGTCGCGTGAGGAGGTCGACGCCGTGCTTGCGCACTTCCCGCGCGCGCTGCTCCAGTTCTCCGGCGCCGAAGCTCCGGCGTTCGTCGCCCCATATGGGGAGCGCGCGATCAAGGCGTTGCACGTCGACGCGCCCTGGGACGAGCTCGAGCGGCGCGCGACGCGCTTTCCGCGCGCGACGCTGCTCCTCGATTCGCGCCGCAACGGGTTGGCCGGCGGCACGGGGACGACGTTTCCATGGGATGGCGCGGCGCCGCTCGCCGCGCATCGCCGCGTCGTGGTCGCGGGCGGCCTCACGGCGGAGAACGTCGCGGCGTGCGTCGCGAGCACGCGCGCCTACGGCGTGGATGTGCGCAGCGGCATCGAGACGGCGGGACGCAAGGATCCGGCGAAGATGCGTGCCTTCGTGCGAACCGCGAAAGAGGCGGGATGACACCCGACGCGCGCGGCTACTTCGGAAGCTTCGGAGGACGGTTCGTCCCCGAGGTGTTGATCGCGGCGCTCGACGAGCTGGAAAAGGCTACCGCAGCGGCGTTTGCCGACGCCGCGTTCTGGAACGAGTACCATGCGGTGCTGCGCGACTTCGTCGGCCGCCCGTCGCCGATCTACCAGAGCGAGCGCTATACGGCCGCGGTCTCGGCGGTGCCGCTCGTGCTCAAGCGCGAGGACACCAATCACACCGGCGCGCACAAGATCAACAACACGGTCGGCCAGGGGCTGCTCGCGCGGCGGATGGGTAAGAGCCGGCTGCTCGCGGAGACCGGGGCCGGACAGCACGGCGTCGCGACGGCGACGGTCGGCGCGAAGTTGGGCCTGCCGGTCGACGTCTACATGGGCGCGCGCGACGTCGAGCGTCAGGCGCTCAACGTCCACGTGATGCGGCTGCTCGGCGCGCAGGTGCATGCGGTGAGCAGCGGCACGCAGACGCTTAAGGATGCGACGAACGAGGCGTTTCGCGTCTGGGCGGAGCGCATCGAGGACACCTTCTACGTGATCGGCAGCGTCGTCGGCGCGCATCCCTACCCGTATCTCGTGCGCGAGCTGCAAAAGGTCATCGGCGTCGAGGCGCGCCGTCAGGTGCTGGAGCGCTACGGACGCCTGCCCAGCGACGTGGTCGCGTGCGTCGGCGGCGGCAGTAACGCGATCGGCATCTTCGCGGGCTTCCTCGACGATCCCGAAGTCAGCCTGTGGGGCGTCGAGGCGGGCGGAGAGGGTGCCGGCAAGAACGCCGCGTCGCTCGGTGCCGGAAGCGTCGGCGTCTTGCACGGTTCGCGATCGTATCTGCTGCAGAGCGAGGACGGCCAGGTGCTGCCCACGCACTCGATCGGCGCGGGGCTCGATTATCCCGGCGTCGGCCCCGAGCATGCATACTTGAAGGAGAGCGGCCGCGCGCGCTACGTCAGCGTCACCGACGCGCAGGCGATCGACGCGTTCCACGAGTTCGCGCGCAGCGAGGGAATCGTTCCGGCGCTCGAAAGCGCGCACGCGATCGCGTTCGCGCGCATCCTCGCGGCGGAGCGCGGGGCGCACGACCTGATTCTCGTCAACCTCAGCGGCCGCGGCGACAAGGACCTCGGAGCTTCCTAACGATGAGCAGGCGAGTGGATGCGGCCTTCGCGCGCGCGAAGCGGGCGCGGCGCGCGGCGTTCATTCCCTATCTGATGGCGGGAGACCCGGATCTGGCGACGACCGAGATGCTCCTCGACGCGTTGAGCGGGGCCGGCGCCGACCTAATCGAGCTCGGCGTGCCGTACGGCGATCCCCTGGCCGACGGACCGAGCATCGCCTCCGCGGGGACGCGCGCGCTCGCCGGCGGCACGCGCCTGCGCGACGCGCTCGCGCTCGCGGGCCGATGCGCCGCGCGCTGCCCGCCGTTGCTTATCTTCACGTATTTCAACCCGGTCGACCGCTTCGGCATTCGCGCGTTCGCGCGCGAGGCCGCCGTCGCCGGCGTGGCGGGCGCCATCGTGCCCGACGTCGCGCTTGAGGAATCCGAGGAGCTCCGCGACACGCTGCGCGCCGAAGGCCTCGCGATGCCGTTGCTCGTCGCGCCCTCGACGCCGCGCGAGCGTGCCGCGCGCATCGCGGCCGCGTCGAGCGGCTTCGTCTACGTCGTCTCTCGGCTCGGCGTGACCGGCGCGGCTGCGGCGCCGAGATTCGAGGCGCTGAGCGTGCAGCTCGCGATGCTGCGCGAGCTCACGCAAGCGCCGCTGGCGGTCGGCTTCGGCCTGCATCGCGCCGAGGACGTGCAGCGCGTCGCTACGATGGCCGACGGCGTGGTGGTCGGCAGCGCGCTGGTGGATGCCTATGCGGGATCGCGCGGCGCAGAGGCCGCGCGACGCGTCACGGAATTCGTTGCGCCGCTGATTGCGGCGGCGTCGGCGTAGGAATCGAGTCGCCGAGCGCCTCGGCCACGTCGCCGGCGATCACGCCGACGCGACGCTGCTGTGCGGCCCGCCGCCCCGCCAAGCCGTGCCAGTAGGCGGCGGCCCGGGCGGCATCGACGGGGGCGAGCCCCTGCGACAGCAGCGTCGCCACGATGCCGGTCAGCACGTCGCCGGTGCCCGCCGTCGCGAGCGCGCTCGTTCCCGTGGGATTGATGTGCACGGTCGCGCCGTCGTAGATCAGCGTGTCCGAACCCTTCAGCAGCGTCGTGACGCCGGTTCGTTCGACGAACTCGCGGATGCGCTCGACTCGCGTGCCGGGCGCGACCGTGCCGCGGCCCGACAAGCGCGCGAACTCGCCCGAGTGCGGCGTGATCAGGCTCGGCTTGCCGCGCAGCAGATCGAGCCGCTTGCTCAAGTGGAAGAGGCCGCTGGCGTCGACGACGAGCGGGAGGCGATTGGCCTCGATGAAGCGCGCCACGATCTCACCCGTGCGCTCGTCGAGTCCGAGCCCGGGCCCGATCGCGACGGCTCCGTTCTGTTTCGATATATCGAGCAGCTCCGCGACGATCGCCTCCGCGGGAGCGTCTTCGGACAGCTCCACGACGACCTGCTCGACGAGGTGCGCGCGTAGCGCGGGCGCGATCGAGCGCGGCGTCGCGACGGTCACGTATCCGGCGCCGGCGCGTGCCGCACCCCTCGCGCACAGGATCGCCGCGCCGGGAAACTGCGCCGATCCCGCGACGATCAGCGGCGCGCCGGCAGCGCGCTTGTCGGTATCGCTCGCGCGCCGAGGTAGAAGTTGAAGGAACGCGTCGTCGTCGAGTGCCGCAAAGGTGCGCGGCGCGGCCGCGAGCACGGAGTCGTCGATGCCGATCCGCGCGCACCAGAGCTCGCCGACGTAATCGCGCGCCGGTTCCAGCAGCAGTCCTGGCTTGAGCGCCGCGAGCGTGACGGTGACGCTCGCGCGAACGGCATCCTCGGTGACCGCGCCGGTCAGCGCGTCGGTGCCGCTCGGGATGTCGATGGCGAGCACGGGGCGGCGCCACGAGTCGAGCGCGCGCGCGAGCGGACGATACGCCTCAGGTAAGGGCAGCCGCGCCCCGGTTCCAAAGAGGCCGTCCACGCCGATCGCTCCGGCGAGCAGCGCCTCCGCCTCCGCCTGATCGGCAGGGAGCCCGCGCACCCGCACGCCGGCCTTCTTGGCCCGCAGCTCGGCCGCGGCACGCGCCTTGGAGCGCGGTCCACTTGGATCGGCGACGACGGTGCAGTCGTTGTCATACGTGAGCTCGGCCAGCGCCGAAAAGGCGTCCCCGCCGTTGTTGCCCGGACCCGCGAAGGCGACGATCTGCGCGCCCTTGCCGGTCATCGCGCGCAAACGCTCGGCGATGCGCAGGCCGGCGTTGTGCATCAGCGCCTCGTCGCCGACGTGCGCGAGGCCGGCGGCGTCCGCGGCGCGCATCTGCTCCGGCGTCAAGACATAGATCATGACTCTAGGATGACCATCGCCGCGGCCGTGGCAGACGTGTGCGTGATGCTGAGATGAATGGACCGAACCCCGCGCGCCGCCATCAGCCGCTCGGCCGCATCGCGCAGCTCGATCGCCGGCCTTCCGCTTCGCTCGTGCACGACGCCGACGCTACGCCAGGGTATGGCGTGCCCGAACGCCTTGCGCGTGGCCTCCTTCGCCGCGAAGAATCCGGCCAGCCGCTCGTGCCAGTTGCGCTTACGCATCGCGTAACTCATCTCGTGCTCCGTGTATACCTTACGCGAAAACCATGCGAGCGCGGTCGCACCGAAGCGATAGCGCGCGACTTCCGCCATGTCGATGCCGACCCCAACGATCACGACCACGACCTTCGACGAATTCATCTTCTGTCATCCTGAGCGAGCGCGCGAAGCGCGCGCAGTCGAAGGGTTGAGCGGAGTCGAACGGCGAGCGGCGAAGAAACGGAGACGAGATGGACAAGATACGCATCGTACCGATCAACTCCGTTGACGCTGCGTTCTTGGATCGTCTGGCTCCGTGTCTCGAGGAGCGCTTTCTCGCGGCGGCGAGCGTGGAGCCGTCGCTGGCGGTGCCGCGCAGCTCGTTGAACTCTACGCGCGGCCAGCTCTTCGTGGCGACGCTCGTCTCCAAGGTACAGCGCGCGCATCCCGAGTCCGACGCGGTGCTCTTGACCATCACCGACTTCGACCTCTACAAGACGTCGCATCGCTTCGTGTTTGGCGATGCCGACGAGTCGCAGAACATCTGCGTCGTCTCGATCAATCGGCTTCGCTCGGAGTTCTATGGTGAGCCCGGCGACGCGAATCTGCTCTTCCAGCGGACGCTCAAAGAGTCGATCCACGAGCTCGGACACGCCTTCGGACTGAAGCATTGCTACAACGCCCGATGCGCGATGTACTATTCCAACTCGATATTCGAGACAGACAACAAGATGCCGCATTTTTGCGAGATCTGCGACCGGCGCCTCAGCCGCGCTCGCAACGAGCGCTAACGCAGGACGCGCGCGTCCGCGAGCGCCACGACCGCGCGCGATCCGTCCTCGCGCGCGACGCGCAAGCCCCCGCCGCTCTCCAGCCCCTCGGCGATCGCCTCAAACGGTCCCTCCGCCGCGTCGGGCGCGATGCGGTAGCGGCGGCCGGGGAGCTGGGCGGCGGATTCCCAGGCACCGGTCACGCGCTCGGGCTGTTCGAGTAGGGGGAGCGCCTGCGGGTACTTGCGGAGAACGGCGTGGAGCAGCGCACGGCGGTCGACCGGCGCGACGTCGTCGCAGAATGCCGGTGGCGGCACGACGGCGGTTTCCGCCTCGCGCCAGCGGTGAACGTTGATCCCGACGCCGCAGGCGACACGCGCCGATGCTGCGGTGACGCTCGACTGGCAGAGCACGCCGGCGATCTTCCGGTCCCCGAGCAACACGTCGTTGGGCCACTGCAGAATCGTTTCGACGCCGCACTCGCGCAGCGCCGCGCGCACGCACAGCGCCGTCCAGAACGGAACGATCCAAAGGCGCTCCGCGGCGACCGTCTGCGGCAGAATCGTGCTGAAGAGCAGGCTCGTGCCGGCGGCCGCGTGCCACGCGCGGCCCTTGCGCCCCGCGCCGCGGCTCTGATATTCCGCGATGATCGTCCGCCCCGCGGCGTCCGCGTTTGCGAGCAGCTCGGCGGCGTCGGCATTCGTGCTTGCGGTCTCTTCGACGTAATGAATTGACGCAAACGGCGTTCCCGCCAGCGCCTTCGCAACGTCGGCATATGGCCCCGCCCTCATTTCACTTTGTCATCCTGAGCGAAGCCGCCCACTTTGTCATCCTGAGCGAAGCGAGGCGAAGCCGAGCGCAGTCGAAGGACGAGCGCAGTCGAAGTGCTGAGCGGAGTCGAAGGGTGAAGCGGCGTATTGCGCGGGTCTATGGCCATCGAACGTACCTTAATTCTCTGCAAGCCCGACGCGGTTTCCCGCGGACTCGTGGGTGAAATCACGGCGCGGATCGAGCGCCGCGGCTACGTGATCTCGGCAATGCGGCTGATGCAGCTGGACGGCGAACGGGCACGCGAGCACTACGCGGAGCACCGCGGCAAGGCATTCTTCGACGGCCTCGTCGGATTTATCACGAGCGGCCCGCTCGTCGCGATGGCCGTCGAGGGAGAGGGTGCGATCGACGGCTGTCGCCAGCTCATCGGCGCGACCGACCCGCTCGCCGCCGCTCCGGGCTCGATTCGCGGCGACCTAGCGCAGACGATCGGGCGCAATCTGGTGCACGGCAGCGACGGACCCGGGAGCGCGGAGCGCGAGCTGAAGCTGTTCTTCGAAGACAAGGACTTCGTTTCGCGGCGGCACGATCTCGAGCGCTGGATCAAGGAATAGCGTGTCGCTGGAGTCGTTGCGCGGCGGCGGCAACCCGCTGATCGAAGGAATCCACGCGCGCGAAGTGCTCGATTCGCGCGGGAATCCGACGATCGCCGTGACGGCGGCGACCAGCTTCGGCGCTGTCGAGGAGGCGATGGTTCCGTCGGGCGCTTCGACCGGCGAGAACGAAGCGGTCGAGCTGCGCGACGGCGACGACCGGCGCTACAACGGAAAGGGCGTGCGCAAGGCCGTGCAGGCGGTCAACGAGCTGCTGGGGCCGGCGATCGAGGGCCTCGACGCCACAGCGCAGCGCGAGATCGACGACCGCCTCATTGAGCTCGACGGCACGCCGAACAAGGCGAACCTCGGTGCCAATGCGATTCTCGGCGTGTCGCTGGCGGTCGCGCGTGCCGCCGCTACGAGCCTGTCACTGCCGCTTTTTCGTTATCTCGGTGGCCCGACGGCGGCGACCATGCCGGTACCGATGATGAACGTGATTAACGGCGGCAAGCACGCCTCCGGCGCGTTGCAGTTTCAAGAGTGCATGATCGTGCCGGTCGGCGCACCGAGCGAAGCAGAGGCGGTGCGCTACGGCTCCGAGGTATTTCACGCGCTCGGGCGGCTGCTGCGGGATCGCGACCTGCCGACGCAGGTCGGCGACGAGGGCGGCTACGCGCCCCCGCTGGAAACGCCGCAACAGGCGCTCGACTTGATCGTAGCGGCTGTCGAGCTCGCCGGATTCCGGCCCGGCAGCGACGTGGCGATAGCGCTGGATCCGGCGTCGAGCGAGTTCTACCGCGACGGCAAGTACTATCCGCTCTCGGTCGATCGCGCCGCGGGCGTCGACGAGATGGTCGCGCTGTATGCGGAGCTCTGCGACCGCTATCCGATCGTGTCGCTGGAAGACGGCCTGGCGGAAAGCGACTGGGACGGATGGCGGAAGCTCACCGCCGCGCTCGGACGCCGCGTGCAGCTGGTCGGCGACGACGTCTTCGTGACGAACATGGCGTTCCTCGAACGCGGCATCCAGGAGGGCGTCGCGAACGCGATCCTCATCAAGGTGAATCAGATCGGCACGCTAACCGAAACGCTCGACTGCATCGGGATGGCGCAAAAGGCCGGCTATGGCACCGTGATCTCGCATCGTTCGGGCGAGACCGAAGACACGACGATCGCCGATCTCGCGGTCGCGACCGGCGCGGGCCAGATCAAGACGGGCTCGCTGTCCCGCAGCGAGCGCACTGCGAAATATAATCGCCTCATGGCGATCGAGGATCAGCTTGGGCAGGCGGCTCGCTACGCCGGCGCCAAGCCCTTCCACGCGCCGGGCCTGTAGCTCAGCGGTAGAGCGGCCGGCTCATAACTGGTTGCGCGTAGGTTCGAATCCTACCAGGCCCACCACAAATGCCATTCGACTCGGAACAACTCGGAACACGTATAAACCATGAAGACGAAGCCCGGCGAACCCGGCGGTGCGTCAGTCGTGGCGCGCGCGGCAGACGTACTTGTCGTCTAGGCGCGCGCAACCCGTCGGTGCCGTGTCGACACGCAGGATTTCTTCGATCCAGGCCGTGAACGGGCGCACGTCGGCGGAGACGTCCGCGTCGTATGCGTAGGTACGTAAACCTTCACCTCCGCAATATCCGCTACCACCGAACGAATGCGCCCCGATTAGATCCCAGCGCGACCCGTCCCAGTAGAAGTCGCCGCCCCCGGAGTCGCCTCCGCAGATAATTTCAATGTAACAAGTTCGGCTCGCGATACATTTATTCCGGCCGGCTATAAAGTATCCGTTCATGAGCGACGCCTCGGAGTGCACTGTCTTATAGGCATCGGTCGCGAAAAACTGGTAGTCGACGTAGTGGAGTTCTGTTTGATCCCGATGCTTGAGGTGGTGATCCTCGTTGAATCCGTATCCAAGCGCCATTATGCTTTGCGCGGAGTCGATGACGAGTGTTTTGGGCGCTAGCTGCAAGTCCGGCAGGACGCCCAAAGTCTTGCCCTTGTCAACGACGATCTTGAGCACGGCAATGTCGCCATTTTGCTTTTCGAGGTTGCGACACCCACCGTTCATCGGCGCTTCCTTGCAATAGCGTGACGGCACGTATACCGCGTTGATCTGCCCCGTGAGCGAGGCTTTGTCGGTCACCGTGCCAATCAAACCCTGATAGATCGTCGCCTTGTTGTTGCGGAAAATCGAGATATCATCGGGAGTGATGGCCTGACCCGCCGGCTTTTCCGCGTCGAGGACGCAGTGCGCCGCGCTCACAACAAACCCGACCCCGCTGGTCGGATCGAAGCGTATCGGCGTCCCCGTGCAATAGCGACGATACGTGCCGCCGCCGATATCCTCAAGCAGAGCGATGGCCAGCTTCTGCAGTTTTTCTTTCTCGCGGGCGCCCGCAACGGTGCAGCCGTTGGCGATCATCGGGTCGACGTCAGGCCGCCACGAGGCCTGCTCGCTGGCATCGGCGGGCGGGCGCTTCCCCTGCTTGCCGAACGGAAAGCATTGCCAGGCAGCTGGGATGTCGCCGGGTTGCACATTCTGGTCGCGGACCGGGATACCGGCGCTCGATGCCTCATTTGGAAGCGCAGAAACATCCACCGCATGCGAGCATCCGCCGACGGCAAGCCCGAGGGCAGCGACAAAACCAAGCTGCAAACCACGAGTATAGCGGCAAAAATCTGAAGTCTTCATTTGTGCCCCGAGTTTCTCCGCGGCGTTTTCGCCGTGCGGGATGGCAAAGGTTCGCGCAACACACCGTCGGCGTTACCAGAGGGGATCGATGCGAAGAGCCAAAGCGCTAGGCATGGAAGCAGGCCTCTGAAAGCTAGAATGCGCCGCTCTGCGGTTTTTGTCAACGCAAGGCAAGCGCCAGGGGATCAAATGGCAAGCTCGTCGCGGACGTTGGCGGCGGAATCGCGTAGTTGCATCCATGCGGCGCGCGCGAACGTACTCGCGCACGCGCGCGTTTATTGGGGCAGGTGGATGCCACCTGAAGAGTCGCGCGAGGGATCGTGCCGCCCTCGATGCATTGCTATAATTACCGCGCGATGCGAAGTAGCAATACCCCGTCCGCAAACACAGGCCGCTGGCAGAGTTCTGTCGTCGCAAATGCGGCGCCGCTGCGCATAGTGAATTGTCGACCATGTCGCAATGACATAGCTCATTGTAGGGCCGAGGGAAAGTGAGTTGGTGCGCTGGGCGCCTACCTGCGGTTGACAAAGGTACGGATAAGGCGCAGGATAGCAAGCGGGGGCTTTTTCGAATGCCCGGGGGGTTTACCGCTTTTGCATCCAGTTTGCGATTACGCTAAACGCTAAACGGAGCCCAGCGATCGTGATCCATTCTTTTGGAGGTAATACATTGTGAATGCTTTAGCTCGTGGCAAGTACACGCTCACAGTACTCGCTGCAATAGGCATACTCGCAGGTTGCGGAGGCGGTGGCGGCAACCCGCTCGGATCAACGGCCCTTATGCCCTCGCAAACCGTCGTTCCGCTCGCGACAGCTACCTATACGGCACTTTTCATGGGTAAGCCGTTTCAAGGCGCAAAGATCTACCTAAGGAAAGCTTCGATTACTATTCAATGTGGGGGAGTGTATATCCGCAAAGGCACGACCGATGCGATGGGGAAGGTCGTGTTCACGGGTTTCAACCGAGACCAATTCATCTGCTTAGGGTTTGATGCCAAGTGGCATGATCACCAAAGGCAGTGCAAGGACCGGGCCTCGGCCGGCTATTTCCCGAACCACGTGCCACTCAAACACACTTTCCGCTTAACGTGCGCATAGCACGCGGCGCCTCGCGTTAGTAGTAGTCAGATTTCGTTGTGTGACAGGGTGCATTCGAAAGTAATGATCGTTCGCGCCGCTATGCCATTGTTACTGATACTGAATGCGTTCGCGATTGCAGCCACGCCGTCTCGTGTCGGCGCGTCGAGCGACGACACCGGTTGTCCAACGTTTCGGCGCTGGTTTACAGGGCAGCCGGGTTCGCAACTCGTCCTCAGCTCGACCAATGACTTCGACCAGAAGTTCGCGCGGCCGCGCATGCCGGATAACATACTGGACTACTCCACGACTCCGGGTTCCAACGACCAAACGTCATGGTACAAGGCCATGAAGCACTACCGTAGCGCTGCCGGTAGCGGGCGTTGCATGTCGGCCTTTTACGATTCGGCCCACAAGACGGCGCTGATCTTCTCCGAGGGCGGCACCAGGTCCGACCTCACGCTCACGACCGTTTCTACTGCACCCGCCGGACTTCCGAACCATCCGGCACCTAGCCAAACGCGAAACGGCGTACGCCTTGGAATGACGGTTGCACAGGTTCAAGCGATCGAGGGTCCGGGCACCCTCCGTTCGGACGGCCACAGTCAGCGGCTGATGTACAGCCAGGATATAAAGAAAACGGCGAACGCTGTAATCACCAACTACTTGGGCTTCCTGTTCATAAACGGCAAGCTCGTCGCCGCGGACGTCGGCGGCGGAATATAAGCGGGCGTCGGCGTTCAGTTAGGAATCGGGTGATCAGGGCATCCTACTGTTAGAACTCTAGCTTTTCGGCCTTTGGGAACGGCTTGCTACAAACCTGAGCCTGGTATTTGTGAGCTCCCCGCGCGAAGGCACCTTCAGCGCAGAGGAACGTGCTGTCGGTCCAATCGCCGGACAGACTTACTCTCCCCTTCGGCCCCGTCTTACCGCTGGCAAGTTTTTTGAGGAGCCTTGGTTGGCAGGTTAGGCACGGGAGCTCCGCTTTCCAGGCCGCGACCGTTATCCCGGGTACGGGCTGCCCTTTGAGGAGAGCCGTGATCACCGTCATACTCGTCGACGGGATCATGGCGTTTCCAACCGGGGCACCGATCGGCCCCACGCCGACATTGTCGTTGCCGGAGCACGCGGATAGGGTCAGTAGCGAGAGCGTTAACAGAAAACCGAGAGCACGTTGCGTCATAAGCAACTCCTTAAAGCAAGCTATCTATCGCGCCGCCGCATCGCCTTCTTTTAACGAGAGGCAGCGGCTCAAGGCGCTTTATATAAGCAAGCGTTCCTTTTGTCCTCCTAGTAG
>JAFAJV010000143.1 GCA_019235995.1 Vulcanimicrobiota bacterium
GCCCGCGAGGCCGCATCGCTTTAGGCGTCTTTGCAGCTTAGCTAAGCCTCGCAGCTGCGCAGCCCGGAGCCGATCGCGTTGCGCATTGGCGGGCCTCGCAGCATGGCAACATAGTGCTCACTGCTGCCGCGCGGTCTCGCACGAGCATCGCGGTGCTGCGCCTCAGCATCTCCGCAGCGCAGCGCCTCGCAGCATAGCAGCTACGCCTCGCAGCATAGCAGCTACGCCTCGCAGCATAGAGGCCACACCTCGCAGCGTGCTCGCAGTCTCGCAGCCTAAATCACGGCGCTTAGATCAGCAATGTGCTTAGAGCGCGAGCTTAATGCGTTACAGCTTGGATCGCAGCGCTTAGCCGCTACACTCCTAGAATTGGATGGCTGAGCGCCGGGGATTGGGGGGCGCACAATTTTGAGGGCCTAACTCTTATCCCGTGCTGCATCCAGATGGGATAAGAGTTGGGCGCAAAAAGATGGCGCCCCCCCAGCCCGCTGAGCTGCAAAGCCACCACGAAGCTCCGATCCGGGTGCCTTGCTCCAAGCAGCAACGCGTTAAGCGCCGCTATCTAAGCTGCGAGGCTGCGAGCGCGCTGCGAGGCGCCAATCTCCATGCTGCGAGGCTGCAATGTTGACGGACGCCGAAAACTGACCCACTTTCGGCCCGGATCGGTCGTCTAAATTTGACCCACCTGGTCTTCGGTTTTTGCGCCGGGCAGTGTGATTCCCGCCCGTTTGCGTTCTCGTAGCCGGTAGCTCTCGCCGCTGATCATCGCGACGTGCGCATGATGCAGCAGCCGATCGAGCATTGCGGCGGTCATCGTTGCGTCGCCGGCGAAGGTCGTATCCCACTGCGCGAACGGAACATTGCTCGTGATGATCACCGAGCCTCGTTCGTATCGTTGCGCGATCGCTTGAAAGAAATGGCTGGATTCGTCGCGCGAGAACGGCAAATAGCCAACCTCATCGATAATGAGCAGCTTCGGCGTCTGGATTCCGCGGCGCAGAAACTCCTTGAGCCGTCCTTGGCGATGAGCCGCTGTCAGTTGCAGCATGAGATCGGCCGCGGAGACGAACCGGGTTTTGATACCGGATTGCGTGGCCTTGTAGCCCAGCGCAACGGCCAAGTGCGTCTTGCCAACGCCGCTGGGTCCCAAGAGCACAACGTTTTCTGCACGTTCGATGAACGTGAGCGTCGCAAGCTCGGTGAGCAGCGGCTTGGGTGCGCCTGTGGCAAAGTTGAAATCGTACTGCTCGAGCGTCTTGATCGTCGGAAAGCCTGCCGTCCGGGTGAGCAACGTGCGGCTGCGTTCCTGGCGCTCTCGATGTTCGGCTTGCAGCAGCCGATCGAAGAACTCGATGAAACTGAGCTCGTTGCGCGCGGCTTCGTCGGCGACATGCGGCAAGTGCGTGGCCATCGTCCCCAAGCCTAGCCGATCGCAGAGATCGCCGATTCTCGCCAGATCGATCATGATGCGATCTCCGCGGCGAACAGCTCATAGGTCGATAGCGGATGCTGCAACGACTCGACTGGCGTCGGCATCGTGATGGCTTGCCCACTGAGGAACCGTCGATGACCGCCGTAGGGTGGCGCAAGCGTTGTGAGATGCTCGCGTTCACGCTGGAAACGGTCGACGGGCCGTTCTTTGAGCGTGGCGTGGACTCGTGTGCCGGCGACGTCGCGCAACCACGGGATCACCTCGCGATTGCACAGCGCGACGTCGAGGGGCTCGGCGTGCTTGGATTGCAACGGGTTGAAGAACGACTCGCGAAAGTAACGGTGGAACCGCTCGACCTTGCCCTTGGTCTGAGCTCGGTATGGCGCGCAGAGCTTCACGTCGAAGCCGTAGTGCTTGGCGAAGTCGAGCAGCTTGCCGTTGTACTTGTGCTTGCCCTCGTCGTAGGCATCGCGTTCGATCACGATCGTTTTGGGATTGTCGCAGAGCACATGCAGCGGCACGCCTCCAAACCAGTGAAAGGCGCGTTCCAAACAGGCAATCAGGGTTTCGGTGCGCTCATTGTCGGTGAACTCGACGAAGGGATAGCGTGAGTAGCCTAACTCCGCCGTGAACGCTCGCAGCGGTGACGCGCCGCGACGCAAGACGACGAAGTCGATCTGGAGCTGATGCCCGGGCGGCGTTTCAAACCGGAACACCGGCTGAGGCTGCGGCTTGGGCCGAATCGCCGCCGCATATCGCTGGACGAGCTTGACGCTGCCCCCGAAGCCTTGCTCGGCAATCTCACGATGCAAGACCGTCGCCGCCAAGCGAATGTCGCCGGCCTGATCGATTCGGGATCGTAAGTAGTCTTTGTACGGATCCAACTTGCTGCGCATCGGTTGGCGCGGACCGTACCGATCGTCGCTGAGGCCGCGCAGCACGGCCCGAACGGTGTTACGTGAGAAGCCGGTCGTCCGCGAGATCTCGCGGACGCCCTTTCCCTGGCGATCTAGAACGTGGATTTCCACCTGACTCTCCTTCGTAATCATCGCGAACGAACGTTCGCGACTGGGTCAGGTGGGTCAATTTTCGACGTCCGGGGTGGGTCAATTTTGGAAGTCCGCTAACATGCAATGCGCTACGCGATCGGCGCCGGGCTGCGCAGCTGCGAGGCTCGACGCCGCTGAGCGCCTAACGCCATGCGGCCTCGCGGGCGCGCGGTGATCCAGTTCTCACTTCCGAGCGACGATCCCAAAATCGACAACTAAGATCGGTCTTATTCGGGGTTAAAAGCGGCTCCCTCGACTTCGTCGCTCGCATCGAGGCCGTTGTCAAAACTATACTCGTAGGTAAGACGCGTTGGCGTATACTTGTAGACGTCCGCCTCGCCGTATTGAAAGTCAGCGCCGATGAATTCCGTCGACTGCTCGTTCAGATGGCCGAAGACGGTATTGCCGTTGAGCGTAAACGGTCCGCCGACAAGCTTACAGGCTGGGTTGCAGCCCTTGTAGACGTAAAGCTTCGCATCGAAAGCACTGATCGAAACCAAGTTACCGTCGCCGTCGAAATCGAGGCCGCCATCATAGGCATTTTCGAAGCCACTTGCGACGCGACCGAATCCCGAGCAGTGCCGGAAGTAGACCAAGACCGCCGTTCCGCTAGAGTTCGCTCCGGAGCCCCAGCAGTCGCCGTTTTTCGTGGCGACGCCCGCGAGCGTAGACAGAGCCTGGTTGTAGAGGTCAAGCTTGCAGCCGCGAGTCAAACTGCACTTCGAGATGCTCCCGCCGGGATATGAATTATCGATGATATGTCCGATCACAACCTCCTTAACGAGGGCGTTGCCGCTCGCAATGGCGGCATCGGACGGCTGCCCGAAGGGATCCTCGACAGACCCTACTTCGGCGCCGCACATCGCTTTTCCGAAGAAGTCGATCGAGCGCACTCCGCCGTTGGGCACCACGAGATGGCCGCCGCCGTCGACCACGATGTCGTTGACATAGTCTTCGCCGTTTACGGAGCACGTTGGAGGTCCGTTGTCGCGATTGTTGGGCAGATAACCAAGTATAGAAGAGCCCAAGAAGCTACTCACGTAAATCCCACGCGTCTTGTGGTGGCGCGGAGCGGGAATGCCGTGAAACGGCATAGGCCCAACCGGCCGGAACTGCGGCGGAATCAGGCTCGCGAACCTCGACAACCGCGAATTTAAGGGAGCGCCGACGTTCGCCGAGCCTCCACCGGCGCAACCGACGAGGATTACGAGCAGCGCACAGCACCCCAAGCCGTATCTGGTCATTCCAGCACCCATCGTTTCGAACCGTAAACGATGCAGTTTCGTGCCGCTACGCGGGGAACTCCTCGCCGTCTTGCGCCGCATTGATTCGGCCTGAACGCCGCCCGCCAATTCCAGACGCCAAGCCATCCAATTCTAGGAGTGCAGCTTCCGACGCGCTGCGCTACGATCTAGCTGCGAGACTGCGAGCATGCTGCGAGGCGCCGCTGCTAAACTGCGAGACGCAATGCGCAATTCCGATCGG
>JAFAJV010000150.1 GCA_019235995.1 Vulcanimicrobiota bacterium
AGCGCGCGGTTCCACAAGACTGCGTCGTGCAGTGCCCAGATGCCGAGCGCGCCGCACGCGGCGAGCCACACGCGCGCTGGAGCGCTCGATGCGAGCAGCGCGACCGCCGTCAGGATCCAGCCCTGCGGCTTGATCAGTGCAAAGACCGCCGCCGCGCGCATTGCGGTCACGGGCTGTGCCGCCGCGCGCAGCAGCCACAGCGTCTCCAGCCAGAACGCGGCCAGCCACGCGTCGTTCTGCAGCGTGCCGGCCTGGATCGCGAGCGGATACGCGGTGACCGCGCTCGCCGCGAGCGCGTCGGCGAGCAGCGGCGGCGCGCCCTCTTCGCGCGCCCACTCCGCGATGCGAAATCCGAGCAGCGCGAGCGCGCCGAATCCGCACCACGGTAGCGCGAACGGGCCGCTGACGGCGTAGAGCGCGCTCGCGAAGAGCTCCGAAGCGGGCGGATACCACCAGTACCGGGTCGCCGCCGTCCACACCGAGTGCTGCTGCACCCACGACGCGGCGCTGGGAAGATGATACGAGAGCGAGTCGCCGTCCAGCAGCGGACGCATGAGCTGCGGCCACGCCACCGCGACGAGCGCGCCGATCAAGAGATACGGCGGACTTTGCGCCGGCTCCAACCGCGTGCGCATCCAGGCGCCGGCGCGAAAATACGCGACGGCGAGGCAGGCCAAAAGCGCGCTCCAGCAGGCGATCGGATGGAGCAGGCGCACGAAGCCGAGCGCGAACGCGATCGCGATTCCCAGAATCAGCGCGTCGCGCAGCCGGTCGGCGAAGCCGTAACGCTCGTCGCTGCGCAGCACGGGAGCCGCCGCGAAGAGCCCGAGAAGCCACAGGGCGGCCGCTACGCCCGACAGGCTACATCGACTCCGGCGCGCTCACTCCGACGAGGGACAGCGCGCGCGCCAGCACGGTCTTTGACGCGAGGGATAGCGCGATCCGTGCCCGGCGCGTCTCGGCGTCGCCCGTGAGAATCTTGCATTCGGTGTAGAATTGATGGAAGTCGGCGGCGACGTCGCGCGCGTAGCGCGCGAGGCGGTGTGGAGCGAGATGTTCGACGACGCCTGCGACAACGCTCGGGAACTCGGCCAGGCGGCGCGCCAGCGCCAGCTCCGCCGAGTGCACGAGGGGCGCGAGCGAAGCCGACTCGGCCGCGCGCACGTCGTCGGGCAGGGCGCGGCGGAGCACCGACGCGATCCGCGCATGCCCGTACTGCACGTAGTAGACCGGGTTCTCGTTCTCTTTCTCGACCGCGAGCTTCAAATCGAACTGCAGCGGCGACTCGACGGCCGGCAGGATGAAGAAGAAGTGCGCGGCATCCACGCCGACTTCGTCCAGGATTTCGTCCAGCGTCACGATCTCGCCGGCGCGCTTGCTCACGCCGACCTGCTCGTCGCCGCGCATCAGCGTCACCTGCTGCGCGATCGCGACGTCGAGCCGGCCGGGGAATCCGAGCGCGGCGGAAAGCCCCTTGAGGCGCTCGATGTAGCCGTGATGGTCGGGGCCGAGGATGTCGACGACGCGATCGCTGTCGCGCAGCTTTTGATAGTGATAGGCGACGTCCATGCAAAAATAGGTGGGGCGTCCGTCGCCGCGGAGCAAGACGCGATCCTTATCGTCGGCGAATCGCGTCGCGCGAAAGAAAAGCGCACCGTCCTGCTCGTAGGTCAGTCCCAGCTCGCGCAGCCGGTCCACTCCCTCGCGCACCTTTCCCGCCTCGTGCAACTCGCTTTCGCTCTGCCAGCGATCGTACTCGACGCCGAATCGCCGCGCGGTGCGCTGCTGATCGGCGACGATTTCGTCGCGCGCGCTCTTCGAGAAGTACGGCAGCCACTCCGACTCGCCGGCGCCCACCCATCGATCGCCGTCGCGCTCCCGAATTCGATGCGCGATCGGCACGAGATAATCGCCGGGATAGCCGTCCTCGGGGAACGGATAGGAGGGCTCGAACGACTGCCGGTACCGGGCGTAGACGGATCGTCCGAGCGCGTCGAGCTGCCGGCCGGCATCGTTGATGATCCATTCCACGAAGACGTCGTAGCCGCAAAACCGCATCGCGTTCGTGAGGGTCGCCCCGATGGACATCGAGCGTCCTTGCACGACGACGAGCGGTCCGGTGGGGTTCGCGCTGCCGAACTCCAGCGAGACGCGCATGCCGTTGCTGGGCTTGGAGCCGAATCGTTCGCCCTCGTGCAGAATTCGCGCGATCGCCCTATGCCACACGGCGGGCGCGAGCCGCAGGTTAATGAACCCGGCGACCGGCTCGATCGTGCTGAAGAGCCCGTCGAGCTCGGGAGCCCGTTGCTTCGCCTCGTCGATGAGATCGATCGCGAGATCCTGCGGCGCTCGGCGCGCCGTCTTCGCCAGCGTCAGCGCGACGTTGGTCGAGAAGTCACCGAACTCGGGGCGGCGCGGCGCCTCGAACGCGACACTTCCGTGCTCCGACGGATATCGTGCGGCGACGGCGCCCGTAACGGCGTCGGCAAACACGCGCAGTGCGTCGTCAACCTCCATCACGCATGGTGTTCGCCGCCCGGTGGAGTTTCGACCCGCGCGTAGCGCGCGGCACCGAACGACTCGACCGCACCCTCGAGCTCGAGCATCGCGAGCGACGCCAGCGCTGCCGAGGCAGCGACGCCGCTCGCCGCGACGATCTCGTCGAAGTCCAGTGCGCCCCCATCCATCGCGCAGAGCAGCCGGCTCGAGGTCGCGTCGCGCGCGGGATTCGACGGCGCCGGCCGCGGCGAGCGCGTTGCACCGAGTGCCTCCAGCACGTCGCCGGCATCGCGCGCCAGCGTCGCGCCGTCGCGGATCAGCGCGAGGCAACCCTGGACGTGTTTGCGATCGACGTCGCCCGGGACGGCGAGCACCGGGATTCGTCCCGCGGCCCAACCCGCCGTGTTGAGCGCACCGCTTCGAGACGGTGCCTCCACGACGAGCACTGCGTCGGCGAGCGCGGCCACGACGCCGTTACGCTCGAGGAATTGGCCCCGGAAGGCCGGCTGATCGGGCGGGTAGGGCGAGAGCACGGCGCCGCCCGCGGCCAGGATGCGTTCGGCCAGCGCCCGATTACGGCGCGGGAAGAACCGCCGGTGGCCGCTCCCGAGGACCCCTATCGTCGGCGCCCGGGCGCTCAGGGCGCCCTCGTGGGCGGCGGCGTCGATCCCGAGCGCCAGCCCGGAGACGACGCAGCAACCCGCCTGGCCGAGCTCGGCCGCGATGCGGAACGCGAGCCCCCTACCGTATGGCGTGGCGGCCCTGGTTCCAACGATAGCAACGCAGGCGCGCGCCAGGCCGCTCAAATCCCCGCAGCACCACAGCCCCAGCGCGGCGGCGTCGAAGCCGCGACCGGCGCGCGCCGACTCGATGACCTCACGGGTCTCGTAGGCCGGGTCCCGCATCGCGCTTCCATCACTCCCGCGCAGGGCCTACGCAAGCGGCGTTTAATAGCCAGGCCGCACGGAGGTACCGGAGTTGGCAGCAGAAGCGTATTGCGTGAAGTGCAAAGCTAAACGCGAGATCAAAGACGCGGTTCAGATCACTATGAAGAACGGGCGCCCGGCGACCGAAGGGAAGTGCCCCGTCTGTGGTACCAAGATGTTCAAGATCGGCGCCGCCTGAACGCTCCGCGGCACAGTCGTAAAGGCCCAAAGTGCTGACGCACGTTGGGCCTTTTTGCGTTCCCTACCCGTAGTAACGTATAATACGGGCACCCACAACATATGCCGTGGGTGGAGACTTACCGCTGACTTGCCCGACTTGTCGCAAGAGCGAGACGCGCGTCGTCGACTCTCGCGATGACGAAACGGTGGTGCGCCGGCGGCGCGAGTGTCTGGACCCGCGCTGCAAACATCGCTTTACCACATACGAGCGAATGGAAGCCCCCCGCCTGTTCGTCGTGAAGAAAGACGGCCGCCGGGAACAGTACAGCCGCGAGAAGATCCTCGCCGGGCTCCGCAAGGCGTGTGAGAAACGACCGATCTCCGAGAGCCGCATGGAAGCGGTCGCCGCCGACCTGGAGCGCGAGCTCTTCGCCCGAGGAGAGAGTGAGGTGCCGTCAGCCTTGGTCGGAGAGAAGCTCATGGAAGCGCTGCGCCAGCTGGATCCGGTCGCCTACATTCGCTTCGCCAGCGTCTACCGGTCGTTCCGCGACATCGAGAGTTTCCGCGAAGAGCTGGCCCAGCTGTAGTGTCGCAGGTCCGCGTCGCGCTCCAGCGCCTGCCGCACGGAGAGGGGCTGCCGCAGCCCCAATACATGAGCGAACACGCCGCGGGCGCCGACTTGTGCGCGGCCGTCGGCGAGCAGCTCACGCTCCTGCCCGGCGCGCGCGCGCTCGTTCCTACCGGCTTCTCCATCGCGCTTCCGCCGGGTTACGAAGCGCAGATTCGCCCGCGCAGCGGGCTCGCGGTGCGCAGCGGGGTGACGTGTCTGAATTCACCGGGAACGATCGACGCCGACTATCGCGGCGAGCTTGCAGTGGTGCTCGCGAATTTCGGCAGCGAGCCGGTCGTCATTCGGCGCGGCGACCGGATCGCGCAGATCGTCGTGGCGCCCGTTTCGCGCGCGGCCTTCGAACTCGTCGGGGAGCTGCCCCCGACATCGCGCGGCAACGGGGGATTCGGCTCGACGGGCGTGTCCGCGTGAACGTCTACATCGTCGGCAAGGGCGCGGTCGGAACGTACGTCGGCGACCTGCTGCGCGGCGTGGGCGTCGACGTCGCGTACGCGCCCCGCACGCTCGACGCCGTGACGCCCTACGATGCCGACGCGGCCCTCGTCGCGACGAAGTCGTACGACACCGGCGGAGCGATCGAGACGCTGCGCAAGGCGATCGCCCATCCGGAGAAGTGCGTATTCATCTCGCCTCAGAACGGCGTCGGCAACGAGGAGCGCCTCGCGGCAGCGTTCGGCGCCGACAACGTGATCGCGGCCGCGCTGACGACGCCGGTCGATCGCGACCGCGACGGCAACGCGCGGCCCGCGAAAGAGGGCGGCCTCGCGCTCGCACCGCTCGGATCGAACGCCTATAATTGGCTTGCGGCGACCTTCGCGAGCACCGGACTGACCGTCAAGGTCGTCGAGGACTGGCGCGCGTTGAAGTGGAGCAAATTGGCGCTCAACGTCGTCGCCAATGCGAGCTGCGCGATCCTCAACGTGCTGCCGAACCGTTTCGTGCACTTCGACAAGATCTTCACGCTCGAAATCCGGATGATACGCGAGGTCCGCGCGGTGATGCGCGCGCTCGGGATCGAGCCGATCGACCTTCCGCGTTATCCGGTGCGCGCGCTGTTCGGCGTCGCGAGCCTGCCGACCCCGGTGTCACGCGGCCTGCTCGCCCATACGATCGCCGGCGCTCGCGGCACGAAGCCGCCTTCGCTTCTGCTCGATCTGCGCCGCGCGCGTCCCCAAACGGAGGTCGACGTGCTCAACGGCGCGGTCGCCGCGGCCGGGCTGGAACGGCACGTCCCCACACCGGTCAACTCGGTCTACGCGCGCGTCCTTAACGACATCGCGCACACGCCTCCGCTCTGGGCCAAGTACCGCGAGCGCCCCGACCGCCTCGAGGCCGAGGTCGAGGCCGAGGTCAAGCGGGTGAAAGTGTTAGCCCGCGGCTAGGAGAACACCAGCCGACGTCATGCGTGACCCGAACGTCCCGGAATCCCTGGAAGGATGGTGGATTCTCCATCGGATGTTCGCCTTTAACCGGCGGCAGTGGGACGCGTTACCGGAGAAGCGCCGGAACAAGTACGCCGGTCACGCCGCGGACTTGCTCGATCATCTGAAGGGCAACGACGAAGGGGACGTCGGCCTCACCCAGGTCGTCGGCCATAAGGCGGACCTCATGCTGACGCACTACGCGCGCAGCTTCGACGGCTTGGCATACGCGCAGACGCTGGTCGACAAGCTGGAGCTGCGCGAGTTCCTCGTGCCGCAAGGCTCCTACGTTTCGGTGCTGGAGCTCGGTCTCTACGACGCGACGGCGAAGATCCACGCGGAGCTCGATCAGCGCGGACTGCCGCCCCAGTCGCCCGAGTGGATCGCGGCATTCGACGAGCTGATGCGCAAACAGGCCGAGAGTCCCTACGTCGCGCCGCGACTCTGGGCAAAGGTTCCGCCTCGCCGTTATCAGTGCTTCTACCCGATGAGCAAGCGCCGCGGGGAGGTGCAGAACTGGTACATCCTCGGCTACGAGGCGCGCGCCAAGATGATGAGCCAGCACGGCGTCGTGGGACGCTCCTACCACGGCCGCGTGACGCAGGTGATCTCGGGGTCGATCGGCTTCGACGACTTCGAGTGGGGCGTCGACCTCTACGCCGACGATCCGCTCGTCTTCAAGAAGCTGGTCTACGAGATGCGCTTCGACGAGGCGAGCGCGCGGTACGGCGACTTCGGCTCGTTCTGGGCGGGGCTGCAGTTCTCGCCGGGCGAGCTCAGCGTGTTCCTCGACGGCGATGCGATCCCGCAGTTCGAGTCGGGCTAAACTTAGGCGGCGGCTCCCAAACGCTCCAGGCTGCGATACTGGATCGCCTCGGCGACGTGCGCGGCGGCGATGGCATCTTCACCCGCGAGGTCGGCGATGGTGCGCGCGACCCGGGCGATGCGGTCGAGGGCGCGCGCCGAGAACTGACGTTTGGCGCTTGCATGCGCGAGCAATCGCATCGCGGGGTCGTCGAGCGCGCAGTAGCGGCGCATCGCGTTTCCGGGAATCTCGGCGTTGCACAGCAGCGCCGAGCCGCAGAACCTCCGGCTCTGCCGATCCCGAGCCGTGACGACGCGCCGCCGGATGACGGCGGAACGTTCCGCCGATTCATACCGCACCATGTCGTCGAACGGAACGCGCGCGATCTCGATCTGCAGGTCGATGCGGTCGAGCAGCGGTCCGGAAAGCTTGCTGACGTACTTCGCCACCATCGCGTCGTCGCAGCGGCACTCGGCGCTGCGCGTGCCGCGATAGCCGCACGGGCACGGGTTCATCGAGGCCACCAGCTGAAAGCGAGCGGGATACGTAAACGTTCCCGCGGAGCGCGCGATCGTGACGGTACCCTCTTCCAGTGGCTGCCGCATCACCTCGATCGCGCTGCGCGCGAACTCCGGAAACTCGTCGAGAAAGAGCACTCCGTGATGCGCGAGCGAGATCTCGCCGGGCTTGACGAGCGCGCCGCCGCCGACGAGCGCCGTTTGACTGATCGTGTGATGCGGAAAGCGAAAGGGGCGCGCGCGGACGATGCCGGCGCGCCCGAGCAGCAGCCCGGCAACGCTGTAGATCTTCGTCACCTCGAGCGCCTCCTGCAGCGACATCGCGGGCAAGATCGACGGCAGCCGCCGGGCGAGCATCGTCTTGCCGCACCCCGGCGGACCGACGAGCAGCACGTTATGGCCGCCGGCCGCCGCGATCTCGAGCGCTCTCTTTGCACCGAGTTGCCCTCGCACGTCGATAAAATCGCCGTGGATGAGATCGTCGCGCGCATCTACTGCCGGCGCGGTTGTGCGCCGGCGCCATTTCGCACCGTGGCCGGAAATAACGGCGATTGCAGAGCGCAATGAATCGACCGCGTACAACTCCATCCCCGCGACGAGCGTCGCTTCATCGGTGTTGCCTGCGGGCACGATGAGCTTCGTAAACCCGGCATTGCGAGCACCGATCACCATCGACAGAATGCCGCTCACCGGTTGCAGTCGTCCATCGAGGGCGAGTTCGCCCAGCGCGATGAACTGCTGTAGCGATCGCGGTTCGATCTGCCCGTCGATGCCGATGAGCGCCAGTGCGATAGCGAGATCGAACGCCGGACCCACTTTGCGAACGTCGGCCGGGCTAAGGTTGACGAGCAACCGTCCTG
This sequence comes from Vulcanimicrobiota bacterium, assembly GCA_019235995.1. Classification (GTDB taxonomy): domain Bacteria; phylum Vulcanimicrobiota; class Vulcanimicrobiia; order Vulcanimicrobiales; family Vulcanimicrobiaceae; genus Cybelea. Next base: position 7,841 of record JAFAJV010000150.1, read on the forward strand.
CGGGGTACGGAAAGCCGGAGTTGATGATCGCCGCGCGCACGCGTTCCTTGGCTTCGCCGAGCGCGCGATCGGGAAGTCCGATGATCGAAATATAAGGCGTGCCGGGCGCGCTATCGGCTTCTACGCGCACGACGTAGCCTTCGATGCCTAGCATTGCTGCGGAATAGGCAAGTGAAAGCATATCGCG
>JAFAJV010000151.1 GCA_019235995.1 Vulcanimicrobiota bacterium
CGCGTCTGCATCGCCGCGGTCGTCGGAGCGTCGCTCGCGGTCTGCGGCGCGATGCTTCAGGGAATGCTCCGCAATCCGTTGGTGGATCCTTACCTCACGGGCGTCAGCGCAGGCGCTGCGGCGGCGATCGCCATCGCGATCCTCGCCGGCGCTACGCCCGCCGCGACGCCGGCGATCGGCTTCGTCGCGGGCCTCGGCGCGGCGCTGCTCGTCGCCGCGCTCGCTCGCCGCGGCGGCGGGATCGACGGAAACCGGCTGATCCTCGCCGGCGTGTCGCTCTCGACGCTGTTTGCCGCGATCGTGACGCTCGCCGTCATTCGCGCGCAGTCCGGGGACTACGCGAGCAGCATCGTTGCGTGGCTCGCCGGATCGATGGCGGGACGCGGCTGGCGCGAGCTCGCGGAAACGGCGCCCTACGTCGCGGCCGGCGCGCTCCTTTCGCTCTGGGCGGTAACGCCGCTCAACGCACTGCGCATCGGCGAGCTACGCGCTCGCGCCGTCGGCGTCAGCGTCGATCGCGCGCAGTGGGTCATCCTCGCCGCGTCGTCCCTGCTCGCCGCAAGCAGTGTGGTTCTCGCAGGGCTGGTCGGCTTCGTCGGCCTGATCGTGCCGCATCTCGCGCGGCGACTCGTGGGTTCGGACTCGCGCGTTCTGCTGCCGGCGTGTGCGGCGATCGGAGCGACGCTGTGCATGGTCGCCGACGCGATCTGCCGGCGGGTCGTCGCGCCGGCCGAGCTCCCCATTGGCGTCTTGCTCGCATTCATCGGCGTGCCCACGTTCCTCTATCTCTACCTGCGCCCCGCCGTCGCTTCAGGCTCCGGCGTGCGCCGTTGATCGAGCTTCACGGCGTCGAACTGCGCGTCGGCGGCAATCGGCTGCTCGAGGGCATCGACGCGCGAGTCGAGAGCGGCGAGTTCGTCGCGGTGCTCGGCGCAAACGGCGCGGGCAAGACCACGCTGCTGCGCGCGATCGCCGGGCTCCATCCACTCGCCGGCGGCACGATACGATTGAACGGATGCGCGAGCACGCGCCTCGGAGGGCTTGAGCGTGCCAGGCTCGTCGCGCTCGTCACCGGCGATGAGATCTTACTCGACGCCCTCTTCGTACGCGACGTCGTCTCGATCGGCAGATCCCCTCACCACCGCTGGTGGGAGTGGAGCGAACGAAAGGACGACGCGGCGGCGGTCGTGCAGGCCATGCGAGCGGTGCGTATCGACGCGCTCGCGGAGCGATTGTTCTCGACGCTGAGCGCGGGAGAGCGCCAACGCGTTTGGATCGCGCTCGGCCTCGCGCAGGAGACGCCGATCGTCCTCCTCGACGAACCGACGAGCCACCTGGACGTGCGCGTCGCTCACGAAATCCTCGCGCTGCTGCGGGGGCTGGCGGGAGGGGGCAAGAGCGTCGTGTGCGCGCTGCATGACGTTAACGAGGCCGCCGCCTACGCCGACCGGATCGCCCTGTTAGGCGACGGAACGCTGCTCGCCGTCGCTCCGCCAGCGGAGCTTCTCGCGGGTTCGCTGCTCGAGCGCGCGTACGGCATCGCGATGGAACACGTCGCGCTGCCCGACGGACGCCTTCGCGTCTTCGCTCGCGAGCGCGTCAGCGCGACAGCAGACGCACGTCGGACCCCAGCACCCAACGCGTGAGGCCGTGCTGCGGACCGGTGGAGACGACGACGCCGATTGCGTCGTCCGGCGTCCGAAAGATCGGCGACTGCACGAAATTGGGAACGCACGAAACGACGACCGCGCGCGTACCGGGCGAGACCAACAGCGCGTGCGGCAGCATTGCCTGAGCCTCGTCGAACGAGGCCGCGTGATATTCCCGCAAACGATCGCGGGAATCCCATATCAATACCGACGGATCGTCCGTCGTGCTGTAGAGCACGACATGCTGGCCGTGATGTAGCCGGCAGTCGGCTGATGCCGGAGCGAGCGTCGCGGCCAGCAGCACGAGCGCGAGAGCGGCGCTACGCATGGCGCGGCTCCGAGTTCCCGACGCGGATCGCGAGCACGGCCAGGTCGTCGCGCAACCGGCTCCCGGCGCGGGCGCGCACCTGCGCGACGAGCTCGTCGGCCATCTCCTGCGCGTGCGGGCTCGCCCGCTCGATCAGCTCGATCGCGCCGCGCTCGGTGAGCTGCGCGCCCGAGCGATCCCGCACCTCGGTCAGTCCGTCCGTAGTGAGCACGAGCGTGTCGCCGGATCGAAGGTCGATCGACTGGCTTCCGTACGGCTCTTCCATCACGCCCAACACCGGACCGGTGATTGCCAGCGGCGCCACGCCCGCGCCGGTGCGAACGTACGCGCAGTCGTGGCCGGCACTCCCGTATTCGAGATGGAACGTGCCGGTGTCGAGCACGCCGACGAACATCGAGACGAAGAGGTATGGGTTGCCCACGGCTTTGGAGAAGGCCGCATTGAACTCGGCCAAGATCGCCGCCGGATCGCTCTTGCGAAGAGCGATCGCACGGATCATGAATTTGATGAAAGCGGTCAAGACGGCCGCGTCCACGCCCTTGCCGCTGATGTCGGCGATCAGCACGAGGGCGCGGTTCTCCGAGAGACGGTACACGTCGAAGATGTCGCCGCCGACCGCCATGTGACTGGTCGCCGAAAGGTACGCACTTCCGACCTCGCAGTGCGGCAGCGGCACAGACTCGCTTCGGAAGGCCCCCTGCAAGATCTTCGTGACCGTGCGCTCCTCCTCGAGCTCTCGGTTGAGACGCGTGCGATAGGTGTTGAAGAGAATGGCGAGCAGCCCGAATACGCTCACCCAGAACGCGCGAACCCACGACGAGCGGTCGAGTTGTTCTTGCGTGCTATGCACGAGCGCGGCGTCGGTATTCGCAAGCGCCTGCCGGATCGCCGCGACCGTGCCCGTCTCGTAATCCGAGAAGAGCTTATTGCGCTTGTCGAGCTCATCGAGACGCTCGCCCGGGCGACGCAACAGCGGCGTCGCCACCTCGGTGCGCCATTCGGACTGGAGATGGTCGTACGTGCCCAGCAGCTGCTCCGCAGCGATAAGGCGCTGATCGCGCAGCGTCTGCCGGATCGCGCCCTCCTTCGAGTCGTAGCCGGAGGCGGCTTGATGGTACTGACCAACGTAGAAGGGGTCGCGCGTAAGAGAGTATCCACGCAGCGAGTTCTCTTCGTCGATCTGCAAGCGCAGCAGCTCTTCCAAGTCGATCTGCGCCTGCTGGATCTGCGATTGCCGCGCGAACGTATTCGCGATCTGACCGCGCGTCTCGAAACTTCCCTGCACCGCGAAAACGAGCGTCAACACGAGGAACGCCGTCAGCAACAGCGTTCCGGTGACGCGTGCGAGCGGCGCGTTTTTCATGAAGGCGTCACACAGACCCGGTCGAAGAACGGCAAGCCGTGCGGAGCCTAGTCGAGCCCACGATATTCAAGTCCTACGACGTTCGCGGCGTTTATCCGTCCCAGATCAACGAAGACGTGGCCTACGCCATCGGTCGCTGTTTCGTGCCACTGATCGGGTCGCAACGTGCGACCATCGCCGTCGGACGCGACATGCGCCCCTCCGGGCGAAGCCTCGCCGTGGAGTTCGCGCGCGGCGCGTGCGACGCAGGCGCCAATGTTGTCGACATTGGCATGGTCTCCACCGACGCGCTCTACTTCGCCGTCGGTAAGTTTGCGTTCGACGGAGGCGTGATGATCACGGCCTCGCACAACCCCGCCCGGTACAACGGCATGAAATTCACCCGTTCCGAGGCGCAGGCGATCTCACTCGACACCGGGCTCGCGACGATCCGCGAGCGGCTCGCCGCGGGAGCGCTGCCGGAGAAGGCGGCGGCACGCGGAAGCGTCTCGCGGCGCGACGTCCTGGACGACTTCGCGGAACACTGCCTCTCGTTCATCGATCGCACGAAGATCAGGCCGTTGCGGATTGCGGTGGACTTCAAGTTCCTCCCCTGCGAGGTCGTGCCGCTGTATTTCGAGCTCGACGGCAGCTTTCCGAACCATCCCGCCAGCCCAATCGAGCCCGAGAACATGATCGATCTGCAAGCCGAGGTTCGCAAGCGCCGCTGCGACCTGGGCGTCGCCTTCGACGGCGACGCCGATCGCATGTTTATCGTCGACGAGAACGCGGCGGTCGTCGACGGCAGCACGGTGACGGCGTTGGTCGCGCGCAAGATGCTCGAGCAGCATCCCGGCGCTAAGATACTCTATAATCTGATCTGCAGCCGCGGGGTGCCGGAGCTCATCGCGCGCAGCGGCGGAGTCCCCGTGCGCTCGAAGGTGGGCCACTCGATCATCAAGGCGCTGATGCGTGAAGAGGACATCGTGTTCGGCGGCGAGCACAGCGGACACTTTTATTTTCGCGACAACTGGTACGCCGATTCGGGCATGATCGCGTTTCTCGCGTGCCTCGAATTGTTCAGCACGGCCGCCAAGCCCGTCAGCGAGGTCATCGCGCCGATCGATACGCGCTTCCGTTCCGGCGAGATCAACACCGAGGTGGCGGACGTTTCGGCGAAGCTGCGCGAGATCGAGGAACGTTACGCCGACGCGGAAGTCGACCGCCTCGACGGCTTGACGATCAGCTACGCGAACTGGTGGATGAACGTGCGCCCGTCCAATACCGAACCGCTGCTGCGGCTCAACGTCGAGGGCGATACCAGGGCGTTGATGGAGCAACATCGCGACGAGGCCCTGGCGCTGATTCGCCGAATGCCTCCCTTCCGATGTCCGGACTGATTCTGGGACCAGCGTTCATCGCCGTCGGCGATGGGACGTCGACGTTCGGACGGTTAGCAATAGAAGATGGGCGCATCGCCGGTGTGCTCGCCGCCGACGGGCCGGCGGACTGCGCGTTGCCGGCCGGCACGAGCGTGGCTCCGGGTTTGATCGATCTCCACACCAACGGGGCAAGCGAGTATTTGTTCAATCGCGATCAGGGCAACGCGGTCAGCGTCGCGTCCATCGAATACGCGCGGATGGGCGCCACCGGATTCGTCGCGGGCGTTATGACCGCGCCGTGGGAATCTATGCTTCACGCCGCGTCGGAGATCGTCGAGGCGGCCAATCAGCTGGAGGAAGCCGCGCCGCGGGGCGCGCGCTGCCTCGGCGTGCACTTCGAAGGACCGTTCCTCAACCCGAAGTTTCGCCGCATCCACAACCACGGATGGCTTCTTGACGCGAGCGCGGCACGCGCGCAGGAAATGCTCGACGCGTGTAAGGGCGCCTGCCTCCTCGTCACGATGGCGCCCGAGGTCGAGGGCGCGAGCGACGCGCTGCGGGTCTTCGTCGAAAACGGCGTCGTCTGCTCGGCGGGACACACGGCGGCGCGCTACCGCGAGGGCATGCTCGCGATCGGCCTTGGCTTTCGCTCGCTCACGCACGCGTTCAACGGGATGCCGCCGCTGGATCACCGCGACCCATCGATCTTGGCCGCCTTCATCCAGGACCGCCGAACGCTGGTGCAGGTCATCTGCGACGGTTTCCACGTGTCACCCGTCATGATCGACATCCTGCATCGCACGCTTGGCGATCGCGTCGTCCTCGTGACGGACAACATGCCGGCCTCCGATCCCGGGTATCACATCGAAGGCGGCGTGATGCGGGCGGCCGACGGCACCATCGCGGGCAGCGCGTTGCGCATCGACGACGCGCTACGCAACTATATGTCCTACGCGCACATCCCGTTCGCGCAGGCCGTCGTCGCGGCGACGCACGCTCCGGCGCGGCTGATCAGGCACGACGGCGAGCTGGGCCGTGTAACGCGCGGAGCGCGCGCCGATCTTTCCTTCTGGGACCGCGATTACCAGGTCATCGGCACGATGGTCGGCGGCCGCTTCGTCTACAACACGCTCGAAGTAGCCGTCTAACCCAAGGATTCAGCCGGGACTTCGTCGCTTGCTCTGCCAGCCGACGCCTCATGCGCCGCCGAGCGCAGCATCGTAACGGCGGCGTAGAGCACGACGATGACGACCAGCCATCGCACCGCTGTGATCGGCAGGCGGAATAACATGTGCGCGGCGATCCACACTCCAGGTATCCCACCGAGGGTCAGTCCGAGCGCAGCACGCATCGAGAACGCATTAAACCGAATGAATCGAAGGCTAGCGACCGGCATGAGAAACGCGCAGGAGCCCATCATGATCGGAAACGCCGCGATCGGGTTCATGCCGAGCAGGCTCACCATAATCATGCACGGCGCGTAGAGACCGATGCCGATCGTCATCAGAGCGCCCAAGCAGAAGCTCACGAAAATACCTATCCAGAGGCGCACGCCTACGAGACCTAGAGCCGTTCCGGTCAGACCGAATTGGCTGCCCTTCAGATTAACCATGATGAACAGTACAGCCGCCACCGCAAGGGCGCTTCCCATGCCGATCTGCACATAGCGTCGATGTAAGCGCGCTACGAAGCCGGCTCCCAGCCACGCGCCGACGATCGAGGCTGCGATTAAGAGCAGCAGCGTCGCCGGCGCCACGGCAACGCTGACGATGAATATTGCAGCCTCGAGAATGGTGGGAAGCGTGTGGCCAACGTTGAGCGTTCCGGGAATGCGCTCGTCGGGAACGAATCGCAAAAACTTGTAGAGCGAGGTCGTCGTCGCGAACGAACCGATCCCGAGCGTATCGAAAAAGTTCGTGACGAAACCGATGGCAATTGAGGTCGCAGCGGAAAGGGGCTTCGGCAGCGGGCCGCGCTGCCGCCGGAGCGCCAAGGCCAGCGCGGCGATCATCACGATCGCCACGACGATCAGCCCGACATAGAGGACCGCCCGCTCCGTCATTGCTTCAGACGGTACGCCCACAACTTGCCGCGGCCTGCAACGAAGAGCGTGTCGCCGTCGAGCGCGAGCCCTCGGCCGTAGAGCACGGACGAGAGCGAGAGGTGCCCCAGATTGCGGCCATCGCGTAGATCGAAGGCTTCGATGGCGCCGGTTGCCTCCGCGACCAGGACGATGCCGCGCCAGACGACGGGCTGCTCGTAGATGCCGTTGGTGGCGGCCCGCCAGAGCACGCTGCCGTCGTCGGAGTCCAGCGCCACCAACGCGCCGTCGCTTGGCCCGTGGAAGAGCGGAACGACGATCGTGGTGCCGCTGGAGGCCGGCGTTCCGATGGATTGCATCCAGTGCTTCGCCGCCACCAGCTGGCGTTGCCAAAGAATCGTTCCGCTGCGTTCGTCCAGCATGACGTACCGTGAGTTCTTCAGCGTGACGCCGACTGCGGGAATCATTCGACCGCGGCGCGCGATCGAGAAGAGACGCGGAGCGGTGAAGACGTCGAAGTCGTTGGCGTCGTGCGCGAGCAGCTGCGTGGCCCAGCGCCAATGGCCGGAGCGCGGATCGATCGCGATGACGGAGTCGGTGTACGGATCGGCACCGGCCGGCGGTGCGCTCATCGGCGTCGGATTCCCCGTTCCGACGACGACGATGCCGCGAGCCGAATCGACCGCGGGCGTTCCGGAGATGCCGCCCCCGGTGCCGCGATAGCGCACGGGCGAGAACGCCCAGGACACAGCGCCCGTCGACGCGTCGAGCGCGATCTCGCGACCGATGTCGGTCGGCCGATCGGCGATGACGTCGATGCTGAAGAGCACGCGACTGCCGGCGACGGCGGGTGACGCGAACGTGTCGTCGTTCCGCGCCGTCGAGCAGATGCTCCGCTGCCAGCGCCGCGCGCCGTCGAGGGCGTCGAATGCCGCCGCCTCACAGCTGCCGCTGACGGCGTACGCCGTGCCGGCCGCGATCGCGATCGACGAGATCACGCCGCGCGGGCTGCCGTACGTTTCGTCGGGATTGGCTCCGAGCGCAGCGCGCCAGCGCACGCGACCGTCGCGCTCGTCGAGCGCGAGCACCTCGCCGAGCGTGGTGCCCTCGTAGACGATGCCGCCGGCGACCGTCGGGATGCCGAGGAACCAGCCTCGCTCGGCGTGCGTCCAGAGATGCAGAAACGCGAGGGCCAGGAGCGCGAGCACGAAGCCGGACGAAAACCTACGAGGCGGCGAGCTCCCGCGTCGCCGCCGCGTTGAAGTAGGCGGCCCGCGGATGGTGCATGACGATCGCCGCGGTAGATTGTTCCGGAACGATTTGAAACGCCGGCGTGAGCGTCACGCCGATCTTCGCCTCGGCGTCGAGGAGCTCGAACACGATCTCGTGCTGCTTGAGGTCGGGGCAGGCGCCGTAGCCCCAGGAATAACGCTTTCCGCGCTCGTCATCGAGCCCGAGGTCCCGGCGGATCCGCCGATGCGTGTACTCGGCGAGCGCCTCCGCCGACTGTACGGAGAATCCGTGCAGGAAATACGACTCGCTGTAATCGCCCGCGGCCTGGAGCGCGCTCGTGCGCTCCGACGCGTCGTTCCCGACGGTGACGAGCTGGAGCGCCACGACGTCCGTTGCGCCGCGCTCGCCGGGCTCGCGCAGATAGTCCGCCAGGCTGAGATGCTCGCCGCCGATCTGCCGTGGAAACGCCATCCGCGCGATCTCGCGCTGGTGGTCGAGCGGGTCGAACAGTATCACCTCGTTGCCGAGCCCCGCCGCGGGAAAGTAGCCGTACACGACGCGCGGCTGCAGCAGGCCGCCGGCGGCCGCATCGGTCTGATAGCGCAGCAGCCGCGGCGCAAACTCCTCGGCGACGATCCGATCGAACGCGGCGCCCTTGACGTTCGAGGCGCCCCAGGACAGACGGTAGAGGCTTCGCAGGTCGAAGCACGGCCAGAGGTCGGCCAACGCTATGGACTCGAGCGTTCGCGCGCCCCAGAACGGCGGTTGCGGCACGTCGGCGCGGTCGCGCTTCACGAGCGACGTCGCGGCGCCCGCAACCGGTGCCGCGGAACGCCGGTTTGCCTGCGCTGCGATCGCGTCGCGCTTGGTCCGCTCGAGCAGCTCGGCCCGGCGCGCCGCATCGCCCGTGAGTGCGTCGACGAGATCGAGTCCTTCGAAGGCGTCGCGCGCATAGAACAAGCCCGGCTCGAAAAAACGCGTGCCGCTATCGAGCAGCGCGATGCGCCGTCCGAAATCGCGATTGATCGCGGCACCACCCACGATCACGGGGAATTGGAGTCCGCGCGCGTCCTGTTCCTCGAGGCAGATCGGCATCTGCTTGCTCGTCGAGACCAGCAGCGCCGACAGCCCGATCGCGTCCGCACCGACCTCGACGGCCTTCTCGAGGATCACGTTCATGGGAACCTGCTTGCCGAGATCGACTACGGTGTAACCGTTGTTCGCCAAGATCGTGTGAACGAGATTCTTGCCGATGTCGTGAACGTCGCCGAAGACGGTCGCGAGCACGACCGTGCCCTTCGTCGCGCCTTCGCGCCGCTCGAGAAATTGTTCGAGGTGGGCGACCGCCTTCTTCATCACCTCTGCGGACTGCAACACGAACGGCAGGATCAGTTCGCCCCGTCCGAACCGGTCGCCGACGTCCTTCATCGCGGGCAGGAGAATCTCGTTGAGCACCTCCACCGGGTTGCGTTGCTGCAGCGCCTCGTCGATCTTTGCCTCGATGCCGTCCTTGCGGCGGCGCAGGATCGCGAGATGGATGCGCTCCTCGACCGGCCCGCTCTCGTCGGCGCGTTCGTCGCTCGGAGCCGCGGCGGTCGCGGCGTTGGCCTCGAAGTGCTCGATCAGGCGCGTCAGCGCGTCGGGACGCCGGTTGAAGACGAGGTCGTCGCAGAGCTCCCGGACGACGGCGTCGATCTCGAAGTACGGCGTGATCTCCTTGGGATGCACGAGCGCGCAGTCGAGTCCGGCCTCGACGCAGTGGTGCAGAAAGACCGAGTTGAGCGCGGCGCGCGCCTCGGGCTTTAGTCCGAACGAGACGTTGGAGATGCCGAGCGACGTCAACACGCCGGGCAGCGCACGCTTGATGCCGCGAATTCCCTCGATTGTTTCGATCGCCGAGTCACGGAATTCGGCCTCGCCCGTCGCGAGCGTGAACGTCAGGTCGTCGAAGATGAGGGCCCCGGGCGGCATCGCGTACTCGCCGACGGCGATCTCGTGGATGCGGCGCGCTACGTCGACCTTGCGTTGCGCTGTCTTGGCCATGCCGCTTTCATCGATCGTCAGGGCCACGACGGCCGCGCCGTGCTCGCGCGCGAGCGGCAGGACCGCGTCCATCTTCGCGCGCCCGGACTCGAGATGGACCGAGTTGATGACCGCTCGGCCCGGATAGTTCTGCAGCGCGACCTCGAGAACTTTGGGCTCGGTCGAGTCGACGACCAGCGGCGCCTCGATCGACTGCGCGAGCCGGCGCACGAGCTCGCGCATCTGCGCGTCTTCGTCGGGGCGCTCGGTGAGGGCGCAGCAAACGTCGAGAAGATGCGCGCCTCCCTCGACTTGTTCGCGCGCCACCAGCACGATGTCGTCGTAGTGGTCCGCGAGCAGCAGCCGCTTGATCTTGCGCGATCCCTGCGAATTGATCCGCTCGCCGACGAGCAACGGGCGGGGCTGCTGCTCGAGCGAGACGGCGGTGATCGCCGACGCGGCCTCTTGCGGACGATCGACCGTGGGCCGGCGCCTGCGCTCGGCGGAGGCGACCGCCTCGCGCAGCGCGGCGATGTGCTCCGGCGTCGTGCCGCAGCACCCCCCGACTGCGTCGACGCCGAAGTCTCGCACGAACGCGGCCAACTCTTGCGCCAGCTCGCGCGGGCCCTCGGGGTAGATCGTCTCGCCCTGCGGGCCCATCAGCGGCAGGCCCGCGTTCGGAACGACGCTGACGAAGCAGCGCGCGTTATCGCACAGATAGCGAATCGAATCACGCATCTGCGCGGGGCCCGTCGAACAGTTGAGGCCGACGACGTCGACGCTCAGCGCGTCGAGCGTCGCGCAGATCGCGCGGATGTCCGTGCCCAGCAGCATGCGTCCTTCGGTGATCAGCGTGGGCTGCGCCTGGATCGGCACGCGCCGCATCCCACGGGCGAACTCGAGACGAATGCCCGCGATCGCCGCCTTCAGCTCCAACAGGTCCTGCATCGTCTCGAGCAGCAGCAGATCAACCCCGCCGTCGACGAGCGCGCGCGCCTGCTCCGCGTACAGATCGCGCAACTGCTCGTACGTGATCTTCGAGAGCGAGGGATCCGAGGACGAGACGAGCATCCCCGTCGGACCCATCGATCCGGCGACGAAACGCGGATGACGCGTCGACGAGAACGCATCGCAGGCCTCGCGCGCAAGCGACGCAGCGCGCAGGTTGATGTCGCGCGTGCGCGCGCCGAGGCCGTACTCGTCGAGCTTGAGCCGCGATCCGGTGAACGAATCGGTTTCCACGACGTCGGCGCCCGCCGCGAGGTACGCTTCGTGGATGCCGCGGACGACGTCGGGCCGGGTGAGGACGAGCGCCTCGTTGCAGCCGCGATATGCGGCGCCGCCGAAGTCGTCGTCGGAGAGGTCGAGCTCCATGAGCTGCGTCCCCATCGCACCGTCGTAGATCAGCACGCGCTCGCGCAGCAGTCGTAAGTACTCAGACATTCGCTTTTTCCACGGCGCCCGGAAATACGCGGATCTCGCCCACCAGGCGCCCGGCCCGATTATACACGCTCGGCGCGCCGAATCGACCCAGGGCGGCGGCTTGGGTTGCGCTCAGAACGCCCAGACCGCGCAAAACGGCGATCGTCGACGGGCCGCGCGCACGCGCGCCGCCGTCGAGAACCTTCGAGACGTAGCCGAGCCCCTGCGCGATCGCCGCGGCACCGTGCACCCCCTCGGCGCCGGCCTTTGCGGCCACGTTGCCTCCCGCTGCGGTCATCAGCTCGGTGTCGAACTGATTCGTGCCGGCGACGTATTCCGGATGCGCGACCATCGCTTCGCGAACCGCGCGCAAAGCCGTCGCGTCCCGCTCGCCGATCCCGCGGAGCGAGGCCATGCGCGCGAACGACAGCGCCGCGTTCTTCAGGCTGGTCGCGTACACCGGTATGCCGCACCCGTCGGTGCCGACCGGCCAAGACGCTGCGTCGTCGTCGGACAGGCGCGCGCAGAAGTCCAAGATCCGACGCTCCGCGGGGTTGTCGGCGAGCAGGTAGGTCGCCGTGTCCGCGCCGATGGCCTTGCACAGCGCGAGGATGCCGGCGTGCTTCCCGGAGCAGTTGTTGTGCAGCACGGTCGGCTCTTGCCCCTCGCGCCGCAGCGCATTCGTCGCCGCCTCGTCATAGGGCCAGTGGACGCCGCATTGAAGCGCCGAAGCATCCATGCCGATCTTCTTCAGCATCGACCGGACCGCGTCGACGTGAAACGGTTCGCCGGTATGCGAGCCGCTCATCACCGCGATCTCGCGCGCGTCGAATCCAAACCGCTCGCCCGCGCCGGATTCGAGCACGGCGGCCGCGATGAACGGCTTGGCGGCGGATCGCAGGTAGACCGGAGCGTCAACGTCTCCCGCCTCGTACAGCGTGATGCCGCGCGCGTCAACGGCGCAGGCCGCGACGCCGTGCACCGACTCGACCAAATCGCCGCGCGTAACCTCGACGAGGAGCGGGCGATTCAAACCAGCGCCGGTTCGACGATCGTCGCCTCCTGCTCGGCGAAGACCGGATTGCTGAGATAGCGTTCGCCGGTGTCGCAGCCGATGGTCACGATCGTCTTGCCCGCAGACCCCGGCCGCGCCGCGACTTGGAGCGCGGCCCAAACGTTCGCGCCCGTCGAGATGCCGACCAGCATGCCTTCCTCTCGCGCCAGGCGGCGCGTGGTCGCAATCGCGTCGGAGTCGGTGACGCGTATCACCTCTTGGTAGATTTCGGTGTTGAGCACCTTCGGCACGAAGCCCGCGCCCGTTCCCTGAATCTTGTGCGGACCCGGTTTTCCGCCGGAGAGCACCGGCGACGCGTCGGGCTCGACGGCGATCATTTGCACACCGGGCCTGCGCGATTTGAGCACCTCGCCGACGCCGGTGATCGTTCCGCCGGTTCCAATCGCCGACACGACGATGTCAACCGCGCCGTCGGTGTCCCGCCAGATCTCCTCGGCCGTCGTCCGCCGGTGGATCTCCGGATTTGCGGGGTTCTCGAACTGCTGCGGCATGAAGTACTTGCCCGGTGCGGAGGCAAGAATCTCGTTGGCGCGCCGCAAAGCCCCCGGCATCCCCTCGGCACCGGGCGTGAGAACGACTTGGGCGCCGTACGCCTTCAGTAAGTTGCGACGCTCGATCGTCATCGTGTCGGGCATGACCAGGATCAGCGGATAGCCCTTCGCCGCGGCGACGAAGGCGAGCGCAATCCCCGTGTTTCCGCTCGTCGGCTCGAGGATCGTCATTCCCGGAAGGAGCCGCCCGTCGCGTTCGGCGGCCTCGATCATCGCGACCCCGATGCGGTCCTTCACGGACCCCGCGGGATTGAACGACTCCATCTTGACCAGCACCGTCGCCGGAAGGCCTTGGGCCATCCGCGGAATCTTGACGAGCGGCGTGTTGCCGAACGTATCGGCCAAATTCTCATAGATGCGTGCCATGGTACCTGCTTAACCCGTAGGAAGAGAGGCCCGTTTCAGCGGGGGAGGCTTTCGGAACCTCTTTCTTTTACTATCACCCACCATGCGGCGGTCCTCTCCAGCCGTCCCTGCGCTGTGCGCGGCGCTCGCGACCGCGCTCTTGCCGGTGCCCAGCGACGGCGCGCGTGGCCCGACGCTTTCGGCCGCTCTCGCGGCGATCGCCGACTACGCTCCGGCTGCGATGCGTTATCAGGGCACTCCCGGTCTCGCCGTCGCCATCACCGACCGCACGCACACGCTCCGCGTGATCGCGCTGGGGTACGCGAACGTCGACGCAAAGATACCGGTGACGGCGCGCACGCGCTTTGCGATCGGCTCGATCACGAAGTCGATGACGGCGCTGGCGCTGCTGGAGCAGCACGACGCCGGCCAGATCGACCTCAACGAACCCGCACAGCGGTACCTTCCCTGGTTCTCGATCGACTCGGGAGGAACGCCGGTCCTGGTTCATCAGCTGCTCTCGCACACTGCCGGTCTGCCCGACGACTACGCCGTCGAAATGGGATACGGGTACGACATCGTCGCGCTGCGCGCGGCCAAGACGCTCTTCACCCCGGGCACGGCGTGGTCGTACTCCAACGATGGCTACGCCGTGGCGGGAGCGATCGTCGCACGACAGGACGCACAGACGTGGCCCGACGCACTCCGCGAACGCGTCCTTGCCCCGATCGGCATGACGCACAGCGTCCCCGTGTTCACGCCGGAGCTCATGGCGAACGCCGCGCTAGGCTATCAATTCCGCGACAACGATCGGCCCCCGCCGCTGCACCCCGCGCTGGTCCCCTCGCCGCCGATGGACTTCGTCGATCCCGCCGGCTCGGTGCTCTCGACGCCGGCGGACATGGCCGTGTACATGCGGTTCTTTCTCAACGGCGGCAAGACGAGCGGCGGGACGCAGCTCATCGCGCCCGCGACCTTCGCCGCGATGACGTCGCCCGATACGCTCAAGAACGGGAAGCCGGCGGGGTCTTCCGACGCCGTGCTGGCCGAGGCGCCGGAGTTCTACCGGCAGTACGGCTATGGTCTGGCCATCTTCGAGGACGGCGGCGATCGCCTCATCGGCCACACCGGCGGCATTTCGGGCTACACCGCCTGCATGCAGATGAACCTCACGCGCGGCGTCGGCATCGTCGCGTTCGCGAATCTCGTCGAGGCGCCGCTGCATCCGTGCGCGATCGTGCTCTACGCGATGCGGGTGTTGCGCGCGCAGAGCCTCGGGCAGCCGATTCCCGCTCCCCCGGCCTACCCCGATCCGGCACGCGTCGAACGCGCGAACGACTACGCCGGGACATACGGTTCGGCCGACGGAGCGATGCTTCAGGTAGCGGCGGCGCGCGACCGGCTCTTCCTGATCGACGGTGGCAAACGAATCGCGCTCTGCCCTCGCGGCGCGGACCGCTTCTGGGCCGACGATCCGAAGTACGCGACGTTTCTCCTCGCGTTCGGCCGCGACAGCGCCGGCAGCGTCGTCGAGATGAGCTACGGCTCGCGGTGGTTGCCGAACGAGCGCTACCGTGGGCCGCGCTCTTTCACGTATCCCGCCGAGTGGCGCGCGTTGGCCGGGCGATATGAGAACGTGTTCTTCGGGCAGCCGCAGATCACGCGCGTCGTGATCGTCAAGGACCGGCTAACGCTCGACGGCGTGGACACCCTCAAGCCGCTCGGCAACGATGAGTTCGCGATCGGCACGTCGGTCGTGCGATTCGAGGACTACGACGGAAACGAGCCGCAGCGCCTCAGCATCGACGAGACGAATCTCTACCGCGTAGAATCACCCTAAGAGAAAGCTCTTACGAGCCGATGTCCCATAGGAGGCCGAGGTCTTTTTTCGAGAACGATCGGAACGCGATGAGCGTCTCGGTCCCGACGATTCCGTCGAGCGCGGCGACCTGCTCCGTGACGAGGTCGTTGAGCTCCTCGTGCTCGCGCACGCGGGCGACCGCGATGAGGTCGTACGGCCCGGCGACGGAATAGACTTCGGCGATCCCATTGATGGCGAGTAAGTCCTCGGCGATCGTGCGCAGCCGGGGCCGCTCGACCTCCAGGAGGATGAACGCGGTGACCATTACGCCGACTCAGCGCCGGGCAGCAGCGCGCCGCCGCAGTTCGGGCAGCGATCGTTCATCCTCGCGGAGCACTCGGAACAAAACGTGCAGCCGTAGGAACACGCACGCGCGTCATTGGCACCTTGGAGTGCCCCGCCGCAGCCCTCGCAGGAGCTCTTCATCGGCAAACCATTACGGGATACGCAAGGCCGACCCCTCGCCGTTTCGAATCAGGCCTGCGGGGGGAGAAACGCTCACATGAAAGCGGCCGTTGTAGAGCATCACGGCGACGCCGGATCGATCAAAGACGTTCCGGTGCCGCAGCCCGGACCGCACGAGGTGCTCGTTCGAGTCGTGGCGGCCGGAGTGAATCCGATCGATTGGAAGCGGCGTGAACGCGCACAGCAACGGTTGCCGTTCGTGCTCGGCCAGGATTTCGCGGGCGTCGTCAGCGAGACGGGCGACCGCGTGCAGAAGTACCGCAACGGCGAACGCATCTTCGGGATTGCGCGCGATCATGGTGCGTTTGCGGAGTACACGCTGGTGCCCGAGGACGGCCCAGGTCAGCCCGTCGCCAAGATTCCCGACGACGTCGGCGACGCCGATGCCGCCGCTGTCCCGACGGCGGGGTTGACCGCGCTCGCCGGCCTAGAGGCGCTCGGTGTCGGCAAGGACACGACGCTGCTCGTGCTCGGCGCGACGGGCGGCGTGGGTAGCTTTGCCGTGCAGATGGCCCGCGACCGCGGAGCCCGCGTGATCGCAATCGCTCGCTCGGCGAACGAGGGCCTCGCGCGCTCGCTCGGCGCGGACGAATTCATCGGCTACGACAAGGACGACGTCGTCGCGAGCGTGCGCGCCGCGCATCCGGACGGCGTCGACGCCATCCTCGATCTGGTAGACGACGCCGACGCGATCAAGCGCACCGGCGCGCTGTTGCGCGACGGCGGGCGCATCGTTTCGACGATCGGCGCGGCGGATGTCGGATGGTTCGCGAACCGCAATGCCGTTGCGACGAACGTCGTCATGCTGGAGACACCGCAGGGCACGCACGCGGGCCTGCGCGCGCTGCTCGAGCTGATCGAGCGGGGCGCGATCCGCGTCATGATCGCGGGAGAACGCCCTCTCGCAGAGGCCGTCGCCGCACTCGAGGAAAGCAAGGGCGGCACCGTCGATGGCAAGCTGGTCATCACCGTCAACTGAGGCTGGAAAGCG
>JAFAJV010000029.1 GCA_019235995.1 Vulcanimicrobiota bacterium
CCCACCGACAATGCCGGCGTGAACTCCGCGTTCGCGCAAGATTTCGGCGATGTCGACAGCGGATATTCCGCGCGCACAGAGGACGTGAACGCTGCCCGCGTTTGGGGGCATTTGCGCGACGGCAGCGTCTTGGTCGGCTTCAAACTCGTCATACGGGACGTTCAAATACCGCGCACCCGGGCCTTCTGGATGCCAGCGTGCCGCCACATCGCGATCGCGCGTGTCGAGTATTAGATCGTCGCCCTGTTCCGGGGCGGTCAGGAGGCGGTCGAGCGCCGCAACGTCAATGTCCATATCCGTATCATTCGCGACTGAGCGCTCGGTCACTTCACTGCGTCTCACGCGCATTCAAACAAGCGCTCAAAGCGCACATGCACGGACAGCTTAGTTTGGATGCCGGACGATGCGCAGGTATGGTTTTGGCGCCTTCCAGCCCTCGGGGTAAATTTCACGTGCCTCCTCATCTGAAACAGCCCCAGCGATGATCACATCTTCGCCAGGTTTCCAGTTTACCGGGGTCGCGACTCGGTGTTTCGCGCTAAGCTGGAGCGAATCGATGACTCTTAGCACTTCGTCGAAGTTACGCCCGGTCGTCATTGGATAGATCAACATGAGCTTGATTTTCTTGTCAGGGCCGATGATGAAGACTGTCCGCACGGTGGCGTTGTCGGCCGGCGTGCGACCCTGGGACGTATCTCCGGCTTCGGATGGGAGCATCCCGTAGAGTTTCGCAATCTTGAGCTCCGGATCGCCGATCAACGGATAGTTGAGCTTGTGGCCCTGGGTCTCTTCGATATCGCGCGCCCACTTCGTGTGGTCGCTAACGGGATCGACACTCACGCCGATAATTTTGGTATTGCGTTTGGTGAACTCGTCCTTCAGCCCCGCAAGATAGCCAAGCTCGGTCGTGCAGACCGGCGTAAAGTCTTTGGGATGTGAAAACAAGACCGCCCAACCGTCACCGATCCATTGGTGAAAGTCGATCTGGCCTTCGGTCGTCTCGGCGGTGAAGTTCGGCGCGGTATCGTTGATGCGCAAGACGCTGGGCGGCCCTTGCGTAGCAGTGGTCGTCACGGATAATCTCCTTCGGCAAAAAAATGACTAAAGTCGCCTTCAATGTTGCCGCCGTTAAAACCTATCCCCGCCCGAGAATTGCTGGCAGTGCCTGTTGCTTCGCGAAATTGTTTTCGCGCATCCAGGCGTCGTCGAACATCCGCGAGACATAGCGGCCGCCGCCGTCGCAGAGGATGGTGACGACCGTCGAACCGGTTGGAAGGTCTCCTGCTACCTTCGCTGCACCGACGACGTTGAGCCCGCTCGAGCCGCCCACAAAGATCCCCTCGTGTTCCAGCAGCCAGTGCGCCATCGCGATCGCTTGCCCATCGGTCACGCGAATGGCGCGATCGATCGGAGCTGCCTCGAAGTTAGCGGTTATGCGCTTGATGCCGATCCCTTCGAGATCGGACTCACCTTCAGTCGTGAGCTCGCCGTTATTTACATAGTTGTAGAGAGCCGAGCCCATCGGATCGCACAGCACGGTGAGGATATCGCTCCTTCGCGTCTTGAGGGCAGTCGCAACACCTGCGATCGTGCCGCCGGTTCCGGCGGACGCGACGAATGCGTCGATGCTGCCGCCGGTTTGTTCCCAAATTTCTGGCCCGGTCGTTGTTTCGTGCGCGCGCCGGTTGGCGGTATTTTCAAATTGGTTGGCCCAAAATGCAGTGGCTGTCTCTTTAGCGATCCGGCGCGCGACGTGGTAGTAGTTCTCGGGATCCGTGAAAGGAACCGCCGGAACGACACGCACGTCGGAGCCGTAGACCTGTAGCAGGTTGATCTTCTCGCGCGACTGATCGTCGGGCACGACGAACACGCTCTTATATCCGCGCTCGCTTGCGACGAGCGCAAGTGCAATGCCGGTGTTTCCGGCCGTGCCCTCGACAATCGTACCTGCGGGCTGTAGCGCGCCGCACGCTTCGGCATCGTCGACAATGCCGCGCGCGGCGCGATCCTTCACCGATCCGCCGGGATTGAGGAATTCTGCCTTCGCAAGCACGCGCCTGCCAAGTTCGCGCGAAAGCTC
Source organism: Vulcanimicrobiota bacterium (assembly GCA_019235995.1). Taxonomy (GTDB): domain Bacteria; phylum Vulcanimicrobiota; class Vulcanimicrobiia; order Vulcanimicrobiales; family Vulcanimicrobiaceae; genus Cybelea. Next base: position 2,081 of record JAFAJV010000029.1, read on the forward strand.
TCGCAATTCGATAAGCGGCGTGTTGCCGACCGCGCCCGAGAACCCGATGACGACCATGGCCGCGCATACTCGTCCGAATGTCGCGCGTCCTGCCTTGAGAACTGGGCTCCGCCGTCGCGCCGTCAAGCGATAAACGTTTCCGCTCGTCGTACTGGCATAGGTCGCTGTTGAAACGATTGTGACGGCCGTCAGGCCCTTCGCCACGGAAGCGATGTGCTCGACGTTACGCTTTTCGCGCGAAAACTCTAGCATGAACGTGAAGTCGAAGCCCTCCACACCCGTATAGAAGAACGGGACTCGTTCGGCTTGTCCAGAAAAGGGCGCCGATGGGAGAGACGACCGCGAAAGCGCCGATCCGTTGGAGCAAGCTCATCGATCAATCGCTTTGCATCGGCTGCCATGCCTGCACTACGGCCTGCAAGTCCGAGAACGAGGTTCCTCTCTCCGTAACTCGTACGTATGTCAAGGCCGTCGAGGCCGGAAGCTTCCCCGATTCGCGGCGCCATTTTCAAGTAACCCGCTGC
>JAFAJV010000040.1 GCA_019235995.1 Vulcanimicrobiota bacterium
CGTGCAGTACACGATGGACGTGCTCCGCGCGCTGGGCACGAAGATCGAGATCGATGGTCAGTCGCTGTTGGTCACCGGCGGCCCGTATCGCGTGAAGCGTAAGGTCGTCTCGGTGGGCAGCTCGGGATCCACGCTGTACTTCATGATCGGTCTTGCGGCGCTCGCGGACGCGCCGATCACGCTGACGGCCCAGAAGTACTTCCGGCGGCGTCCGGTCGGACCGCTGCTCGATGCGCTCGCGCGCATGGGCCTGAGATTCGAATCGGCGCAGGGCTGCCCGCCGATCGCCGTCGAGCCGGGGAGGCCGCGCGGCGGAACGATCGTCATTCCCGGGACGCTCTCGCAGTGGATTTCCGGGCTGCTCTTGCTCGCGCCGTTTGCGGGCGAAAGGACGATCATCGAGGTCGAAGGCGAACCGAACGAACGGCCGTATATCGCCCTGACGGTCGAGATGATGCGCGAGTTCGACCTGCACGTGCGAATCGCTCCCGACTTCCGCCGCTTCGAAGTCGAGCCGAATCAGATCGCGCGCGCCGCGAACGTCGAGCTTCCTCCCGACATCGGCTCGGCGGCGTTTGGACTCGCCGTCACGGCGATCCATCCGTCCGACGTGCTGTTTCGGGGCCTGCAAAAACTTCCCGGCGAGCTGCCGGATCATCCGGAAAGCGCGTTCTTGGACATCGTTCGCGCGATGGGGCTTCCCATGGCATACGATGCCCACGAGCGCGCGGTACGCGTTCGGCACGACGGCGTCGAGTTGCGCGGCCTGCGCATCGACTGTCGCGACATTCCCGACATGCTTCCGATTCTCTCGACGCTCGGGACCTTCGCGCGCGGCGAGACGGTGCTGGAGAACATCGAGCACGTTCGTCTGAAGGAGTCGGATCGAGTCGCCGCGATGCTGCAACTCAACCGCATGGGCGGCCGCCTGGAGCTGCACTCCGATCGTCTCGTGGTTCACGGCGTGTCGCAGCTCTTCGGCGCGAAACTGTCCTCCTTCAACGACCACCGGATCCTGATGTCGCTCGCCGTCGCCGCCTCGCGCGCAGAGGGCCAGAGCTCGCTGACCTATCCCAACGCGTATCGCATCTCGTATCCACGTTTTTTGGAGGCGATGCGCAGCATCGGCGTGCCGATGTCGATCTCCGACGAACCCGCCGGCGCTCGCGGCGACGCGCCGAAGCAGCTCGCGACGATGCTCAAGCCGGATCGGGCGGCGGAGACGACGCTTCCCGACCTCCTGATCCGGCGCGCCCGCGAGTCACCGGCCGAGCTGGCCGTCGTCGAAGCGCGCGAAGAGGGCGATGCGACGCTCGCGTGGGGCGAGCTGCTCGACAGGGTCGACCGCACCGCGATGCTGCTGCTGCAGCTGGGCGTGCGCCCCGGCGAGGCCGTCGCGTTTCAACTGCCCAACTGCCTCGAATTCGTCGTCGTCACGCTGGCGACGCTGCGCGTCGGCGCAATCTGCTGCCCGCTGATGCCGATCTTCCGCGAGCGCGAGGTCGCCTTCTGCCTGCGGCGCTCGCGCGCTCGCGTTCTGTTCGTGCCGGACGAGGCGCGCGGGCGGCGGCACGCCGCCGAGATCGCGGCGATGCTCACGGAGGCTTCGGTCTTCAGGGGCAGTCTGCCGTTGCAGCTGGAGCACGTCGTCGTCTCGACGATCGGGCGGAGGATCCATCCTCTTCCCGTTCCAGACAACGCCGACGGCTCGGTGCAATGGCTGCGCTTTCAAGAGGCCCTCGCCGCGACCGAGGTCGACGCCGCCGCGCTCGACGCGCGCCGGACCGCTCCGAGGGCGCTCGCGCAGCTGCTCTTCACGTCGGGGACGTCGGGCGAGCCGAAGGGCGTGCTGCATCGCAACGACGTCTTGATGCGCGCCGCGGCGATGGAAATCGAGCACTTGGGGCTCTCCCGCGAGGATCGCATCTTCGTTCCCTCACCGCTTGCGCATCAGACGGGCTTCCTCTACGGCATGTGGCTCGCGGTCCTCATGGGGGTCCCGCAAATTCTGCAATCCGTGTGGGACGCGCCGCGCGCGCTGCGCGCGCTCAACGACTGGGATGGCACGTTCGTGCAGGCGGCGACGCCGTTCTTGGCCGACCTCGTGAAGGCCGTCGAAGACGGTGCACGCCCGCCGGCGGCGCTGCGCATCTTCGTCGCGACGGGGGCGGCGGTACCGCGCGGGCTGGCCGAGCGCGCAACCCGGATTCTCGGCACGGCGGTGTGCGGCGCCTGGGGAACGACCGAGTCGTGCCTCGGAACGCTCTCCGCGCCGGGCGACGAGGCCGCGAAGGTGTGGGGCACCGACGGGCGCGCGCTGCGCGGCATTGGCTTGCGCATCACCGGCGCCGATGGCCGCGCGCTGCCGGCGGGCGAGGAGGGCCACTTCGAGGTCCGCTCGCCCACGATGTTCGAGGGATACGCCGATCACGCCGATTGGACGTCGGCCGCGTTCACGCCGGACGGATGGTTTCGCACCGGAGATCTCGGCGTCATGGACGAGTCGGGATACGTCCGCATCACCGGGCGCGTTCGCGACGTGATTAACCGCGGCGGCGAAAAGATTCCGGTCGCGGAGATGGAGCAGCTGCTCGGCGATCACCCGTCGATCGACGACGTCGCGATCGTCGCGATGCCCGACGCGCGGCTCGGCGAGCGGGCCTGCGCGTTCGTCGTGCTGCGGGACGGAGCCCGCCTCGACTTCGATCGGATGCAGCACTATCTCGACGCCTGTCAGGTCGCCAAGCACTATTGGCCCGAGCGGCTCGAGATCCTGAGCGAGCTGCCGCGCACGCCGTCCGGCAAGGTACAGAAGTACGTCTTGCGCGAGCGCGCCAAGGGATTACGGCCGTACGCTCGGGTCAAGGAGACGATCTCTTGAAACAACTCGAGCGCCCCGGCGGCTTCGACGAGATCTCGTTCGCACGGCTCAAGGACGAGATCGCGGCTTACGTGGCGGGTCCGGCCGAGCACTGGGCGTCGCGGATCGAGGCCGAGCGGCGCGTGCCTCCGGAGCTCTGGGAGGAACTTCGCGCCCGCGGCTATCTCGCACTCGCCGCCCCGGTGGCGTACGGCGGGCGCGAGATCCCTTTCAGCAGGTACTTGGAGCTCGTCGAGCTCTTCTCGATGTCGCACGCGTCCATCCGCATGATCGTCCACGTGGTCAACGGCACGTGGCGCGCCATGGACGGCTACGCAACGCCGGAACAGCGTCAAAGATTCGTGATTCCGTCCGTCAAGGGCGAGATCAAGGTCGCGTTCACGCTGACCGAACCGACGGCCGGAACGGGCGCCGATCTTCGCTGCAGCGTCGTGCGCGAGGGAGACAGCTATTATCTGAGCGGCGAGAAGCATCTCATCACGTTCGGGACGATCTGCGACTATTGGCTGCTCTTCGCGCGCCTCGCGGGGACGCGCGGCGCGGACGGAACGGTGGCGCTCCTCGTCGACCGGCGCTCGCCGGGCGCCACGGTGACAGCGATGGAAGAGTCGATGGGCGTTCGCGGCACGGATCACGCGCGCCTCACCTTCGATCGCACGCCGGTCCCTGTCGCAAACCGGCTCGCAGCGGAGGGCGACGGACTGTCCGTGGCGCTCGGTGGATTCCTGACGCCGAGCCGCATCTCGGTCGCGATGAGCTGCGTCGGGCTGGCGCGGCGCGCGCAGGAGCTGGCCATGGCATACGCCGCGCGGCGCGAGACCTTCGGCAAGCGGCTCGTGCAGCGTCAGGCGATTCGCTTTATGCTCGCGGAAAATGCGACCGACATCGAGGCGGCGCGTCAGCTCGTGCTCCATGCCGCGCGGCAGTGGGAAGCGCGCGCCGCAGACGCCGCGACGCTCTCCTCGATGTCCAAGCTGCAGGCCGTCGAGATGCTGACCCGAGTGACCGACAAGGCACTCCAGATCCACGGCGGGATCGGGTTTTGGCAGCCGAACGCCATCGAGCGCGTCTATCGGGACGCCCGCGCGCAGCGCTTCGAAGAGGGGACCAACGAGATCCAGAAGACCGTCATCGCCCGCGAGCTTCTCGACGGCGGAGCCACGTGAGGCGCTTCGACGGGAAGATCTCGCTCATCACCGGCAGCTCGCGCGGAATCGGGCGCGCGCTGGCGCTGACGCTCGCGCGCGAAGGCGCCGCCGTCGTCGTCAACTACCAGCGAAACGCGGAGATGGCCGCGGCGACCGTGCGCGAAATCGAGGCCCTGGGCTCGCGTGCGATCGCCGTGCAGGCGAACATGGAGAGCACTGAAGACATCGACCGGCTCTTCGAGCGCGTCGAAGGCGAGTTCGGCAAGCTCGATCACTTCGTTTCCAACGCCGCCGCGAGCTCGTTCAAGAAGATAGCGGACTTGAAGGCGCACAACCTCGACCGCTCGTTCTATCTCAACGTCCGCGCGTTCGTCTTGGGTGCGCAGCGGGCCGTGAAGCTCATGCGCGACGGCGGCCGAATCGCCGTGTTGTCCAGCTATGGCAGCAGCCGGGCCTATCCGACCTACGCGAACCTCGGGTCGAACAAGGCGGCGATCGAGGCGTGGGTGCGGTACATGGCGGTGGAATTCGCACCCAAGGGCATCAACGTCAACGCCGTCAATGGCGGCCTCATCGACACCGAATCCTGCGCGTACTTCTATGAGAACGTGCCGGGCATGGCGCCGATGGCGTCGGTGCTCCCCAAGATACCCAAGGGCCGCATGGGAACGACGCAAGAGGTCGCCGATACGATCGCGTTCCTGCTCGCGCCGGAATCGGAATACATCACGGGCCAGACGATATGCGTGGACGGAGGCCTGAGCGTGATCGCGCCGCCGTTCTACTCGGAGACGACGCCGCCCCTTTCGCTCAGCTAGCTTCGATGTTGGCTCACGCGCTCGCGGCGGGACGCATCGGGACGCTCTCGCTGCGCAATCGCATCATCATGGGATCGATGCACATGGGCATCGAGCACGATGCACCGGCACTCGCGGCGTTCTATGCCGAGCGCGCGCGCGGCGGCGCGGCGCTGATCGTGACCGGCGGATCGTCCGTGAACCGCGTCGGTGCAGGCGGCCGCAACTACAGCTTCATCAACGAGCCGGCGAGCGCGAGCGCCCTTCGCGCCGCGGCCGACGCCGTCCACGACGCCGGCGGACGCATCGCGCTGCAGCTCTTTCACGCCGGGCGCTACGCATTGCGCTCGTCGTTCGGACTCCAGCCGGCGGCGCCGTCCGCGGTTCCGTCTCGGTTCTCGCCGGATCCGCCGCACGCAATGGACGAGGCGGAGATTCGCGAGACAATCGGCGACTTCGCGCGCGGCGCGCTCCGCGCGCGGGAGCTAGGATTCGACGCCGTCGAGGTCATGGCGTCCGAGGGCTATCTGCTGAATCAATTCCTGTCGCCGCTGGTGAATCAGCGCGACGATTTCTGGGGCGGAGACTTCGAGCGGCGGATGAACCTTCCGCGCGCGGTGCTGCGCGAGATTCGAGCCGGTGCCGGCCGCGACTTCCCCGTCATATTCCGCATCTCCGGCGCCGACCTCATGACCGGCTCCACGACGCCGGACGAAACGCTCCGCTTCGCGGCTTCGCTCCGGTCCGACGGCGTGGATGCGCTCAACGTCGGCATCGGCTGGCACGAGTCGTCGATCCCGACCGTGCAGCACCTCGTGCCGGGCGGCGTCTGGGTGCCGTTCGCCGCCGCCGTCAAGCGCGCCGTGGGCGACCTGCCGGTGATCGCGAGCAATCGAATCAATAGCCTGGCGGCGGCCGAGGACGTGCTCGCGGGTGGGAGCGCCGATTTCGTCTCGATGGCGCGACCCTTTTTGGCGGACGCTGCCATCGTCGCGAAGGCGGCGCGGCCGGAGCTCGTCAACACGTGCATCGCGTGCAATCAAGCCTGCATCGACCGCTCGTTGCTCGACGAACCGGTTTCCTGCATGGTCAACCCGCGCGCCGGGCGCGAGCGGGACTTTGCCGAAACGCCGGTACCCGCGGATCGAGCGCGGCGCGTCGCCGTGGTCGGCGCAGGACCCGCCGGAATGGAATGCGCGCGTGCGCTGGCGGCGAGGGGTCATCGCGTCGAGCTCTTCGAGGCCGACGGCGAGCTCGGTGGCCAGTTTCGCATGGCGCGCGAGATTCCCGGCAAGCGCGACTTCGGCGAAACGATCCGCTACTTCGCAAACGAGCTGCCGCGGCTCGGAGTCGCGGTTCACCTGAATCGGCGCATTGCCGAGGCGCGCGCGCTGCGCGGCTTCGACGCGATCGTGCTTGCGACCGGCGTCGTTCCGCGCGCGCCGCGCATCGCCGGCACGCATCTGCGCAACGTCGTCTCGTATGCGGATCTCCTGCTGCGCGACCGTGACGTCGGCGAGCGCGTCGCCATCCTAGGGGCGGGCGGCATCGGCGTCGACGTCGCGCACTACCTGAGCTTCGGCGAGTCCGACGCCGACGAGGGCACCCGCTTTCTCTACGAGCAGGGCCTCGCGGCGCCGCCCGACGGCGCGTTGCTGATATCGGGACGAAAGCGCGTGGCGTTGATGCGGCGCGGCACGACGATCGGCGAGCACATCGGGAAAACGACGCGCTGGGCCGTGCTGCGGGCGCTGCGCGCCGCCGGCGTGGAAAGCTACCTGGGCGTCACGTACGATGCCATCGTCGCCGGCGGCATACGCGTCCGCGACGCGGACGGCAGGGAGCGAACGATCGAGGCCGACACCGTCGTCATCGCCGCCGGTCAAGAGCGCAACGACGCGCTGTTGCCCGAACTTCGAGAGCTCGGCGTGCCCTATCGCGTCGTCGGAGGCGCGAAGGACGCCGCCGAGCTCAACGCGGTGCGCGCCTTCGAGGAAGGACTATTCGCGGCGCAGGAGCTTTCCGGCGAGCTCGCGGCCTACGCGTAGCGAGTTCGCTCGTCACGGCGGTACCCGGCAGCTGCGGCGGCCGCGAAGAGCAGCGTATACGCGGCGAGCCCCAATAGTGCCGGCGCCGCGCCGGAGCCGGTCGCCGCGCTCCACAACAGATCGGCGAACTGCCGCGTGGGCAGATACGGCGAGATCTGTGCGACGACCCGAGGCAGGTCTTCGGGCGGGATCCACAACCCGCCGCCGTAGGCGAGCAGCAGATTGCAGGCCGTCGCGATCGGCACGGCGGCGCGCGCAGAGGTCCAGTAACCGATGGTGATGCCGATAAGGACGAACGGCACACCGCCCCAGAGCGCGTAGATCGCGGCGCGCAGCCACTGCGCGGGGTCCAGGTCGATCGGGGTGAACGCGCGAGCGACGAGCGCGACGACCGCCGCCGTCAAGAATCCGAAGAGCACCGCGGTCACGATTCGTGCGGCAAAGCGCACGCCCGCACCGACCGGAAGCGTCCGATTGTAGCGTTCCCACGGACGTCCGCGCTCCTGCGCGATGCCGACGCCGAATTGATAGAGGGCGACGCCGACGATCGCAAACGCCATGAAGCCGAGCGTCGTGCCGTCTGCGACCTGCGGCCGCGTCCGCGCGTACGGAAGCGCGAAGAGCGCGTAGAACATTGCCGGGAACAGCACCGTCGGCACGACATAGCCCGGCCAGCGCAGGAGATCGAGAAACTGGACACGCGTGTGCGCGCGTACAAGAGCGAGCGCGTTCATACGTTGCCTCCTGTGAGCGAGAGAAAGGCCTCCTCCAGCGACGGTGGCGCGATCTCCAAGCCGGAGAATGCGGCGCCGCTTGTCACGAGATTGCGCACGTAACCGTCCGAATCGGCCAATGTGACGGCGACCGGACCGTCCGCGCCGACGTAGCTCAGGCGTCGCGTGCCCAGCCGGCCACGCAACGTCGCCGGATCGCCGTCGAAACGCAACCGGCCGCGATCGAGCACGAGAATCCGCGATGCGAGAGCCTGCGCCTCTTCGAGGTAGTGCGTCGTGAACAATATCGACCGGCGCTCGCCGGCGCGGCGCACGACTTCCCAGAGATTGCGGCGCGACTCGACGTCGAGGCCCGTCGTGGGCTCGTCGAGCACGACGAACTCGGGCGCGCCGATGAAGGCCAGCGCTACGGCCAGGCGGCGCGACTGTCCCTGCGAGAGCGTCCCGGCGCGCCGCCGGGACAGTGAAGCCAGACCAAAGGCGTCGAGCGTTTCGGCCACCGGCGCCGCGTGCGCGTAGTGCTGCGCGACGTACCACGCAATCTCTTCGACTCGTAGCATGTCCGGAAATCCGCTGTCCTGGGGCGTCGCGCCGAGGCCGCGCCTCACGGCGGCGCTGCGTGGCGAGCTCCCGAAGAGCCGCACGTGGCCGGAGTCGCAGCTGCGCAAGCCAAGCGCGATCTCGAGCGCGGTGGTCTTTCCCGCGCCGTTCGGGCCGAGCAACGCGACGATTTCGCCGCGATCCACGCGGAACGACAGCCCGTCGAGCGCGCGAATCGCCCCGTACGACTTGCAGACGCGATCGAACTCTAAGATCATGGTTCTTCCCCCGTCAATTCGCCGATGCGAGCAGCGATTGAAGCTGCGCGACGTGGCTCGTGAAGGCGTCGCGGCCGCGCCCCGTGAGCCGATAGCGCGTGAGCGGTCGCCGGTTCACGAAGCTCTTCTCCTCTTCAACGTAGCCCGCATCGACGAGCTTGCTCAGATGCGCTCCGAGGTTGCCGTTGCTGACCTCGAGCGATCGCGCCAGCTCGGAGAAGGCAATCCAGTCGAAGTTCAACAGCTCGGCGACGACGCCGAGTCGAACCTTCGAAAGCAGCAGCTCGTCCACGTGCGACGCTATTCGCGCGCGAGCAGTTCGCCGACGCCGAAACCGCCGTAGCCGACGAGCATTCCAGCGCCGAGGACGTATCCGGCAAGCGGGGGCGCGACGAAGTTCGCAGCGATGAGCGACACCACGACGAGCACGCCCGCGATCTGAGCGCGGCGGTTTCCGTGCATGCCGATGTACAGCAGGACGATAGCTTCGGCGATGCTCCAGACCGCCGCCGAAGCGACCCCCGCGAAGATACGGTACGCCGCCGCGTTGGCGACGAATGCAAGACCGATGGTTAGCCAGAGCACGTTGAAAAACTCGCGCTGCAGGAGCGAGCTGCGCGCGAGGGCGGCGCGGGTCGCGCGACTCCGATAGATCGAGAAAAGCGCGCACAGCGCGAGCACGACCGGGACCGACCACAGCGCCGCGCCGGGGACGAGACCGTTGTTCTCGAGCGCAAAGAGGATTGTGACGAACGCCGAGCCGATGCCCCACACGAGGAAGTACTCACCGCCCGTGCAGAGCCGCTGTTGCGACTCGGCAAGGATGCGATTGACCATCTCGATGTGGTCGCGCGCTTCCGATGTGCCAATGCGTTCCATCCTCAAGCGCCCCGCGTCCAGCCGGCCAGCGCGAGACCGGCGAGCAGCGCTACGAGCCACGCCGCGGCGTCGGCGAGCGGATCTCTCGGCAGCGCGCGCCAGAGGACGGCGATTGCGAATCCGTACGCGCCCCAGGCGAACGCCATCTTCCCGAGGCATGGCGCGCTTGCCGCGTGGAGTAGTCCGGGGTAGGGATATAGAGTAATCTGTTTCATAGACTATTCTGTAATATCACGACCCGACGAGCGATGTCAAGCTGCCGGGGGAAGGATCCGCCGTTGACGATGCCGCCCGGGCCCTGGTATCGTACCGAAGTCATGTACGCGATCATCGAGTCCGGCGGCAAGCAGTACCGAGTCGCCGAGGGCGACGTCATCCGCTGCGACCTGATCGCGAGCGACGTCGGCTCAGAGGTTACCTTCGACCGCGTAGTCCTCGCCGGCGGCCAGGACGCCGTCAAGGTCGGCAGCCCGACGCTGGACGGCGCTTCCGTCAGCGGGACCGTCGTACGCCGAGCGAAGGACAAAAAGATCTTGGTCTTCCGCTATAAGCCGAAGAAGCGCGTGCGCAAGCTCAACGGCCACCGTCAGCCCTATGCCGAAGTCAAGATCACCAAGATAACGCTTCCCTAGGAGCGGGCCGAGAGCGCGGTGCTCGATATCATCTTCTACCGCGACGAGCGCGACCGTCTTGCCGGAATATCCGCGCGCGGCCACGCCGATTTTGCGGCCCATGGACGAGACATCGTCTGCGCTGCGGTGTCGGCAGTCTTGCAGGCGGCGCGACTCGGCCTGCAAGAGCATGCCGGGGTAGAGCTCGAGGCTCGCCAAGCGGCCGGCGAGCTGCAGTTGCGTTGGCCGCCGCAGCGGCGCGACTCGGAGAGCGTGCGCGCCATCGTCGCGACGGCCGAGCTCGCCGTCGCTGGGATCGCTCGGCGTTTCCCGGCGCACGTCCGCGTGCGGCGCCGCAGGATCTCACGCGAACCGGGAGGCCGGGTCGCGGGACGGGTATCAGGCTTGGCAGACCGAAGGAGGCGGCACGATGTCTGAAAGTTATCGCACGACACCACACGACCAGCCGTGGTCGAGCAGCCCCGGCAACGGGTACCAGAGCGGCTCGGATCGACCATCGCACTCCGACGACGACAGCGCCGAGGCTGGGAAGGTCGTGCTCATCGGCGTGCTCGGCGGCCTGCTCTCCGCCGCGGGATATATGATCTACCGGCGCCTGCCGGACGAACAAAGGCAGCGCCTGCATTCCCAGGTGCGCCAGCTCGTGCAGCAGCGCATCACGGAGATCCGACAGAACTTCAATATTTAGGGCGGTGCGGCGCCCGGATCGTCTCCGGGCGGCTCGGGCGGCGGAGGTCCGGGGGGCGGAATCGGCGGCTCCGGCACCTCGGCGGCGCGCTCCATCTCAGCGATGAAGGCGTGGGACGTGCTCTGAACCTCCCGCATGAATCGGCCGGCCTGACGCATGACCTTCGGCAGCCGGTCGGGCCCGAAGAGCAGCAGCGCCAGCACGGAGACGACGAGGATATCCGGCACCGAGAACATCGCAGGCGTTGTTTCCGGGGTTCTCGCCCGACTTCCGCCGCTGCCGGCGGGAGGGCTTACCTCGGAACCCGTGCAAGCATCACGACCCGCCCGTGAAGATCATTTACACACGCGGCAACCGCACGGAAACGCTGGCCTCGCTGGCGACGCTGCGGAAGATCCTCAACCGGTTCGTTGCGCACCGCGTCTTCTACGAAGTCTCGAGTCGCAGCAAGCGCGGCCACGAATTCTTTTCGGCAAAGAACGTGTTCGTCGTCGGATTGATCGAGGTGACCAACTTCGAGCACCTCAAGATCCTGATCTTCGATGCCGACAACCAGTCGCACTCGGTCGAGATCATCAATCCGCAGACAATGCGCATCTACGACGAGCTTCCCGGGCGCGGCTTCGCCGTCTCGTTCATCAGCGGCGATCCCAATGGCGTCGAGACGCGCTGTTACATTCGCGACGAGGGCGAGGAGAGCGACCGCGTCCACGAGCAGACGGCGCTCGAGAAAATCACGCTGCCCCAGCTCTTCGAATACCTCGAGGACATCACCGCGGCCGAGCCCGCCTCCAAAAAGTCGAAAGGCTAGCCCTTTCCAGCCGCTGCGCATCGCGCAGTGCGCGAACCGAATCCGCGATCCGTCCCTGCCGCTTGTACGCGACGGCCAAGTTGAGATGGGCTACGTGATATTCGCGATCGTTCGCGATGGCTCGTTCGTAGCGCGCGATCGCACCCGGTAAGTCCCCGTCTTCCAGCAGCAGGTTGCCCAGGTTAGTGAGGGCGGGGGCGTAGCCGGGCAGCGCCTCGAGCGCGTCGGCGAAGTCCGCGCGAGCCAGCTCGCGGCGCTCGAGACCGATCCTCGCGACGCCGCGCTTGTTGAGCAGAAAGGCGCGCTGTACCGCCGTGCCGGGCCGGTCGAGCAGCTCGCAAAACGCGCGCTCGGCGCCCGCAAAGTCGCGGCGGTCGAGCGACGTGAGCGCGCAAGCAATTGGATCCTTCTTCCTGAACACTAGTCCGTTGTATGTTCACGATCGACGTCGTCACGCTCTTCCCGGAGCTCTTCGCGCCGTTCGTCGGCCTATCGATCGTGGGACGAGCGATGGAGCGCAGCCTCGTCGCGGTGCGCTATCACCATCTTCTCGACGAGCTTGCGGAGGGCGAACGCGCCGACGACGCTCCGTTCGGGGGCGGGGCCGGTATGGTGCTGCGAATCGAGCCCATCGCGCGGGTCCTGGACCGGATTGCGGCCGAGGCGCCCGCCGGCGAGCGGCGCGTGATCGTCGTGCCGAGCCCAAGTGGGCGTCCCTTCGCGCAACGTGAGGCGGCGCGTTGGGCGGCCGCGGATCGTGTGGTCATCGTGTGCGGACACTACGAGGGCATCGACGACCGGCTGGGCCGGCTCTATCCCGTCGAGGAGTGGTCGCTCGGCGACTTCGTGCTGACCGGCGGCGAGATACCGGCGCTCGCTTTCATGGACGCCGCCGTCCGTCTCGTGCCGGGCGTCATCCGCACGGAGTCGCTCGAGCACGAATCGTTTGCCGCCGGAACGCTCGACTACCCGAGCTTCACGCGGCCCGCCAGCTTCCGCGGCGTTGACGTACCGGACGTGCTCCTGTCGGGGAATCACGCGAAGATCGCGCAGTGGCGGCGCGAGCAGTCGCGACTCCGTACCGAGGCCAGGCGGCGGGATTTGCTTGCCGGCACCTTGCACCCCCAGGAAGGGCCGTGATAGGATAGGTTGTTGTGCCGGGCCCCGCGCCCGGCTATTCTTTGCGCCGCTTACGCATGGCAGGATTTGCATCATGAACGTCATCGATGTCCTCAACCGCGATCAAATCAAGGACGGAATTCCTCTTTTCCGCGCCGGTGACACCGTCAAGGTATATTCGAAGGTCACCGAAGGCGGCAAAGAGCGCACGCAGATGTTCGAGGGCGTCGTGATCGTTCGCAAGGGCGGCGGGAGCGGCGAGTCCATCACGGTGCGTCGCATCGCGCACGGCGTCGGCGTCGAGAAGACGTTCCTGCTGCATAGCCCGCGGGTCGAACGGATCGAGGTCGGCAAGCGCGGCATCGTCTCGCGCAGCCGCCTCTACTATCTCAGCGAAAAGATCGGCAAAGCCGCACGCATCAAGGAAAAGAAGGCCAAAGGAACCTGACGCGCCGCCCTGACACCGCTTCAGCTCATCACGTTCGTTTGCATCTTGGGCATCGCGCGAGCCGCGCTCTCTACCAAGCCATTCGCGACGGGCGCGGCGACGACCGCGCGCGTATATCTCGACGTCTTGATCGCGGCCGGGCTCGTCGCGCTCTTCCTAATCACTTTCGTCATTCGCACGTTCTACATTCCGTCGGTCTCGATGGTTCCGACACTCCAGGTTCACGACGTCGTGCTCGTCGACGAGATCGCATATCGGCTGCATCCGCCCGCCCACGGCGACGTCGCGGTGTTCACTCCGCCGGTGAACTCGGCTGGGAGCGACTACGTCAAGCGCGTGGTCGGCGTTCCTGGAGATCGAATCGCGATCGCAGACGGCACCGTCTATCGAAACGGCTCCGCATTGCGCGAGCCATACGAAAATCAGCCTCCGCGGTACACGCTGGCGATTCGCAACTACGGCATCTACGTAAACGGCGCCGCGCTCGATCCACGCCGTGCGAACGTGCCGCCGCGCTCGGCGTGGCAGGCGCCCGACCGCGTACCGAACGGTTACTTCTTCGTGCTGGGGGACGACCGCAATTACTCCGACGACTCCCACGCCTGGGGATTCGTCCCGGCGAAAAATTTCGTCGGCCGGGCGTTCTTCATCATCTGGCCGCTGGAACGCGTGCGCGCGTTAGACCGGTGATCGCCGCGTGACGCCGTACGAGCTGCTCGCGATCGTGGCCGTCATCGGAGCCGCGCGCGCGATTCTGTCGCTGCGGCCCGTCGTCGCGGGCTCCTCGGGCCGGAGCACCGCCATCGCACGCGAGTTTCTGGACCCCTTTATCATCGCCGGCATCGCGGCGTGGGTGCTGATCACGTTCGTGGCGCGGACCTACTACATCCCATCGGGGTCTATGCTGCCGACGCTGCAGATCCACGACGTGCTGCTCGTCGACAAGTTCGAGTACCGGTTCCACCCTCCACGAGAGGGCGACATCGTGGTCTTTCCGCCGCCGGTTCCCACGCCGGACGATTTCATCAAGCGGGTGATCGGCCGTCCGGGCGACACGCTGCGGATTGCCGGCGGTACGGTGTTTCTCAACGGAGCTCCGCTCCAGGAACCCTACGTCGCCGAGAAGCCGAGCTATAACCTCGAAATTCGTGACTACGGCATCTACGTCAGCTATGGTGCCGGCTGGCAGCGCATCGACTCCAGCGCCGCCAACATACCGCCGGCGGCGCTGTGGAGCGCGCCGAATCGGATTCCGCCCCACTGCTACATCATGCTCGGCGACAACCGGAACGATTCGGAGGACTCGCACATCTGGGGCTTCGCTCAGGATGGCGGCCGGTTCGCTACCGGAGCGCGGAGCAACGCCCCGGGAGGATTCACGGGGCGCGCCTTCTTGATTTTCTGGCCCCCGTCGCAAGCCAAGATTCTGTAGCGCTCTAAGCGAAGGTCCCCTTCCGTGGTCCGCTTCTTGCGATGGCGATCGGTGGCGAACCTGGCCTTGCAGCTCGCCGTGCTCGCGCTGCTGATCGCGGCCTTCTTCGTGCGTCTCCCGCAAGTCTCGGGTCTCTCGATGGAGCCCTATATCCGCTCCGGCGAATACGTCCTCATCAACACGTTCGCATACCGGCTGGGGCAGCCTCGGCGCGGCGAGATCGTCGCGTTCCGCCACGAAGGTGATGCCCGCGCCGTGTTCATCAAGCGCGTGGTCGGCCTGCCTGGGGATCGCATTCGCATCGTTCGCGGTGAGGTCTATCTCAACGGCGTCAAGCTCGACGAGCCGTACGTGCAGCACGCGGACGACCGCAGCTTTGCCGAGGCGACCGTCCCCGCCGGCAGCGTCTACGTTCTCGGGGATAATCGCGCGGAGAGTGAAGACTCGCGCTTCTTCGGCCCCGTCGGCGATGGGCTCTTGATCGGACGCGCCCTCGCCGGCATATGGCCGCCGCGGATGCTGGGCGGGTTGTGACGCGGTGCGCGGCTCCTCTGGGAACTATCCGGGCCACATGGTGCAAACCACGCGCCGAATCAAGGAGTACTTGCGCGTCATCGACATCGTCATCGAGGTCGTCGACGCGCGCATTCCTCGCAGCGGCCGCGCGCCGCTGCTCGACCAGCTCGCGGCCAGGCGCGCCCGCGTCGTCGCGTTGAGTCGCGACGACTTGGCCGACCCGGCTGCGACGCGCCTCTGGCTCGAAGACCTCGCCGCACGCGGCGCGCATGCGGTCGCCATAGACGCGCGAAAGCGCGGCGGCGTCGCGCGCCTCGCCGATGCGATCGGCGCCACCTCGCGCCGGGACGGCCGCGCCGCGAAGGTTGCCCGAGCCATGATCGTGGGACCGCCCAACAGCGGAAAGTCCACGATCGTCAACGCGCTCCTGCGCAGGGCAGCAGCGAAAACCGAAGACCGTGCGGGAGTCACGCGGCAGCTGCAGTGGTTTCGGCTCGCTCCCAACGTCGAGCTGATGGACACGCCGGGCGTGCTGCCGCCGAAGATCTCCGACGTCGCCGCGCAATGGAAGCTGGCCCTCTGCGGCGCCGTGCCGCGCAATCGCTACGATCCCGCAGCCGTTGTCGGTGCCTTCCACTGCTGGCTGGTCGAACGCCGTCCGCGCACCTCCGTGCCGGATCTGGAGACGTTCGCGGAGGCGCGAGGTTTCGTCCGCCGCGGCGGCGAGACGGACTATCACAATGCGGCTGCTTCCTACATCAGCGCGTTCAACGACGGCGTCTTCGGACGCATCTCACTCGAGATTCCGGATGACGCCGAAGCAGCGTAAGGCGCGCAACGCGTACGAGCGCGAGCGCCGCAGGCTGCACCGCCTGCATCGCTTCGAATACGCCGCGCGCGAGCGGGGGTTCACGCTCGTCGGCGGCGTGGACGAAGTCGGAAGGGGACCGCTGGCCGGCCCCGTCGTCGCCGCATGCGTCGTAGCGGAGCAGCCCCTCTTGATCCGAGGGCTGAACGATTCCAAGCAGGTTCGCCCCGAAACCCGCGTGGAGATCGCGGAGATCGTCAAGGTTCAAGCCACGGCGTGGGCCGTCGGCAGCGCGTCCGTTGCGGAGATCGATCGCCTCAACATCTATTGGGCGAGCATCCTCGCGATGGAGCGCGCCATCGCGACGCTGACGTATGCGCCGCAGTATCTCATCACCGACGCCGTCCGGATCCGCTCGTTTGCGGGACCGCAGGAGCCGTTGATTCACGGCGACGCCCGCTGCGCCGTCGTGGCGGCGGCATCGATCCTCGCGAAGGTTCACCGCGACGCCTTGATGGTGCAGCTAGACGGCGAGGATTCGCGTTACGGCTTCGCACTGCACAAGGGGTACTCGACCGCGTTCCACATCGAGGCGCTGCGCGTGCACGGCCCGAGCGTCCATCACCGCGCGAACTGGGCGCGCGTGCGCGACGCGCAGTTGGCGCTCGGCCTCGAGTCACTGGAGGCCATGGAAGCGATCGTCGTTGGATAACGCCGAGAAGGGGCGGCACGGAGAGGACCGCGCGAGCAGCTTTCTGGCGGCGTGCGGCTACCGCGTCCTGGCTCGCAACGTTCGCGTGCCGGGCGGAGAAATCGACGCCGTGTGCCTCGACGGGCAGACGCTCGTGATCGTCGAAGTGAAGCGCCGTGACACGCGCACGTACGGATCCGCCTTGCGCGCCGTCGATGCCCGCAAGCGCGCCACGCTTCGCCGCGTCGCCGCCGACTACGCCCAGATCGTCGCCCCGGCGGCGAGGATCCGCTTCGACGTCGTCACGTTGGACGGCTCGCGGCTGAGCCTGCACCGAAACGCGTTTTAGGAGCCGTCGTGCCGAAGAGCTCGAATCCCGAGCTGCGCCGCAGCGTCACGCCGTGGGGCTCGTTCTCGTGGGGCTATTCCGACGTAGGCGCCGACATCTTCGTCGGGTTGGGGCTCGTGCTCGCATGGGCCGCCGGCGCATCGAACGTCGCGTTCCTCTTCGCCGGCATCGTGTACGTCTGCATCGGCCTCGCCTACACCGAGCTCGCGGCGACGTATCCCGTCGCGGGCGGGGGGCAGTATTTCGTCATGCGCGGGCTCGGCGACATCTTCGGCTTCATCGCGGGATGGGCCGTGCTCCTCGACTTCACGATCGACGTGACGCTCTTCGCCTGGACGTCCGTCGACTACTCGAGCCAGCTGCTGCCGGCGCTGGTCAATTCAGTCCATCCGTGGCTCCACTTCACGGTCGTGCTCGCCTTGGTGATCGGCCTGTGCCTCCTCAACGTCGTGGGCGTGCGCGAGAGCACGGCGTTCAACGGCGTCGTGTCCGCGCTCGACGTAGTCAGCGAGTCGTGCATCCTCTGTTTCGGCTTCCTTTTCGCGTTCCGGCCGCACCTGCTGATTCACACGATGCAATTCAACTGGCCGTCTCCCTATCAGCTCATGCTGGGGACGTCGCTCGCGATCATCTCGTTCGTCGGTCTCGAATCGATCTCGCAGGCCGCGCAGGAGACGCAGCGGCCGGCCTCGATCATCCCGCGCACGTCGGTGGCGCTGATTCTGACGATCCTCATCTTCGCGCTCGCCTATTCGAACCTCGCCCTCGGCCTGCAGCCGTGGCACCCCATCCTCGACGCTCACGGGCACCCGCAGCAGTTCTGGCAGATCTTCCCGAACAACGCCGATAATCAGGGCAAGGCCGTGGCGCTGCTCGCCGCCCAGGTGCCGTACTACGGCGCGTTTGCCGCGCTGTACGTGCCGGTGCTCGGCGCCGTGCTGCTGCTGATCTCGTCGAACTCCGGCGTGTTCGGAAGCTCGCGCATCGCCTACGCGATGAGCAGCAGCAACTTGCTGCCGTCGATCTTCCAACGCGTGCACAGCCGCTTCCGGACGCCGGCGATCTCGATCGTCTTCTTCTCCACGATCGCCGTGATCGAGCTGCTCTTCGCCGCCGCTCCCGCGCTCTATCCGCACGTCGCCGCGCTGTACGGCCGGTTCTTTCACGGCGAGAACGGCCTGGAATTCCTGGCCGATCTGTACGCCTTCGGCGCGGCCACCAGCTACTCGTTCGTCTTCCTCGGGCTGATCGGGCTGCGCCTCACGGACCCGCTGAGTCCGCGCAAGTTCAAGATACCCTTGAACGTGCCGTTCCGCTTCCGCGGCGAGCGCGTCGAGTTTCCCATCGTCGCGGTGATCGGTTTCGTCGGCATCGTGTCGATTCTGTTGTTCACGCTTCGCACGCACGCGCTGGGGCGGATCTTCGGCCCGAGCTGGCTGCTTCTCGGTCTGATCCTCTACCTCGCATACCGGCACCATCGCCGCCTACCCCTGTTGCGCTCGCAGAAGCGGGATTGGCGCAGCGCGCAGACCGAAATCCTCCGGCGGGCCGGTGAGCTCGAGCTGATGGACGAGTATGTGGCGAACCTCAAGGCCAGCGACGAGCGCAAGAGGCGTACGGCGTAGCGTGCTGCTGATCCGCGCGATCCTTTCGCTCGCGATCCTCTTGTGCGGACTCGTGATCGTGGTGCGCATGCTGGAATCCGCGCGTGACGGCGGCTTCGCCATCCTCCCCGGGGTCGTGCTGGGCGCCGCGATGATCGCGCTCGGAACGCACCGGCTCGCGCTCATCATGCGCGCGCGAGGCGCGCGGTAATGCCTGGTTCCGAGGTGCACGTCACCGCGACGGGCGCCATGGTGGCGCTCTTCATCGCCGGGGCGGTGGGCTCGACGCTGTGGTGGATGCTCCATCCGCCTCCTTCGTACGTCCAAAAGATCGCCGCGAAGGCCGAGCACGAGCTGGAGCGCATGGTCGGCAGCTTGATCGTCGTCTTCTCGCCGGAGATCGACTCGGCGCACATGATGGTGCTGGCCGCAAAGCTCGCACGCGGCGAACGCTCGGAGTTGCTCGCGCTCTACATCGTCGAGGTGCCGTATACGCTGCCGCCGGACGCCGAGATGCCGTTCGAGGAACGCCAGGCGCTCGACGCGCTGGGCGCCGCGGAGACGATCGCCAATAAGAGCAACGTCGCGATCCGCACGGAGACGATCAAGACGCGCTCGACCAAACAGGCGGTTCTCGACGTCGCCAAGCGAGAAAAAGCGCACCTCATCATTCTCGGGTCGTTTCGCGAAGGCAAATACAGCGGCGCTCCGCTAGGCCGCCTCATAGAGGAGATCGCGGCGGATGCGAAATGCGATGTCCTCATCGGCGTTGAAGGTAAGCACGGTACGCTGCTCATCGATGAAAGCGTGCAGCCCAGCTCGCAAGCCGTCTGACTTTGAGAGGAGCTCCGTGAACCTTCGTCGCTCGCCGCTTTTCGGCGCCGTCGCTTCCGCCCTCGGCGTCCTGTTGTGCTCCGGCGCCGCAGCGCTCGCCGCCAACGCCGCGCCGGCGATCGCGGCCTTCGATCGATCGTTCGCGTCGATCAACGATTATACGTGCGTGCTGCACGTCCACGAGGCCAAGGGTAGCGCGACACAAGATCGCGTCTATCAATACTCGTTCATGAAGCCGCACTACGCCAAGACGCTGATCCTCGACGGCGACGGCAAGGGTTCCGGCGGCGTCTGGGTCGGGACGGATCAGATCAGTGGACATCAGGGCGGGCTCTTCTCCGGCATTCATCTCAAGGTCGACATCCACGATCATCGCGCGGTCTCGCTGCGGGGCGCGACGATTCCCGAGGGCCTCCTGCAACGCATCGTCGACAACTACGCGACGATTCCAGGCAAACTGATTCAGACCGACGGCGGGAAAGTCGCTGGCGTCGCCACCGACCGGCTCGACCTCAAGGTCGCCGATCCCGCCTCGAACTACGACGTATCGGAACAGATCCTTTATCTCTCCAAGGAGACGCACTGGCCGGTTCGCCAGATCATGTACTCGGGCTCCCAGATCGTGCTCGACGAGTCGGTCACCGACCTCAAGACGAACACCGGACTAACCCAATCCGACTTCCCGTTTTAGAGAGCCTCACTCCGGCGGCGGGTTCGGGACCGTCCACTTCTGCGCGAATATCACTTTCCGCAACTCGTCCTCCAACCTGAAGAAAGCCTCGCCTTGTGCGTCGTCGAGGCGTACCTCGCCGCCCTTCCCTATGGTTCCGAGCGTCGTCGTTACGCCGCAACGGACCACGGTGACGCCGTCCTCGGGGCCGTCGATGTAGCAGCAGTA
This sequence comes from Vulcanimicrobiota bacterium, assembly GCA_019235995.1. Taxonomy (GTDB): domain Bacteria; phylum Vulcanimicrobiota; class Vulcanimicrobiia; order Vulcanimicrobiales; family Vulcanimicrobiaceae; genus Cybelea. The sequence goes on from JAFAJV010000040.1 coordinate 20,136, forward strand.
CGGAGCGGTCATCCGCATATCGAAGAAGCGGCGCTGCTCAAGCACAGCCACGATGGCCGAGAACGCCTTTTGCGGCTCCGCCGCGACGAAATTCCCAACGAATGGAACGGCCCTACGCGCGGTCAGCGATGCGTCGGCCGACTCCTTGTGGGAACCGAAGCGAGGACGACGCGTCCCGTCAAACGCGAACCATGGGTGCGATATCCCGGTGAGCGATGACTGTACGACCGCGACGTAGGTGATATCACCGTAGGATGGCGCCGCGCCGGCGGCGCAGTCCGCCATTGCGGGAGCAGGCAGCAGGAGCAGAATTGCGGCAAGCCACCGCGTTGATCGCGTCATTGCCGCGAGAGATACCGTTTACGCAGCTCGTCGAGGACGACCGCGAAGAGGATGACGGCGCCGAGCAGCACCTTCTGCAGGTAAGAATCCACGTTGAGCAGGTTCATCGCGTTGTAGAGCACGCCGATCAGCAGCGCGCCGAAGAACGTGCCGATCACGCTGCCGCGCCCGCCGGTCAGGCTCGTTCCGCCGACGACGACGGCGGCGATCGATTCGAGCAGTTCGTCACCCGTCCCGGTCTGCGGCGAGCCCGACGAGAAGAGCGCCATGTAAAGGAAGCCGACGATCGCCGCGCACGCTCCGCTGATCACGTAGACTGCCGTCTTGACGCGCGCGACGTTGATGCCGGCGAGGCGGGCCGCCTCCTCGTTGCCGCCGATCGCGAACACGTAGCGCCCGAACCGCGTGCGCGTCAGCAGCACCGAGGCGACGAGGATGACGACGACCATCCATATCACCGGCACCGGTAGGCTCGGCAGGTGCAGCGCCGACGTAACGCCGCCGAGGAATGAGCCGATCCCCGTGTTCTGAAAGTCCGGACTGCTCAACGCGACCGGCCGGCCGTGCGCGAGGATGAACGACGCCCCCAGCGCCATCTCGAGCATCGCGAGCGTCGTGATGAAGGGCGGAAGATTCAGCCGCACGACCGGCAACGCGTTGATCCAGCCCGCGATGCTTCCGACGCCGAGCGCGACGATCAGCGTCGCCGCAATCAGCGGGAAACCGCTGAGGTGCACGGCGTTGGCGAAGAGCGCGGCCACGACTCCCGTCAGCGCGACCAGCGAACCGACGGAGAGATCGATCCCGCCGGTGATGATGACGAACGTCTGGCCCACGCCGAGGACGCAGTTGTACGTGATCTGCCGCAGGACGCGAACGATGTTGCTCGGCTCGAGGAACGAGCCGCGCGAGGCGACGTCGACGACGGCGACGAGCACGATGACGAACGCGGCCGCCGCGGCGATCCGCAGCCAGTACGCGAGGCGGTTCTCTTGGTTCATGCCGCGGCACCCGTCGCCACCGCGATCACCTTGTCCGGCGTCGCGTCCGCGCGCGCGAACTCGGCGGCGATTCGGCCGCCGCGCACGACGAGGATGCGGTGCGCCATGCCCAGCGCCTCCGGGAGGTCGCTGGAGACCATGACGATCGCGGCGCCGCGCTGCGCCAGTTCGAGCATAATCTTGTAGATCTCGGCTTTCGCGCCGACGTCGATTCCGCGCGTCGGCTCGTCGAAGAGAAACACCCGGGCGTTGCCGAGGAGCCACTTCGCGAGCACCACCTTCTGTTGCGTTCCGCCCGACAGGTTGCGCGCGAGCTGCTCGGTGCCCGGCGTGCGAATGCGCAGCTCGCCGATCATCTTCTCCGTCGCCGCCCGTTCGCGTGCCGCGTCGATCAGCAGGTCCCGGTCGACGAAGTCCGCGAGGTGCGCGAGCGTGACGTTCTCGCGGACCGTCATCCCCAGCACGAGGCCCTGCGCCTTGCGGTCCTCGGTGATGAACGCGACCCCCGCGGCGATCGCCCCGCCGATGTCGCCGGCAGGCAGCGCGGCGCCGTCGATCCGCACGTCGCCGCCATCGCGCGGGTCGGCGCCAGCGATCGCGCGCACGATCTCGGTCCTCCCCGCGCCGATCAGGCCGGCGAGCGCGACGATCTCGCCGGAGCGCACGGAAAAGCTCACGTCGTGGACGGCCGGCGCGCGCGTCAGGCCGCGCACGTCCAACCGGATCGGCGCGTCCGGTGCCGGTTTCGCGAGCTCGGGAAAGTGCGCGTCCAACCGGCGACCGACCATCGCGCGGATGATCTCGTCCGCCGAGAATTCCGCGGCGTTGCGCGTCTCGACGACCTTGCCGTCGCGCATGACGGTGATGCGGTCGGCGATGCGCGAGAGCTCCTCCATGCGATGCGAGATGTAGATGATTCCTGCACCGCCGGCACGCAGACGGCGAACGATTTCGAAGAGCCGCTCGATCTCGCGATCGGAGAGCGCCGCGGTCGGCTCGTCCATCACGATGATCCGCGCCGATCGCGCGAGCACCTTTGCGATCTCCACCAGCTGTTGCTGCCCGATGGAGAGATGTGAGACGGGCACGTCGAGCGGGATCTCGAGGCCGAGTTCGCCCAGCGCGCGCTCGGCGCGCGCGCGTACCGCGCCCGTTTCGATGAGCCCGGCGCGCGTCGGCTCGACGCCGAGCGCGATGTTGGCGGGAGCCGGGAGCTGCGGGACGAGCGTGAACTCCTGATAGATCATGCCGATGCCCAGATGCTGCGCCTCTTGCGGCGTCGCGATGCGGACCGGCCTGCCCTCGATGAAAATTTCCCCTTCGTCCGCCTGCAGTGCACCGGCGAGAATCTTCATCAGCGTGGACTTGCCGGCACCGTTTTCTCCGACGAGCACGAGCACTTCGCCGGCGGAGAGCGTCAGCGAGACGTCCGACAGCGCGCGGACGCCGGGAAAGCTCTTCCCGATCCCGCGCATCTCGAGAAGCGCTGCCAAACTACGGTGGGCTTTGCGGCTGCGCGAGCGACGCTTTCGTGAACGTTCCGACTCCGATCTTCACGATCGGCGGCGGCGTCTTGCCGGCGAAGTAATTCGAGATCACGTCGATCGTGGTCGAGCCGATCTTGGCCGGATATTGAATAGCATCGCCGTACATCTCGCCCTTGCCGATCGCGTCGCGCGCCTCGGGGGTCGCGTCGTACCCGACGATGGCGATCTTACCGGCGAGTCCGGCGGCCCGTACCGCGGCGAGCGCGCCGAGCGCGGAATCGTCGTTGATTCCGAAGATGCCTTTGAGATCGCGATGCGCCTGGAGTATGTCGCCGGTGTCGCTGCTCGCCTTGTCGCGCGTGCCGCCGGAGTCGACGTCCGCGACGATCGTGACGGACGGGCAGCGCTGCGTGAGCGCCTCTTTGAATCCCTTGACGCGATCCTGAACGCTCGTCACCTCGGGCTCGTCGATGATCGCGATGCTCCCGGACTTGAACGCCTGGCAGATCAGCGTCCCGGCCTGGAAGCCGCCTTGTACGTTGTCGCTCGCGATGTGCGACACGACGCGTCCCTGGGCGCTCGTGCTCGCGATGTCGGCGGTGAACACGGGGATGTTCGCGGAGTTCGCCTCGGCGATCGCGCTGCCGATCGCCTGCGAGTCGTACGGCGTCAACACGATGGCGTCGACGCGTTTGGAGATGAAGTCTTCTACCTGGCTCTGCTGCTTGGCGTTGTCGCGGCTCGCGTCGACGACGATCAGCGCGTAGCCGTGCTTGGTGGCCTCGGAGCGCATGCCCGTTTCCATGTCCTGATAGAACTGCGCCTCGCGGTTCTGAATCGAGACGCCGATCGTCTTACGGCCGGCGCCAGCGCTCGCCGCGGGCGATGCGGTCGACTGCGACGACCCGTGGGAGCAACCGGCGAAGGCCGACGCGGCGACGAGCGATAGAGCGAAACGAGCGAGCGCTCTTTTCAAGTTATTCTCCATTATCGATACGTTAAGTGTCCCCGCTGTCCACAACCTGTGACGTTAGTCTTGTGCAATCTGTGGAGAAGCGGTCGCCGCAACCCCGCCCGAAGCCGGCCGGGCGTCCTGCTCCAGCCAGCGGTCCGGAATCGGGACGCGGACGAAGTCGCGCGGCGACATCCCCTCGGGGTTCTGCTGGAGCCATGCCGCGGCACGCTGCGCCAGGTACTCGAAGTCGTGATATTGCGCCTGCCCGCGGGTCCGGCGCATGATCGCCACCGCCGGGGCGATCTGCCTCCAGCAGTGCGCGATGAGGCGCGCGAACAGATCCATGAACGTGTCCTCCGACACCAGGCCCCGCTTGACGAGCGTCCCCATCTCGTTGAGCCAGTTGCACGCGACCATCTCGGGATGGTCGGCCGGATCGATGAAGCCGATCGTCTCGAGCTCTCGGCGATAGGCCGGATCCTCGAGCTTCTTGGGCAGCTCCTCTTGCATGTAGCGCAGCGCGGCCTGCATTGCGGGCCCGCGAAAATCGCGCTCCAGCGACAGCAGCGCCTGCAGCTGATTCCCCGCGCGGATGTGGCGCAGCTGAATGAGCGCCGCGATGACGCTCGCCAAGATAACGACGAGCGTTCCGGACTCCGCCAGCGCGCTCACCATCTCTGGTGTCACGGCACTCGTTGTTCTTGGCATACTCGCGCTACCCCTAGACATTCGAAACCCCCCGCACAGAAGGGCGCCGAATGCTGTCCCTGTCCTTCTCTGCCGCGATGCTCGGCATCGAAGGCTACGTCGTGCGCGTGGAAGCGGACAGCGCGCCGGGGACGCCGGCCTTCGCGATCATCGGGCTTCCCGATCGCGCGCTCAACGAAGCGCGCGAACGCGTCCGCGCGGCGATTCTCAACTCGGGATTCGCCTATCCCGCGGGGCGCCTGCTCGTGAATCTCTCCCCCGCGGACGTGCGCAAGGGCGGGCCGGCCTTCGATCTCGCGATCGCGCTCGCGTTGATGGGAATCGACGAGCAAATCGAGCATGCGGCGCTGCGCGAATTCATCGCGCTCGGCGAGCTCGCGCTCGACGGAAAGCTGCAGCCGGTCAGCGGAATTCTGCCGATGGTGCTCGGCGCGCGTAACGCCGGCTTCGCGAAGCTGATCGTTCCCGCGAGCAATGCCGACGAGGCGGCGCTCGTCGCGGGCATCGAGCTGTACGCGGTCGATTCGCTGCAAGCGGCGGTCGCGGTGCTCTGCGGACACGGCGCGAAGTGGCGCAGGAACACCGCAGACCCCGTGCTCGAGCCGGCCGACGAGGTCGTCCACGGCGACTTGGCGGACGTGCGAGGCCAGCTCGCCGCGAAGCGCGCGCTGGAGATCGCGGCTGCCGGCGGACACAACCTGCTTCTCGTCGGGCCGCCTGGTTGCGGCAAGACGATGCTCGCGCGCCGGCTGCCGTCGATCTTGCCCGCGATGTCGCTGCACGAGGCGCTCGAGGTGACGAAGATCTACAGCGTTGCCGGACTGCTGCTCGGGCGCGCCGGC
>JAFAJV010000050.1 GCA_019235995.1 Vulcanimicrobiota bacterium
AGGTTTCACGGGACTCGAGATCGCGGTGGGCGCGTACGCGGCGGCGCTTCCGGACCTGCCGATGACGCGCTTCATCGAGCTGATCGCCACCAACCCTGCGCGCATCCTGGGCTTGCGCGCGGGCACGCTCTCGATCGGCGCCCCGGCCGACGTCACGATCCTCGCCGACCGGGCTTGGACCGTCGATCCCGCCACTTTCGCGTCGCTGGGCAAGTGCACGCCGTTCGCCGGCTCGACGCTGCCGAGGAAGGTGCTCGCCACGATCGTCGGTGGAGAGCTGCGCTACCGCGCGGTCGACCTCGCCGCGTGAGCAACTCCGCGCCGCAAGCCGCGCTCTTCCTGGCCGACGGGAGCCGCTTCGATGGCCACGGCCTCGGTTTCGAGGGAACCGCGCTCGGTGAGGCGGTCTTCTACACCGGGATGACGGGCTACGAAGAGGCTCTGACCGATCCGTCGTACGCCGGGCAGATCCTCACGTTCACGTATCCTATGATCGGCAACTACGGGATTTCCGGAAGCGCCGCCCAGTACGATCGTGCCTGCGCGGCGGGAGCGGTGATCAAACAGATCGCCTATCATCCGTCGCACCACCTCGCAAAACGAGATCTGCCGTCGTGGCTCGACGAGCAGCGAGTCCCCACGCTCGTGGGGGCCGACACGCGCTCGATCACGATCGCGTTACGCGAGCACGGCACGATTTGGGCGGCGCTCGCAGTCGGTGAGGACGCGCTCGCCGGCGCCGAGGCGCGGCTCGCCCATTTCGTGCGCGACGCGAGCACCAAGGAGCTGGTGCCCAGCGTGTCGACCCGCGAGCCCTTTGCCCGCGGTCCGCGCGACGGCCGCCGCATCGTGCTGATCGATTGCGGCGTGAAGCGCGCGATCCTGGAGCAGCTCGAAGCGCTCGCCGCGCGCGTCTCGGTCGTGCCGTACAACGCTACCGAGGCGGAAGTCCTTGCGGCGGACCCGGAGGCGGTGTTCATTTCGCCCGGGCCCGGCGATCCGATGGACCTCCCCGAAACGACCGACTTGCTGCGGCGCCTCGCCGGCCGCATGCCGCTCTTCGGCGTATGTCTGGGTCATCAGTTGCTCGCGCTCGCTTGCGGCGGCCGCACGTATAAGTTGCCCTACGGACACCGCGGCGGGAATCAGCCGGTGATGGACCTTTCCGCCGGCGAGGTGCTCATAACGGCGCACAACCACGGCTACGCGGTGGACGCCGCGTCGCTCCCCGGCGAGCTCGAGCCGACGATGACGAATCTCAACGACGGAACGAACGAAGGCTTTCGACACCGCACGCTGCCGATCGCTGGCGTTCAGTTCCACCCCGAAGCGTCCCCCGGCCCCTTCGATGCTCGCCGCCTCTTCGCGCAATGGCTGCACGAGCTGCAGCCGCGATAGCGCTGGCCGCGGCGCTCGCCCTGGCGGCGGGCACGGCGGCGGGGCAGTCGCTGGCGCGTTTGACCGTGCGGTCGTTCGCGCTGACGAGCGACACTCTGCATCCGCGCGTCGACGAGCCATTCCATTTGATTGTCACGCTACGCGTGCGCGAGCGAGAGATGCAGATCGCGAACCTCGACCTGCCGCTGCTCGCCGACGTCGAGCTCCTCGGCGACGAGCGCCAGACCGTCAGCGGATCCGGCGGCACGCTGTATCGCGAGACGATCACCGTCGTCGCGCATCGCTCCGGGCCGCTCGCGATCGCGCCGGCAACGCTGCAAGCGACCGACGCGCGCGACGGCCGGGCGAAGGAGTGGTATACGAACGGCCTAACGATCGTCGTCGGCGGCGCCGGCACGTCGGCGCTGCGCTCGGGCGCCGCGGAGCTCCTGGCCCGGGCGCTCGGCGTTGCGCGCATGCTGGTGTGGGCGCTCGGCATCGCCGTCGTCGTAATCGCGGTCGTGATGTTGCTCCGGCGCCGCCGGCGCGCTGTCGCGGCGGCACCCGCTCCGCCCCCCGCGCCGCCTCCCATCGTCTCGCGCTCGCGCCGGCAGCGGCTCGACGACGCGCTGTTGGTCCTGCGCGCCGAGCGGACGCGCGCGGCGGCCGTCGCGGTTCGCGGCGCCGTGTGGAAGATGATCGGCGCCAACGACGGCGCGACGTTGGGGGACGTGCTGCGCCGGCGAGACTCCTTCGTGCCCGAGACGCGCGAACTCCTGATCGCGCTCGAGCGAAGCGCGTTCACGTACGATGACGACTTGCAGCCGGCCATCCAAGACGCGTGCTTCGCGCTCGAGCGCGCGATGGAAACGGTGCCGTGAGCGCATCGCTCGCCGACTTGCGCGCCGCGCTGGCGCTGACGATCGTCGGGCAGGAAGGCGTCATCGAGGCGCTGCTTCTGGCGCTGCTCGGCAACGGCCACGTGCTGCTCGAAGGTCCGCCCGGCCTCGCCAAGACCCTCGCGTGCCGCTCCCTTGCCGCGGCGCTCGAAGGCGAGTTCAAACGCATTCAGTTCACGCCCGACCTGCTGCCGAGCGACATCGTGGGAACGCGCGTATTCGACCAGCGCGAGAGCGCGTTTGCGACGGTACTCGGACCAATCTTCGCCAACGTCGTGCTGGCGGACGAGATCAACCGCGCGCCCGCCAAGGTGCAGTCCGCGCTGCTCGAGGCGATGCAAGAGCGTCAGGTCACCATCGGGCCGCAGTCGTACGCGCTTCCCGACCCCTTCGTCGTGATGGCGACGATGAACCCGCTCGATTCCGAAGGCACCTACGCGCTGCCGATCGCGCAGATGGACCGCTTCCTCATGAAGGTCAACGTCGGCTATCCCTCGCCTGCGGAGGAGCTGCGCATCCTCGACCGCTTCGCCGTCGCCGATACGCAGCCGGTCCGCTCCGTTGCCGCGCTGGACGACGTTCGCGCTTGGCGCGAGCAGGCGCACGCGGTGCATATCGACGAGAAGCTGAAGCGCTACATGGTCGATCTCGTCACGATCACACGCCGCGCCGACGGCGTGAGGGTTCGAGCGCACTCGGACGAGGCGCTGCGCGCGTCCGATCTGATCGACTACGGCGCGAGCCCGCGCGCAACGCTCGCGCTGGCGTTCCTCGCGCGCGGCCGCGCCCTCCTGGAGGGCCGCGACTTCGCGCTCCCCGACGACGTGCGCGCCGTCGCCGCGCACGCGCTTCGTCATCGCATCGGCTTCAACTACCGGCTCGTTACCGAGGGCGTGAGCGCCGATCGGGTGATCGACGCGATGATCGCGTCGATTCCGGCGCCGTGACCGTTCGCGAGGCGCTGCTGCGCGCGCGCCGCCGCCCGCGCCATCTGGGCGCCGGCTCGCCGACCATCTACCGCGGAGACGGCTACGAATTCGTCGAGCTGCGCGCGTACGTCCCCGGCGACGACGTGCGCCGCATCGACTGGGCCGCCACCGCGCGCTCGGGCGAGCTTCAAACGCGCGTCGTGCTCGAAGACGTCGCGCTCACGCTTGCCGCAATCGTCGACGCATCGCCCTCGATGCGCATCGGGCGCCGCCGCCCCGTGCTCGACGCCGCGCGCGAGGCCGCGCAGGCCTGGTTCGGCGCCGCGCGGGGCGAGGACCGCTGCATCGGCATCACCGGTTCGGGCGTGACTCCGCCGGCGCTGCAGCGCGGCCCGCACCGGGCGTTCGCGGCGCTCGGCGAGGCGACGGCGTTCGACCCGACGCGCCTGCTCCGCACCGCGCGCGGCGCGCTGCCGAGGGGCACCGCGCTGCTCGCGATTAGCGATTGGTTCGATCTCGACGACGCCATGGATCGCGATCTGGCCGAGCTCGGCGCGCGCTTCGATTGCACCGCGCTCGTCGTGCGCGACCCGTGGTACGACGAGCTGCCACTCGCGGGAATGGTGCGCATTCGCGGGGCCGAGGGCGGCGTCGTGCGGGCGTACGTCGGCCCGCGCGAGCGCGACATGTATCGGCGCGCGGTACGTTTGCGGGAGGAAGCCCTGCTGAGCCGGTTCTCGCGTGCCAACTGGCGCACCGGAATCCTTCGCGAGGAGGATGGCGCGGAGTCGCTGGCCGCCGCCTTCGGAGCACGGGCGTGAGCGTCGAGCACCCCGCCCGGCTGGTGATTGGAATCCTCGCGATCGCGGCGTTCGCGCTGCTCTACGACCGCCTGCAGCGGCGCGCGACCGCGCGCGACCTGGCGTATTCGAACGTCGCGTTCTTCACGTTCGCGGCGCGGCCGCGGGTGTGGATACCGCGCCTGCTCCAGGCGCTCTGGCTGATCGCGCTCGCGGGCGTGGCGCTCGCGGTCGCGCGGCCGCATCTGACGATTCCGGTGCCGGTGCGCGACGGGGACGTCTTCATCTGCATCGACACGTCCGGATCGATGGCGTCCACCGACGTCGTGCCGACGCGTTCGCAGGCGGCCAACGCCGCGGCGCGCGCGTTCATCGCCGAGAGTCCGCCCGGGATACGCATCGGCGTGATCGCATTCTCCGGCGCGGCCGCGGTCGTGGCACCGCGCAGCGCCGATCACCAGCAGGTCGCGGCGGCGCTCGCGCAGGTTCCGCTCCCCAACGGCGCGACGGCGATCGGCGATGCCCTCAAGCTAGCAGCGCAGCAGCTGCCGCCGAGCGGCCATCGCGTCATCATCCTGATCACAGATGGCGTCAACAACACCGGCACCGATCCGAACGAGATGGCGCAGTGGCTCGGCGCGCATCACATCCCCGTTTACACGGTGGGCATCGGGACGCCCAACGGCGGATTGATTCCCGGTACGAACGAGGAGGCGACGATCGACGAGGACGCGCTGCGCGGATATGCCCAGGTCAGCGGCGGCACCTACGCTCGGGTCGAAAACGCGACCGAGCTGCGCGACGCACTCGCACGGCTCGGACGGATCACGTCGCTGCAAAGCAAACCCGTCGACGCCGCACTCGGCTTCGCGGTGGCCGGTGCGCTGGGAATGCTGGTCGCCTTCGTACTCGGCTTCGGGACAGGGCGCTATCCGTGAAGGGCCCGTTTGCGAAGCTCGCGCGCTGGATCGACGATGCCGGCGGCCGTGATTGCGTCGAGGCGATCGCGATGTGCGTCGCCACGGCCGACGCGCGGGGTCGCCCCTCGGCGCGCATCGTCTTGCTGCGCGGGCTCGACGAGCGCGGCCTGCAATTCTATACGTCGTACGAAAGCCGCAAAGGCCGCGAGCTCCTGGAGAATCCCCGGGCGGCGGCGGTGCTCTACTGGGCGCGCCTGCAGCGCCAGGTCCGCGTCGAGGGCGCCGTGACGCGCCTCTCGGAGACGGAGTCGGATGCGTATTTTACCTCTCGACCGCGCGGTCACCGGCTCGCGGCGTGGGCTTCCGAGCAGAGCGAGCCGCTCGAATCGGCCGGCATCCTCGACGAGCGCTTCGCGCACTTCGAGCAGCGTTTCGAAGCAGAAGAGGTTCCGCGTCCGCATTCGTGGGGCGGCTACCTGCTGGCCCCCTCGCGCTTCGAGTTCTGGAGCGGGCGCACCAACCGTATGCACGAGCGCGTGCTCTACACGCGCGAGAACAACCAATGGCGGGAATCGCTGGTCCAGCCCTGAATGGCGGGCACGATGAGCGATGACACGGTGAAGACTGTCGCCGAGCTCTTGCGCCAAGTCGGCGAGGTTCATCACATGGTGTTTGCGGATACCGAGGGGAGCGACGACGACTGGGCGACGTTCTATTCGGACTGGCTGCTGGCGCACTCCGAGCTGCCGCGCCTCCTCGGGAAGCGCCCCGTCCGCAGCCATCTCACGCGCGATCTCGTCGAGCTCGACGAACAGTACGCGGCGCAGGCGCCGCCGGAGCCGTGGCCGACCTGGTACGCGCAACGCCTCGTAAGAAAGTAGGGACTTTCTCGGCGCCTCCTTAATACTTCGGCCCGAGGATGCCCCGTCGCAACGTCATGGTCATCGGCTCGGGACCGATCGTGATCGGTCAGGCCGCGGAGTTTGACTATGCGGGAGTTCAGGCGTGCCGCGCCCTGCGCGAAGAAGGCCACCGCGTCGTCCTCGTCAACTCCAATCCCGCGACGATCATGACCGACCCCGAGGTCGCCGATGCGGTCTATCTCGAGCCGCTGACCGTCGCCTCGGTCGCCGAGATCATCGCGAGAGAACGCCCGGACGCGCTGCTGCCCACGCTGGGCGGCCAGACGGGACTCAACCTCGCCGTCGAGCTCGAGGAGGCCGGCGTGCTCGCCGAATACGCCGTCGAGCTTCTCGGCACGCCGATCGACACGATTCGACTTGCGGAAGACCGCGAGCGCTTCAAGCTCAAGATGCAAGAGATCGGCGAGCCGGTCGCGGAAAGCGCGGTCGTCACCGCCATCGAGCAGGGCGTCGAATTTGCCGCCCACGCCGGCTATCCGCTTGTGGTGCGTCCTGCGTACACGCTCGCGGGTACCGGCGGAGGCGTCGTCTACGACGAAGCGCAGCTGCGCGCGACGCTCGACGCCGGGCTGCGAGCGAGCCTCATAGGGCAAGCGTTGCTCGAGACGTCGCTGCTGGGTTGGAAGGAAATCGAATACGAAGTGCTGCGGGATGCGGGCGACAACTGCATCGTCGTCTGCAACATGGAGAACATCGATCCCGTCGGCGTGCACACCGGGGACTCGATCGTCGTCGCGCCGTCGCAGACGCTCTCGGATCTCGAGTATCAGATGCTGCGTACGGCGAGCATCAACGTGATCCGCGCGCTCGACGTGCAGGGAGGCTGCAACATCCAGTTCGCGCTGCACCCGCGGCGCAGCGAGTACGCGATCATCGAGGTCAACCCGCGCGTCTCGCGCAGCTCCGCTCTCGCCTCCAAAGCGACGGGCTATCCGATCGCGAAGATTTCGACTCGCATCGCGCTCGGCCAACACCTCGATGAGATCCCCAACCCCGTGACGGGCGTCACGAAGGCCGCGTACGAGCCGACCCTGGACTACGTCGTCGTTAAGATACCGCGCTGGCCGTTCGACAAGTTTCCGATCGCCGACACGGCGATCGGCACGCAGATGAAGTCCACCGGCGAGGCGATGGGGATCGGCCGGACGTTTCGCGCCGCGCTGCTCAAGGCGGTGCGCGGACTCGACCTCGACCGCGTCACGCTGACGGGAGCGCTCGCAGAATGGAGCGACGCGGAGCTGGAAGCGATCGTCGTGCGCCCGACCCACGAGCGCCTCTTCGCGATCTGCGAGTTGCTGCGGCGCGCGGGCACGAGTGGAAGCGACGCGGCGATGCGGCGCATTCACGAGCTCTCGGCCGTCGACCCCTTCTGGCTTCACGAGCTCGCCGGGCTCGTCGCCCTCGAGGAGCGCATCCGCCACGACGCCGCCGACGGTGCAATCGCCGACGCGCTGCAGCTCGGCTACTCGACCGCAAGCGTTCAACGTCTGCGTGGCGACGGCGCTCCGACGACGCGGCCCGCAACGGTGCCGGCGTTTCGGATGGTCGACACGGCCGCCGCCGAGTTTCCCGCAAAGTCGCCCTACTACTATCTCTCACGCGGCGAACGCGACGAGATGCGCGCGACTCCCGGTCGAGCAGTAGTCGTCGTCGGCAGCGGTCCGATCCGCATCGGCCAGGGCATCGAGTTCGACTACAGCTGCGTCCACGCGGCGTGGGCGCTCAAGGAAGCCGGCCGTTCGCCCGTGGTCATCAACAACAATCCCGAGACGGTCTCCACCGATTTCGACATCTCCGACGCGCTCGTGTTCGAACCACCCGGCGCCGATGAGGTCGAGGCCGCCTGCCGCGCCACGGACGCGCGCGGGGTCCTGCTGGCCTTCGGCGGCCAGACGGCGATCAATCTCGCCGGCGAGCTCCACCGGCGCGGCGTGCCGATCGTCGGCACGGACCGCCGCTCGGTCGACATGGCGGAAAATCGCGAGCAGTTCGATGCCGCACTCGCGCGCCTAGACGTCGCACGCCCGAAAGGCAAGGCGGCGCGCAGCTTTCGCGAGGCGCGCGCGATCGCGCGTGAGCTGGGCTTCCCCGTGCTCGTGCGACCGTCGTTCGTACTGGGAGGGCGCGCCATGGAGATCGTTCACAATGAGGCGCAGCTGGCCGAGTACGCGGGCTCCGCCCCACCCATCCTCGACGACGCCCCGCTCCTGGTGGACAAGTATCTACGCGGCCTCGAGGTCGAGCTGGACGCCGTCTTCGACGGCGACGACATTCTGATTCCCGGCGTGTTCGAGCACGTGGAGCGCGCCGGCATTCACTCCGGCGACTCGATCAGCGTCTACCCCGTGCAGACGATCAGCACGGCCATGGAGCGGCGCATCGCGGACGTCACGCTGGCCATCGCGCGCGAGCTTCAGATCCGCGGCCTGATCAACATACAGTTCGTCGTGCACGACGAGCAGCTTTACATCCTCGAGGCAAATCCCCGCGCGAGCCGGACGGTGCCGATCATCCAGAAGGCCACCGGCGTTAATCTCGTGGCCGCGGCGACGCGCGTCGCGCTCGGCGAGAAGCTGAAAGACTTGGAATACGGCACCGGGTTGCTCCCGCACGTCCCGTACGTCGTGGTGAAAGTCCCCGTGTTCTCTTTTTCGAAGATGCGCGGCGTCGAGACCGTGCTCGGACCGGAGATGAAATCCACGGGCGAGGTGCTCGGCATCGACGAGACCTTTGGGGGAGCGCTGCGCAAGGGCTTTCTCGCCGCCGGCGTCCGTCTTCCCGGCAGCGGAGGACGTATTCTCGTGTCGATCGCCGATGAGGAGAAGGAGGAAGCCGTCGGCGTGCTTCGCTCCTACGCGGCGCTCGGCCACACCCTGGTGGCGACGCCCGGAACGCGCAGCGTGCTGGAAATGGCCGGCATTCCGACCGAGGGCATCAACAAGATCGCGGACGGCTCGCCGCACGTACTCGATCTGATCGCATCGCGCGCCGTCGACTTGGTCGTCAACGACGCGAAGGGGCCTCGGGAAATCACCGACGACTACAAGATTCGCCGTGCGGCGGTCGAAGCGAGTATTGCGTGTTTAACGAGTTTAGATACGGCGCGGGCACTGGCGGAGGCGCTCGCAAGCACGGCTGGACCGCCGCGCAGCCTGCAAGAGTACCGGCGAGCCACCGCGACGATCGCCTCCTAGAGCCGGGCGGCGCCGCCGTGTTGGTGCTCGGCGGCAACGCGACGACGCTGGCGGTCGTGAACGCATTCCCCCCAGCGGGCTCGAGCAAGGGCGCCGGATCGATCTCCGCGCGCCTGATCCCGCTTGCATGGACGCCTCTCGGCATCGCGCTCGGCGACGCGCCACAAGCCGTGGGCCTTCCGCTCTCCGGACTCTTCGATTGGATGGACCGAACGTTTCCGCCCGAGGACGAGCACGCTTTCGTCGCTCCCGTGCGCGACGTCGAGCTGCTCGCCCGCGTCGGCTGGAACGCGGCGCTGCCCGAGCGGATCGACGAGTCGAACGTCGTCAACGTCGAAGACCTGCCCGACGAGATCGTCGACGCACTCGCGCAGCCGCCCGTGGCGCTCGCGCAGTGCGCCGCGTGCCGCCGGCTCTGCGTGCGCGACGACTTCGTTTGGAAAGAGAAACAACTGTGCGCCTGGGATTACCACGCGCAGGTGTTCGGAAGGCGCGGACCTTGGCATGACGGACCATACGAAGAGCGGCATTTCGCGACGCTTCCGGCGTGCGCGTACGTCGCGGCGCCGCTGCTCGCCCAGGATGGCGCCGAAGCGGTGCTCAGCCTCAACGCGGTTTCCGAATCCGTGGCCGTACGAATCGTGAACGCGCTCCTCGAGGGCGACCTCGAGCGGCCTCACATGGCCGTACGCACGCAGGGAGGCTTCACCGTCTTGCGAGAGGCATGACCAATCGCGCCATCCGGGATCTCTCCCGGTTCTTCGTGTTGCTGTTCGCCGTGCTGGCGATTCGCCAAATCTACGTTCAGATCGTTGCCGCCCCGCGCATCGCCGCGCGGCCGAACAATCCGCGCCACAGCCTGCTCGACGCCGGCCGCGGGCGGATTTACGCTACCGACGGAACGCTCGTCGCACATACGGTGGACGGTAAGCGGCTCTACCCGCTCGGCGCCGAGCTCGCGCAGACCGTCGGCTACGTCTCGGTGCGCTATGGGACGAGCGGAATCGAGGGTGCCTTCGACGACGCGCTGGTGCCGCCCGATCTCGGCGGCGATCCGCTCGCGCAGCTCCGGCAGCTCGTCGCGGCGCTGCGCGGGAATCCGGCCGCGGCTCGCGGGGCGGACGTCGTAACGACGATCGTGCCGTCCGTTCAGGCGCAACTGTTTTCGCTGCTCTCCCGCTATCCGCGCGCCGCCGGGGTGGTGCTCGACCCCCGCAGCGGGGCCGTGCTCGCGCTTGCCAGCGTGCCGAGCTACGATCCGAACGACTTCGATGACGCGTTTCCTTCGCTGCGCGCCGATCCGCAGTCGCCGCTGCTCAATCGCGCGCTCGACGGCCTTTACCCGCCCGGGTCAACGTTCAAGATCTTCACGGCCGCCGCGGCCCTGGACAGCAACACGATCACGATGGATTCACACTTCGAGGATCCGGGGTATCTAGTCATCGGGAACTTCGTTCTGCACGACAACGAGAGCGAGGCGACGGGGTACGGCGACCTCACGACCGCCTTCGCGCTGTCGAGCAACGTGGACTTCGCGCAGATCGCGCTCAAGATGGGAGTGGAGGCGTTCTATCAGTACCTGCATCGCTGGGGAATCGGCAAATCGCTCGACTTCGAGCTGCCCTCGGAGACCGATCGCGTGCCGCCGCAGACCGGCATCGTACCCGGCGAGCTGGCGCAGATGGGTTTCGGTCAGGGCGCGCTCCTCATGACGCCGCTGCAGATGGCGCTGCTCGGCGCGACCATCGCCGACGGAGGCAGCGAGCCGCGTCCGTATATCGTCCGCCAGATCGTCCGCGACGGCACGCCGGCGAGCGTGTCGAGCGCGTCGACGCTCGCAAACCCGGTATCGCCCGAGACCGCAGCGAAGGTGACGCAGATGATGATTGCCGTCGTGCAGCGAGGAACGGGCACACCGGCGCAGCTGCCGCACGTCGCCGTCGCGGGTAAGACCGGCACGGCGACTAATCCGCAGGGCCGCTCGCACGCGTGGTTCGTCTGCTTTGCGCCGGCGCAGAATCCGCGCGTCGCGGTCGCGATCGTCGTCGAGAACGTCGGCTACGGTGCAACCTATGCGGCGCCGATCGCCCGCGACGTTCTGAAGACCGCCCTGGAAAGCACCGGCAGTTGATCGAGGAGCGGATCTTCAACAACCGGTACCGCCTCGACCGCAAACTCGGTGAAGGCGGCATGGCGACGGTATACTGCGGCACCGACGTGCTGCTGCGCCGGCGCGTCGCCATCAAGGTGCTGCGCGAACAGTACGCCGCCGATGAGGAGTTCGTGCGCCGCTTCTATCAAGAGGCGGAATCGGCCGCGAAGCTCTCGCATCCCAACATCGTCAACACGTTCGATGTCGGCCGCCAGGACTCGACGTACTTCATCGTGATGGAGCTCGTCGACGGTCCGTCGCTCGCGGAGATCATCGCCGCCGACGGCCGCCTGCCCGAGCCGGTGGCGATCGACTATGCCACGCAGATCGCGAGCGGCCTGGCCTATGCGCATCGTCAGGGGCTCCTGCATCGCGACATCAAGCCGGCGAACATCCTCGTGACCAAAGACGATGTCGTGAAGCTGTCGGACTTCGGAATCGCGCGCGCCGTCTCGCAGCAGACGATGGCGCTCACGAAGCCCGGCCTCGTGATGGGCAGCGTGTATTACATCTCGCCCGAGCAGGCGCAGGAGCACGAGATCCACGAGACCGCCGACCTGTATAGCCTGGGCGTCGTGCTCTATCAGATGCTGACCGGAACGCTCCCATACACCGGCGAGTCGCCGGTGACCGTCGCGCTCAAGCACATCGGCGATCCTGTGCCCAAGATCGACAGCGCGGCGACGGGCGTCAGTCCGGCGCTCGCGTCGATCGTCAACCGGTTGCTGCAGAAGAAGCCCCAGCATCGCTTCGCATCGGCCAGCGAGCTCGCCACCGCGCTGCGCGAGGCGCGCGAGCGCCCGACCGTCGCGGGGTATAGCATCTCGGATGACGCGCCCGCGCAGCATGCGCGCCGCGGCGCGGAGCGACTTCCCCCGCGGCGCTCGCCGATGCCCGATCGCGCCGTCGGGACCGCCGGCGACGAGTGGGAGGGCGGAGCGCGCCGCCGCGGCTGGGCGGTTCCGGCGCTGATCCTCGCGTTGATCGCGGCGACCGGCATCGGTTATTTCGTCTTCGGCAAGCCGCAATTCGCGAACCAGGCCGTCGTGGCGGATTACACGGGCATGACGACGGCGCAGGCGCAGCAGGCGATCGTCAACGCCGGGCTGCGCACGCGCTTCACGAAGAGCGCAAGCGAAACGGTGCCGCCCGACCACGTCATCCGGCAGTCGCCCGCCGCGGGCGCGAGGGTAGACAAGAACCAAGTGATCGAGCTCGTCGTCAGCAATGGAAAGCCGCTGCGCGGGCTGGACGACGTGCGCGGCTACAGCGTCAACGACGCGCAGCGCACGCTGCAGCAGGAAGGCTTTGCGGTGAGCATCGTGCGCCGTGCCGACAACACGGTCGTTGACAACGTCATCGATCAGCGGCCGAGACCGGGCACCGGTGTGGCCGAGGGGAGCCGCGTCACCCTGATCGTCTCCAGCGGTCCGCCGCCGATCGTCGTCCCGAATTTCGTGAGCCTGACGGTGGACGCGGCGCGCGCCCTGGCCAACCGCCTGGGAATCACGCTCGATACGACGCAGACGATCCCCGGGATGCCGCCCAATACGATCGCGTCGCAGAGCGTGCCGCAGGGCAGCAAGGTCGATCGCAACAGCGTCGTGCGCCTGGTGGTCAGCAACGGCATGCCGAACGGGCCGGTCGAGTCGCCGGCCGCCAACGGACCGGTCGCGAACTTGCCAAGCGTCGTCGGCGACGACTACGCGACGGCGCGCCAGGCGCTCACGCAGTCGGGCTTCCAAATTGCCGTCCGCTTCGCGCAGCAGAGCACGAACAATGGGACGATAGTGGCCCAGACGCCCTCGTCGGGGCCGCAGGCGTCGGGCTCGACCGTGACGATCACGCTCTCCGTCTCCGGCGAGGTGCCCGACACCGTCGGCCTGTCGCAGTTCGACGCAATGAAATTGCTGCAGCAGTACGGGTACTCCATCTCGCACGCCGAGTACACCACGACGGTCGGCGCGGGCGGCAAGGTCGTGGGTACGCAGCCGCCCGCTGGGACGACCCTCGCGCCCGGATCGTCCGTCACGCTCACCGTCAACGGGACGCCGCCGCCATAGCGATGCCGCCCGCACCGGTGCGCGTCCTCGGGATCGATCCCGCGCTGCGCACGACGGGATACGGCGTGATCGAGCGCCGCGACGGCCGTGTCTCGTTGGTCGAGGCCGGCGTCGTCGTTCCACGCTCGGCCGGCACGCTGGAGCAGCGCCTATGCGAGCTGCACGCCGGCATCGCCGAGGTCATCGCGGCGACCTCGCCGTCGCTCGTCGTCATCGAAGAGCTCTATTCTACGTACAAGAATCCACGCTCGGCGCTGCTGATGGGACACGCCCGTGGCGTGCTGTGCCTGGCGAGCGCGCAGGCCGGCGTCGCGGTGCACACGCTGGGGCACGCGCGAGTCAAACGCGCACTGGTCGGCTCCGGCAGCGCGCGCAAGGAACAAGTCAGCGCAATGGTCGCGCGGCTGCTCAGCCTGCGGCGGCCGCCCAAACCGCATGACGTGTCCGACGCGCTCGCGCTCGCGCTCGCGTTCCTCAACGTCCTCGAGCGCCCCGCGTTACATGTTCGCTAGGATCACCGGCTCGCTGATCGAGCGCACCGTCGACGCCGCGATCGTCGAGGCGGGCAGCCTCGGATACGAGATCGTGCTGCCGCCGTGCATCGCCGAGAAAATTCCCACGACCCCGGGCGCGAACGTCTCGCTCGAAATCTACTCCGTCGTCAATCTCGACGGCAACAGCGGGCGCTTCACCTACTACGGATTCACGAACTCGATCGAGCGCGAGTTCTTCGAGGCGCTGATCACCGTCGCGTCGATCGGCCCGCGTTCGGCGGCGCGAGCGTTCTCCGCACCGATGTCGACCATCGCCGCAGCGATCGACCGCGGCGACTACGCCTTTCTCAAGAGTCTCCCCGGCATCGGCCAGCAAAAGGCCCGCGACATCGTCGCGAAGCTCCAGGGCAAGGTCGCGAAATTTCTGCTCATCCAGGACGCCCCCGCGCCGCGCGTCGCCACGATACCCGACTTCGCCGACGAGGCATTGGCGGTGCTCCTGCAGCTGGGCTACAAGCGCGGCGAAGCGGAGGCGATGATTCGCGAGACGCTCGATGCGAGCCCGGCCACCGACGACGCCGAAAGGCTCCTCGCAGAGATATACCGGCGCAAAGCGGCGAAGGAGCCGGCGTGAGCGAGCCCGAGGCGCGCAAACGGCTGCTGGGCCCCGCGGATGCGGACGAGAGTCCGCAGCGAAGCGACGACCGCATCGTCGATCCGCACGACGTCATGGAGGACGAGCTCTACGGCGCGAGCCTGCGTCCGCGCTCGTTCGACGAGTACGTCGGCCAGGAACGCATCGTCGAGAACCTACGAATCTCGATCGACGCCGCCAAGCGGCGCAGCGAGCCCCTGGAGCACGTGCTGTTCTACGGACCCCCAGGCCTCGGCAAGACCACGCTCGCGGGTCTCATCGCGCGCGAGCTCGGAGCAAACTTTCGGCCGACCAGCGGCCCCACGCTGGAGAAGCCGAAGGACCTCGTCGGCATCCTCACGTCGCTGGAAGAGGGCGACGTGTTCTTCGTCGACGAGATTCATCGGCTCGGGCGCGTCGTCGAGGAGTTCCTGTATCCCGCGATGGAGGAGTTTCAGATCGACTTCGTCGTGGACCGCGGCGCCTATGCCAAGACGCTGAAGCTTCCGCTGCGGCGGTTCACCCTCGTCGGCGCGACGACGCGCGCCGGCATGCTCACGGCGCCGCTGCGCGAGCGTTTCGGCATCGTCCAGCATCTCGACTATTATCCGCCGGCGGAGCTCGAGCGCATCGTGCGGCGCTCGGCAAACGTCCTCGGCGTGCCGATCGATGGCGATGCGGCGCATACGATCGCGGCGCGCAGCCGCGGGACGCCGCGCGTGGCCAATCGCCTGCTCCGGCGCGTGCGCGACTTCGCCGAGGTCCGGTCGGATGGACGCATCACCGAGCCGATTGCGTGCGAGGCGCTCGAGCGCGAGGGCGTCGACGAGGCCGGCCTGGATCGTCTCGACCGCGCGTTCCTGCGCACGATCGTCGAGCAGTACCGCGGCGGCCCCGCGGGAATCGCCGCGATCGCCGCGACGCTCACCGAAGACGCCGAGACGCTGGAAGACGTCGTGGAACCGTATCTGCTCAAGGAAGGCTTCGTGACGCGCACCGCCAGCGGACGGCGAGCGACCGCCGCGGCGTACCGCCATCTCGGCGTCGCGGCCGGCGCACACGCGCAGGAACGCCTCTTGTGAAGCGTTCCTCAAGCGCCCTGGTCGCGACGGCGACGCTGATCGGGACGTCGATCGAATGGTACGACTTCTACATCTACGGCTTCGCCGCCGCGCTCATTTTCCCGACGCTATTCTTCCCCAAATCCAGTCCGTTCGTCGGTCAGCTGGCGGCCTACGCCGTCTTCGGCGTAGGATTTCTTGCGCGACCGCTGGGCGGGATCGTGTTCGGTCATTTCGGCGATCGGCTCGGCCGCAAGTCGATGCTGGTCGTCACGCTGACAATCATGGGCGCGGCGACGACTCTCGTTGGATTGCTACCGACCTACGCCCGCATCGGCATATGGGCGCCGGTGCTGCTCGTCGCGTTGCGGCTCTGTCAGGGAATCGCGGTCGGAGGCGAATGGGGCGGCGCCGTGCTGATGGCGGCGGAGCACGCGCACTCGCGGCTGAAAGGCCTCGTTGCGAGCTTCCCGCAGATGGGCGTCCCGGTGGGATTGATTCTCGCGAGCCTGATCTTCGCAGCGGTCGCAGGCCGTTCGTTCGTAAGCGGCAATGCGAGCGCGGCATTTCTCAACTTCGGATGGCGAATCCCGTTCCTCCTCAGTGCCATCCTCGTTGTTATTGGCCTCATCGTTCGTCTCAGCGTCGCCGAAACGCCCGCGTTCGAGCGTCTTAAAAGGCGCGAGGAGCTCGTGTCGGCGCCCGTGCATTCGGTGCTCTCCGAAAACTTGAGAGCCGTGTTGCTGGCCGGAGGCGCGTTCTTCGTCATCAATGGCGGCTTCTATCTGATTACCACGCAGCTCATCAGCTACGGTGCGGGACCCCACTCGGTTCTGAAGCTGGATCCAAGGGTCTTCTTCACCGCGAACGTCGTGGGGAGCTGCGTGGCGATGGTGAGCACGCCGCTTGCGGGATGGATATCGGATCGCATCGGCCGGCGACCTATTTACCTGGCGGCGATCGCAGCCATCATCGTCTTCGCCTTCCCGATCTACGCGCTCGTCGACACGAAGGACCCGCGCTCGATCGTCCTTGCCGTCAGCCTCTGGGAGCTCGCGGGCGGGGCTGCGTACGGACCGCTGGCCGCGATGCTCAGCGAGATGTTTCCGCCGCACGTACGCTACAGCGGCGTGTCGATCGGGTATCAAGGTGCCGCGATTTTTGCCGGCGGCCTCGCTCCGTTTGTGGCGACGCTGCTACTGCATTGGTCGGGCGGTGCGTCTTGGGTGCTTGCAGTTTACCTCACGGTGATGGCCGCCATATCATTGCTCTCGATCTACCTCATCCCCGAAACGAGCGGCGTCGACCTCAACGAGTCGCACCGCCTGCCGCCGGTCGAGTACGCTCGGTAGGAACGTCATGAGACGCCGCATGTTTCTCGTGCTCGGCGCCGCGCCGCTGTTCGTCGCGCGCGCCGCACGCGCGCAGAGCGACGCCGACCCGTCGAGCTGGTCGCGCAAGCCGGCCCTGCGCGTGCTGCTCGGCAGCGGCGCGGCGACCGCGGTGGGAGGCGACCTGTTCACGTTCGCCGGACGGCCCTATCGCGGCACGTTCACGCGCCTCGATGACGGACGCATCGTCAATCTCGTCGATCTCGAAGAGTACCTCTACAGCGTCGTTTCCCGCGAGATGTCCGCGCGCTGGCCGATTGCGGCGCTCGAAGTCCAGTCCATCTGCGCGCGCACTTACGTGCTGCAACGCAGCGATCCGCGGCGGGAGTACGACCTCATCCCCTCCGAGCTCGATCAGCGCTACGATGGCGTGGCGGGTGAGACGCCGGGCGGAACCGCGGCGGTGGACGCGACCACGGGGCAGGTGCTGAAATACGGCGACGCGTTTGCCACGATCGCCTATTCCTCGTGCTGCGGCGGGCATACCGAAGCGTCGTCGGACGCCTGGGGCGCCGCGCCGATCCCATATCTCGAGGGAGTCGTCTGCACGTGGTGCTCGGCATCGCCCAACTACCGCTGGTCGACGGCGCTGCCGCTCGAGCAGATCGCGGGACGGCTTTCGACGTACCTCGGGCCGATCGGCACGTTGCAGGACCTGCGCGTCACGCAGCGCGACCCGAGCGGCAGAGCGCGCGGCTTCGAGCTCGTCGGCGACGGCGGCAGCGCGGTCGTGTCCGGCGCAGTATTCCGCCGAGCGGTCGGCTCGCGCGTGCTGCCGAGCTTACTGATCGAGCGCCTCGAACGCGACGGCGGCGCGGGACAGGTGTCGGTCGACGGGGGCGGCTTGGGTCACGGCGTCGGTCTCTGTCAGTGGGGAGCTCGCGGCATGGCACTCGCCGGACGCCAGCCGGCCGAGATCCTGCCTTCCTACTTTCCCGGAGCGGTCCTCGCCCATCTTTAGCGTCCTGCGCTCTACGGCGGCATACGACTACGAGCTGCCCGAAGAGCTGATCGCGCAAAGCCCGGCGCCGCGCCGTGACGGCAGCCGGCTGATGGTGGTCGACGCCGACACGATCGAGCACTTCCGTTTCGCGGATCTCACGCGGCTGCTGCGTCCGGACGACGTTTTGGTGCTCAACGAGACGCGAGTCATCGCCGCGCGGCTGCTCGGCCGGCGCCCCGGGGGCGGAGGCGCCGAGCTGCTGCTGCTCCACCCGGTCGGCGCGTTGCGTTACGACCCCAGCGCGCTGCGCTGGGTCGCCCTCGCTCGGCCGGCCCGGCGGTTGCGCGCGGGCGATCGCGTGAGCTTCGGCGCCCTGGGCGACGCGATCGTTTGCGCCGAGCTCGACGACGGAATGCGCGAGATCGAGCTGCGCATCACGCTGGCGCTCGAGGCGTTTCTCGCCGAGGCGGGGCGCATGCCGCTGCCGCCCTACATCCACAACCAATCGCGCGAGGCGCAGGAACGCTATCAGACCGTGTTCGCGCGGGTACCGGGAAGCGTCGCGGCGCCGACGGCTTCACTGCACTTCACGCCGGATCTGCTGCGCGAGCTGGGGCGGCGCGTCGAGATCGTGCGGCTCTCGCTCGACGTCGGTCCCGGCACGTTCCGCCCCGTCACAACGGAGGCCGTGGAAGAGCATGTGATGCACGCCGAGGCGTACGCGATCCCGCAATCCGCCGCGGACGCGCTCGAGCGGGCCCGACGGGAGAGCCGCCGCATCGTCGCGTGCGGGACGACCGTGGTCCGCGCGCTCGAGGGCAACGTCCATGCGTACGGCCGAGTCACACCGGGCGAGCACGTCACCGATCTGTTCATCACTC
This sequence comes from Vulcanimicrobiota bacterium, assembly GCA_019235995.1. Lineage (GTDB taxonomy): Bacteria > Vulcanimicrobiota > Vulcanimicrobiia > Vulcanimicrobiales > Vulcanimicrobiaceae > Cybelea. Next base: position 18,662 of record JAFAJV010000050.1, read on the forward strand.
CAGGATTCCGCTTCCGAGTCGTCGACGCGATGATCACCAACTTCCATCTGCCGCGCTCGACGCTGCTCATGCTCGTGAGCGCGTTCGGCGGCTTCGAGCGCATCCGCGGCGCGTACGCGCAAGCCATCGCGCGGCGCTATCGCTTCTACTCCTTCGGAGACGCGATGCTGATTGCGAAGCGGGCATGAGAATCGTCACCTTCGATGCGCCCGGCCCACCCGACGTGCTGCGAATCGCCGACGCCGACCCTCCGGCGCTCGGGCCGGACGACGTCCTGATTGCCGTCGAGGCGGCGGGCGTCACGCACGCCGACGTCATGCAGCGGGAGGGACGCTATCCCCCGCCGCCGGGCGCGAGCGCGATCCTCGGGCTCGAAGTCGCCGGCTCGGTCGCGCGCGTCGGGGAGCGCGCGACGCAGTGGCGCGCCGGCGACATGGTCTGCGCGCTGACCAACGGCGGCGGTTACGCCGAGTGCGTGGCGGTGCCGCAGGGCCAAGTCTTGCCGGTGCCTTCGGGCTGGAGCGCGATCGAGGCCGCAACGCTGCCGGAGAACGCCTTCACGGTCTACGACAATCTGATCACGCGAGCGCGCCTGACCCGCGGAGAGATGGCGCTCGTCCACGGCGGCACGAGCGGCATCGGCAGCACGGCCATCATGTTCGCGCGGGCGCTCGAAGCGACGGTCATCGCGACCGCCGGGAGCCCCGAGAAGTGCGCGGCCTGCGTGAGACTCGGTGCGGCGCACGCAATCGACTATCGCACGCACGACTTCGTGATGGAGACGCTGCGCCTGACGGACGGCCGCGGCGTGGACGTCGTCCTCGACATCGTCGGCGGCGACTACGTCGCGCGCGACCTCGAATGCCTGGCGACCGACGGCCGCATCGCGTGCGTGGCGACGCAGCGCGGCCGAACGGTCCAGCTCGATCTCGGCCGGCTCCTCGCCAAGCGCGCGACGATTCTCGGCTCGAGCCTCCGGCCGCGCAGTGCCGAGGAGAAGGCCGCCATCGCGCGCGCGCTGCGCGCGGCGATCTGGCCGCTGCTGCCCAGGCGCGACCCGATCGTGCCGGTTGTGGACTTGGTCTATTCTTTCGAACGGGCCGCCGAGGCGCACGCGCGCCTCGAAGCGAGCGCGCATATCGGCAAGATCGTGCTGACCCCGCGCTAGTGGTAGATACCCTGACTGACTGACGTGAAGCCCGTGGCCATGAAGAACAGCATCGGGATCGATAGCATCGTGTTGACGCGCGACGCCAAGAACGCCGGCCGGCGCGCCTTCGCCTTCTCCTCGTCGGTCGCGGGCACGATGCCCAGCAGCTTCTTTTGATTCGGCCAGATGACGAGCCAAACGTTGAGGAGCATGATCGTTCCGAGCCACGCGCCGATCCCGATCGGAGCCATCGCGCCGTGCAGCAGGAACGCGGCGACGAACCCGTTCTCGCCGGCTCCGCGGTAGTTCCCTAGCAGCGCGGCACCGAAGATCCACGTGACGATCGCGCCCCAGCGGAAGTACGCCAGCGCGCGGGGCATGATGTACTTGGAGATCGGCCCTGCCTCGCCGGCCGCCGTCGCCTCTTTGACGGCCGCGGCGTTCACGAAGTTGAAGAAGTAGAGCAGGCCGATCCACATGATGCCGGCGAGGATGTGGAACCAGCGGAAGATGAAGTCGAGATTGATCGACATCTTACGCTCCCGCCCCGAGCGCGCTCGACACGATCCAGCGCGCGACGACCCACAGGATCGCCGTCAGAACGAAGCCGCAGATGACGGTCCCCCAAAGTGAATCCAGTGGATTCTTCACGTAAAGACCTCCCTCGCGATCGCGGTGGTTGGCGATACATGTTGCTCGCTTCGGCAGTGTGTCCTTCCGGTCGGCAGCGCCGGCGCTTGGGAACCCGGTTTGGCGCGCGGGGCGCCCGGGTATTCAGAAGAGTTATGAAAATCTACACGCCGATCAAGACCTACGCTGCGAAGAAGTGGAACCTATCCGGCTTGCAGGGCATCTCCGACGCGACGCTCGAGATGCACTTCGGGCTCTACGAAGGCTACGTCAAGAACGTGAACCTGTTGAACGAGCGGCTGAGCGAGCTGCGCTCCGCGGGCAAGGCCGCCGGCAGCGACCCCGCCTATGCCGAGCTCGTCCGTCGTCTCGGATTCGAGTACAACGGGATGCGGCTTCACGAATACTATTTCGACAACATGGTTCGCGAGCCGCACGAGACCGGCAACGGCCGCCTCTACAACGTGCTCGGAGAAAGCTACGGCGGCTTCGACGAGTGGAAGAAGGACTTCATGGCCGTCGGGGGGATGCGCGGCATCGGTTGGGTGATCGCGTACTGTGACACCACCAACGGGCAGATTACGAATCACTGGATCAGCGATCACGAAAACGGGAACCTCGCCGGCTTCGTGCCGATCGTCGTCATGGACGTTTGGGAACACGCCTTCATTAAGGACTACAAGCCCGCAGAAAAAGCTAAATACATCGAGGCCTTCTTTGCCAACCTCGATTGGAAGGCGTGCGAGTCGCGACTGTCCTAGATCGGCTCGCTGAACGATAGGAAGCCGAGCGCGCCGACGTATCGCGCAAGCGGCGTGTGAATCCGCCGCGGAGCCACGGATGGCGAGAGCGGCGGAGAGGCCGAGCGAAGTCGAGCGCCGGATGCGCGAGGCGAGCGGCCGCGGTGCGATATGTCGGCGTCGAGGATTCCTATCGTTCAGACTACGAAACAGAGGGCTTCGGCTCGGCGACGATCGTCTTGGCCTGGGTGTACCACACGAGTCCCGGCGGCGCATCGCGTTGTTTGCGCACGTGCTTACGCGGCGTGTAGTCGACCGGCACCGTCGCGGAGCCTTTCGCCTTTGAATGAAAGCCTGCAAGCGCCGCAGCGGCACGGATGCTTTCCTCTGAAACCGCCGCGCGGTCGTCGCGCGACAGGATAACGTGCGCCCCGGGGATTCCGCGCGCGTGAAACCACAGATCGTGGGGACGAGCCACGCGAAACGTGATCTCGGCATTCTCCGCCGGCGACCGGCCGACGACGATTCGGGCGCCATCCTTCGTGCGGAACTCGAGTAGTGCGCGCTTGCGCCGCCGAGCAACAGCGCGTGGGCGTGTCTTGGCGCGGCGGGTCAGCTCGTCGACGGCCGACGCGACGTCGCCGAGGTCTTCGTCCGCGGCGCGCTCGGCCTCCCAGCGAAGCGCCTCGATGGCGTCCAGGGCGCGCGCGACCGCGCGCTCGCGCTGCGCGACGTGCGGCACACTCTTTCCGAGCTTCTTGTACTCCACGAACAGCTCGGCCGCGCGCTCTTTGGCGACCTCGCGAGCGGCGGGCTCGAGCTCGTGCAGCGTGCCGAAGATGCGCTCGCCTTCGGCTCGCAGCCCCTCGCGCTGTGCCGCGCGCTCGCTCTTCGCGGCCAGCTCGGCGAGCTCGGCACGCAGCCTGCGCTCGCGCCCGTCGAGCCGCTTGAGCACGGCGCGCCGTTGCTGTTCCCGGCGCCGGCTCCCCGCGGCGGCGCGCCGCTGCTCCCACAGCTCAGCGAAGAGCGCGAGCAGCGACGGCTCGCGCGAGTGCCGCGCCGCTTCGAGACCCTCGAGCGGCGCGACGTAGGCCTGCAGCAGCCGGCCTTCTCGGCGATACACGTGCAAGGGCTCGGAGGCCGCGCCGTTGCCGGCGGTCGAGCCGATGGTCCGGATGCTCGCCGGCAACGGCGGCAATTCGTACGGATCGCCGGCGCGGACGGCCCGCTTCGCGTTGTCGGAGGGCGCGAACTCCTTGTGCGCGGCCACGACGCGCTCGCCCTTGACCAACACCAGGTTGCCGAAGCGCGGCACCAGCTCCGCGTAGAGATCGAGCTCGTCGCCGACGCCGAAGCGCGAGCGCGCCGAGAAGCGCAATCGCAGGAGCCGGTCGTTGCGCCGCGCGTTGACCGCCGTGAGCGTCATGCCCCGCAGCGAACGTGCCAGCGCCCGGACGAATCCCGGCTCGTCCAGGATGCGCAGCGGCGAGTCCGATCGCGCGCCCACCTCCTCGAGCGTCAGCAGCGGCGGCGACTCAAATGGATCGATCGCCAGCAGCGCGCGTCCGCCGCGACGGCGAAGCAGCAGACCGACGCGCCCGTCGTCGAGCAGGCCCGCGTCATCGAGGCGGGCGCCGCGAAGGCGTTCGTCGATCTCGTGAGCGAGCCGCGCGATGAGGACCCAATCCGTCAGCATCAAAACCATCTTATCGTGACGATTCGAATAGCCTGGGCCGCCCTCGCGATGGCGTCGCTGAGCGCCTGCACCGGCGGCGCTTCGGCGGCGCCGAAGAACTGGCAGACGATTCCGGGAGCGCGAAACGCGTGGACGAATGGCAGGGGCTCCCAGTATCGATACGATTCGGCGCCCTTCGGCGGCGCGCTATCGGACCTCGCGTCCGAAGTGGCGATCGACGCGCTCACCAGGAACCGCGGCGCAAAGCTGCAGAGCAGCAACCCGTTCCCGGCATGCCCCGGCGCGGCCGGGCTCGCGACGTTCCGGCTCAGCAGCCGCGCCCTCCTGGCCGAGGGCTTCGCGGTCCGCGATGGCCAAGCGGTGCGCGCACACTACCTGCGCCCGGCCGGTGCGCCCGCCGACCCGGCGGTCTTGCAGGCCATGCAGAGCGTGCTCTGCAAGCCCCCGGCGTGACGTAGGGCATGCGGCCCGGTGGCGTGAAGCTCCCTCAGAGTTGAGCACCGGGCCGGGTCTGCTGTTCGTCGTATCGGGCCCCTCGGGGGCGGGCAAGGACACGCTCGTCGAGGCGCTGCGAGAGCGGCGGGCTACGCTACGGTATTCGGTCTCGGCCACCACTCGAGCGCCGCGCGGCGACGAGCGCAACGGGGAGCACTACTTCTTCGTTTCGCCCGAGGAGTTCGAGCTGCTGCGGGACGGCGGCCGCCTGCTGGAATGGCGGCAGTATAACGGCAACCTTTACGGGACGCCGTGCGATTACGTCGAGGAGAGCTTGACCGAGGGCTATGACGTCGTCATGAAGCCCGAGGTCAACGGGGCGCTCGCTGTCAAGGCGGCCTACCCCGACGCGGTGCTCATATTCCTGGTTCCGGACCGCTTCTCGCACCTGCGCGAGCGGCTGCTCGCTCGCCGCACCGAGACGAACGAGGAGATCGCGCGTAGGCTCGAGATCGCGCAACAGGAGATGAAGTTCATCCGGAGCTTCGACTACATCGTGGTCAACGAGCAAGACCATCCGGAGGGCGCGGTGCGTGACCTGGAGGCCATCCTGCAGGCGGAGCGCTTTCGCATCCACAGGTACCCCGACGACTCGATTCGGCGCGTCGAGTCGTCATGACGATTGAAAAGGAACGAAATCGAAATCACATGAGCAAATCCGTATTCGGCGACCTCGACGTTTTGCTAGAGCACGCCGATTCTAAGTTCAGCCTCGTCAACATCGTGACGAAGCGGGCGCGTCAGTTAAATAACTGGATCCGCGTGCAACAGCTCCCGGCGACCGATCGGCGCGAGTACTTCGCAAGCGAGCCGCTCGTCGACCCGGAGACGATCAACCCGAACAAGCCGGTTTCGATCGCGCTCGACGAGATCGCCGACGGGAAGATTGAATATCGCCGCACGCGCGAAGGAATCAAGTAAGAGGGCGGGGCGATGTGTGGGATAGTCGGGTACGTCGGCGGCCGCGATAGCGTTCCGATCATTCTGGACGCGCTGAGCCGCCTGGAGTACCGCGGATACGATAGCGCCGGCATCGCCGTCATTGACGCCACCGGAAAGCTGACCGGTTCCAAGGCTGAGGGGAAGCTCTCGCGGCTGGCCGAGCGCCTCGCCAACGGGAGCCCGCTCTCCGGTGCCGTCGGCGTCGGCCACACGCGCTGGGCGACGCACGGTGCGCCCTCCGACCTCAACGCGCATCCGCATCTCGACTGCGGCGGTAAGATCGCCGTCGTACACAACGGCATCATCGAGAACTATGCGGCCCTGCGGGCCCGCCTCGTCGAGCACGGCCATACCTTCACGAGCCAGACGGACACCGAGGTGCTTGCGCACCTTATCGAGCAGCACTACGACGGCAACCTGGAGGAGGCGCTGCGCCGGACCGTGCGCGAGGTGCGCGGCGCCTACGCGCTGGGCGTCATCTCCTCCGACGACCCCGAGCATTTGATCTTTGCGCGCAACGGCGCCAGCCCGCTCGTGCTGGGCATCGGCGACGGAGAGATGTACGTCGCCTCGGACACTCCCGCCATCTTGCCCTACACGCGCCGCGAGATCATCTTGCACGAGGGTGAGATCGCGATCGTGGGTCGCGACGGTTTCCGCCTCACCGACTACGCGGGGGCGCGGATCGAGCGCGATCCGATCGCGATAACGTGGGACGCCGGCTCGGCCGAGAAGACCGGCTTCAAGCACTTCATGCTCAAGGAGATCTTCGAGCAGCCCAACGCGATCAAGCAAACGCTGAGCGGCCGCGTCGACGACGACGGCAGCGTCAACTTCGGCACCGAGCTCGGCGCAATCACCCCCGAGCGTCTTCGCAACCTCAGCAAGATCGCGATCACGGGCTGCGGCAGCGCGTACTACGCCGGAATGGTCGGCATGTATTTGCTCCGCTCGCTCGTGCATCTGCCCGTCGAGATGGAGCTCGCCAGCGAGTTTCGCTACGGCGATCCGGTGATCGACTCCACGACGCTGGTGATCGCGATGTCGCAGTCGGGCGAGACGGCCGACACGATCGAGGCGGTCCGCATCGCAAAGGAGTCGGGCTGCAGCGTGCTCGGCATCTGCAACGTGCTCGGTTCGCATCTCACGCGGCTGGCCGACGGCATGCTCTACACGCGCGGCGGGCCCGAGATCGGCGTCGCGGCCAGCAAGACCTACGTCTCGCAAGCGACGGCGATGACGCTGTTCGCGCTCTACCTGGCGCGTCTGCGCGGCACGACCGACGCCCGGCGGCTTTCGGAGATCGCGGACGGAACGAAGTTGCTCCCCGCCGCCGTCGACGTCGTGCTCAACACCTCGGATGAGATCCGCAAGGTCGCACGCGAGCTGCGGCGCGCCACGAGCGTCTTATTCCTCGGGCGCTACGTTAACTTCCCGACCGCGCTCGAAGGTGCGCTGAAGCTGAAGGAGATCTCGTACATTCACGCCGAGGGCTATCCTGCCGGCGAGATGAAGCACGGTCCCATCGCGCTGCTCGATTCGACGGTGCCGGTGGTAGGCATCGTCACGAAGGATCGCGTGCGGGAGAAGATGCTGTCGAATCTGATGGAGTCGCGGGCGCGCGAGGCACCGGTCATCGTCGTGGCAAATCGCGACGACGATGAGGCGGAGAGCGTCGCCGATCACGTATTCCACGTCCCGAGGGTCGACGAGCTGCTCTCGCCGATCGTCAACGTCATTCCCTTGCAGCTGCTCGCCTACCACATCGCCGACATCGAAGGGAAGGACGTGGACCAGCCGCGCAACCTCGCGAAGACCGTTACCGTAGAGTGAAGCGCGCATGATCCGCAGCGATGGCCGGCGCGCGGACGAGCTGCGCCCCGTAACGATCGAGCCGGGGTTCCTCAAATACGCGGAGGGCAGCGCGCTGATCAGCGTGGGTAACACGCGCGTGCTCTGCGCGGCGTCGCTCGAGGATCGCGTCCCCGCATGGATGAAGGGCCGCGGCGTAGGCTGGGTCACGGCCGAGTATGCCATGCTTCCGCGGGCGACGCAGGAGCGCACGCAGCGCGAGGCTTCCAAGGGCCGCCTCGGCGGAAGGACGCACGAAATCCAGCGCATCATCGGGCGCGCGCTGCGCGCCGTCACCGACATGGCGCGCTTGGGCGAGCGAACGGTCTGGCTCGACTGCGACGTGATTCAGGCGGATGGGGGGACGCGTACGGCGGCGGTGACCGGCGCCTGCGTGGCGCTTGCGCTCGCGCTTCGGACGCGTTTTGACCCGGCCGATCGGGCGCACTGGCCCCTCGGCGCGATGGTCGCCGCAACCAGCGTCGGCATCGTCGCGGGACAGCCGCTGCTCGACCTCGCCTACGAGGAGGACAGCAAGGCTCTCGTCGACATGAACGTCTTCATGACCGACGCCGGCCGATTCGTCGAGCTGCAGGGAACGGCCGAGGCCGCACCCTTCGATCGGCGCGAGCTCGAGACGCTGCTCGGGCTCGCCGAGCTCGGGATACGCCGGCTTTTCGCGTTCCAGGACGCCGCGCTCGGAACAACCTTGCCGGTTCATGCCGGTTGACGCCGCGCTGGCCGACCTCGTAGCGCGCATCGGCACCTTCCACGTAACGGACCGTGCGATGAAGCGCGCCCAGCAAACCATGGAAGAGGCCCTCGCGCGCGATGTCGTCGACGATCGACTCCGCGCCGCGTATTTCGAGGCGGCGCGGCGCTACTTCGAGGGCTTCAACGGCGAGGCGCGGGGGCATCTTCGCGACGTCGACCGTCGGCTGGAGCACGTCAATCAGGTCCACTTCAACCTCACCGCCGAACGCGGCGTCGCCGTCAAGCGCATCGAGGCCACGCAGGCAGTGCTCGACGCGCTTCGCGAGGCGGACCGGTGAGGTTCCTCGACCGCTTCGGGCGGGCGACGATCGACTTCTTCGAGTACGCCGGCGGGCTGACGATGCTATCGGCGGAGTCGCTCGGGTTCATGGTGCGGCTGCGCGTCCGCATCGCGGAGACGATCTCTCAGGCCGCGCTCCTGGGCGTCCAGTCGCTCGTCATCGTGTTGCTGACGTCTCTCTTCACGGGCGCGGTCATCTCGCTCGAGTCGGCGCAGCAAGCGGTCGCGTACGGCTTCAGCGCCTTCGTCGGCGGCGCCGTGGCCTACGCCTCGGTACGCGAGCTCGGTCCCATGCTGACGGCCGTGGTCGTGGCCGGGCGCGTCGGCGCCGCGATCGCGGCCGAACTCGGTTCGATGGTCGTCACGGAGCAGATCGAGGCGCTGCGCTCGATGGGGCTCGAGCCCGCGCGGTTCCTCGTCGTCCCACGGCTCGTCGCGCTCTTGCTGATGCTCCCGCTGCTCACGATCTTCGCCGACGTCGTCTCGATCGGCGGCGGCATGTGGATCGCCCAAGTCTACGCGCACATCTCGTACGAGTCGTTCATCTCGTCCGTCCGCCAATCCATCGATATGCCCGACGTGCTCAAAGGGATCCTCAAGGCGTTCGTCTTCGCGACGATCATCGCGATGGTGGGCGCCTACCAGGGCCTCTCGACGCGCGGCGGCGCCGCGGGCGTCGGCCGCTCGACGACGTTCGCCGTCGTGCTGGCCATCATCTTGATCTTCATTTCCAACTTCGTGCTGTCGTTCTTCCTCTTTGGTTAGCGGCATGAGCAATGGCGATAGGAAAATCATCGCGCGGATCGAGGACGCGACGCTGGCGTTCGGCGAGCGCGTCATCCTCAAGAACTGCAACCTCGACATCGTCGACGGCGCGATCACGTGCATCATCGGACTCTCGGGCGCCGGAAAATCCACGATCTTGCGGCTCCTCGACGGCCTGCTGCTGCCCAGTGCCGGCCACGTGTACGTGCGCGGGCGCGACGTCTGCCACATCACCGAAGAGCAGCGCAACAGAGTGCGGCAGAAGATCAGCCTCTCGTTTCAGTTCTCGGCGCTGCTCGACAGCCTGACGGTGGGCGAGAACGTGGCGCTGCCGCTGCGCGAGCACACGCGGCTCTCCGAGGCAGAGATCCGGCGGACGGTGATGGACGCGCTCGACAGCGTCGGCTTGACCCGCGCGTTCGACAACCTCCCGGCGGAGCTATCCGGAGGGATGCTCAAACGCGCCGGCTTCGCGCGTGCGATCGTGACGCGTCCGGACCTCGTGCTCTACGACGAGCCGACGACGGGCCTGGACCCGATCGTCACGAACCTCATCACCGACACGATCGTGCGGCTGCGCGAGAAGCTCAACGGCACGGCGGTCGTGATCTCGCACGATCTGTCGTCGATCTTCGGGATGGCCGACTATGTCGCGATGCTATTCGAGGGTGCGATCATCGCCTACGACACGGCACAGGGCATCCGAAACTCGCCCAATCCGATCGTACAGCAGTTCCTGAGCGGCTCCGAGATCGGCCCGATCCCGATCTAGGGAGCCTAGGGCTTCGGCTCCAGCAGCAGCAAGACGTCGCCGTCGTCTTCCGGCAGGGCGACCGATCGAACCGAGTACGACAGCCGATTGCCGTTCTCGTCGGCGACCTCCACGCGCTTCGGCCGGTTCCTCCACGTGTCGCCCACTTGCGGGAGATCTCCGTTGCTCTCCGCGAGCTTCGCGTAGCGCTGCGAAGCCAGCGCGACCTTTGACCGCTCGTCGATAAGGCAGACGGCGAGCGGCGTGTGCGTTATGACCGCGCGTAGCGTCGCGAGCGTGTTTTGCGCGCTCTCGAGCTGATCTTGCCGCTCCTTCGCGAGCCGCTCGAGGTCGTTGCTTCGCGCCGCGAGCTCCTCGTTAGTGGTATTGAGCTCCTCGACGGTCGCCTGGAGCTCTTCGTTGAGCGTCTCCAGCTCCTCGCTCGTCGCCTGCATCTCTTCGTTCAGCGTCTCCACCTCTTCGGCGGAAGCTTCGGCCTCCTCGGCGGCGATGAGCAGGTGCTCGTTGGCGCTGCGGAGCTCCGCGTTTGCCGCGGTGAGCTCGCTGTTCGCATCGATCAGAACACGCTGGCGCTCGAGCAGCTCGGAATTTTGTGCGTTGACGCGGTCGAGGCTGGCGCGGCTCTCTTGATTCTCGGCCTCGATCCGCCGTCGCCACTTGGCCCCCTCCGTGACGTCCACCGCCAGCACGAATACTCCCTCGACGCGTCCGTCTTTACCGGCCGTTTGATCCGGATAGCACGTGACTTGAACGAAGCGCGTCTCATTGGTCGCCGCGTCGCGAACCTCGATCTCGCCGTCGCGCGACGGCATCTCGTTGCGGAACGCGGAGTCGAGCGCCGCTTTGAGCTCCGGTGACGGCAGCGACGCCAGATGAATCAGGTCCTCCCCGATGCCCTGTCCGTGAACGCCCAGCAGCGCTCGGGCCGCCTGATTGATCGTGATAATGTCGTAATTGCGATCCACGACGACGATGCCGATCGGCGACTCGAAGAGAAAGGCGCCCAGGCGGTCGACCAGCGACCAGCGCGGCGCGGGCGCGTTTCCCGGAAGCCGCCGCGGCGCTACGCTCCCGCGCGCCGAGATTCGTCGCGGCGCCGGACGATCGGACAGCGAGCCCTCGATCATCGCCGGCGCCGGTATCAGCAGACGCTCTCCCTGACGGCGAAAGATCTTGAGCGTCGGGTTCACGGTAGTGAAGAATTGCGGCAAGGGGCTCGTCGTTTCGGCCTTGCCGAGCACCAGATAGCCGCCGACGCGCAGGGAGAATGCAAAGAGCTGCAGCGTGCGCTGCTGCAGCTCCTTCGTGAAGTAGATCAACACGTTCCGGCAGAGCACCAGATCGATGCGCGGAAACGGCGCCCTCTGACCGAGATCGTATTCGCCGAAGACCGTCAGGTTGCGGATGCGTTTTTTGACCTGAAACGCGTCGTCGACCCGAGTGAAGTACTTGGCGAGCAGCTCGGGCGGCATCTCCTTGAACGCGCTCGCGGGATAGATGCCGCGACGCGCGGAGGCGATCGCGTCTGCGTCGAGGTCTGTGGCGAAGATCCGGATCGGAAGCGTATCGACCTCGTCGCCCAGAAAGTCGGCCAAGGCGATGGCCAAGGAATAGGCCTCCTCGCCGGTCGCACACCCCGCCGACCAGAGCCGCAGCTCGGAGCGATTCTTTCGCGCGTGCTCGACGATGTCGGGAAGAATGCCGTTGCGCAGCTGTGCGAACAGCTGCGGATCTCGGAAGAACTCCGTGACCTTGATCAGGAACGTGCTGATCAGGCGTTGGTAGGCCTCGGGATTCGAGCCGAGGTGCCGCATGTAGTCGGCCAGCGTCGTGTGGCCCGACGCCGCCATCAAACGCGCGAGGCGGCGAACCAGCGTGGGAGTCTTGTACTGCCGAAAGTCGATGCCGCTGCGCGTCCGCAGCTGGTTGAGAAACGCGCGCAGTACCTCGGGGTTGGCGATCTCGTTGCTCAGCCCGTCGCTCGCCGCGAGTGTCGTCAAAAGCGAGGGCAATGAATCGAGATTGGCCGAGAAATCGATGTGATTGAGCGGTATGGCGGCGGGGAGCGCCGGGAACGCGGCGGACTCCGGTTCTTGCACCAAGACGGTGCCTCCGCGCTCTTTGACCGCTCGAACGCCAGCGACGCCGTCCGTCCCCATGCCGGTAAGGATCACGGCGATCACGCGGTCGCCGAAGCTTTCGGCCGCGCTGATGAAGAGGGCATCGATGGAAGGGATCGGATGGCCGCGTTTGCGCGGCCCGCTTCCGACCGTCGTCCCTTCGATCACCATGTTCTTGCCGGCGACCGCGAGATAAATGGTCCCACTGACCAGCTCTTCGTCGATCTGATCGATCGTGACGATCTTCAGCGGCGTGTGCCGCCCGAGGATCTGTGCGAGATGGCTCGGGATTTTCGGATCGGCGTGCTGCGCGATCACGACCGGTGCCGGGAAAGATTCCGGCAGCGCGGTGACCAGGCGCTCGAGCGCCTCGATGCCGCCGGCCGAGGCACCGATCACTACCAACGACGAAGCGTCGGCCTTACCGTTGCCCATAGCGGGTCGTTCTTTGGCAATTCGGGAACAAAGCCTGCGACGTGGAAAACCCCAGCCACCGGTTTCCTGCCGTGGTCCTTGGGGGCTCGGCCGGCGCAATCGAACCCCTGCAACGCATCGCGGCGGCGTTGCCTTCCGACTTTCCGGCTGCGGTATTCGTCGCGACCCACATACCGGCTGCGAGCGTTTCCGCGCTGCCGCACCTGCTGGCGCGCAGCGGCGTGCTCTTCGCGACGCACGCCATCGACGGCGCGCCGATCGCGCCCGGGCGCATCATCGTGGCTCCTCCCGACCATCACCTCACGGTCGAAGACGGAGTGATGCGTGTGTTCAAGGGACCCACGGAAAACAATCACCGTCCATCCATCGACGTGCTCTTTCGCAGCGCAGCAATGAGCTTCAACACCGGGGCCTGTGGCGTATTGCTCTCGGGTACGCTCGACGACGGCGTGGCCGGACTTGTCGCCATCCACGAAGCGGGTGGGAACGCCATAGCGCAGGATCCGGAAGATGCACAGTTCCCCGATATGCCCCGAAACGCGATCCGAACGGGCGCCGTCGACGGCATCTATCCCGCCGAAGACATGGTCGCCGCAATCAGCGAGTGGCTCTCGCGTCCGCGGTCACGCGCGAAGGGTACGCCCTCGATCGCAGTTGACGAACGCGAGGCCGGTACGCCTTCGGTCTTCACGTGTCCCGACTGCGGCGGAACGCTCTGGGAGCTCGACGGCGAGGCGGTGCTGCGCTTTCGCTGCCGCACCGGGCACGCGTACAGCGAGAATACGATGCTGTCCTCGCAGGGAAAAAACCTGGAGAAGGCGCTCTGGGCGGCGATGCGCTCGCTGGAGGAGCGCCACGACCTGATCCGGCGCATTTCGGCCCGCGCCAAAAAGTCCGGCGACTCCCACACCACGCGCCGGCTCGACGCTCAGGGCGACGACGTCCGGCGAGACATCGACCGCATCAACGAAGCCATCGCGGGGCTCCTCTCCGAAACTACGAACCTAGCGTAATCAAGAGCGCCATACCCGGCGGCGTGCGCTCGTCCAACAGCGACGGCAGCCGACGCAACGTCGTGCCGCTCTCGCCGAACCATTGCCACAGCCGGCGGTCGCAGACGACCGCCTCGGCCGTGGGACCGAGCGCTGCGACACCGGTCGTCACGCGCGCACCGGCGTCGATGACGCCGCTTGGGCCGCGCGCTCCCAGCACCAGCGGCGGCGAGAAATCGTGCGCGGCATAGACGATCGACTTGGCCTCCGAGTCGAGCACTGCCGCAAATTGCTGCGGGCCCGCGACGCACCGGGCGAGCGTCGGCGTGACGTCCGCGGACTCGGGTTCAAATGCATCTGCGAGACTACGGCACACGCGCGCGCCGTCGATGTCGCCGAGCGTCAAAAGGCCCCGCGCGGCGCTTAGCGCATGATAGCGCCACGGTATCGCGCAGTCGTGAGAACGATAGACGGCCACGTCCAGCGCCTTAGCCGACCAGCGCTCCCACCGACCCGCGCGCGCGAACTCCGGAATCAGCGAACGCCGATCGGCGATCTGCTGATAGCGCTTCCCGAGCCCGCGCCCGAGCTGGACGAGCTCTTCGAACACCTCCGAGTCCGCCGCGCGCACCATCGACACCGCGGTGATGACGCCGATGCGGCGGCGCCCCTCGATTGGGATGACGGCCCCCGAAACCGGCTGCAGCGACATCAGATCGGCACGCGCGCCGTTCTCGTCCGCGACTTCGTCGATCAGCCGGCCGTCCACGTGAAGTTGGAATAGCGGGCGGTCGAGCAGAAAGCCGGGCGGTATACGCGAAAGAATCGGAAACTTGCGCCGAGGGTATTCTGCGAGATGCACGGTGCCCGACTCGCTGACGAGAGCGACTCCGGCCCAACCGCCCACGGTCTCGGCCGCTCGAACGGCCGCAAAGCGCGCCAGATCCTCCGGTGCGTCCAGGCCGTGCAAGTCCTGGTTGTCCGATGCGGCGACTCTCCTCGAATCCGCCGCGCGCGTCGGCCCGATCTTCCTAACGAGCTTTTTGAGCGCGGCGAAAATTTGCAGGTCCTCAGCGTCGTGCGGTAGCGTGCAGTCCGATAAAGCGTCTACCTTGTATGCCGCCGGCGCGGACCTGAACGTCAGGATTTGCAGCGTCGCTTGTGTCGCTCGATTCACTAAGCGCAGCGTATTAGCGGGATTGGCGAGTTCGTCGCCGTCCACGACCACGAGATCCGGGGCAATCTCCGCGACGCGACCGTAGAATGAGCGCGCGGACGAGAACGCCTCCGTCAGCGCCCAGCCGCGCGCTAAGAGTAGCGCCCGCACGCGGCTCTCGAGGCTCGGGCAAAGCGACAGCCCCACGATGCTGGGCTCTAGCGGGCCGATCGGTATCTCGTCCAGGATCGGGGTAGGATTCTCGACGCGCGGAATCGTGATGCTCTCGAGCGCCTCGAAGAATCGCTCGTTTTGCGGTGTGAGCATGTTCCCGCGCACCGGCGCCACCACGACATAGCTCCGAGCTCCGTGGACGAACGGCACCGCCAGTGCGAACGTGTTCGAGCCCGCGGGATCCGCAATGCGAGCGGGCTTCATCCGCGCGAACAACCGCCGCAGCGGCCAGCGTTTCCACGAGCGCAGCGCTCGGGGGTCGGCTCCATGGCTCGCCAAGAGGAGGAACGCCAGTCCGTCAGGCGACGCGGCAAACAACCCTGCGCCTTCGAACGGCTCCCAGGCCATGACGGCGAGCAGCGCCTCCATCCGCGTACGGTCCGTGGCGCCGTCTTCTAATGCGCGAAGTATCGTCGAAAGCCGCTCGAGCGGCGGGTGCATCAGGATCGCCGGCGGAGACAGGCTCCCCGATCGCGGAGAAAAACTCCCAGCGCCGGCCCGCTGACTCGCCGAAACAACTGGCGCAGCGCGATCTCGACGATCGAGCTTTCGCTCACGCGGTGTCGCTCGGCGATATCACGCAGCTCCGCGGCGACCTCCGACGAAAGATTCGCGGTGAAGCGCTGAGCATTCTCCGGTTGTCCGATCCGCGATGAGAGCGCCGCTTCGGCCTCTCCGGCGCGCTTGAGTCGTGTCATTTCAGATCACTCCCATCCATTTCTACCGCTTCCGTCGGCTCCGCAATCAGCGTCAGTCTCCGCACCCGGGTCGCGTCCGCGTCCAACTCGCTCATTACCTCACCCACCGTGCTGCGAATGGAGAAGAACCGGTCGAGACCGCACACGTCGAAGATTCGACGAATCCCCGATGGAATCTCTACAAGTAGGAGGCTGCCCCCGCGCTTTTCTAGCGCGCGCTGGAGGGCGACGAGACATTCGAGCACGCTGGAATCGACATAGCGCGCCCGCTTGAAGTCGATAACGACGGCTGCCGAGGTCGCCGCCACCGCGAAGGCATCGACCAATCGAGCCCTCTCCGAGACGTCGAACTCCCCCTCGAGTCGCACGATGAAGGCGTCGAGCTCAAAAGGCGAGGGCGCTTGAGCAGCGGCGACGGGTCGGGGATCGATCATGTCCAGCCTCTCCTGGGCGACCGCTTTGACGGCGCCCGCGGAGGACCCTTTTGTTCATAACAATGGGCAATTCCGGCCCGATCGGCTTGGTATCTGCGTGCGAGGCCCTTTGCCCCGGAGCGCCAATACGCAAGGCCATGACGAGGCAGGCCCAGGTAGGTGCGTTCGCGATCGTCGCGTTGCTCCTGCTCTTCGGCATCTTCTACGTGATCACGGACTTCGGGACGCGCCACACCGGCTATCGGGTGGGGATTCACTTTCAGTCGGCCGCGGGCGTGACGCCTGGCGCGCTCGTCTACTTCAGCGGCGTGAACATCGGCTCGGTTGATTCGATCGAGCTGCTGCCGGACAACACCGTCGACGTTATCTTAGCGATCAACCGCGACATCGACATCCCCGCCGAGTCGCGCTTCCTCATCTCCGCGCCGTTGACGGGTAGTCCGTCCGTCGTGATCGTGCCGCCACGGCAAAAGCCGCCGATCGCGCTGTTGCCGCGGCAGGTCTTGCCGATCGCCCAACAGCCGCACGGCACCAACACCGCGACGATCGCCGACGTGCTTCAGCAGGGCCAAAGCGAGATCAAGCGCTTCGACCGCGTCATGGCGCTGCTCGAGGCGCGCACGCCCAGGCTGCTCGACACCCTGCAGGCGACGCTCAACAACGCCAACGACCTCACGGCGAGCACGAAGGCCGACATGCAGCGGCTCACCGGTCAGTTCTTAGTAGCAAGCGCGAACGTCGTGCAGCTCTCCGCCACGCTCAATAGCGCCGCCGCCACCGACTCCCAGAAGGTCGGCGTGCTACTCGACCGGTTCAACTCCACGGCGGTCGCGCTCGACCGCTCCATGGGCTCGCTGCAGAGCCTGGCGACGGACCCGCGGCTCAAAGCCAACATCCTCGCCACGACCCAGCACATCGCCGAGACCACCGCAACCATCGCCGCCATGACGAAAGACCTGCGCAGCGTCACCGGCGATCCGCAGACTCAGGCCCAAATTCGCAACACGATCGCGAACCTCGACGCCGTGATGCAGAAGGCCAACTCGCTGCTCGCCGAGCTCGGCGGCACGAGCAACGTCTACGGCGTGGACCAGGGCGCGACGCCGGCGCCGAGCGGCAGCGCCGCCCCCGGCTCGAGCCCTCCTCCGGGCGGCACCGGCATCTCGCCCGCGGCGCGCGCCAACCTGCACGCCAAGCTCGCGAACCTCGCGCACGACCTCGTCGCGATTCAAGTGCGGCTGAGCGGCCTCTCGCCGCAGCACAACCCGGGGCTCAATCCGGTCTTGACCTCGAGCCAAGGTCCGCTCGGCGACATCAACCTCGTCGTGCTCCCGCATGCCCATACGAACCTGATGGTCGGCGCGAACGCCATCGGCAACAACACGACCTGGAACGCCGTGCTCCAGCAGCAGAGCGGGAACTTCCGGTACGGCGCCGGCGTCCTCTACTCGCAGATCGGCGTGCTCGGACAGTATGCGCCGCTGCGGGGCCTCGGCTTCGAGACGCGGATCTACGATCTCACGTACCCCATGATCGACCTCTATGGGAACCTGCATTTCGGGCCGAAGATGGAGCTGTTCTTCGGGCAGCGCGACATCACGCACGCCTCGCGCCGCAACACCTTCGGCTTGCAGTACCAGTTCTAGGGCGGGGAACCTAGATGGCGGATCGGCCACGCGTCGGGATCATCGGAGCGGGCGCGATGGGCACGCTCTTCGGATACCATCTCGCCGCGTGCTGCGACGTGACGATGCTCGACGACAACGCCTTCGTCGCCGACGCCGTCGAGCGGGACGGGCTGCGCGTCAACGACGAGCCGGCGCGTAAGGTCGCGGTCGCGCGGCGGGCGCGCGATCTCTACGGGTCGCGGGTGCTGTTTCTTTTCGTCAAGGCGGTCGACACGCTGCGGGCGCTGCGCGCCTTCGCGGGCGAGCTCGATCCCTCCGCGCCGGTCGTCTCGCTGCAGAACGGCGTCGGCAACGAGGACGCCATCAAGACGGCGCTGGGCGGCGCCGTGCCGGTGATCCTCGGCATCACGACCGAATCCTCACAGACGATCGCGCCGGGGCGCATCCGCAGCTCGGAGCAGGGCAACACGATCATCGGCTCGACGAGCGCATCGACGACGACGTCGCGCACCGTCACCGACCTGCTGACGCGCAGCGGATTGCGCGCCTCCGTCGTCTACGACATTCGCCCGCATCTCTGGGGGAAGCTCGTCGCCAACGCGTCGGTCAACGCGCTCTCCGCGCTGCTGGACTGCGACGCGGGCGAGATCCCGCGCGACCCCAACGCGGCGCGGTTGGCCGAGGCATTGGCGGAAGAGACGGCGAGCGTCGCGGCCGCGCTCAAGATCAATCTTCCATTCGTCAATCCGTGGCAATACGTCACCGAGGTGATCGCGCTAGGCGCCGACGCCAAGAGCTCGATGGCCTACGACCTCGAGTCCGGACATCCGAGCGAGATCGACCACATCAACGGCGCCGTCGTCGCGTTTGGACGCCGCACGGCGACGCCGACGCCCTACAACGACGCGATGGTGCGCCTGATCAAGGCGCGCGAAGCGCTGCTCGCGCGCTCACGGCTGCGGTTGTAGCCGCAGTAGCCGCACCGAGCCGGCCGCCGCCTCGACGTCGATACGGCACCGGCCGCCGCCGTTGACCGCGCCATCGATGGTCTCGGACTGGCCCTGCGACGTGCCGCGCAGCGGGAAGTCGGTGAACAGCGAGCCGGCGGCGGTGTGGAGGTGCACGAGGAACGCGGCGTCGGCGCGCACGCGCAAGACGACGTCGCCGCGCCGCGTCGAGAAGTGCAGCGTTCCGGGCCACTGCGCGGAGCCGATCGTGGCGGTGATGTTTCCCTCGCCGACGGCCGCCTCACCGTATCGCGGCAACATCATCGTCACGTTCCCGCGCTGCGCGATGACGACGGCGCTCCCGCTGATGTCGGTGACGTTCACGTCGCCGCGGGCCGACTGCACGGCGAGATTCGCGCCGTCGGGCACGCGCACGAGCAGCGACTGCAGCGGGTTCTGCGCGTCCACGAGCACGCCGCGCGGCATTACGCGCAGGCGGGGCGCCGGCGGCGGCGTGCCCTTCGCCAACGCCGTCGCGGCGACCGTGAAGAGGTCGCGCCGCTGTCCGTTTTGGGGTTGATAGACGTCGACGGTGGCCTGCGCGACGCGCACGTCGAGCGCCGCGCCCGGCTTCAGGATGCCGACCGTCGTCGAGTAGGGCGGAGTGGCGCTGCACGCCGCCAGAACGGCGGAAAGAAGAAGCAGAAGAGGCCTCACGAATCCAGCTCTTCGATGGGTATCGGGGCCATCTTTGCGCGAGTCGCGCCGGCGGCGCTGGCGGCGCTGCTTTGCGCGTGCGGCGTCCTTCCCCTGAGCCTGTCGAAGGGTCAGGATGTGACGGTGCCGCTCGTCCCGGTCGCTCCGGACGCGGCTTCGCCGTTGGGCTCGCGCTGGATCCCGACCGCGGGTGAGTCGTACCAGATTCAGTACAGCGGCAAGCTCGATCTGAGCGTCGCGGCGCAGATCTACGACCTCGACATGTTCGACACGCCCGCGTCCGTCGTGAAGAAGCTGCACGGCATGGGCCGTCGCGTGATGTGTTACGTCGACGTCGGCACTTGGGAGCGATGGCGCCCAGACGCTCACGACTTTCCGAAGAGCGTGCTCGGCAAGCCTGACGGCCACTGGCCCGGCGAACGCTGGCTCGACATTCGCGCGACGAAAATCCTCGAGCCGATCATGGGCAAGCGACTC
This sequence comes from Vulcanimicrobiota bacterium, assembly GCA_019235995.1. Lineage (GTDB taxonomy): Bacteria > Vulcanimicrobiota > Vulcanimicrobiia > Vulcanimicrobiales > Vulcanimicrobiaceae > Cybelea. Next base: position 38,595 of record JAFAJV010000050.1, read on the forward strand.
GATCTCTGCAAGAGCAAGGGATTCGACGGCGTAGATCCCGACAATCTGGACGGATATCAAAATCGCACCGGATTCCCGCTCACGTATGTCGAGCAGCTCGCTTACGACACGTGGGTCGCAGACGCCGCGCACAAGCGCGGCCTGACCGCCGATCAGAAGGGTGACAACGGCCAAGTCAAAGATCTCGTGAAGGCATTCGACTTCGCCGTCGTCGAGCAATGCTACGTGCAGGGCTGGTGCAAGCAGTTCGACGTCTACAGCAACGCAAACCGCCTCGTGGTGGACGTCGAGTACTACAGTAACCAGCGGCGCTTTCTCCGCGATAACTGTCCGGAAGCGGCCAAGAACCACGACACGGCAATACTGAAGAAACTGCAACTGACGGCGTGGATCCTGACCTGCCCCCACTAGCGCCGAGCGTTAGGTTCGGGCGCGCCGCGCTAACTTGGGTAACCCAAGGTCATGACGCCCCACCGAAAGCTGCTCGGCCATGACGACCTCCGCGAGGCCTCCCGCGACGTCATCCTGATCCTGCGCGAACACGCGCGCCTGGCGTCTGAAGTTCGACGAGGCGCGAGCATCGGGTCCGGAGGGCTCGACCCGACCGACGCCAAGCGCCCCAGAAGAAAGGCCTCCTAGAACCGCCGGCCCCGTTCGCCCCACGTTTTTGTCGCATTCGCCCGACAGCTTTATCGCATTCGCGGCAGTTTTGTCGTATTCGCGGGAAGGTCTCTTCTCGCGAATACGATAAAACTGTTATTATGTCGTATTCAAGAAGCTTGAAGAAGGCCCGGCCGCCGGCAGAGGCGTCCCTGCCCGAAGGGATCGACCCGCTGGTCCGGGACCTGGCGGGGTACCTGCTCACCGAGCGCAAGCGTAGCCCACTGACCGTGGCGGCTTATGCGCGCGACCTCAAGGAGTTCTCCGATTTTCTCGGCCAGGGGGGCGGCGACGCGTCGCTGGTCGCGGTGACGGCGTCGCGGATCCGGCGCTACATCGCGCATCTGTTCGACTCGCGCGGGTACGACGCGCGGACGGTCTGCCGCAAGCTCTCATCGATCCGCGCGCTCTACCGATTCCTCAAGATCACGGGGGTGCTCGAGAGCGATCCGGCCTTCGCGATCCCGGGCCCCACCATCGCCAAACGCAAGCCGGCGCCGCTCAAGGTTGACGAGGTCATGAAGCTGCTGCGGACGTCGCTCGCCGGCCGCAGCGACTCGGCCCGGCTGCGCGACCGCGCGATCCTCGAGCTGCTCTACGCGAGCGGCATCCGCCGCGCGGAGCTCGCCGGGATCCGGCTCGCCGACGTGGACCTGGCCGAGCGCACGATCCGCGTCACCGGCAAGGGCAACAAGGAGCGCGTCGTCGTGATCAACCGCGCTGCGGCGGCGGCGATCGAGGCCTATCTGCGGATCCGCCCGCGCAGCGCCGATCCCGCGCTCTTCCTCGGCCGCACCGGCGCGGCCCTGACGCCCAAGCACGTGTGGCGCATCTTTCGCGACATCTATCGAGTCAGCGGCGTGCAAAAGCACGCCAGCCCGCACACCCTGCGCCACTCGTTCGCGACGCACCTCGTCGAAAACGGCGTGGATCTCGAGACGGTGCGCGAGCTGCTCGGCCACGAGAGCCTCGCGACCACCGGCATCTACCTGCAGCTCGCTATGGGGCACAAGCGCCGCGCCTACGACGAGGCCCACCCCCGCGATCGCGCCGGCGACGCCTAGGCGCGCGGCTCTTCTTCTGCGGCTCTTCACCTTCGCGTCGCGCGAACATTTACTTCGCATGTGGGGTCGGGGGTTCGAGTCCCCCATCTCCACCAACGCAAATGCCCGATTTTACAGGGGTCTTGCGTTTTCACCACGGCGCCGTAGGCCTAAAATCTTGACCACTTGCAGTTCTGATAAGTGGTCAGCCGTCCGCGCGCAGGCTCTAAAAACACCGATAAGCCCTGATACCGGGGCTTAGCAAACTGCAATTTCTCGAGCAAATCGGTTCGGTGTACGACGATCTTACGACAATTGCGTACGGTCGACAGGCTATCTGGGATGCTTTAAGCGCGTTTTCTGCGGCAATGTCTCCTATAGCCGAGGAACTTTCTAGACTACGGTGGGGCTGTTATAATGGCCCTGACGGGGTAACGCTTAGCGGCCCGGCTGTTGTCGCCAGAAAAGCATTACGACTACAACTACCCCCGGCAGTCGAGAGAGGAGAACGGCAAATGAGAATTCCGGATTTGGCGTGCCGTGTGTTAGGCACCTGCGCGGCCATCGCTACGGCTGCGGGGTGTGAACCGCAGACGCCGATCGGAACACCCTGGGCTGCGCCGCAGATGCAAGCGAATCGGCCGGTTCTCGGCGAGGCGAACCAGTCGCGATCAAATTCGTCGCTGGACCTCACGGCGAACACGAACCTCTACGTCGCGAACGCCGGATCCAGCACCATTACGGTGTACTCTCGAGGCAGTACGAAACTATTGCGAACGATCTCGCACGGAGTGAACAACCCGTGGGCGTTAGCGTTTGACACCTCGAGCAATCTCTATGATGCGAACAACGATGGTAATACGGTTACGGTGTACGCTCCCGGAAAAACGTCGTTACTGCGAACGATCTCGCAGGGAGTGTCCGGCCCGCAGGCGCTAGTCTTTGACGGCTCCGCCAACCTTTACGTCGCAAACCTTAACAACACCGTCACGGTATACGCCAAGGGCGCATTGAAGCCGCTGAGGAAAATCTCTAAAGGTATTCTTGGTCCGGAGGCGTTGGCGATTGGCAGATCGGGCTATCTCTATGTCGCAAACGACTTCGGGAGTACGGTAACGGAGTATCCTCCCGGCGGGACGTCTCCAGCGCTGACGATCTCCAAGGGTATCAATGGTCCGTACGCGTTGGCGTTTGACGGCTCAAGCAATCTCTATGTCGCAAATGCTGGCGGTTCCACCGTCACAGTCTATGCTCGGGGCAAAACGGCGCCGCTGCGGACGATTTCGCAGGGCGTGAGCAGACCAGATGCGTTGTGCCTTGACGGCTCTGGCTACTTGTATGTCGCAAACGTTGCCAACAACACTGTCACGGTCTACCCGCCGGGCCAGTCGACGCTGCTGAGAACGGTCGCCAAGGGGATATCGCAGCCGGATGCGCTTGCGATTGGAAGCCTCGGCTATCTCTATGTCGCGAACGGCGCCAACAACACCGTGACGGAGTACGGTCCGGGTGGAACCTACGTGGTGCGGACGTTTTCCAAGGGAGTGAATTTCCCGCACGCGCTTGCCTTCGGGCCTTGAGTCTCTTCGCGTTTGCGATCGCTGAGAAGCTATAACGCAACTTCTACGCCGATTTCGAATTCGCGGTTCGGCATGATTTCGAGTGCGGTGGCAAGCTCGCGCGGCCAAAGTCCTCGGTCAGCGGTCGGGCAGACTGGATATTCGCTGTTCGTGAGACCAACCGACCACATGCACGAACGTTCAGAAGTTGTCGATCTAACGGTCGGACGATGGCGAAACCGGAAACTCGTCGTCGTAGGATGCGGTCATTAAAAGCGTGGAGCTTACGTCACTAAGAAAGGACCGTCCGAATGCTTGTCGCTTATTTCGACGGCGAGCCCGATGCGTGGGCGGCGGCTCAGGTACTCGAGGACCTTGGCTTTAATGCCGAAGTGTAGCGTTGCACCGATGAACCGTACACCAAAACGGTAAAGAAGTTTTTTTTGGGAGAAACGGACAATTTCGAGAAAAACGCTGCACTTCTAAGCGATGACGCCGATCCCAAATCGTTCGAAACCGTAGTGATCCGCCATCACGGGCGTCCGGCACAAGGCGTATAGCTACAGTTTAACCGTCAGCGACCCCGTGATCTGCACCGGCGCCGTCACGCCCAAGAAGCCCGTGTTCACGCCGTTGAACAGAAACGCGTACGGATACTGCAACTGCGGCGGCGGATGCACCGAGTTCGAGTTCGGATAGAAGTTCCCGCCCGGATACAGGAAGTTCGTCGGGAGCGAGCCGTACTCGCAGACCGACGGGTTGTCCCATGGATATCCCCGTTGACCGCAGACGTCGAGCAGATTCGTGAAGTTCAGACGCGCCGTCACGCGCGGCGTCACGTCGTAGCTGAACGCGAGCCCCATCTGCAGCTGCCAGGGCTCCTTGAAGGCGCCGAGATTATCGAAGCCCTGGGTGAACTTGTCCGGAATGAACACCGGCAGCGTGCCGAAGTCGTCGCACGCGGCCGGGTCGGCAGCGTTGCCGTGCACCGCGATCCACGCGCCGCTCGGCTTGTAGCACGACGTCGGATTGTAGCCCGGCCAGGACGTCGGAGCTCCGTACTCCGCACCCGACGAGAAATTCCACGAGTTCGTCACGTTGAACCGCTTGTGGCGGTAGTTGAGGATCAGCGCCGCGATGTACGGCACCGCGTAGCCGTTGGCCGCGGCGACCGGTCCCGGAATGATATCGTACGTCGGGTACCACGCCGTGTCGGTGAAGATATTCTGATATGGCTGGTTGTAATAAGGGTTCGCGACGACGCCGGGCTGTTTGCAGTTGTTCGTCCCGGCCCCCGGCGAGCCGTTGCTCTCGTAGAAATAGCACGGGAAGCCCCCGTGCCCACGCAGGAACGAGTCGTAGTTCTTGATGTAGCCGTTGAGCTGGTCGATCACGTTCTGCGACGTTCCGCTGAAGTTCTGATATCGGATCTGACTGTGCGTGTACGTGAATGCGAGCTGCCCACTCAGGCCCTCGCGCGAGAAGTCCCCCTTCGCGATCGCGAGCTCGACGCCGCTGCTCTGCTGGCTGCCGACGTTGAGGCCGGACTCGAGGCCGCCCTGGGGATCGATGAAGAAGTTCTGCAGCTGATCGCGCGTCGCGCGGAAGAACGGCGTCACCTTGAAGCTCCAGTCGGTGCCCCTGAGATGCCGCTCCCAGGAGAGGTCGTAGTTATACGACGTGTCCGGCCGGATCAGGTGATCCGGCGTGTTGAAGCCGAAGCCGTAGAAATGGGAGCCGAGGAACGCCGGCAGGTTCTGCTGCAGGGTGTTGTATTGCACCCACGACGAGTTCGGCGGGCGCGCGTAGACGCCGAACGACGCGCGCAGCACGCTGTCGGGATCGAGCGTGTACGTGACGCCCAGGCGCGGCTGGAAGCGCGCCGTCGTGTACGAGCCGCCGCTCGTGTTGATCAGCGCGCCGTAGGACGACTGCGCCAGCGGCACGGTCTGCACGCCGTTGACGACCGGGCAAGGCCCGACGCCGCTGCTCGTGCGGTCGATCGGCTTGTTGTTGTTGACGCCGGGCGCGAAGCAAAACTCCGCGTTGTACGCGTTGAACCAGAAGGCGCGTGCCGGATCGCCAGGGCTCGTGTCGCCGAACAGATACTGGAAGTCTTCGACGCGCAGGCCGAGGTTGACGTTCAAGCGGTCGTCGGGCCGCCACTGATCCGCGATCGAGTAGCCGGTGAGCGCGGAGTTGACCTGGTTGAGGTTGCCGTTGAAGGTCGTATTGGTGACGAGCCAGCGCGGATCCACGCCCGGCGCGCAGGCCGGCGGCCTCGGGCGGGAGCTGCACGAGTAGGTCGGCGGCGGCGACGGATTGGTCAGCGTGCCCGGCGACTGGTCGTAGCACCCGATCGGCGCGCCGCTGGACGGATCGTAGCACTTGCCGTTCGTCCCGACGAAGTTCGTGATGTTCCAGTCAGAGGGGAAGAACGTGACGTCGTAGCGCTGCAGCTTTGAGTAGGTGTAGTTGCCCGTCACGCTCAGCAGATGCTGCGCGCTCAGCTGGTTCGTGTAATCGAGGTGGAAGCCGTAGGTGTGGTCGGGCAGAAAGTATGGCAACTCCCATCCGTAAAACGGCTGCGCCGTGGAATTGTAACCGTTGATGAACCAGTTCGAGTACATGGCGAAGCCGTAGAGCCGAACGTAGGACTGCGCGCTGAGCTCGTGCGTGTACTGCAGCTTCTCGATCGCCACGCCGTTATCGTTCGGATCGCGGATGTTGTCCGGCAGCGGTCCCTGGAACGCGTGCGGCGGGCTCGACGGGAAGAAATACTTCGTAAGCTGCGATTGGTTGAACGGCTGCATCGGGGCGCCGTGATAAAGGTAGCTGTCGTCCCAGGCGAGCGGGCCGAACACCGCCTCCAGGACGTTCGCCCCGAAGTCGTTGATCGAGCTGTAATACTGGTTGAGGTTCTCGCTCGTCATCCAGAGCGCCTGAACGTCGTCGCGCAGGCCGTTGCTCTTGTGCGGGATCCCGAAGTGCAGGTCGATGATGCTGTCGCGCAGCGACTGGGTCGCGAGCGCGAAGCCGAGCCCGCTCGTGAAGAGCACCGGCGACGGGGCGCCCGTGTACACGTAGCCGTTGGAATGCGCGAGCGCCGTGCACGTCTTCTGCCCGCACGTGTAGCCCGGAAGGGCGCTGACGGGGTAAAAGAATGAGTACGGGATGCCCGCACCATTGGAGTTGTCGACGAAACGGAAGTCTTGATTGCTCCCGCCGAATCCGGCGTAGTAGCTGAAGAGGCGATCGGGCGTCGAGCCACCGGCCTCGATGGACGCCTGGTGATAAAAGGCAGGGAAGCCGACGGAGAGCGTGCCGTCGCCGTAACCCGGATACGTGCCGGTCTTGATGACCTGATTGACGTAGCCGGAGATGCCCTGGGCGTCGGAGCTCGCGGGCACGCCGCCCGTGTAGACCTGCACCTCCTGGCTGCCGAGACTCGAGAGCATCGTCTGCGGCGCGTTGTCATAGGCACGGTTCACCGGAATGCCGTCGAGCTCGTAGCCCACCTGGTCGATGTCGCCGCCGCGCACCTTGAGCGTCTGCCACCAGCCCTGCTCGTTCTGATCGAGCGAGACGCCCGGAACCGACGCGATCGCGCCGTACGCGTTGTTGAGGCTGCCCGGGCCGCTCAGACCCACCGCCGCCTGCTGGCCGGCGGCGTTGACGGAGTAGACGTCGCTCGTCGTTCCCGGCTTGACGAGATCCGTTGCGGCACGTGCCCGCACGAGACCGATGGTCCGCAACTGCTTGACGAGGGCGACGTTCATGTTGCGCGTCTGGTCTGCGAGGATCGTGATGCCCGACTCAGAGTGCGATTCGTAGCCCTGCAGCGCCACGCTGAGGACGTACGAATCGGGCGAGAGCGAGAGAAAGCGGTACGAGCCGTCCGCGTCCGTCGTCGCCGAGGCGGACTCGGACGGGGACACGACGGCGACGCGCGCGCCCGCGATCGGCGCGCCCGAGGACGAGTCGACGACACGCCCGACGAGCACGCCCGTCGTTCCGGCAACCACAGGAAGGGTCGCCGCCGCGATGACGGCCAGCGCCGCGACCAGACCGATCAGCGTCTTGCGCACGGTGA
>JAFAJV010000098.1 GCA_019235995.1 Vulcanimicrobiota bacterium
CGGCGGCTCGGCGAGCGATTCCGCGTGCTGACCGGCGGCAGTCGCGACGTGCTGCCCCGCCAGCAGACGCTGCACGCGATGATCACGTGGAGCTACGACCTGCTCGCGGAGGACGAGCGCATTCTGCTCAACCGGCTCGCGATCTTCGCGGGCGGCTGGACGATCGAGGCGGCCGAGGCCGTAGCGAGCGGAGACGGCATCGATGAAGCCGACGTATGCGACTTGCTATCGTCCCTCGTCGACAAGTCGCTCGTTTCGACGGAACTGGGCGATCGTGATACCCGCTATCGCCTGCTCGAGTCGACGCGCTCGTATGCGCTCGAGAAGCTTCGCGCGAGCGGAGCGCAGATGAAGCTCGCCCGCCGGCACGCGCTGTGGGCCGCCCGGTTCGTCGAGGCCGCGGAACAGATGCACTCCAAGACGGCCCGCGCGCAGTGGCTTCCGGCGCTCGAGGTCGAGTTGGACAACGCCCGCGGCGCCATGACGTGGGCGCTCGGCGCGGGCGGAGATCCGGCGCTGGCCGCGCGAATTGCGGCCGCGCTGCGGCCGCTCTGGAACGATGCGGGGTTCATCGGGGAGGGCCGCCGTTGGCTGCTCGCGACGGTCGCGCGCGCGGACGACATCGCCGATCCGCAGCTCGTCGCGCGGCTCTGGCACGCCATGTCGTGCTTCAGCGTCGGAAAAGAGCGCGTCGAGGCCGGCGAGCGAGCGCTCGAGCTCAGCGAGAAATTCGAAGGCCCGCTGCGGGTCGCGGCCTGCTGCGGGGTCCTCGCGGAGGGCTATCGGATGGTCGGGCGCTTCGGCGAGGCCGAGGTCGCGATCGATCGGGCGCTGTCGTTGTATCGGGAGCACGGCAAGACCCGCTCGAAGGCGTACGCGGTGGCACTGGATTCGCGGGCGCTCCTGCTGCACGCATTGGGCCGGATCGACGAGGCCCGCGGGCTCTACGCGCAAGCCATCGCGCTCTACGAATCACTCGGGGACGAGGAGCGCGCCATGACGCCGCGCATGTACATGGCCGATCTCGAGTTTCGCGCCGGAAACGCGCGGCATGCCCTGGGGTTTGCCACCGATGCGATCGCGTACTTTCACGGTCGCCGCAATGTCATTCGCGAGGCGAATGCGCGGGCCAACGCGGCCGCCTACCATCTCGCACTCGGCGAAATCGAAGAGGCGGAGCGCGAGGCGCGAGCGTCGCTGCTGCTCTGCGAGCAGCTGCAGTCGGCGCAGATGACTGCGGTCGCGATCGAGCATCTCGCGGGCGTCGCGGCGGCGCGCGGAGAGCTGAGCCGAGCGGCGCGCTTGAGCGGCTACATCAATTCGTGGTACCTCCGTGAGAGCTTGGAACGTGAGTGGACCGAGCAGCAGGGCTACGAGCGCCTGGTCAGCGCGTTACAAACGAGCCTCACGGAGGAGGAACTGCGACGCTATGCAACCGAGGGAGTGACGCTTTCCGAAGAAGACGCTATCGCCGAAGCCATGGGGAGGTCCATCGGCGGCGCACCTTCGACAGTGAGGACGGTTTGCAATTGAAAAGACTCGGCTGGCGTGCCGGTTTGCTTGCGTTGGGCCCCGCGATCGCGGCAGGCTGCGGCGGGATAGGGGGCGGGTCGCCGAGCGCGACGGTTCCGCGCGCGCCGGCATCGGCGCACGCCGGTGTCGGCCATAAGATCCAACACGTCGTCATCATCATTCAAGAAAATCGTTCGTTCGACAACCTCTTCCACGACTTTCCGGGGGCCGACTCCGCCGACTACGGCAAGATGTCGACCGGGAGCTGGGTGAAGCTGCAGCCGGAGTCGCTTGCCAAGGCGATGGACATCAGTCACACGCATCGCGCGTTCACGACCGAGTACGACGACGGCAAGGTGGACGGTTTCGATCTCGTACCCTCGCGCTGCAACAAACATCTTCCGCCCAGCCGCTGTGGACCGAACGATCTGCACGCGTTCGGATACGTTCCCGAGAAGGAGATCAAGCCGTATTGGACTCTGGCGAGCGAATACACCCTCGCGGACCACATGTTCCAAACCAACCAGGGACCGAGCTTCCCCGCGCATCAATACCTCGTGAGCGGAACCTCGAAAATCTCCAACGACTCGTCGCTCTGGGCGGCGGAGAACCCGCACGATCGCCACGTCGCCGGCTCGGGAGGCTGCGACTCCAGGCGCGGCACGACGGTCCGCGTCCTCGACAGCAAGGGGCAGGAAAACCGCGAGGTCTTTCCCTGTTTCACCCGCGTGTCGCTGATGGACCGAGTCGCCGCGGGCCAGCTGACCTGGCGCTACTATCAGGCCCATCTCGGGCGCGGGCTGTGGAACGCCCCCGACGCGATCCGGAACATCCGATACGGCCGCTACTACCGCACGGAGGTCATGGCCCCCGAGACGCGCGTGCTCGACGATATCGCGGAAGGGAGCCTCGCGAACGTGGTGTGGGTGACGCCGACGAAGGACTCGTCGGATCACCCGGGCGTCACCGACGGCTCCGGGCCGTCGTGGGTCGCGAGCGTCGTGAATGCGATCGGCGAGAGCAAGTACTGGGACGACACCGCGATCTTCATCACGTGGGACGATTGGGGAGGCTGGTACGATCACGAGCCGCCGCGCCAGCTCAACGCCTACGAGCTCGGATTCAGGGTTCCCCTCATCGTCGTGTCAGGCTTTGCGAAGCGCCATTACATCTCGCACGAGGAGCACGAGTTCGGCAGCATCTTGAAGTTTACGGAGGAGGCATTCGGCCTCGCATCGCTGCAAACTACGGACGTGCGCTCCGACGACCTGTCCGATTGCTTCGACTTCTCGAAGCCGCCGACGCGCTTCAAGCGCGTCCCCGCGCAGCTCGGCCGCGACTACTTTCTAGCGCGGCCGATGTCGGACGCCGACCCCGACGACGATTATTAATCCCGCCCAGCTGCTACGGAGGTGCCCGATGCGTTTGAGGACTGCCCTATCGTGGATCGCGTTGACCGCGCTGTTCCCGGCGATCGTGACGGCCTGCGGCCATGCGGATTATGCCCCGGGAATGCCGGGAACGGCCGGAGCCGCGCGGGCGGAGCTCGCGAGAGGGCCGCTCTCGCCGGAGCGCGCCGCGCAGCGGCTGCGCGCACTCGGCGGCCTCGGGGCCGCAAAAGCGGAGCGCGGCGCAGCCGGATATCCGGTCACCGCCGTCCCGCACATTCGCGTGCCGAACGAGACGCCGTGCGTGGACGTGCTGTTTACGCCGCACACGCCACCGATCACAAAGGGCGATCTGCCCGTGGGCAAGTTCGCCGATTATAAGGATCACCCGTTCAACTACACGCCTCCCGCGAACTGCCCCGGTCCGTATGCGAAGATCGTTTTCAAGATGCACTTCAGGGTCTCCGCGGGCGTGCAGTACGACCGCACGGGCGCCGTCTGGGTAGGCGCGACGAACATTTTTTTCGGTACGACCTCGGAGCCGGCCCCGAACGCGAGTCCCCAGTGGAACGTCGAGCGTGACGTCACGGAGTACGCGCCGATATTCGCGCAGAGTTCCACGGGTCAGGCCTCCGTCTATAACATCGTGAACTCACAGTACACGGGCATCATCTACGGGACTGCGGAGCTCGAGTTCTATCCCGCCACGTTCCACTACCCTCCCGCGAAGGTAGCCGATGGCGTGTATCCGCTTTCCGGCGGGCCGGACGGCGGATACGTCGATTTGAACGGTCCGTCGAGCATGATGACGGGTACGTTCACGTTCCCTACCAACGTCGCTGCGGCGTATCTCGACGTGTTCCTCGAGTCGCAAGGAGGCGACGAGTTCTGGTATACGTGCTTCCCCAACGATCTGGCGTCGAAGCTCAACAACTGCGGGAACACCGCGTTTCGAGAGGGCGACGTGAGCCTGGACAATCAGCCCGCCGGAGTCGTGCCGGTCTATCCGTGGATCTACAGCGGGGGGATCGACCCATTCTTGTGGATCCCGATTCCCGGAGTCGAGACGCTCAACTTCGCACCATACCGCATCGACCTGACGCCGTTCGCGGCGCAGCTCGACGACGGCAAGCCGCACACCGTCGCCGTTGCCGTATACAACGACGATAACTACTTCGCGGCCAATGCGGCGCTGCTCGTTTACGAAGACCACGGCTCGAAGGTTGTGACTGGGAAGCTCGTGAGCGACGGTACGCCCAGCGCCCCCAACGAGCGGGTCGACGAGGACGTGAAGACCAATGGCAGCGTCACCAAGGGCAGCATCGCGACGACTGCGTCGCACCCGGTGAGCCTCGACGGCTACGTGATGACGTCGAGGGGCCGGATCGACACCCACGTGACGCAGGACATTCACTTCTCGAACATACAGAAGATCGACGTCAGCTCGACCGCTTTCTTGCAGGACATCAACCAGAAGACCAGCGTCGTGTCGAGGACGGCGACGAGAAGCCACGCCCGCACCGACGTCACCCGCGAAGACCGCACGTGGCCCTTGACGCTCGACTACAACTACGTCGCGACGACGAGCGGCGCCACGCAGACGACGGCGGTATCCCAAACCAAGGACGAGAGCGGAAGCGATCCCGCGCTGGCGTGGTCGCTCCTCGACGCGGTCCTGTCGTCCGATACGCTGACGATCACGGCGTCCGGCTATATGCCTTCGAACGGCAAGAGTCAGCAGCAGGTCAAGCTGCGCAATCTTCTGGGGCATCCGTGCTATGACGAGACGATCAAGTCGGTCGACTATGTGATCGTTTCGAGGACCAAAGGCTGCTAGTCCAAAGCGTCAGCGAAGCAGGATGCCCGCAGGCCCGTTCAGGCCGGTGTTCGAGCCGCCTATGGTCCGAATCGGCGCAGCGTTGCCATTCGCGCTCGCAGAGTAAACCGTTATGGTGTTGCTGCTTTCGTTGGCAACGTACAGGGCCGTCCCCCTGACCGCGATGCCAAACGGCTCGTTCAATCCGGTGTTCGATCCGCTGATGGTTTGGACGGGCGCGACGTTGCCGTTCGCACCCAGCTTGTAGGCGGTGACGCTTCCGCCGAAGTTAGCGATGTAGATTTTCCCGCCGCCCAAAGCGATGCCTTGGGGCCCGTTCAGCCCGGTGTTCGAGCCGCTGATGGTCTGGAGTGGCGTGACGTTTCCGTTTGCACCGGCGGCGTAAACGGTCACGCTTTCGCCGCTCGAGTTCGCGACGTAGGTCTTGCCGGTTCCGCTCAAGACGATGCCTTCGGGATAGTACAGCCCGGTGTTCGAGCCGACGATCGTCCGGATCGGGGCAACGTTGCCTTGCGCGCCCGGCGCATAAACGGTCACGCTTTGTCCGTTATAGTTTGTGACATACGTGTTGTTGCTCGAATCCAGAACGATGCCGAAGGGGTAGAACAGGCCCGTGTTCGAGCCGGTGATCGTGCGGGTCGGCGCTACGTTTCCGTTTGCACCCGCTTTATAGACGGTCACGCTGCCGGTCGATGCGGTGCCGCCGTTGGTATTCACCGAGTAGATGTTATGGCTGGGATCCACGGCGACGCCGTACGGCCCCTGTAGTCCGGTTTTCGAGCCGGTGATGGTCTGGATCGGCTTCGCGTTCCCCTTAGCGCTCGCCGCATAAGCGGTCAAGGTCTGTCCGTAGAAGTCGGCGACATAAAGGCAGGCTTTGGTCAGACACGCGGATGCCGCGGGGGCGGCATCGGGGCGTTGGCCGGAACCGGGCTGGACGGCAGGAGGATTCACCGCGCCTTCGCCGCACGCGGACAAGCCGAAAGCCGCGACGATTGCGGCCGCGGTTTGGATCCCACGGCGAATGGAACCAATCATTCTAGAGCCTCCTCGTGAAGGGTGGCTTGGCCTCCGAACTATCGTTTCACGGGCGCGCGGTCCGACCTGCCCGGGCGCCTCCGCTCACTCGTC
>JAFAJV010000127.1 GCA_019235995.1 Vulcanimicrobiota bacterium
TGTTCCCGATGATGTGCCCCCAGCTCGCGTGCATGAACATCGCCGAAAAAATCGTCTCGTAGTCATGGCCGGCCGTAATGTGTGCGGGAACCATGGACCAGCGAAGAACGAAGCTGTCGCCGAGAGCCAGCTCGAACAGGAACACTATGACGTTGACGACTATCAGCCCGAGCGTCACGGCCGGGAAGGTCGTCGGACGCCGCGAGGCGTCACTGAGCGGAACCACCGCTGCCATAGGCTAGAGCCCTATGTCTTGGGGCACCGTTATACGGTGAGCCATGTTAAAACCTCGATGTCGCGGCGACTCGCTGCGTGAGACCCTCAATGGTACGGCGAGTTGTCGGCTAGCACAACGACCAAGTAGGGGCTCGTCCCCTAGCTGCCCGAAGTCTATCTGTGCCCGACGGCCTCGACGATTAGCCAAATGCCGACTGCGCAAAACGCGCTTCCCGCGATGACGTGAGCGCATCGCGAGGCGACTTTGCCGAGGGCGGATCCGATTCTTGAACCGATGAGAATTCCACCGGCGGTGATGAGAAACGTTTGGACTGCAATCGTTAGCAGCACGGGGCCGATCGGCAAGCGCGCGGCGCCCAGCGGGAATCCCACGGCAAGTTCGTCCATCGAAATGCCCACGCCCGCAACGGCCGCAGCGCGCAAGGATACAAAGGAGAACCGCTTCGACTCGCATTCGTTCTCCGTTGCCTCCCGAAACGCGTGTACGCCAATTCCTATCAGGATTAAACCGCCGAGAATTTCAGCCGGTTCAGAAAATCGTTCGCCGATAAACCGCCCGACGAAGATTCCAAAAATCGGCATGACGGTTTCAAACACCGTAAAGATCGCCGCCGGGCGCCACGGCCTAATCCCGCCCAAACCGAGCGCGACGGCAACGGCGAGGGTGTCGAAACCGAGCGGAAGGACAAACGCGATGATTTTCAGCACACGCCTCCCTTTTCAACAGCGTCTCATGGCACCTGGCCTCCGCACGTCTCACAGGTGCACCGCGGGTACCGTCTAAAAATGGGATATGATAAACCGAGTTTTCGTCGCAGCATTTACGTGGTTCGAACGAACGTTCTCGCTGCCGCTCGTGGGTGGGCTCTTCGTGGTGGCGCTGACGGCCTGGATTCTCCTTTCGGTGTGGTCGTCGACGGGCGCACCGCTTCTGCTCTGCGACGGGAAAGGACGGCTTGGGGGTTGCGCTTGGGATCCCGGCGCATTGTATGGAAACGCATTTCAGAATCTCTTCCAGGTCTGGGTGCTCCTGGCTACAATGTCGATCGCCTACTCAATTCGCAATTCGACAAGCCGCCACCACACTCTATTGCACGAAAAAATTGACGCGTTGCGCCAATTGGTAGACGAGCTCGCCGACGAGGAGGAATAGCCCTGCGCAAACCGCCCCCTAGCGGACTCGCGCTTGCGGCGCTCGGCGTCGTCTTTGGCGACATTGGGACGAGCCCGCTCTATACGATCAAGACGTGCTTTACGAGCGCCCACGCCCCTCCGACGGCCGAAAACGCCGTCGGAATCGTCTCGCTCTTGATTTGGACGCTCTTCTTCGTCGTTTGCATCAAGTACGTGACGGTTTTGATGCGCATCGATCATGACGGAGAGGGCGGCATCCTCGCCCTACTCGCGCTCGCCGAACCACCTCGGATCATCGGCGTGCCGATACGCCCCAATTGGCTCGTCTGGGTCGCCGTGATCGGGGGTGCAATGCTCCTCGGGGACGGGATGATCACGCCCGCCATCTCGGTGATTTCGGCGATCGAGGGACTCAAGGTCGCTACTCCGGCCGCACAGCCCCTCGTCGTTCCGATCTCCGCCGGAGTTCTGCTTGGGCTCTTTGTGATTCAATGGCGCGGCTCGCAGGGCATCGGAGGCATCTTCGGCCCGATCATGACGCTGTGGTTCGCAGCAATCGCACTGAGCGGCGCGCTCGCGATCGCCGCGCACCCCGCGATTCTTGCCGCGCTCAATCCGCTGCGCGCGGCGTGGTTCATAACGCATCACGGAATCTTCGGCTTCCTCATCTTCGGCGCGATCATTCTCGGCATGACCGGTGCCGAAGCGCTCTACGCCGACATGTCGCACTTCGGCCGCATCCCGATCACGCTCGCGTGGTACGCTTTCGTGCTTCCGGCACTCGTTCTCAACTACGCCGGTCAGGGCGCGATCGTCGCGGCCGACCCCAGGGCGCTCGACTCGCCGTTTTATGCGCTGACGCAGGGCTGGGAACTGATGCCCATGGTCGCTCTGGCAACGGCCGCGACGATCATCGCCTCGCAGTCGCTGATTTCGGGCGCCTTTACGCTCACCGAACAGGCCATCGCGCTCAACCTCAGTCCACGCATGGCCGTGCTTCATACGTCGAAGGACGAACGCGGACAGGTCTATGTGCCGCTCGTCAACGTCATTTTGGCGATCGTCTGCATTCTGCTCGTCCTCACGTTTCGCAGCAGCGATCGTCTTGCAGCGATGTATGGGCTCGCCGTCTCCGCAACCATGCTGGCAACCGATGTACTTTTTTACGTAGTCGCGACGCGGGTGTTGCGCTGGAACCGGGTGCTCGTCACGGCGCTCGCACTCGCCTTTGCGCTGCTCGACGCAACCTTTGTCGCCGCGGGTCTGCCCAAGTTCATCGACGGCGCGTGGGTCCCGCTCGTCGTCGCGGCCGCGATCTCGCTCGTTGCCGTCACGTGGCTCACTGGGCGGCGCGCGGTCGCGCGCGCAATGCGCGCTGAAATCGAGCCCCTCGACCGCTTCGAGGCGGAACGCGGCAAGGTGACCCCCGAACTGAAAGGCGCCGTCGTCCTGCTGAGCGGCGGCCCCACCGGCGTCCCCTTCGTGAGCAGCCACCGATGGCTTGCGCCGTTGGTCAGCGAAGAGCTCGTCGTGCTGCTGACGATCACATTCGTGCCGCGCCCGTACGTGCAGGAGGTGCAACGCGTCACGATCGATCGTGTTGCGCACGATCTTGTGCGCGTCCGCGCCTCCTTCGGCTACATGGAGGCGCCGCGGATCGGGCCGATCCTGCGGGCGTGCGGAACGGCGGGCCTCGATATCGACAAGGATACAACAGCGTTTGTGTACGCCAACCCCGTCATCGTGGGAAAGGCCCAAGGCGGCATGCTCTCGTGGCAGCGCCACTTGTTCGAAATCATGCAGCGCCTCTCGCGTACGCTCGCAACCGATCTCGAAATCAAGGCGAACCGGCGCATCGCGCTCGGCGTTGAGGTAGCCGTATGACGGCTAGCCCGGGCCGAGCGCCAGTCCGCTCACCTGCGCCTGCGGGACGAAGCTATTCTTCGAGCGGCCTCTCCCCGGCCGGTACACCGTGATCCCTCCCAAATACGTATCGACGTAGAGCGTTCCGTCGGACGCCGCCGTGAGCGCAGTAATCTGCGACTTAGTACGGACGAAGCGCGAGGGGCTCGTTGCACCCGGCGCGTAGACCGAGACGACGGTCTGGCCGCCCACGTAGAGATTCCCTGCCGCGTCCGTTGCGATCAGCCCGCCATGGGCCCTTTGCAGATTGAGATTGACGAACGTCCCAGAACCTGCATCGAGGCGGAAGACCGCGCCGAACTGACCTCGCTGGGTCTTCACGAGAGCGGATTCGCCGACGAGCAGAGCGCCAGTAGAGTCAAAGGCTAATCCGGCAATCCCCGACTCGCGACCGATCAGCGGAACGACATACTCATTTGCGTATTTCTGACTGCCCTGCGGGTAGACGTCGATCACCTGCTGAGCTTGACCGTTCGCGCCCTGCGCATAGACGTTCTGCTGCGCGTCCGCCGCGACGAGGCCGCCATAATGCCGCAGCACCAGCGAGAAAAACGGCGTTTGAGCCCCCGGCTCGAACTCCTCGATCGTCTCATATGGATACGCTCGGTTATCGGTGAACGCGTACAAGACGCCCTTCTGATCGACCCACACGTCCGTAACTCGCGGCACCCCATCCGTGATGTCGCCGACCTGATGGGGGTTTTTGCCCGTGGAATAGAGGAGGACACCGCCCTCGATGTTCCCGATATAGAGGTCCTGCGAACCGCCGGCAGGCCGGTGTGCACCTTGTGCCATCGGCGCGCTCGCCATCGGCGCGGCTCCAGGCGAAGAGCATCCGGTGAATGCGAGAGCAATCGCGCTCAAACCCCAAATTGCGCGCAGCGAAATACGATGAGTACCTGGCATGGGAAGTACCTCCGGCACACTTGCCGCCCCAATCGGGCGGCTGAAATCAGTGTGAAACGGACTCATGAAGAATTTCTGAATGGCGTCAAACAGTGCCGGGAGCTGTGCGGCCACCGCGAGTAGCGATGTGCGCGGCCCGTAACTCACTCATTGCCGCACCATCACGCGCCAGCGCGGCGATCTCCTCATCGCTAAGCACGTTGTGCAGCGCGGTCATCAGCAACTCGTAGGTGTAGCGCTCGGTGTGCTCGCGGCGGTATCCCTGCGCGAAAACGCCGTCGACGTATCCCAGCAGTTTCGCCGCAGTTTTCGCATCGCTGCGCGACAGAAGCGCCGCCCGGTGCTGGATCGCACACGCCACGATGCCCGCGTCGCCCGCTTCTCGCGCATCGAAAATCGCTGCTCGTGCCATCGCCGCCGCTTCGTCGTCCCGATGCGCCGCTAATAGGTAGGCCGTCAAATTCGCTTTGGTATTAGCCCGCAGGCGCACGTTCTTGTACGTCGTTTTATTTGCCAGCAGTTCTTCGAGCCGGCGGATCGCGCTTTCGATCTCGCCGAGAGCGAACTCGGTCTCGGCCAGATTCATCAAGCTGATGCCGACGACTCGCTCGTCGCCTTCACGGCGCGCCATCTCCAGCACCTGTAGCGAAGCCGTTCGGCCCTCTTCGAGGCGGCCTGTCATTTCATAGCCCACGGCGATCGATCCGAGCGTCCGCATTACTCCGCGCCGGTCATTATACTCTCTGCTCAGCTCTAGCGAGCGTTGCAGATCGTGTTCGGCTTGCGCGAAATCGCCCAGGCGAAGGTTGGCGACCCCGCGCCCGCGTAGGGCGCGTCCGACCCCCGCATGATCGCCGAGCTCTTCATAGAGGTCGAGGAGGCGCGACGAAGCTTCGTGCGCCTTGGCCGCAAGCAACAGATCACCGCGCATGGCCGCAATCGTCTCCCACGCCATTGCTTGCAACGGCTTCGTCAGCGGTGTCGTGCCGTCGAGTGCGCGCTCGGCGCGCCTGGCCGAGTCGGCACTCATCCCGCCCGACAAGAGAAACTCCTGCATCCCCGACAGCAGCCGCACGCCGAGTGGGACGTCGCCCTGCTCGTCGATCGCCCAATCCAGCGCGCGGCGTAGGTTATCGTATTCAGCTTCGAGCACGTCAGTCCAGTCGGGTGCCCGTTCGTCCACCGACTGCACGACCGTGAGGTAGAACTCGGCATGTCGCCGGTTGAGGGTTTCGATGCTACGGCCGAGTTTCTCCATGCCGTAAGCGCGCATCGTTTCGAGCAAGCGAAACCGGCGCTTCTTTCCATGTCGCTCGCTCGTCAACAACGACTTATCGACGAGTGACCCAAGAATATCGAGCGCGCGCGAAGATGCGATGCCGTCGCCTCCGCAGACTGCTACCGCCGCTTCGAATGAGAAATCGGCCGGAAAAACCGCTAGTCGTGCAAAGAGCGTCTGCTCTTCCGGCGCGAGCAGTTCGTAGCTCCAATCGACGAGCGCGCGCATCGTTTGATGACGCGTGAGGCTGCCGCCGGTGAGCACCGCGAACCGCTCGGACAAAAGCTCTTCGATCTGCGTAAGGCTCAGTAACCGCACGCGTGCGGCCGCAAGCTCGATCGCCAAAGGGATCCCGTCGAGGCGGCTGCAAATGCGCTCGACTACGACGTGGTCGCCGTTGACGGAAAACGAGGCATCAGCGCGTTTTGCATTCTCTGCAAAGAGCGTGACTGATGCCTCCAGGCTGAGCGAGGCAAGCCGGTATATTCGTTCGCCGGAAACTCCCAGAGGCTGGCGGCTCGTCGCGACGATCCGAACGTCGACGCAACCCCCCACGATGGCTTCGACGGAGGCAGCAGCAGCGCTCACGACCTGCTCGCAGTTATCGAGGATCAGCAAGAGCTTTTTGCGTGCAAGTGCGGCCGTAACGGCGTCGATGAGAGGCTGATCGGCACGTTCGCGGACGCCCAGCGCATTCGCTATCGCGGGAGTTACGCCGGCGGGGTCACGCACGGTTGAGAGATCGACGAAGCACACCCCGTCCTCGTAATCCTCGACCCTCTGGTATCCCAGCTGTATGGCGAGTCGCGTCTTGCCGACGCCGCCCGCGCCGGTTAGCGTCAGCAGGTGCGGGTCGGAAATCAGCATGCCGGCGTCGGCGAGATCCCGTTCTCGCCCGAAGAGGGGTGCCACCAGTCGCGGCAAGTTGTGTTTCTTCGCGCCGCGCGATTGTAATCGGCGCGGACGCGACGGACGCTGCGCGGCCGCTTCGATGGCCGCTCGGTGGTGCGGGTCGAGTTGCAACGCATCGACGAGCAACGCCAGGGTTTCGCGCTGCGGCGCCTTGTTGACGCCCCGCTCCAGCGCGCTGATCCCGTCGGCGCTCATCGCCGCCCGTTCGGCGAGGACCTCTTGCGAAAGGTTCGCCCCAAGACGAAACTCGCGCAGCAACGCACCGAACGAGGGATCTGCGGCTTTTGGCATGTCGGCCACTTATACGACTAACTTATCCGGATATCGGTTCCCGCCTCGGGCTAATTACGGCATGCTGCGTACGGGGCCCACGAGCCCCGCGACAAATGCACGATAAAGGAGAAAGCGCATGCTTGTTAGACCGCACTGGTTCATTAAGATCTCGCGACCCAATCGCGAGCGTTCCCTCTTCCCGGGATGGGGGCCGCGCCTGCCGTGATCGCCGTCCTGCGCGGGACCGTGCGCGAACCAGGCTGGCCGGCGTTGCCGGTTGCGTATGCGGTTGTCAGCTGCTCTGCCGCAGTTGCGACCGCTTTCTTGCACCCAGAAGCCTTCTTGCGGATGAACGCCGTTTGGCTGCTTTTCTGGGCCGTCACCACGGCCGTGACGCTAGCGTGCCTCGCACAGTGGTACGTCCACCGCCGATTCAGCGAGATCAACTTCGTTAGACATAACGAGGTCGGCGGCTTCATCGTCGCCGTCGTCGGAGCGCTCTACGGGGTGCTGCTAGCCTTTATGACCGTCATCGCGTGGCAGCACTTCGCCGACTGTGCCCAGCTCGTCGCGCAAGAGTCGTCGGCAGCGGCCGATGCCTGGCATACGTCGGTGGGTTTACCAGCGGAGCCGCGGTCGCGCGTCCGCCGCGACATGCTCCTCTATGCCAACGCGATGGTCAAACGCGAATGGCCCGAGATGGAGATCCGGGCCTACGACAAGGAGTCGGATCTGATTGTAATGGATGCGATCGCCGGCGTCGGTGACTTCAATCCGCGCCAGCTCAAAGAAGCCAACGCGCAAACCGCGACGTTGGCGCAGCTGAGCGCGCTCCACGACTACCGCTATCGCCGGATCTCCGACAACCGTTCGGGAATCTTGTCCTTCGAGTGGCTGGTCTTGCTCCTGGGCGCCGTTTGCATCATCGGGTTCTGCTGGCTGTTCGGCGTCGAGAACAAAGCCGTCCATCTCATGATGACGTCTGCGGTTGCGATAGTCGTCACTGCAACGCTCGTGCTGCTCTTCGAACTGCAGTATCCGTTCCAGAGTGCGTTGCGCATTCCGGCGGACGACTGGGTCGGCGTCGTCAACCACATCCAGTTCATGCAGTCAGGGCCTCAGGCGGAGATGCGAATGTGACCGAGTGGCTGGGTTTAGCCGTACCTAAAGCCGGGCTTGCTTTGCCCAACTTCGATGATGTAGCCATCGGGGTCGCGGATGTAGCATCGTGTCTCGCCGTACTTTTCTATGGGTTCGGTTAGGAAGGTCGCTCCCCGGCTTCGCCAAAGCTCGTAGCATGCTTGAATGTCTGCGACGCGGATATTCATGAAGCTGCTGATCTCATCGGGATCGGGAGGGGGTCGAAGCGTTACAGTCGGCTTGTCGGGTGTCGGACCGCCCCCAACGTTGACGATGAGCCACGTGTTTGCGATTCTGATGTATGGGGGCGCACCCCCCTGGTCGCCTCGACTGACGACTTCTCCCCCGAAGATCTTTTCGTAGAATTGAACGGATCGTTCGATATCGGCCACCGTGAGAAAGTGCGCAATCGTGAATCCTTGTCGCGGCGGCATCTGATAGCTCGATTGCTCGACTCGTATTTCGTCCATTGATCCTCCAATACGGTCCGTGAGAGTCGCCGAGATTCGCCACGCCGCTGCGCATCAACTGGCTCGAAACGTTGAGACGAGCGATGGCCTGCTCGCTCGTTTACACGACATCGCGACGATGACGGCTACGCATCGATTCATTTGCTTGGAATCGCTGGAGTGGCGATGTAGACTAAAGGCCATGGCACGACACAACATTCCACGAGCCGAGCTAAAGCCTGGCGACCACGTCCGCATCCCGGGCGAGGGCCGTGAAGGGCGCGTCGTCGGCGTTCACCCCCATAGCATCGAGGTCGCAACGCTCGTCGATGGCAAGAACGAACGCCGCCACTACGCCCACGAGTCGCTCGAGCGCATTCCCACCTTAGACGAAGCATCGAATTACGTCGACCACTGAAAGGACGCGACATGGCTACGTTTACGACAAGCGATGGGACCCAAATATACTATAAGGACTGGGGCTCCGGACAGCCGGTGGTCTTCAGTCACGGATGGCCGCTGAGCGCCGACGCCTGGGAAGACCAAATGCTCTTCCTGGCCGCGCGCGGTTTCCGATGCGTCGCGCACGACAGGCGCGGCCACGGGCGCTCGAGCCAGCCGTGGGACGGCAACGACATGGACACGTATGCCGACGATCTTGCCGAGCTCGTTGCGCATCTCGATCTCCGAGATGCGATTCACGTCGGGCACTCGACCGGCGGCGGCGAGGTCGCGCGCTACATCGGCCGTCACGGCTGCGACCGGGTGGCGAAGGCGGTACTGGTCAGCGCGGTGCCGCCCATCATGGTGAAGTCGCCGTCGAATCCCGGCGGGACGCCGATCGACGTCTTCGATCAGATTCGAGCGGCCGTCCAGGCCGACCGCTCGCAATACTGGCGTGACCTGAGCGGACCGTTCTACGGAGCAAATCGTGACGGCGCGAAAGTTTCGCAAGGGCTGCGCGACTCGTTCTGGTTGCAAGGAATGATGGCGGGGATCAAAGCCTGCTACGACTGCGTCAAGGCGTTTTCGGAGACCGATTTCACGGAGGACCTCAAGAAGATGAACGTCCCGACGCTCTTCATCCAAGGCGACGACGATCAGATCGTCCCCTATCAGGACGCTTCGGTGCTGGCGGTAAAACTGGTGCCGAACGGGCGTCTGGAAATCTACCCGGGCGCCCCCCACGGACTGCCCTCGACATTAAAGGATCGCCTCAACGCCGACCTCTTGGCGTTCTTCGGCGCCCCGGTGGCGGCCAAGCAACCTTCGCTGAACTAGCTCACAGGTTCTCAAATCGAGGAGGCGGCGCCGTACGGCGCCGCCTCTCGCTTGCCCCACCTCACCCGAGCTTTCCTATCCAGGGAAGATCGAGTTCTGGATGTCTTGCTGCATCACGTAGTAATCGATGGAGCCAAGACCGGTAGGCTCGTCGTAGCCCGGCCCCGCCGAGCTGGGAATCCCATTGCTACCGTACAGGATGTCGTGGAAGCCGCCGATCGGAGCCGTCGTATCCGGAGGCGTCGCGGACGTATCGTCACCCGGTTCTCCGGACGGGACGCATGCGGTCGACTTCAGCGGACACGGTTCGTAGTAACCATAGACGCCGTAGTAGACCGGTGCCGCGAATCCGAGCTTATTGCCGAAGTTCGTCTGCAGCCGCGCCCACAGGCCCATTGACATCGGGGAAGAGAGACTCGTGCCTCCCACGCCGGTCTGCGTTCCGTTGATGAATACATCCATCGGGCAACCGTTGTTGTCGGCGCACATGGCGATGTCGGCCGTTCCTCTGATGCTGTTTTGCGTGCAGGTGGCGCAGATGCCGTTGGCCTGCCAATACCCGGCGCTTTCGAGCGCGCTGTAGCCACCGCCGGTGCCCACCCAGACGTGCTCGCCGTAATAGGTTCCCGGTTGGGTGCCGACCGCGTTCGTATCCAGCGTCGTGCCTCCTACGGCCACGACGTAGGGTGACGACGCGGGATAGCAGACCTGGGGCGTTCCGCCGACCGGGCCGCCGGTATTGAGGAGCACCGGACACCCCGAGCCGCTGTCGCCGGTCGAAGCGAACATCGTCTGACCCTGACCTGCGGCCTGATTGAAGATCTCGTCGTCGATTTGCATCGCCCCATCCGCATACGCAAAGGCTTCGGGTTCGCCGAACGAGGCGTTTCCGGCTTGCGCTTTGTGCTGGGTGACCCACTTGTTGAACTCGAGCGACGTGTCGGAATCGCTCAACGAGGTCGTATCGTATACGTAGAGGTGTTTTACCATTTGCGCGAATCCGCTCGAGATCTGCGTGTCGAGGTCCCACTCGTCGAGTCCGGACGTGTCCTGGCTGGGCGTGCCGACTCGCACGACGGAGTACGACGCTTGCGGGAGTCCCCAAAACGCCTCCGCCGTGTGAAGATCGGAAACAACCTGCGATACGTCGCCCTCGGCCATGACCGCGATCGAGGTTCTCTTGCCGGTGCTGCAGGTCTTGGGGCAGTTGACGGCGTCGTACGCGACTTGGTACTGTGGCGGGCCGTATTCGCCGCCGATGCAGATACCGTTCACGACTTGCAGACAGGGTGGCGGTGTGCCGCCCACCAACGGCACGAACGAACGATCCGACTTCTTGATGTGGGTGTGCATTTCATACGCGTTCGTTAGACCCAGCACGCCGAGGACCACTTTGCGCAGCTTATCGGGGACGAACGCCGGCTCCACGTTACCGTAGACGGCTTTTCCGTTCACCACGGTGCCGTGAATAGTCGTATGGAACGCGGCCTCCGCGCGCGCAGCGGAGGCGTAGCCGCTTACGAGCAAATGGTTCGGCTCAACGCTCACGCGCGTGAAGCCTTGCTCTTTGAGATACGTGGCGACGGAAGCGGCTTCGCCCGCCGAAGGGTTGAACATCGCGGTGAACTGATCCGGCGACAACCAGCCGTGAAACGCCGCGCTGCCGGGCGCGTACTGATTGCGGATGAGCTCCTGGGCGCCCGCGCGATCGCGCATTCGCAGACCGACGACGACGTGCAGCTGCGTTGAGTTCGCCACGCGCCCGGCCGGGAAATTCTTGATCGGTACGGCGTGCGTGGCCGTCGCCGCCCAGCCTTGCGGTGCTCGCTCGGCGGCGCCGGACGGCTGGTTGAAGATGCCGCTCTGCGCGGAGAGCGGTAAGCTCGGCAACGCCGTGTTGTTCCCGCTGCACGATGCCGTCAAGATGCCCACGGCAAGGCCGGCATAGAGTAACGATTTATTCATGTTCGACTCCTGTGAAAGCAGCAAGTTGGAGCCATCGTAAGCGAAGCTCGGAATACCGACGCTTACAGCTTCCCCACAGTTGCTCCACAGTTTGGGCTGGTGCGCCCCCCACCATCACCAGGGGGCCACGCGCGCCTCTTGAAGCTCTTTGTGCTGTGCTTCCGCTCCTAGAGACCCGGCGCTCGCTCCCTATCCTGGGGGCCATTGCGGCCTTGGTGGGGTGCGCGGCAGGCTCGCCGGGGGCGCCGCCCTCGGCCGACTCGTCGTCAGTCCTCGCGGCGCTCCGCTCCGGCCCCGACGCTCAACACTACGGTAACGACGTCTACTCGTCGCAGCTCTACGGTAACGATGCGACCGTGTACCGGCGAAAGGGCACGTCGCTCGAACCCTTGGAGACGCTGCACGGCGGCATATCGGCGCCCCAAGGTACGGTCGCCACGCCCGGCGGCTGGTGGTACCTTACGAATGGCGGCCACGCCGACGTTCTCATTTATCGTACGACGGCGAATGGCCCCAAGGGGCCTCTGGGTACTCTTGACGATGCCGGCGAGCTTCCGATCAACGTCGCGGTTACCGCCGATCGGAACCTCGTCGCCGTATCAAACGCGACAGGAGCGGGCAGCGGCACCGGGAGCGTCAGCGTCTACCTGAACCGCTCGGCACATTCGTCTCGCGTCCTGACCTACGGCAGCGATCTGCTGCAAGGCCAGGGCGTTGCGATCGATTCTCACGGCAACTGCTTCTGGGCCTTCAACGACGAAAGCAAACCCAGCGCGAGCGGCTCGATCGTCGAGTTCGATCAGTGCAACGGGACGGGAACGCTCGTGCTATCCGGCATCACCAGCGCCGGCGGGATCGTCTTCGACCGAAGCGGCAATCTGTATTACATCGACGAAGCCAAGGGCATCTACAAATGCCGCCAGACCTCGCAGTGCGCGCTTTTCGCCGCCGGCTTCGGCCTACCGACCAACATGAACTTCGACGGTAAGCAGAGCCACCTGTGGGTCGCAGATGCAACCGGTTACATCGATGCGGTGAACCCGCAGACCGGTTCCATCGAACAGAAGACGCTTTCGATCGACGGCGACCCGTACGGAATAGCGCCAGCTCCCGGGAGTTAGTGGTCGCGGCGACCGGCGCCGATCTCGCCAGCCTGCTCAGACGTTTCCGAACGCAGGCGGGGATCTCGCAGCAAGTGCTTGCCGATCGCGCGCTGATCAGCGCTCAGGCCGTTTCGGCCCTAGAGCGCGGCAGCCGTAAAGTTCCGTACCGCTACACGCTCGAGCGCATCGCCGATGCGCTCGAGCTCGACGAAGAGGCTCGCGCCGAGCTCGAGCTGTCGGCGAAACGCGCACGGGGATTGCGGCTCGAGGAAACTGCCGCCGCGCCGGCACACAATCTGCCGCGCCAGCTCACCTCGTTCTTCGGCCGCACCGAGGCCGTCAAAGAGGTCGTCGAGCTTCTCGCTGAGACGCCTCTCGTCACCATCGTTGGAACCGGAGGAGCCGGCAAGACACGCTTGGCCATCGCGGTCGGCTTCGAACTGCTAAAGAGCTTCGCCGACGGCGTTTGGTTCGTCGAGCTCGCGCCGCTGACGGATCCGGCCCTGGTGCCGCAGGCGCTCGCGGCCGCGCTGCGCGTGCAAGAATCGCCGAACCGGCCGCTCCTGGAGACGCTCGTCGCGTACCTCGCGCGCAAGCGCGCTTTGATCGTCTTCGACAACTGCGAACACGTCATCTCGTTGGTGCGTTCGACCGTCGGATCGCTCTTGCACAAGTGCCCGAGTCTCGCGCTGCTCGCGACGAGCCGTGAGCCCTTGGGCGGCCCTGGGGAGCGCGCGTACCGCATTCCGCCGCTCGCCGTCCCGTCTCGCGAAGTAGCCTCGCCCGAAGAAGCCGCCGGCTATGGTGCCGTCGAGCTTTTCGTCGATCGCATGCGCGCGGTCTACGCGCAAGCCGGCATAACGAGCGAGAACGTCGCGCCGATCGTGGAAATTTGCCGGAGGCTGGAGGGACTGCCGCTGGCCTTGGAGCTCGCTGCAGCGCGCACCGCGGTGCTGTCGCCGCGCGACGTTTGCGAGCGTCTCGATCGGGCTCTCGACGTGCTGAACCGCCGGGACCCCACCGCGATTCCACGCCACGAGACCATGCGCGCGGTCATCGACTGGAGCTACGGCCTGCTGTCCTCGCAAGCGCGTCTTCTCGTCAACCGCCTCGCAATTTTTGCCGGCAGCTTTTCGCTCGACGCCGCGAGCACGGTCTGCTGCGACGAGCAGCTTGCCGCAGTCGATTTCCTAGAGTTGTTCTCGCTGCTCGTCGCACAATCGCTCGTCGCGGTCGATTTCGCGCGCGACGCTACGCGCTATCATCTCCTCGACGTAACGCGGCAGTACGCGCTCGAAAAGCTGGAAGAGAGCGGGGAACGAGGCGCCGTCGCCGCGCGACATGCGCTCGCCTTCCTCTCACTCGCCGAGCGCTTCGATCGCGACTGGTATGACGCTCCGGAGCAAAAGTGGTTCGGAGAAGCGGAAATCGAGATCGATAACTTTCGTACGGCTCTGGTGTGGGCGCTCGCGGGAGGCCACGATCTCCGCTCGGGTCGCTCACTCGCCGCCGCGCTCGCACGGGTCTGGTATTCGATCGCTCCGGTGGAAGGCCGGCGCTGGGTTCGCCTCGCGATCGAGGTGAGCGACGACGAAACGCCGGCAGACGTGCTCGCGCGCCTCCACATCGCCGACGCGGAGTTGTCCGGCTCGCTCGGCGAGTACAAAGCGTCGCTCGCCGCCGCCCGGCAAGCGTTGCGGCTCGACGGTGCGCTCGACGAGCTGCAGCATGCTCGGGCCAAACAAGCCGCTGGAAGCGCGCTCGGTGGGCTCGGTCGCGGCGACGAAGGCCAGCCTCTTCTGGAGGACGCGCTGGCCATCGCGCAGCGGCTCGGTAACCGCCGAATGCAGGCGCTCGTACTCGGCGACCTCGGAACGACGCGCACGCGCTGCGGCGACATCGAGGGAGCGAGGAAATTCTACGCCGACGCTTTGGTCCAATACGAGGCGCTCAATCTCGAGCGCCCCGCCGCCTCCATCGCAGGAAACCTGGCCGAGGTGGAGTTCGCGGCCGGCGATGCGGCGGCCGCTCTCCATCTCGCCGAGGAGGCTCGCGCCGGACACGAAGCTACGCAGAATCGTCGTTCGGTGGCCAACGATCTTTGCAACATGGCCGCCTATCTCATTGCGCTCGACTGTTTCGATGACGCGCGCGCCTATGCACGCGAGGCCCTCAGTGCGGTGCGCGACGTCAAGCGCACGGTGCTCTCGGCCTACGTGCTCCAGCACTTGGTCGCGGCAGCAGTGTTGCAATCGGACGCGGGGCATCATAGCGGCGCCGATGCGGTCCGCAAACGGGCGGCAATGCTGCTTGGATTCGTCGACGCGTGGCTTACGAAGCTCGAAGCCTGCCGCGAATATACCGAACGGCAAGAGTACGAACGAATCATCGCGACGCTGCGGGAGGCCATGGGCGATCGCCTTGAAAAGAGCATGCTGCTCGGCGCGGAATGGACCGAGGACGTCGCCGTGTCGGTCGCGTCCGAACTATGACGGCCTAATAGTTCGGCTACGTCGCTCCCTGCTGTTCGGATTGCTGAATTCGCAACAGGTCGTCGCGAGAAATTTGCTCGAGGCTCTCGCCTTTCGGTTCCGGCAACAGTGCCCAAGTTACGAGCAATCCAAGGATTGCGACGCCAGCGACGGTTCCCATCGCCCCTTGAAGGCCATAGTGAGCCATCAGCAGCGGGAACGCGAACGTTCCAACAAACGCACCGATTTTACCGCACGTCGCGGTGATGCCGTGGCTAGTCGTGCGAATGCGCGCGGGAAAAATTTCGGCCGGATAGACGAAGGTCGTCGTGTTCGGACCAAACTCCGTGAAGAAGTAGCTGACCCCATAAAGTAAGATGAAGGGCACCACGGCCTGCGAGCCGCCGGGAAGCAGCGCGATCGCCGCGAACGCCAGTGCCATGAACAAGAACCCTAGTGCTTGAATTGGTTTGCGTCCGACCCGATCCATCGCCACAGCTGCAACCAAATAACCCGGAAACGCCGCGACCGTAAAGATTGCCAACGTAATGATGGTGTTCGTCAGCAGCGATCCGTGCGAATTAATCGCCTTAACGACAAGCGGGCTGGAAAGCGTGTTACCGTAATACGCGACGTCGAGCAAGAACCACGCGAGACTGGCGCCGATCAACCAGCGCAGCATCACCCGATCTTTGCGGTAGACGCTTAACTCAGCCCATAGATTCTTGTGATCTCGTTTCGGACCTTCATCGCGCGACGGCTCGTTGTGCTGCCCGAGCGCGCGCCCCGCGGCGTGCGTCGCGTCTTCCATCTTGCCAGCGAGCGCCGCAAAACGTGGCGTCTCCTGCAAGTTGCGCCGCATGTAGAAGACGGAAAGCGCGGGGATCGCGCCAAGAGCGAGCATAATCCGCCAGGCAAGATCGTGGTTCAGGCCGAGGCCGAGCAGTGCAATCGCGACCAGCGGACCGACGATCAGGCCCAAGCCCTGCATACTAAAGACGAGGGAAACGAGCATTCCCCGTACTTTCGTGCCGGAGTACTCGCTCATGATCGTGGCACTGACCGGATAGTCGCCGCCGATACCGACGCCGAGGATGAATCTAAAAATCACCAGCCACCAGAACGACGGCGCGAACGCCGACGCAATGGCGCCCACCGCAAGAACGAGCACTTCGAGCCCGTAGATTCGCTTGCGCCCTAAGACGTCGGCAACGCGACCGAAGATCATTGCACCAACGGCAGCGGCCAGTAACGACGAAGAACCGAGCACCGAAACTTGAAAAGGCGAAAGGTTCCAGATGGGCTTTAAGAGCGTTAGCGCGACGCCAATGATAAACAAATCGTAGGCGTCGGTGAAAAAGCCCATGCCAGAAATGAACATGATCTTCCAATGAAACGGCGTAATGCCGGCACTGTCGAGTTCGGCAAATGGGTTGTCGCTTGCTACAGTAGTTTGCACGCTCTTCACATGGCCCGCCACGCCATTTTTTCCTACTTCAGCTTAAGGTTACATAAAGGAATCTTGGAAAAATAGGAGGCTGCTTGCTAACGTTGCGTTACGTGTTATCTCGGCCGACGTCAAAGACGTGACCACAGGGCGGGATCGTCCGTTTAACGTACGAACGGCGTTAGCGGCGGTCGTGGGGGTCAGGCGATTTGAGGAATCCATGATGTCACCCTGGGGTAGAGATCGCGCCGTCACGAATTCGCACCCGCTCGCCGCCGAACGTGGTGAGCTCGAATCCAGCGAAGCGCTCGTTGAACGTCGTGCTGTAATCACTCAGGAGCGAGAGACCCTGTCTCTCGCCGGTCAGCAATCCTGCGAGGCTGTCCGAGCGGTAGTGAACGCCGGCGGCGTGCCGCGCGAAGGAGATGTTGGCCGCAAGCTTTTCGAACTCTCCCCCGAGCGTTAGCGGAGTCTCACGC
>JAFAJV010000030.1 GCA_019235995.1 Vulcanimicrobiota bacterium
TTAACGAGACGCGATGAAGCGGAACAACCTCGCCTTTTGAATCGATTCCCGTTTTTGAGATATCGGCGCCGCGGAGACCCTGAAACAGGTAGTCGGGGGTGCGGTTCTCCTGAAAGATGATGATAATGTGCGCGATGGGCGTCTGTAGTTGGTCCAGAGTCTCAGTGCCCGCAACGTAGCGTACCGTCGGTGCTTGAACCTGCGGCACGGCGATCTGCGATCCGCCGCACCCTGCGAGCAAAATAGCCACGACGCCAAGACTTAGTGCTTGGCGGCTACGACTCGAGCTTTTCATCTGCCGTGCTCCTTTCGCAGATGCGTCAGCGAGTCGGCGTTTCCCTCACGCTTGACTGCTTTATCTTAGCACAGGACGACCTACTGCGGAGCGGTCGAGGCTGAGCCGAGAAGGCGCGCCGTTTCCTCTTTGGCGATCTCCGCGACGTCGGGATCGAGCGAGGTCTGCGCCGCCTTGAGCTGCGCAAGCGCGAGCGCCTTCTGCCCCTGGGCGGCATAGGCACGAGCCAGGAGATAGCGGACGCGGCCGTCGTACGGCGCGGCGGCCACGCCCTTGATCAGCGCGGCCTGCGCGAGTGGGTAGAGGCCGTTGTGCTCATAGTCGATGCCGAGGTTGATGTACGACTCGGGAACGTACGGGTTGACGGCGATCGCCTGGACGTAGTACGTCACGGCCCGCTTCCAATCGCCTTCGAGATCCGCGAGGTACCCGAAGTTGACGAGCGCTTCCGGACGCTCGGGTTCTAGCCGGTGCGCGCGCTTGAAGTCGTTGAGCGCATCGCCGTTCGCGCCCGCCTGAATCTCCGCGACGCCCAGGTTGTCGATGCACGCGTAATTGAACGGATCGATGTTCAAGCAGTCGTGGAGGTAATGCGCGGCGGAGGCATGATCGTGCAGGTCGAGATACGCCATCGCGACGCCGTTGAGCGCCGCGATCGAGTGCGAGTCGGTATCCAGTGCGCGGCGGAAGTACACGATCGCTTCGGCGGGACGGTGGAGCGTGCCGTAGATCTCGCCTAACTCTTCCTGCGTGTCGGCGTCCGTCGGGTGGTCGGTGGCGGCGCCGACCATCTGCGCTTCGTACTGCGGCAGGTCGCCCTTACGCAGATGCATCAGCACGAGGTCGCGGATCGAGTCGGTGCCCGGCAGCGCGCTCTCGAACTGCGCGATCGCGTCGTCGACGCGGTTCTGGGTCGCGTACACGACGCCAAGCCGGTTATGCGTCTCCTTATCGTGCGGGTTCGCCGCGAGCAGCGCGCGGTAGACGGCCTCCGCGCGGTCGAGCTTTCCCTCGCGGTAATACAGGTCGCCGAGGAAGCGTTCGGCATCGGACGCGGCGGGATGGGAAGCGACGAACTCGGACAGCTGCTTTATCGCGGCGTCCATCTGCCCGGCCGCGATGAGCTCCCGCGCATAGGTGATGGCGGTTTGTTGATCGACGCTCGAGTGGGCCTCGCTGGGAACGATCACGGTCTCGTCGATGTCGGCGCGGGCCGGACCGGCGATCGTCGCGGCCAGCGGCAGCGCCAGCAACGCAGCCAAAAGCAAGCATCGAGTCATTGGAGGTACCTCACCCCTACTATAGCGCACTGGGCCGCGCCCCGTGACGGTCGGACTGCGGGCCGAGCGAGCTAATGCGCGAGCGGCAGTATGTTGCTGGGGGTGAGCGGGTAGAAGGCCATCACGATCACCGCGACGGCGCAGATTCCGGCACTCAGCCACGCCAGCGGCACGAATGGGCGCACGTCGGAGGGCTCGGCGCCCTCGGGGCGCTCGTACATCGCGCGGATCACCTTGGCATAGGCGTAGAGCGAGATGGCCGTCCCGACGATCAGCAGCGCCGCGAGCCAGGGATAGCCGTTTGACACGGCCGTCGCCAGAATCAGAATCTTGCCGAGAAAACCGGCCGTCGGCGGCAGTCCGGCCAGCGCCAGGAGAAAGGCCGTCATCGCGGCCGCAAGCCACGGCCGGCGGCGGCCTAGGCCGCGGTAGCTGCTGAGGTGCGCGCCCTCCTCGGCTTCTCCCGAGATCGCCGCGGCCACCGCGAACGCGCCGAGGTTCATGAATGCGTACGCGGCGAGATAGTACAGCGCGTAGCGCAGCCCCAGCGGCGTGCTGCCGGCGAGCGCGACGATGATGTAACCGACTTGCGCGATCCCCGAGTAACCCAACAGGCGCTTCAAGTCGGTCTGCGCGAGCATGCCGACGTTTCCGACGATCATCGAGACGCCCGCAACGATCCACACGGGAAGCAGAACGTCCTGCGCAATCGTCGCAGGCAGGGCGGCGTAAATGAATCGCGCGAAGACCGCGAGCGTTCCCGCCTTGGTGGCCACGCTCATGAACGCGGTCACCGGCAGCGGCGCGCCCTCGAAGACGTCGGGCGTCCACGTGTGAAACGGAACGAGGCTCAACTTGAAGACGAGGCCGATCAGAAACATGCCGGCGCCGGTCCAATAGAGCGGATTGACTGCGAACGCCGGGTTGACGAAGTCCGCCAGCCGCACGCTGCCGGTCGCGCCGAACAGCAGCGCCGCGCCGAAGAGCAAGAAGCCCGTCGCGGTCGAGCTCAGGATCAAGTACTTCAGCGCCGCTTCGCGAGCCGCGCGACGATCCGACGCCGCACATAGCGCGTAGAGACCGAGCGAGAGCAGCTCCAGACCGAGGAAGATCATCAACAGATTGGCGGCGCCGGCCATGAGCATCGCGCCGCACGTGCTCCACAGCATGATCGCCGTCGTTCCGGCGACTCGCTGCGGCGGTCCGATCGACGCGTATAGGATCAGTGAGCCGGCCGCGGCGATCAAGATGATCTCCTGAAACACCGCCGCGAACCCGCCCACGATGAATCCGCCGAAGAACGCGTCGTGGTTGTGGCCGAACTGCCGCGCCGCGAGGTACGCCGCCCCCGCGACCCCCAGCAGCGCGATGCCGACCGAGCCGTAGCGCTGTTCGCGCCGCGAGGAAAAGAGATCGGCGACGAGCACGAGCAGCGCCGCGGCGGTCAGCACCCCGACCGGATAGATCGCCGCCCAGTCGGCGGCGGTAAACGGCGCTCTCATGGATGCAACAGCGGCGCCGGGTAGACGCCGACCAACACCAGCGCGGCGAGCAGCGGCGCCACGGCGAGCCCTTCGACCCACCCGAGATCGGCTCGCACCGGGACGTCGGCCTGCGGAGGTCCGTTCATGATGTCCTGATACAGCCGCAGCATGTACGCCGACGCGAGCACGATCGCGACGAGCGCCACGATGACGGGCCAGACGTAGCCGGCTTGATAGACGCCGATCAGGATGACGAGCTCGCCGACGAATCCCGCCAGACCCGGAAGCCCGAGCGCGGCGAGCGCGGCGATACAGAGCGCGCCCGCCAGGCGCGGGTTTTTCCAGCCTAGTCCGCCGAGGCGCGTGACCAGGCGCGTGTCCTCGCGCTCCTCGACGTAACCGAGCACTAGGAACAACGCTGCTGAGAACAGCCCGTGCGCAACGATGTAGACGAGCGCCCCTGCGAGCGCGAGCCGATTGCCCGACGCGATCGCGAGCACGATCAGGCCGAGGTGCGACAGCGATGAATACGCGACGATGCGCTTGGCGTCGGTCTGCACCAGCGCGATGACGGCGCCGTAGATCAGCGAGATCGCGCCCAGGATCACCAGCGGCAGCGCATAGGAGTGAACGTATTCCGGCATCAGCCCGAGCGCGACGGCAAGGAACCCGTACAGCCCGGCCTTCGACTGCACGGCGGAGACGATGGCCGCCATCGGCGCCGGCAGCCCGCTGTACGTCGGCGGCATCCAGGTGTGCAGCGGCCACACCGGCGTCTTCACGAGGAAGGCGAATGCGAATCCAGCGTAGATC
>JAFAJV010000097.1 GCA_019235995.1 Vulcanimicrobiota bacterium
GATGGCGCTGCTTAACGTAGGAGCGTCGAACAGAGTCTAAAAAGCAGTGCGCTTTGAGGAGGGCGTTATGCCTAAGGGTAATATGGTGAACGTTCGCACGTTCGCGCAGCGGTATACTGCGGCGTGGTGCAGTGGGGACCCCGCAGCGGTCGCATCGTTCTTTTCGGCGGACGGCTCGCTGACCATCAACGATGGCGAACCGTCGCGTGGACGCGCCGCGATCGCAGAAGCGGCGCGAAGCTTTATGGAGGCGTTTCCCGATCTCGCGGTTGCGATGGACAGCGTCGCCGAGCGCGACGGCAAGACGATCTATCGTTGGACTCTCACCGGTACCAATACTGGAGCGGGAGGCAGCGGAAAACGCGTTCGGATCAGCGGCTTTGAGGAGTGGCAGTTAGGCGACGACGGCCTGGTCGCGGAATCGCGCGGCTACTTCGACGCGGCAGACTACCAGCGCCAGTTGGAAATATGAGATCGCTAGCGTCGTGCGCGACACGCCTGTTTGCGTCCCGTCCGTGACAAAATGTGACGCGTTGAAACCCGTTATCCTCATAGAGTTCGAACAAAGGTCGCCGCGTACCAAACGGTCAGAATGACGTTTAAAGCGGCGACCGCAGATTGAACCTTCGGGGACTTCCAGATAAATGCTGTGAGCGCCAACAAAACCCAAGCGGCCACCATCATCCCGAGAAGCGATGTATTGAACCCTTGAAGCGTTAAGTTCGTCACCCACGCTCGTGGGATTCCAGCCGCTCCCGGCCGTTACCGAAAAGTGTTATCCTGTCACGATCCCGACCGCTTCCCACCCGTCCGTGACAAAAGGACGCTCGCGATGGACGTCCCGGTGCCGTATCCCTGGGGATCTCACACGCAAGGTGCCCCAACATCGCCATGGAATGACGAAGTCTTCAGCTCGGAGCGAAAGGGGCCTTATGACGGTCGAAATGATCTCCGATAACGCAGTCAAGGTCGTGATGCCGGCGAAGCTAACGGCCGACGACGTAACACAGCTTGCGCAGCGGCTCGACGGATTGATAGCAGAGCGCGGCCGGATCAGGGTGCTATTCGACTTAACGAATTTTGGCGGCTGGGAAAATATGGAAGCTCTGGGAGCTCATGTCGATCAACTGAAGTTCGTTCACGAGCGAATTCAGCACATTGACCGCATCGCCGTCATTGCTGGATACCCCTGGCAGCACCAGCTATTTAGCTGGATCAGCAACGTGGTTCACACCCAAGGGAACGTTTTCGACAGAGGCCAAGACGCCGCCGCGAAGGAGTGGCTGCTCCGGTAGCCGCCGCAGTCTGCGCGCTCGGGGATTCCGGCCACCGAGCACGGAAGCTTTCCCTACGGCCGCACGAAGACCGTCGGGCGAGCCGCCGGCTTCAATGGACGAACATTTGGCCGGTTTGCAGATCTACAGCAAGGAGTGTGCCATGAAGCGTGGCTATCTTTTCCTCCTCCTGGCGGTCGGCGTGGTACAAATCGCGGCGTGTGGCGGCTCGAGTTCCGCCTTTGCGCCTCCCGGCCTCGCGGGCGCGGACGTCCGCCGGCTCGGCGGCGGCGTTCTGTATAGTTTCCAAGGTGGTGGCTCCGACGGCCAAAATCCATACTCGGGTCTGCTCTCCGGAGGCGGGGGCGAATTCTACGGCACAACGTTTGCCGGCGGCTTCCCGAGCGGCGGCGCCGGCACAGTCTACGACATCTCGGCAGCCGGCAAAGAGGCGGTGCTTTACAAGTTCCGAGGTACGCCGGACGGAGCCGGGCCGCAAGCGCCGCTGATCGAGGATGCGAGCGGCGCGCTCTACGGAACCACGGACTACGGCGGCAACGCTCCGTCATGTACCTACGGCTGCGGCACCGTCTTCAAGCTCACGCCCGGAACGAGCGGTTTCACGGAGAGCGTTCTCTATACGTTCGTCGGCGGGAACGACGGCTCGGGTCCTCACGCGGGTCTGCTCATGACGAAGAGCGGCGCGCTCTTCGGCACCACAGTTCAAGGTGGCGGTGCGTGCGCACAGCCTGGATGCGGCACGGTCTTCGAATTGAAGCCGTCGGGCTCGAACTATAGCGAGAGCGTCCTCCATGCGTTTTCGGGCATGG
This sequence comes from Vulcanimicrobiota bacterium, assembly GCA_019235995.1. Lineage (GTDB taxonomy): Bacteria > Vulcanimicrobiota > Vulcanimicrobiia > Vulcanimicrobiales > Vulcanimicrobiaceae > Cybelea. The sequence goes on from JAFAJV010000097.1 coordinate 2,105, forward strand.
GCGGCGACGGTATGGGGCCCGCCGCCGCGCTTGTCGCCGACGCCGGCGGAAATCTCTACGGTACGACCTTGTGGGGCGGTTCGGCTACGCCGGCCTGCCGGAATGGGCCGTTCGGCGTAACGACTTGCGGCACGGTCTTCAAGCTCACGCCCTCGGGTTCCACATATACACTATCGATCATCTACCGATTCAAAGGCGGGGCCGACGGCAAGTACCCCGAGAGCAGCCTGTTCCCCGCGGCCCACGGCGCCTACTACGGTTTGACCAACCAGGGCGGCGCGACTTTCGGCAACGGATACGGCACGGTCTTCGAACTGACGCCGAAAGGTTCGAGCTACACGGAGCATGTGCTCTATGCGTTCAAGGGTGGAATGGACGGTTCGGATCCCGACGACTCGCCGGGTCTCGTAGCGGATAGAAGCGGCAACCTCTATGGGACGACCGTTAACGGCGGCACGTCGGCGTGCGCCGGGGGATGTGGAACGATCTTCAAGCTGACTCACTCGGGTTCGGGATTCACGGAGTCGGTGGTCTACAGGTTCCTCGGAGGCGCCGACGGCCAGTTTCCCTATGGCGGCGTCGCGTTCACCAAGAAAGGCACGGTCATCGGGCCGACGTGGATCGGCGGGACCGGAAGCTGCTCGGGCCCCTCAGGCTCAGGCTGCGGCACAATCTTCAGCGCGACACGCTAATGCGTGACGTTTCCTAGGAGGAGAAGGCGCTAGCTGACCCAGTCCGTTAATCGGGACCGCGTTAAGGCTTTACGCGGCAAAAGGCGGGCGGCGGATCCCTTTTGAACGTCTCGCCATGGCGCTGAAAGCTCCGCTACCGACGGGGACGGTGACGCTGCTCTTTACCGATATCGAGGGCAGCACGCAGCATTGGGAAGAGCAACGCGTGGCGATGCCCCAGGCGCTGCGTCGCCATGACGAGCTGCTGCGAACCACGATCGAAGCGCACGGTGGTCGTGTTTTCAAGACCGTGGGCGATGCATTCTGCGCCGCGTTTTCGCGGGCGTCGGATGCTATCGCTGCGGCTGCCGATGCACAGCGCGCACTTGCAGCGGAGGATTGGAGCGCGGTCGGCGGGCTGGCGGTTCGCATGGCGCTACATACCGGCGCAACCGACGAGCGCGACGGCGATTACTTCGGCTCTCCGGTCAATCGCATCGCGCGACTGCTGTCCGTTGCGCACGGTGGCCAGGTCGTCGCGTCAAATGCCACGGCACAGCTCTTGCGCGGCATTATGCCAGAAGATACGGGGCTGCGCGATCTCGGCGAGCATCGGCTCAAAGACCTGGTTGAGCCGGAGCAGGTTTGGCAAGTCATCGCGCCCGGTTTGCTTGAAATGTTCCCGCCGCTGCGATCGCTCGAATCGCTGCCGCATAATTTACCGCGCCAACTCACCGCGCTAATCGGGCGCGAGGATGTTCTTGCCGAAATCGAGCCGCTCGTGCACGAACATCCCCTGGTCACGCTCGTCGGCACCGGCGGCGTCGGTAAGACGCGGGTCGCCCTGCAAGTGGGAGCGGATCTGCTAGACGGCTCGGGTGATGGCGTCTGGTTCGTCGATCTGGCGCCCTTGAGCGATTCGAGTCTCGTCGCCGGCACGGTCGCGGCCGCGCTGGGCGTGCGCGAGCAACGAGAACGCCCAATTCTTGAAACGCTTCAGCACTATCTCCGGTCGAAGCATTTGCTGTTGATTTTGGACAACTGCGAGCACGTCGTTGAAGAGACGGCGCGGATTGCCGATGCGATCCTGCGCAGTTGCGCTGGCCTGCGAATATTAGCGACGAGCCGCGAGCCGTTGCGAATCCACGGCGAGCAGGTCTATCGGATGCCCTCGCTGGCGGTGCCGCACGAAACGGGTGATCTGAGGGCCGGCGATGCGTTGCAGTACGGTGCGATCGCTCTGTTTGCTCAACGCGCGGGGGCCGCAGACGCGAGCTTCAAGCTGACCGACGAGAGCACGCCGATCGTGGCTGAGATCTGCGGGCGGCTCGATGGAATCCCGCTCGCCATCGAGCTTGCGGCGGCACGGGTGAAGGTGCTGGCACCGCGCCAAATCGCCCGAAAGCTCGACGAGCGCTTTCGCGTTCTTACGGGCGGGAGTCGTACGGCATTGCCTCGTCAGCAGACGATGCGGGCTCTGATCGAGTGGAGCTACAATCTGCTTTCGGAGCACGAACAGACGCTGTTCCGGCGGGTGGCGATCTTCGTGGGCGGATGGACGCTCGAAGCTGCTGAAGCCGTCTGCACACACGAAGCCCTCGACGCGCCCGACGCCGCCGATTTGCTATCCTCGCTGGTGGAGAAGTCGCTCGTGGTCGCCGACATCGCGCGAGATTCCACGCGCTACGGTTTACTCGAATCGACGCGCGCCTTTGCGCTTGAGAAGCTAGAGCAAAGCGGAGAGCACGAGGCGCTGGCGCGCCAGCACGCGCAGTGGGCGGCTGACCTAGCCGATCGCGTCATTGAGGCAGCTCGGGCATCGATGCCGGTAGAAACGGTGATGCGTGAGTTCGAGCTTGAGCTAGATAATGCGCGAGCGGCGATTGACTGGGCCGTAGCGCAGAGTCAATTCGTCGTTGCGGCCCGTGTCGTGTCGCCTTTCTCTGGGATCTGGCGGTTAGCCCGAGGCGAGGCTGAGCCGCGGCGATGGTTCGACGCGATAATTCCGCACCTTGGAGCGACGACGGATTCCGCCGTAGCCGCTCGAGTTTGGTGGCGCCTCGCGGATATGTTGCATGGCGTTCAAAAAGTGGACGCTGCCAAGCGCGCATTGGAGCTTGCAACAGGCTCCGGCGACAGACATCTTGAGTCGGGGATCCTTGCTACCTTGGCCTATGGCTTTTTAGACCTCAATCGCATCGACGAGGCAGCTGCTACGAACGAGGTCGTTCTCCAAACCTGCCGCAGTGCTGGAATGACGCGATCGCACCGATATGCAGCCGCTGTAGAAATCGCTGCCATAATCGCCGAGAACCGCGGCTCCATAGACGAAGCCCGGCGACTCTACGGCGAAGGTCTAACGCTCCTGCTTAGCATTGGCGAAGAGCTGGTCGGTACAGCAAATCTCTTTCACCTGAGCCATTTAGAGTTCGGAGCCGGCAATGTGCGATGCGCACTACAGCTCGCCGAAGAAGCCTCGGTGGTGGCGCGGCGGGCAAAATCGATGCACTTCGAAACTGGGGCGCTCGTGGCCACGGCAACGTATCGGCATGCCCTCGGCGATCGTGAGGCATCATACCAGGCCGCCCGCGAAGCCCTGACACTTTCGAGGCGAATTCAGGACGCGCTATTCTCTGCCACGGCGATCCGGCTACTTGCTATACATGCAGCGGCCTACGGCGATACCTTGCGGGGTGCGCGCCTTTTTGGATATGTCAGCGCTTCGTTCGCCGGCCAAGGACTCAGAATGGACAATATAGATCGCTATGCTGAAGCCCAATTACTGTCCGCGCTGCGGGAGCGATTAAGCAACGGCGACATCGAGGCGCTCGCCGCCGAAGGCGCGCAGCTCACGGAAGATCAGGCTATCGCCGAGGCGCTCAGCGTGTGATTCTCATGTGACGATAATAACTTCAGACGTAGGGCGTCACGTTCTTCGCGTCGGTAAGGTGGCCTCTAGCCGGGCGATTGACTTCTAGTGCTCTCCGGCCAGGCTTCCGGCAAAGGCAATGCCGGCGCTCCTCTTGGATGCGTGCCGTAGGGAAATCGTGCGCGAAATTGCTTGCAGAGCGCTCGGCCACCATCGGCGGCGATTACCTCGCCGACCTACCTGCACGCAATCGCCGGCAAAACGGAAACGAACTCGAACGAGCGCATTCCTATGGATACCCTCGAATGCGCTCGGGAGCCTTTTTGGGATAGCCGGGAGTCGCACCCAAGCTAGGGGAATCCAGCCGATCGCGACCGTTACCAAAAAGTGTTATTCCGTCGGCTTTTTCGGGGCACTGCTTGCCGGACCATCCCTGCCTGTTCCGGCAGTCTCCGACGCGTCTGTGACAAACTGTGACAAATTAGCCTCATAGATTTCGATCATCCGCCCGTCTGGGTCTTGGAGGATGCAACGCCGCCCCCACGGATAGAGCTCGGGTTCTTGGAGCACCAAAGATCCAAGTCCGCGCACCGCGGCGAGCGATTCGTCAAGCGATGTTACGACGAATCCTGGAAAGGTGTACCCACGGGTGCGAAACGCTGGTGCTTGCCCGTCACTACCCTCATAGAGGGCAAAATGACAGCCGTCTAGCTCACATGCATAGTGTTGTGGGCCGCCTTCGTGCTCTTCGGTTTCCAACGGAACTCCGAGCGCTCGATAGAAGTCAGCGACGGCGGCAATGTCGGCGCAGAAGAGTACCAACGCGCCAACCTTGCTAGCTTGAGCAGGCATCTCCTCCGCGTTCGTAGATCCGGCTGCAGCAACCTGCGCAGCATCTTGCGCTGGGGCTGCGAGGAAGCTCATGCCGGTGCTGCGCGACCAAGCCGTCGAGGAAGCGCCAGCGGTGTGATTTGTTATAGGAACAAAACTTGACTCCGCCGCCTTCCGGCGTACCGTCCCGTACCGCCTTTTTGGGATGGCCGGGAGTCGAACCCAAGCTCGGGGATTCCAGTCGATACCGTCCGTTACCGAAAAGTGTTACCCTGTCAGGTTTTTCCGCCCGCTGGTTCCCGATCGTACCGCCCCGTCCCGACCAGTTCCCACCCGTCCGTGACAAAATGTGACACGCGTCGCGGTATTGCTGATAACGGTGGCGGCCAGCACCGTAACGCGGCGACACCGCGCTCGTCACTTCTAGGCCCGCGCGTACTATCTGCAAGCCGCCACGATCGGAAGGACCGTCGGCGCAACGCCAATCTCCGTTTGCTGGGTAGCCTGGACAGCCTTTGCGAGTGCGGCCGGTGCAGTAACCGGTATATAAACCGGCGTCTGCGAACCGCTGGCGTCGTCCGGCACTAGGTCGCGCTGGCTGCGCAAATCATTTGCCTCGTCGCTCTGCGCAGTTCCGGATAGGATGTTGAGCGATGCTTGCTGCTCGGCGACAACGGCTTCGAGACGACCTTTAACTTGAGCTAACGCTTTCTGGTCCTCGGTTAACGGATTTGCGGGAAAGACGCGTGGGTCGTTCAACAGGCTTTCAACTTTGATGAGGTTCTTCGCTACCGCCGCCGAGAGCGAGGAGAGGTGAAAGTAATCCATTTCCAATCCCGCTCCTGCGCCACCGGTGGTAGAAGCGCTTGTGGCGTTGGATCGAGCGTCACCTGACGCGGCGAGCATAAGCTTTTGGCCCTGATCCATCAAATCGTCATTGATACGTAGTCCAGAGACCGCTGGAAAGAGATTTTGGCGAAGTGTCGTGCAGAGCCTCGAGGAATGAACATGGCCGATCTCTTTGAGCGGACTTGCTGTTGGCGCTGGAGTCGGCGCGCCAACCGATCCGGCTATGGCTTGAACGAATGTCATCGCCAGTGCGGCTGTAAACAGCATTCTTACGTGCCTATACGTGGGGAGTGCGCGATCACGCAAACGATTACGTTATGCCGCAGCCGTATCCTTCTGAGAAAACCTGAGCCGAGACCTTCGAGGACCGGAAGGAGGAATGCCATACCGTCCCGCGTGAGAACCGCATAACGTCAGCGCCGACGCGGCCGCTACTTTTTCTGCAAAGACGCCTTACCGTAGATTGCAAAGCTGAGGGCGCTTCCCGACACGGGGAAAGAGAAGTTTCTGTTTGGCATCATGGCCGTACAGAGAGCATACAATGCGGCTTTCCTGCGTAAAAAGGTGGCGAGGGATCAACAACTAGCGATGCTTCAAGCGGACGTCGTATTCGATACCGCCAGGCGCTACTGCGAAAGTAACGCCGGTAGCGACCCCTCGCGACGATTGGCATCCATTGAATCAAGCAGCGCTGCGCATGGGCCAAGCCGGCCTCCGCCGCTCCCCGCGGCTTGATTTGCCCTCATCTCTGCTACATCGTAATATCGAGCTTCGCGATCCGATCAGTCGCGTTGTCTATGTAAAAGGACGCCTTCAGCGTGCCATTGGCAAACGTAGCCGCGTAATCGTACTCCGTCATCGAGTCGATGACGCTTTTGCCGCGATATATGAGTGCGCTGAACGTGCCCAGCGGTTTCACCGTTGCTGGAAAGCCGCTAGCGCGCTGCGGGGTCAGCCGCTTGGACATCGCAGCGGTAAGCTCCGTACGGTCGACCTTGGCCGCAAGCAGGTCCATGAAGAACGCTTTGAGACGTTTGGTGACCGCGAGATCCT
>JAFAJV010000116.1 GCA_019235995.1 Vulcanimicrobiota bacterium
CTCGCTATGCTCGCGTAATTTCTCGTCCGCATAGGCGCGCATGGACTCCAGCAGCATGTACCGCGTCTCCTCGGCGGTGAAGTCGGCCTGTAGCAGCGACTTGTCGATGAGCGATGCCAGCAGATCGAGCACCTGCGCCGCGTCGAGCTGCGCGGAATCTTGCGCATTGATGAAGCACACCGCTACTGCGTCGCCGAGGGTGAAGCTTCCAGCGAAGACGGCGAGCCGGCGAAATATGAGTCGCTCCTGCTCCGAAAGCAGCGCGTAGCTCCAGTCGATCATCGCCCGCAGCGTCTTTTGCCGGGGGAGAGCCGTGCGGGTACCCTCGGTCAGCAATCGGAAACGCTCGTCGAGGCTGGCGGCGATCTCCTTTGGCGAGAGGACTCTTACGCGCGCGGCGGCCAGCTCGATCGCCAGTGCGATGCCGTCGAGCCGGCGGCAAATCGCCCCGATCGTAGGCGCATTTTCGTCGGTGAGAGCGAAACTTCGGTTCGCGGCCCGCGCGCGATCGCGAAAGAGCTCGATGGCACCGTATTGCAGTGCTGTCGCGGCGCTCAGCGCTTGCGACGATCCTTCGGACGGAGTCGCCAACGACGGCACGCGATAAATCGTCTCCCCACGGATACCGAGGGGTTCCCGTGTCGTCGCGATGACGGTGACGTAAGGAGCCTCCTGCAGTATCGCCTCCACGATGCGCGCCGCTTCGGCAATGACTTGCTCGCAGTTGTCGACGATAAGCAAGAGCCGCTTGCTTTTCGAGTGGGAGAGCAGCACGTCCAGCATCGACGCGCCGGCCGACTCGTGGAGTTGGAACGTCGCGGCGAAGGCGTTGGCGACCGAGGCCGGGTCGAAGACTTGCGCGAGGTCTACGAACCACGCACCGTCACGGTACGCATCGAAATTGCGCCTCGCGAGTGTAACGGCGAGTGAGGTCTTCCCGATGCCGCCTGGGCCGCATAGCGTTACCAAGCGCGAAGTCGCGAGAAGTGTCTCGACCTGTGTGACGTCGCGCTCGCGTCCGACGAACGACGTGAGCGCGAGCGGCAGATTATGCTGGGGCGGCGGCGCGCCACTCGGCGCTTGATCGGTGAAAGCGTCAGTGCGTCGGCCGACGAGCTCGCTCACCTGGCGCACGAGCTCTTCCCACATTCGATCCCCGCGCTGCGCCGCCGGCGCGTCGAACCAATGGATGGCGCGAACGTAGAACTCGAGCCCGGGCGAGGGCGAGACGTCGCCGATCCGCACCGGAAGGATGATCTTGCGCCTATTTGACGCGAGCTCCACCTCGCTTAGGACGGCGCGCGACTCATTCGCGCTTGCCGAGAAAATTAGCAGGAGGATGCGGGCCGCCTCTATGGCGCCGACGAGCTGCTGGCCATACGGAATACCGGCGACGGGGTCGCGTGGTGCGATCCAGCACCCGATCCCACTCGCCTCGAGTCGCTCGCAGATTTCCGCGGCGACTCGAGCGTCGTCTCTCGAATGGCAGATGAACACCTCGCGGTTCATGCCGGTGCTCCTCCGCCCGTCCCGGCGACGCATCCTGCCGCACGAGTAGGGAATGCCCCTACGAAGGGGAAGCCGCTCACACGGCGCTCTCTCGGAAAGAAGGTTCCTGATGCGGTGGATTCGCCTTTTCGCTCGCGCCTTGCCGGCGCTGTTCTGCGTGACGGCTTGCGGTCACGACGGCCTCGCACCATCGCCAGCAACGGCCCCATTTTCGGCCGCCGGCGCCGCGCACCCGGATACCCTGCACGTCGTCCCGCTGCACGACTTTACTTTTGCGGAGACCTTCATCGGAAAATCCGGCGGTTCGGCGGGCTTGATCGGCGATCCGACTCGTGCGCTCTTCGGGGTGGCGCCCGCTGGCGGCGACCTGAAGTGCCGCGACGGAAACAAAGGGTGCGGGTTCATCTACGAGCTGAAACCGCAGACCGGGACCTCGCCGTACAAGGAGATCCCGCTTTACACTTTTCACGGCAAGGACGGCCTCGATGGGGCCGAACCGAGTGCAACGCTCGTCGTCGGCGAACGCGGCACCGGAGTCTTGTACGGTACGACGGTTTTCGGGGGCCAGTACGGGAAGGGGACCGTCTTTAGGCTCACCCCGACGCAGACGCCCTATAAGTATAAGGAACGCGTGATCTACAGCTTCGGCGCATCAAAGGACGACGGCCAATATCCGTACTCGAGCGTAACCGAGATCCACCGCGTCCTTTATGGGACGACGAGCGCCGGCGGAGCATACAACAAGGGAATCGTCTTCGGCATCAACGTGACGGGCAGCCCGGAGATCAAGTTGCATGATTTCGGCGGGAGCGTTGACGGCGCCACGCCCTACGCCGGGCTCATCAACGTCGGCGGCACGCTCTACGGAACGACGAGCGCCGGTGGGACGAACCCAAGCTGCGGCACGGTTTTCAGCATTAGCACGAGTGGGTCGGAGATGGTCGTGCATGATTTTACGGGCAAGCCGAGCGATGGCTGCAATCCTCTCGGAAGCGGTGTGATCGCCATAAACGGCGTTCTGTACGGCACGACCTCCTCGGGAGGCAAGCACAACGTCTGCGATTGCGGCACTATTTATAGCGTGAGCGCGTCGGGTTCAGAGCGCGTGCTGCACAGTTTTTCGGGCGGCGGCTCCCCAGAGGCGAGTCTCGTCGACTACAACGGTGTTCTCTACGGCTCTACGTTTTATGGTGGAAAGCTGCCCAGCGGGAAATGCAGCCTAAATCCCAACGGCTGCGGCGTCGTCTTTAGCTTCGATCCTTCCGGATCGCCGCCGTACGCCGTGCAGTTCACCTTCAGCGGCCCTCGCAGCGGAGGCGGCGCCAATCCGGCGGCGCCGTTGCTTGCAAGCGGCGGTAACTTTTACGGTACGAGCTCTCACGGCGGTGCCCACGGTCACGGAGAGGCTTTCGAACTTACCCCGTAGCCTCCACGTGTCACCACGTGACGACGATCTGCCCGTTACCTGTCGGCGCGCCGCCGCGGACGTGCTCCAGGACCTTTCCGGTGCTCTCGACGTACGAAGATCCGCCTCCGCCACCGCCGCCGGAACCGCCGTTGTCGCCGGTGGAGCGTCCGCCTTGACCGCCGCCGCCTCCGCCATAGTAGCCGCCCCCGGCGCCGCCGCCTGCACCGCCCGCCGTGCATCTCGGCCCGCCGCCGCCGGCGCCCCCCGTGTGGAGTTTGCCCGCCAGGCCGGCATCGCCGTCGCACCTTCCGGAACCTCCGCCGCCGCCGGCGCCGCCCGCGCTCTGGGTTCCGCCGCGCCCGCCGCCGCCCGGGCCGGAACCGCCGCCAGCGCTCCCCTTGGCGCCGATCGAGTCGCCCCCGGCTCCCCCGCGGCCGCCCAAGGTAGAGCTCGTTCCGCCTTCGCCTCCTCCGCCGCCGCCGCCGGCCACGACGACGCGCGCGATGAACCGCAGACCACCCTCACGCACGTCTGAAGCGCCGCCGCCGCCGCCGCCGCCGAGGCTGGCGCCGCCTCCGTTGAAACCGCCGGTATTGCCACTGGTCGCGCCTTCGCCCCCGACGGAGATCGTCAACATCTCTCCCGGCTGCTTGATGGGAATCGTTGCCTTCACCAGTCCGCCTTTGCCGCCCGGCCCGTACGAGCCGCTGCCGCCTCCTCCGCTGGCGCCCGATGCAGTGATGGTGACTTGCCGCACGCCGGCCGGCACGCTGAAGTACTGGTAGTCGCCGGTATATCCGAATGTCTGTGAATGATGCACTGCATCGGATGTCGCGTCCGCCGCCGACGGCGAGGACGAAAACGATAGCCCGCTGCCGCAGCCGGCCAGCAAGGCGGCGCTCAGACAGGTGCTGATGAGATGACGTAAAGCTGGCATGACGTATCCTCCCGCCGAAAGAAGAACGTTGACGCTACCGAGCGCCCGCCCCTTCTCTATGTACACAGGGCCCGCTGTGCGGCGCATTGGAAAAAGCAGGCGTAGGCTCCCTAGGATGTCGGGATGAAAAGTTGCTCTTGTGCAGTTTACGTTGAGCTGCATAAAAAGCCGAATGGCACTTCATCCGCAATGGAGGTTCTCATGCGATATCGTCTCGCATACGCGCTAATCGTCCTCGGCGCCGCATTACCGTTGCCCGGACTGTCGGCATCACCGATGGCGGCCGGCACTATCGGCGTTGGGCCGCATGGCTATGACGTCTTGGTCGGCACGTGGACGTGCAAGAACAGCGTGCCTTCCGCGATGGGCGGCCCGGCCGTGACCACGGTCGTCATAGCACATTCGATCAACGGAGCACTGTCGGTGCACGTGAACGGCACGAACTTCGACGCGCTGGGTTACGTGATCTACGCCCCGAAGACGAAGACGTGGTGGAACCCGGCGAGCGTTGTGAGCGGCGGCTACGGCACGGAGTCGACGCAGCAGACCGGCAAGAAGACCACCTGGGCGGGACCGTTCACGGATCCGTCGTCCGGCAAGACGACACAGGTGCGCGACACCTATACCTTTACGAGCCCAACCACCTACACCGACCTGTATCAAGTCGAGACGAACGGCACCTGGAAGACGGAAGGCAACAGCACCTGCACGAGAGGTTGAGGCCTGCGCTAGGGTCCGGCTCCGTTACGATCCGCTGACGATACGCGCGCTCTTGATGTAGTCCAGGTGGGGGAAACCGCTCTCGAGGTACGCGTTGCCCTTGGCGGCGATCTGCGCTTGATTCGGCTGTTCTGCGTAGCCGCTGTAGATGTGCTCGACGGCTTGCATCCCGCTGCTGACGTGACCGATCGGAGCGAATCCCATAGCGTCGAGCCTCACGTTGTCGGCCAGGTTGATGAACATATGCGTCGTACGGCTATTCGGCTGGCCGGTCGCCGCGAACGTCACGGTACCGGCTGTATTCGAACCCTTTACCGGGTCGTCGGGGATCGTGACGTCCCACTTCTTGGTCACCGCGGGCTCAGCCGCGGCACCCCACTGAACGACGAAGCCCGGCACCACGCGGTAAAACCGCGCGCCGTCAAAATACTTCGCCTTGACCAGTTCGTAGAAGCGCTGCGCGCCGTTGGGCGCGAGCGTACGGTCTACGACGATAACGACCGGACCCTTGGTCGTGTCGAGCTCGACGCGGTACGTCGAGTCGGCGGCGCGCTGGGAAGCGGGCGAGCTCTGCGAGGCAGACTCCTTCGAGCCTCCGGAGCAGCCCGTGAACGCCAGAACGAGAAAGCCAAAAATAGAAAGGTTCTTCATCACGGCACACAGTTTCGCGAGAGTCCGCGACGAACGCCTTTCCGGTGCGCAAATTCATAAGCGCTCCGCTCGCGGTCGCCGGACAGGGTTTTCTAACACCGGCCGACGGCAGCCGGCCGCCGGTTCCGAGCGCGTTTCTGTGGGACGATCGAACGCTCGTCATCACGGCAGTGCTGCGCACCTGGCGCTCCACCAAGGGCGACCGCGGCGACAACTATCTCAAGCGCCACTGGTTCGAGCTTGAGACGGCCTGCGGGCTCAGGCTCGAGGTCTACTACGACCGCGAAGCGCGACGCGGCGCGACGCCATGGTGGATCTACACCGTTGCGGCTTTGAAGGCGAAGTAGACCGCACGTCAACCGGAAGACGGTGGCCGCTATCGGGTGGATGAGTTACAATGCTTCCAATGCGAGCTCTTGCCACGTCGGCCGTCGCCCTGGTCGTGACGGTTTCGGCGCCGCCGGCGCCGCCATCGGCGCTTCCCGATGCCGCGACGATCCTGCAGCGCAGCCAGGCAAAGTGGCAGGGTCTCACATCATATCAAGTGCCGGTCACGGTAGCCGGGAGCGTCCGGGTCGCCTTCATCTCCGTGCCCGTCCACATGACCGGCACACAGTACTATCAGTCGCCGGACCGTCAGGCGCTGCACCTCAATAACCCGCCCAGTTATGCGCGCGGACTGGGCGATACGCTTTCGGCAATGGGCACGCCGCAGACGTGGCTACGAGACTATGCGATCGCTGCGCCCGTCACGCAGCCACACGGAAAGCACACGGCGTACGTCTTGGCGGGAACGCCCAAACGCTCGAGCCGTGTCAAGAGCATGACGATGTCGGTGAGCGCCACCACGTACGTGATCGAATCTATCACGTTTGCGTATACCAACGGAGCTTCGCTAGTCGTGACGTTCCTGCACCACGCGGGGATCTCGCAGTACCGGCTCGCGCGCAGTGCGACGGTCACGGCGCACTTTCCCGGCTACAGCGGAAACGCGACGATCACCTACGGGGCGTATCAGCTGAATCAGCCGATCCCCGCGTCGGTATTCCAGCAGCAACACTGAGCGCCTAAGGCCGTTCGAGCCGGGGGCTTGCAGCCCGGTCTTACTTTGTGGTACAAAGTATATGGCTTTGCACTGCAAAGTAACGCCGTGACCCGGGGAGGCCGCATGCTCAAACGCCTGATCGCCATCGTCTTCATCTTTTGCTCGGCCAGCATGGCTTGGATGATCCTTGGGGCGACACTCGTCCAGCGCACGAGCGCCTCAGACGAGAGCCAGCGCGAGAAGCTTACGGCCCAGTGGGGCAGCGCCCAGTCCCAGATGGCCCCGCAAGTGAATGCCCGGATGCTAGTGGATACGTATAACAACGACAAGAAGCGCGTCGAGCGAGGTTATCAAGACGTCCCGCTCCCGATTCGCCGTAGCCGCATCGCCGTGCAGCTGCACCTCGAGCAGCGCCGCGACGGCCTGCTCTGGTACAATCTCTATGATGTGAATTTCGTGGCCCACTATCGCGTTCGCAACGACACGAACAGCCGCAGGCTGTCCGTGCATTTTCCCTTTCCCGCGAGCGACGGGACATACGCCGACTTTACCTGCTGGATCGCCGGCCGGCGCCTGAGCGACGCGACCGCGCTCGACCAGGGATACGTCCCGTTCGATCTGCGACCCGGACGGGAAACCTCTATAGACGTCGAGTACGCGTCCCGCGGCATGGGGACGTGGACCTATCGCTTCGGGAACGACGTCGAGTCCGTACGGGATTTCGCCTTGACGATGGCGACCGACTTCGATGCGATCGACTTTCCGCCACAGACGTTGCTGCCGGTCGGAGAGCGGAAATTGACGAAAGGGTGGCGGCTGGACTGGCGCTACGGTACGCTCGTTACCGGCAACGGCATCGGAATGACGTTCCCGTATCCGCTGCAGCCCGGCCCGCTCGCCCAGCGAATCACTTTCTGGGCTCCCGTTGCGCTGTTTTTCTACTTCTTCGTGATGCTCGTCATCACGACGCTGCGCAAGATCGAGCTCCACCCGATCAACTACTTCTTCCTAGCGGCGGCTTTCTTTTCGTTCCATTTGCTGTTCGCGTATCTCGTCGATCGGATTCCGATCGAGGCCGCCTTTGGGATATGCTCCGCCGTCACGCTGTTCCTGACGATCTCGTACCTCCGGCTCGCCGTCGGGTTGCGGTTCGCCGCGATCGAAAGCGGTGTCGCGCAGCTGATTTATCTCGTGCTCTTTTCGTATGCGTTGTTCAACGAGGGGTGGAGCGGACTGACGATCACGATCGGCGCGATCGTCACGCTGTTCGTGGTCATGCAGGCGACGGGGCGAATCCGTTGGAGCGAGCGGTTTGCCGGAGCTTGAAATTCGGCCGGTGACCATCGGCGACGCGGCGGCTCTCGCGCCGTTGCTGGAGCAGCTGGGCTATCCGGCGACCGTGGACGAGATCCGCGCGCGACTCGAGGGCTTAGACGCCACGGCGACGGTGCTGGTCGCGTCGAAAACGGCCTTGATCGGCTTCGTGGCCGTGGCAATCACGAATGACTTCATCGCCGGGCGGCGCGCGACGATTCGCGGCCTCGTCGTCGCCGAAGGCTCTCGCGGGACGGGCTTCGGCGCCGCGCTCCTGGCCGCCGCGGAACGCTGGGCGTTCGAGCGCGGCGCCGGATCGATCGGCGTGCGTTCAAACGTGATCCGCGGCCGCGCGCACGCGTTCTACGAACGAAACGGGTATCGACGGATCAAGAGCCAACACATCTTCGACAAGAGCCTGAGGTAGCCGAGCTTACTCGGCCACCGCCGCGACTCTCGCCCTTCGACTGAAGCTCCGGCCGGGCCCCACGAGTAGACGCTCGCTGCGCCACGGGTTTGAATCTGCCGAGCTGCGGTTAGAAGCGTGACGATGGACGCTCAAGCGGTCGCTCGCGATGCGGGGCTGCGCTATCTGGACGACCGGCTGCCCGGAATCCGCCGCCGGCGCCACGGGCGCTCGTTTAAGTATGTTCACGCCGACGGACGGCCCGTTCGCGACGAGGCCGAGCTGCGGCGGATCCGCGCGCTCGCGATTCCGCCCGCCTATACGGACGTGTGGATATCGCCGATCCCCAACGGCCACATGCAGGCGACGGGCCGCGACGCGCGGGGGCGCAAGCAGTACCGCTACCACAAGCGCTGGCGCGACGTGCGCGACGAAGCGAAGTATCACCGGCTGGCCGCATTCGGGCGCGCGTTGCCGAAAATCCGCGCGGCGGTCGCGAAGGACTTGGAAGGCGATGGGCTGACCCGCCGAAAGGTGCTCGCCGCCGTCGTCAAGCTTCTCGACGCGACCGGCGTCCGCGTCGGAAACGAGGAGTACGCGCAAGCCAACGGCTCATTCGGCCTCACAACGCTGCGCACGCGCCACGTCAGCCTCAACGGACGACAGGTGCGCCTCGACTTCCGCGGCAAAACGGGCCGCCGGCACCTGATCACGCTCGACGACGCGCGCCTCGCAAGGATCATCAAGCGGTGCCGCGACCTTCCCGGCGAGGAGCTCTTCACATACGTTGATGAGGCCGGTGCCGTGGCGAGCGTGAGTTCCGACGACGTGAACGGCTATATCCGCGAGATCGCCGGCGATGACTTCTCCGCGAAAGATTTCCGCACGTGGATCGGCACCGTGGAGTGCATCGCGGCGCTGACGGATGCCGCCGAGCAGCGAGCCGACGCCAAGAGCAATGTGAAGGCGGCCTTAGAGCGCGTCGCCGCTCGGCTGGGCAACACGCCCGCCGTATGCCGAAAGGCATACGTGCATCCCGCCGTCATCGAGACGTACACGCGCCTGCGCCGGTTGCCTGCCGGCAACGGCCGCGCCGGAGCGAAGCGTCGCGCCGGTGCGCTATCGCACCGCGAGCGCAGCGCGCTGCGATTCGTGGAACGCTGGGAGAAAAGTCAGACGCTCGCCGCTTCAAAGTGAAACGCTGTCGAGCTCCGCGAGATATTGGCGACGGAGCGCCTCGTCGATGAACGATGCCTCGAACGAGTTGCGCGCCAGCGCAATGAGCTGTTGGTTGCTCAGCGATAGAGCCGTCGCGGTCTGAACGAAATTGTCGCCGACGTATCCCCCGAAGTATGCCGGGTCGTCGGAGTTGCACGTGCACATCAAGCCCGCGTCAATCATGCGCTTCAGCGGATGTGCCGCGAGGCTGGGCACCACGCGCAGCCGGACGTTCGACAGCGGACAGACGGTGAGCGGCATTCGCTCGGCAACGAGGCGGGCGACCAGCTTTGGATCTTCGAGGCTGCGTACGCCGTGGTCGACGCGCGAGACCTTCAGCAGGTCGAGCGCCTCCCAGACGTACTCCGGGCCGGCCTCTTCGCCCGCGTGCGCCACCGTGAGAAAGCCCTCGGCGCGCGCCCGATCGAAGACGGCCGTGAATTTCGAGGGAGGATTGCCGCGCTCGGCTGAGTCGAGGCCCACGCCGACGATGCGGTCCTTATGGGGCAGCGCGCTCTCCAGCGTCGCCATGGCCGAGTCGGACGGCATGTCGCGCAGGAAGCACATGATCAGACGTGACGTTATGCCGAAGTTCTTTCGGCCGTCCGCCAGCGCGCTGGAGATGCCCTCGACCACAACGGCTAACGCGACGCCCCGCTTCGTGTGCGCCTGCGGATCGAAGAAGATCTCGGCGTGACGCACGCCCTGCGACTGCGCGCGCTTCAGATAGGCGGTGGTGAGCTCGTAATAGTCGCGTTCGACGCGGAGTGCCTCCATCGCGTGATAGTAGACGTCGAGAAACGACTGCAAGTCGGAGAAGTTGTACGCTTCGCGCAGCGCCTCGACGTTGGGGTAGTCGAGCCGGATGCCATTGCGCCCGGCGATCGTGAAGATCAGCTCCGGCTCGAGCGTTCCCTCGATGTGGAGGTGCAGCTCCGCCTTCGGCAAGGCCATTGCATCGAACGTCTTCGCCGGTTTTGGGGACACGGCGACCGCGGGCGCGCTCACGAGCGCCGCCAGCGAGGCAATGAAGCAGCCACGGTCCACTGAATACCTCCTTGGCGCGTCATGCGAGAATCAGCGCGTCGCATTTTGCGGCGAAGACGAAGTCGCTCTCGGTCAGGCCGCCGATCTTGTGCGTCCAGATCTCGACCCCCAGCCGTCCCCAGGCGACGTGCAGGTCGGGATGGTGCTGCTGCTCCTCGGCCAGCGCGCCAATCCGCCGCGCCGCTTCCATCGTCTCGTTGAAGTTCACGAACACGTAGGTGCGCGCGAGAAGCTTCAGGGTCCCGTGTTTTTCATCGGGCCGCTCGACTATGTGCCACGCCGGATCCAGCTGTGCCAAGAGCGGCGCGATCTGTTCGTCTCCCAACGGCGGCACGCCGCCGCGGCACGGGATACACTCGCGCTGCGCAAGCTCACTCTTCACGGTCGCCACCTTCTCTCAGCCATTGCTGTATCATTTCTGCGGTCTCGCGTGCTCTCTCCAGGATGCAGTAGTGGGCGGCATCGGGCAACACGGCATAGCGCGCCCCGGGGATCAGGTCGGCGACGCGAGTCTTTGCCTTTTCGGGCTGATCGCGCTCCGGCGCGATCACCAGCGCGGGCGCGGTCACGCGCTTCGCGGCCTCCTCGAGGTCGGTGTGCATCCAAGACTCGAGGCTCTCGACGACGGCTTCGGTGCGACCCTTCGCGGCGATCGCGCACAGGCGATCGAGGGTAGCGCCGTCGGGCGGGGCGTGGATCGTCCTAGTCAGCCACGCCCTGGCGCGAGCCCGATCGCCGGCTGTAGCGCGGAGATAATCCTGGCCGGCTTCGGAGAATCCGGCGAGACCCACCGGCACCGGCGCGACGAGCACGAGAGCTCCTACCATCGCCGGCGCGTCAATCGCCAGGCGAACTGCGACCTTTGCGCCCATCGAATGACCCACCACGACGATGGGGCCGGTACCGAGCGACGCGGCGAGCGCGCGAAGCTCATCGGAGAAGCGTTGAATGGTGTACGGGCCCTCTCGCCCGCGCTCGTCGCCGAAGCCGGGCAGGTCTACAGCGATCGCGCGCATGCCGGAGCCCATTTCCGCGATGACGCCGTTCCAGACGGAGCGGTCGCCCTGCCAGCCGTGAACGAACACCGCGTGGTGCATGGATTGCGGTTTCGCTAGTACGCGGGGTGGTCTTGGCAGCGCTCGACCGCGGGATCGTCGCTCGGAAAGACAGCGAACATCGCCCCGCGGGGGACGACGATGTTCTTGCCCTTGCGGAAGTAGTTGAAGATTCCGACCGCGGCACCGACGCCCGGGATCGGAATCGCGCCGAGATAACCGGGGATGCCGTCGTTGGGTCCGGCCTTGTCCAGGTCGTCCGTGTTGTGGTTCAGCACGACGCCGAGCTTCTTACCGTCCGGCAGCATCAGGTAGAGCGGCTCGAGGATAAGCACGCCCGGGCGACCGTCGTGGCGGCCTGCCGGCGACGCGACCGCGACGATACCGTATCCCATCGTTCGCTGCGGGATGACGACTTCGGCGCCGCTCGTCACGGCGTTGACCGTCTCGAATCGAAAGAAGTCGCCGGGCCGCGCGTCGGACGAGTCTACGCTCTCCATCATTTGCGCCGCCACGACGGTGCAACGATCCAGGGTCATGGCGTGCGCTCCGTTCGTGGCGGCCGCTAGGGAGGCGATGAAGACGGCGAGTCCGCGGAAGATGCAAAGCCGCGGCGCCGTCGGCATGCGTTGCCTAACCTCGCCTCGGAATGAGGCGCAGCTCGCTCGCGGCATAGTCGAGCTGCACGACGAACTGATCCAGAAAGGCGGCGCCGAGATGGCCGAACGCGGTGCCTTGCAGCGTTTGCGTCGTGCCGATGCGCTGGGGACCCGTGCGGTAGTCGCCGATGCGCACCTCGGGTATTTCGCCGATCATCTCGACGCTCGTGCCGCCGATTCCACCGACGGTGCGGCGCTGAGTGACGCTGAACAATCCCGGATGCTTGGCATAAAAGTCGTACGCGAGATTGACGTTCGACTCGTCGCCGGTATCTACTGCAAGCTGAGTCTGAATTTCGCCGAGGCTGACCGTGACG
The DNA here is from genome assembly GCA_019235995.1 of Vulcanimicrobiota bacterium. Taxonomy (GTDB): domain Bacteria; phylum Vulcanimicrobiota; class Vulcanimicrobiia; order Vulcanimicrobiales; family Vulcanimicrobiaceae; genus Cybelea. The sequence goes on from JAFAJV010000116.1 coordinate 12,287, forward strand.
ATTGGGACGAAGTGCTCGAAGGTCAGCGGTACCGTGATCGCGTTCCGCAGCGGCGCGGGCTGCAGTCGAACCGTGTGCGCGGCGCTGTCGATCTCGAGACCGGACGCGCCCAAGAAGTCGGCGCCGAGCACCGCGTCGTAGCCGTACCGCCGGAGATCGCTGAGAACGATGTAGTACGCTTCCGGGTAGGCCGCATTGCCGATGTGGAGCGGGCCCGCGCGTACGACTTGCGTCGAATAGCCTCCCAGTCCGCGCACCTGATACGTGCCGACCACGGAAGCCCCGAGACGGCTCGCCAGCTCCGCACTCATCGAGAGTCCGGAGTTTCCCGTGTCGATCAGACAGCGCACGCCGATTCCGCCGATGCTGCAGTCGACGATCGGCGTGACGGCCTTGGGATCGGTGGGGATCGCATCGGGCGCGCCGCTGAACGTTGGGAGTAGTCCGTGCGGCGGATGGAACGCCGAAGACACCGCGGCGCGATCGTCGTACCGCTCGAAGATGCGCCCGTCGTGCAGCACTTCGAAGGGCAGCGTGAAGGCCCCCACGCGCCGGTAGTTCCGATACTCGAACGTGTCGCGCCCGTCCGGCAATCGCGCGTAGCGCACGAGCCCGCTCTGCGGGTCGACGAAGAGGCGCAACGGCACGGCCTTGGTCTCATCGACGATTATCGTGCGATAGGTTCTGCCGTCGAGGTTCGCCGAACCGGCGGCGCCGACGCGTCCGCCGCGCTCGAAGAACGAAGGCGTGAGGAAGTCGAGCGAGGCGACGATCCGAAGCGCCCGCAGATAGGGCTCGGCCTGCTGTGACGGCGCCACCATCGTGCCGTTCATGTTGAACGAGTAGACCCGCTCGCCGTCGAAGTACGTGCCGTCGCAGACCTCGCCGACGCAGTGCCGTACCGACACGCGCAACCCTTCGCTTTCGCTCGAGACGACCGTAGGTTCTCCGTTGAACGTCAAGCGAGCGACGGACACGATATGCGCCTGCCAGACGGGCCCGCTCGCGCCGCGCATCTGCTCGAGCAGGCGGACGACGCCGTTTTCGGTGTGGCTCGCCCCGAGCGTCGCTAGCACCAGCGCGAAGAGCAAACCGGCCCGAGCGGCGAAAGCCATGGTAATGGAGTTCGAGTCGCTCGACGGCTATCTTCTCGATGGTGCGCCGCCGAAAGCGGCCGTCGTGCGCGACTTGCTCGAGCGCCGCCCTGACGTTCCGGGGGCGGCGGCGTTCTACGAGGGGATGCAGCGGCTCGGCGCGCGCACGCCTGACCTATCGCTCATCGCCCTGCGGCTCGTTCTCGCCGGCAGAAAGGCCGACGACGCCGCCGTCGTGCGCCTGCGCGACGTCATCGCGCGGGCGCGCGCCGGAGACGCCGAGGCGCGCGAGGAATACGCCGCGCTCGGCCGCGCCTAGCGCCGATGGGACTCGCCGCCGACGCGCTCGTCGTCTCCTATGCGAAGCACCTTGCTCCCGCGCTCGATCGAGTCTCCATCGACGTCGCGGACGGTAAGACGCTCGCCGTCGTCGGGCCGTCCGGAGCCGGCAAGACCACGCTGCTGCGCGCCATCGCGGGCCTGCTGCCGATTCGCGAAGGGGACGTGCTGCTGCGCGGCGACTCCGTCGCGAGGCTTCCGCCGCAGGAGCGCCGGATCGCGCTCGTTTTTCAGGACGACGCGCTCTTCGACAACATGACAGTGCGTCAAAACTTACGCTTCGCGCAGCGGCGCGGCAAACGCGGCGACGCCGTCGCGGCGACCGCCACCGCGCTACACGTTGACAAGCATCTCGACCGGCGGCCGCGGCAGCTCTCGGGCGGCGAGCGTCAGCGCGCCTCGATCGCGCGTGCGCTACTCTCCGATCCGCTCGCGCTTTTGCTCGACGAACCGCTCGCTCATCTCGACCCGTCGCTGCGGCGCTCGGTGCGCGACGAGGTGCTCGGCCTGCGCCAGCGCTTTGTGGGGCCTATCCTCTACGTCACGCACGACCACGTCGAGGCGATGAGCGTCGGCGATTCGCTTGCGGTCCTCGTCGAGGGGCGCATCGAAGACGTCGGCGAACCGCAGCGCGTCTATGATTCACCCCGCACCGTGGCGGTCGCGCGATTTCTCGGCGAGCGGCCGATGAATCTTCTTGCGGACGCCGGCACGATCGTCGGCATTCGTCCGGAACGCGTTGCGCTCGCCGTTGACGGCGCGCTGCGCGGCCGAATAGCGCGCCGCGAGCCGACGGGAGCCGACGCGTACCTCGACGTCGAGACGCCACGGGGCACGATCGTCGTCCGCGTCGCGGCGTCGCACGCCGTGCAGCCGGGCGGGGTCGTCGGACTCGATCTTCCGGCGGAACACGTTCGACGCTTTGACGCCCAAACCGGAATCGCGATCGAGTGACCGCGATCGAGGACCTGGCGCGCGGCCTCATCGTCGCCGGCATCTCCGGCGTTCGCGATCCTAACCTGTCGAGTTTCGGCGGCTATCTACTTTTTGCAAGCGACGGAGCGGCGCTCTCGGAGGTTCGCGCACTGACCGACGCGCTGCGGACGCGCGGTTCGCAACCGCCTCCGCTGATTGCGATCGATCAGGAAGGCGGATCGGTGCGTCGCCTGCGCGAGGGCGTGGAGCCGATGCCGCCGATGATGGCGCTGGGCGCGGCCGCCGACGTCGAGCTCGCGCGGCGCGCAGGCGAACAAACCGCGTTCGACCTGCGGCGAGCGGGCTGCACGCTCGACTTCGCGCCGGTGCTGGACCTGGCCGTCGATCCCGGCAACACCGCGATCGGAACGCGCTCCTTCGGCGCGGATCCGGCGCAGGTCGCCGAGCTCGGCGGCGCATTCGGCCGGGGCCTGCGTGCCGGCGGGATCCTCCCGTGCTACAAGCACTTCCCGGGCCACGGCCCCACTGCGGTCGACTCGCACCATGCGCTCCCCACGATCGACGCGGACGAGGCGACGTTGCGCGCGCGCGATCTCGTTCCATTTGCCGCCGTGGCGAGCCAGGCGCCTGCGATGATGACCGCGCACGTCGTCGCGCGCGCGTTCGATTCGGAGCGTCCCGCAACGCTGTCGCCGCGAGTCGCGACCACACTGCTGCGCGACGAGCTCGGATTTCGCGGGGCGTTGTTCACCGACTGCCTCGAGATGGATGCGGTAGCATCCCGCGGAGCCGGCGAGAACGCCGTCGCCGCGCTGCACGCCGGCGCCGACCTCCTGATCTTTAGTCACCATCCGGAGGCAGCCAACTCCGCCCTCCAAGCGATTTGCGCGGCCGCCGAGGATGGCCGGCTCGCGCGCGGACGCTTGGAAGAGGCGCATGCGCGCGTCGCTCGGCTTCGCGCGGCGGCCTCGCCGGTGCTGCCGCTCGATGCGCCGCCGCCACACCCGGGCGTCGGACGCGAGATCGCGCGCCGCGCCGTGACGCTGTTGCGCGGCATCCCCCACGCGGACCCCATCGCGTCCATCGTCGTCTCGTTGGGCGGCACGGCGCTCGTGCTCGATCGCGAGGCGCCGGCCATGGAAACACTCGATGCGCCCATCGTCCCGACCGAAGAAGACGTGCGCGCCGTGCTCGCGGCGCTCGCGCGATCGCAGCGGCGCCCAATTCTGCTCGCGCGCCGAGCGCATCTCTATCCGCAGCAAGCCGCGGCGATCGACGCCATTCTCGATTGCTATCCTGACGCGCTCGTCGTTTTGCTGCTCGAGCCATTCGGCGCCGGCCTCTTTGGCAACGCACGTCACCTCGTTGCGGCGTACGGGGACGATCCGGCCTCGATCGGCGGCCTCGCCGACGTGATCTTCGGCGGCAGCCTCGCCTCCGGCACGCTGCCGGTGTCGCTTTGAGATTCCAACCCGTCCATGAGATTTTGCGTGAAGCCATCGGCATCGAATTCACTGCAGCCGTGGCACGCGTGCAGCACCGTGGCAGCGTCGTCTTCGAGCGCGCGTACGGAGTCACGCGCGACGATGCTCTCGGCCGCGAGGTGTACGCCGACACGCCCTTCGACCTTGCCTCGCTGACGAAGCTCTTCGTCTCGACGCTCGCGCTGCAAGCGGTCGCAGCCGGCACGCTCGAACTCGATGCGCCGCTCTCGCGAGTCATCCCCGAGTGGAGCGGCCGTTCCCACGCCGCGATCACGCCGCGCATGCTGCTCGCGCACACCTCGGGCATGAACTCGGGCGCCGACTATCGAGCGATCCTCGACGAAAACGTGGAGGCGTTCGCGCTGAGCGCCGAGCTCGTCGCAAAGCCGGGGGACCGCGTGATCTACAGCGACCTCGGCTTCGTCGCGCTCGGCGTGGCGCTTGAGCGCACGTATGGCCGATCGCTCGCCGCCGTTGCGCGGGGATCGTTTGGGAGGTCGCCGATCTTTCGCCCTCGTGCGACGCAGCGCTTGGATGTCCCCGCGACCGAGGACGACGGCTGGCGCGGTCGCGTCCAGGGGTTCGTTCACGACGAGAAGGCCTACCTGATGGGTGGCGTCGCGGGACACGCGGGCCTCTTTGGAACCGCCGCCGACGTGGCAGCGCTGACCGAATGCTACCTCGGACCGCTGCGTGGACGGCGCGCCACGCTGCTGCCGCGCGACCTGGCACGCGAGGCGACGGCGCTGCAGGCCGACGATCCCGTGTTGCGCCGCGGCCTCGGGTGGGCGCTGAAGACCACGGACGAAAATTCCTGCGGGCGCCGGATGGATTTCTCGTCGTTCGGGCATACCGGCTTCGTCGGAACGTGCGTCTGGGCGGACCCGGTGCGCGATCTCCAAGGCGTGCTGCTGACCAACGGCGTCTACTTCGGCCGGGCCGACATGCGCGATCTCCGCGCTTCGTTCTACGAGGCTATGGTGCAATGCGTGCCGTCGGCCTGATGAGCGGCACGTCCCTGGACGGCATCGACGCGGCGCTGGTCCGTGTGACGCCAAAGCGCACCGGCTACGGCGTCGAGCTCGTATGCTTCGAGACGTATCCGTTCGAGCCGAAGTTGCGCGAGGCGCTGCTTGCGATTCTGCCGCCGAACGACGGCGACGTCGCCGCCGTCGCTCGCCTGCATCGCGCGCTCGGCGACGCGTACGCTCGGGCCGCCTGCGCCATCGCGGGATCGAACCCGGTCGACTACGTCGCCTCGCACGGCCAAACCGTGTGGCACGACGGCCCCGCGCACGCGACGCTGCAGGTCGGCGATCCGTTCGCGATTCGCGACGCCGTCGGCGCGACGGTTTGCTACGATTTTCGAAGCGCCGACTGCGCCGCGGGAGGACAGGGCGCTCCGCTGGTCGCGCGCGCGGACGCGTTGCTGCTCTCGAGCGCGCAAGAGGAGCGCGTCGCGCTCAACCTCGGCGGCATCGCCAACGTGACGCTGCTGCGCAGAGCGGTGGCGCCGGAAGGCGCGGTCGCGTTCGACACCGGCCCCGGTAACATGCTGATCGACGCGTTTGTGAAAGAGCGAACGTCTGGAGCGCAAGCGTTCGACGGCGACGGTGCGCTCGCCGCGACTGGCCGCGTGGACGAGGAGCTCCTGGCGGCGATGATGGCGGACGAATACTTCGGCGCCGCGCCGCCGAAAACGACCGGACGCGAGCGCTTCGGCGCCCATTTTCTCGCACGCCATGCAGGCGCGCTGGCGAAGCTCTCCATCGAAGACGGTGCCGCCACCCTCGCCGAGCTCACCGCCGCGACCGTGGCCGGCGCGATCGAGCGCCATGGCTTCGCGCACGCGCGCGTCATCGTGAGCGGCGGCGGCGCGAACAATCCCGCGCTGCTGGAACGGCTCGCCGCACGACTGAAGGGCGCGCGCGTCGAACGCTCGGATACGATGGGAATTCCCGCCGACGCCAAGGAGGCGATCGCGTTTGCCGTGCTCGGCTACGAGACGCTGCGCGAGCGCGCGGGCAATGTGCCGGCCGCGACGGGCGCGCGCCGCGCGGTCGTGCTGGGCGCGATCGCGCCGTATCGCTTGGCGAAGCTCCTCGCGCGGATCCACTCGGAGTGCCGCGAGGCATGAGCAGCGAGCTGCCGCCGACCGAAGCGGAGAACCCGCAGACCGTCGGCCTCGACGCGCTGGACATGCAGGCGCTCCTCGAGGTCATCGTCTCAGACCAGCGTGCGGCGGTCGACGCGGTGCTGGCGCAAACCGGCCCGCTCGCATTTGCCGTCGATGCGATCGCAGCGCGCCTCGATCGCGGCGGCCGGCTGCACTACGTCGGCGCGGGCACCAGCGGCCGAATCGCCACTCTCGACGCGGCCGAGATGCCGCCGACGTTCGGCACTCCGGCCAAGCTCGTGCAGGCGCACGTCGCCGGCGGCCCACCCGCGCTGGTGAATGCGATCGAGGGGGCCGAGGACGATGCTGACGCGGGCGACGCACTCGCGCGCGATTGCTTTCACTCTAACGACGCCGTGATCGGCCTATCGGCGAGTGGTGGCGCCGCGTTCGTCGTCTCCGCGATCGAACGCGCGCGGGCGACCGGAGCCTTGACGATCGCGCTCACGAGTTCGGCCAGCTCGACTCTCGCCCGGACGGCGGAGATTTGCGTCGCGTTCGATACGCGCGCGGAGGTACTGGCCGGGTCGACGCGGTTGAAGGCGGGGACGGCACAGAAGATCGCGCTGAATGCCATCTCCAGCGCCGTGATGGTTCGTCTGGGCAAGGTCCACGGCAACCTGATGGTGGACGTCGTCGCGACCAATCGCAAGCTGCGCGCGCGCGCGCTGCGGCTCGTGCAACAGATCGCCGGTCTCGACGAAGCACGTGCGCGCGAGCTGCTGGATGCCGCCGGCGGCAACGTGAAGGTCGCGATCGTGATGGACCGCCAGAGCGTCGATGCGCGCCAAGCTCGGTCGCTGCTCGACCGCCGCGGCGGCGTGCTGCGCTCGCTGATCTGATGCACGTCCTGGCGATGCTCCTCGCGACGATCGCATTCGTTCCGATCGACGACCGGCCGGTCACGGCGCAGCTACCGGTTATGCTGGGGCGAATCGCGGGCGTCTCCGTCGAGGCGCCCCCGCGTGACTTGCAGGGGCGCTTCCTCCAAGCGGGGCGCTCCGACGCCATCATCGCGTGGCTCAATCACGAGGGCGCGAAACGTGCGACCGACGCGTTCGTGATCTCCACCGATATGCTGGCCTACGGAGGTCTGACGGCCTCCCGCGTTCCAGGCCCGGCGTACGCCGACGCCGCGTTCCGCCTGCGCGAGCTGGCGCACCTGCGGGCGCGGCGTCCCGGCGCGTGGATCGGCGCTTTTGGCACGATCATGCGGCTCGCTCCGACCGGAATACCGGCGGGCACGCCGTTCTTCGCGCCGTATCCGGTCTGGTCGTACCTGCAAGACTATGCGAATCTGCACGATCCGCCGCTGCCGAGCGAGGCCGCGCGCGCCCAACACCTGCGCGAGCTGATCGGCGAGCCGACCTTCGAAGAATACATGGCGACGCGCGGACGCAATCTCGCCGTCGACCGTTTGCTGCTCGAGCTCACCGCGAACGGCACGATCGATCGGCTCGTGCTCGGACAGGACGACGCCGGGCCCGTTGGACTTCACGTGCGCGACGTCGCGTTGCTGCAGCACGACCTGGCCGCAGCGAACCTCATAGGGCGCGTATCGATCGAGCCGGGCGCCGACGAGCTGGGCTCAGCCCTCGTCGCAAACGCGATCGCTCGCACCGCGAAGTGGACGCCGCGCATTACCGTCCGCTACTCCACGCCCGGCGGCGCCTCGTACCAGGATCCGATCGAGTACGCGCCTATCTCGACGGCGATCGACGCGCTCGTCGGCGTCTGCGGCGGCGTCCGGGACGACGATCGCGCGGAGATCGTGCTCTACGTGCGCGTTCCCGGAACCACACCGGTACAAGACGCGCAGCTCCTCGGCGACGTCCGGACCACGATTGCGCAGGGCCGCTCCGCCGCCGTCGCGGACCTGTCCTATCTACGCTCATACCGCGATCAGGCCGGCTTCGCGCAGCTGCTGCTGGAGTCGGATGTGTCGCAGCGGATAGACGCGTACTCGTCCTGGAACACCAACGCGAACACGGTCGGCACGGCGCTCGCCGAGGCGATCGCCGCCGGCGCGGGGCGGCGCATGCACACCTATGACGAGCTCGCCCACCGCACGTACACGTTCACGATGTTCTTGGACGACTATGCCTATCACGACTTCGTGCGGCCGGACCTCAACGCGGCGCTCGCCTCGCAAGGCATCGCGGATCACACGCTGCTCTCGCCCGATGTGGCCGCCGCGATGTCGGAGCGCGACCGCGCGCTGCTATGGGGCTACGCGCTGAAGATTCTGGTGCAGCTCGATCCCGGCTACCATATCGCGGCGATGCAACTCGGCCTCCCGTGGAGCCGCACCTTCGAAACCTCGATCGACGTCGGCCTGGCCCCTAACCTTTGAGCCGGACGAGGGCAGCATCAACGTCGAACGGCAGCGGCGTCGCACCGCCGGCGATGCACGCGACGTTGCCGGCCCACTGCGGCAGGCTTTGCGCGCCTACGGGGGGCGCAACGGCGTACCGCGGCCGTCCGAGCTCGCGCGCGAACGCCATCGTGTGCATCGCGCCGCCGTCGATCTCGCTGCAGACGAGCACGACCGCGCGCGCATGCTCCGCCTGGAGCCGATCGCGACCGATCAGTGCCTCGTCGGTAACCGGCGTCCAGGACGAAACGCGCGTCGCGATCGCACCGCCGCCGCGCAGGATCTCAGCCTCGAGCTCGGCGTTCTCCGGCGGATAGGTGCGGCCGAAACCGTAACCGACGAAGGCGATGGTCGGTACGCCCGCGTCGAGCGCGCCGCGGTGGGCGGCCGCGTCCACGCCGAGCGCGAGACCCGCGATGACCGGCTCGCCGATCCGGAACGCGAGCTCGTAGGCGAACGCGGCGGCTGCGGGCGGCGGCGTGCGGCTGCCGACGATCGCGACGCCACCCGAAGGCAGCGTCCCGCGCACGAACAGGTTAGAGCTCAACGTAGGAACGATTGAGTGCGGCGACGTCGAGGCAGCCCAGGAGTCGCAGCGTCCGCACGACGTCGCTGCGCAAGATCTCGATCGCCCGCGCAATGCCCGCGCCTCCCGCGGCTCCGAGGCCGTATGCGTACGCCCGCCCGATGAGCACGGCCCGCGCCCCGAGACAGAGCGCCTTCACGACGTCGCTCCCGCGACGAATTCCCCCGTCGAGCAAGACCTCACTGCGGCCACCGACCGCCTCGACGACCTCGGGCAGCGCGCGAAGCGTCGCCGATACGCAGTCGAGCTGCCGTCCGCCATGGTTGGAGACGACGATTGCCTCGGCGCCGACGTCGAGTGCGCGGCGCGCGTCCTCGCTGCTCAGCACGCCCTTGATCACGATGGGTCCTCGCCACGCGTCGCGGATCCAACCCATGTCGTCCCAGGAGACCGTCGAGCGCTCGAGCGCCGCTCCTACGTCCTCGTAGGCCATCACGCCTTCACCCGGAATCACGACGTTGGGAAACTTCATCATGCCGCCGTCGCGCAGGAAGTCGAGCATCCAGCGAGGACGCGCGAGCAGCTGCGGAATGTGCGGCAGCATGCGCCACAGGTTGCCGCTGACGAGCTCGGCGCCTCCGTTGCGCACGTCGCGCTCGCGCTGGCCGGCGACGGCGGTGTCGATGGTGACGACGAGGGCACGGTAGCCGGCATCGCGTGCGCGCACGATCGCGCCTTCGGCCGCCTCGCGGCCGCCCAGCAGATAGAGCTGATACCAGACCGGCCCGGTCGCGGCGGCCTTGACGTCCTCCAGCGCGCATCCCGAGAGCGTCGACAGCGTATAGATCGTTCCGGCCGCGCCGGCTTGCGCCGCGGCGACGCATTCGCCGCGTGGGAAGAACAATCTGCTGCTGCCGACCGGCGCAAGCAGAAACGGCAGCGCGATCGGCGTGCCCACGACCGTGGTCTGCAGTCGGCAGTCCATGCGCGCGACCGCGTTGCGCGCCCGGAACGTCACCGCTTCGAAGATCCGGCAGTTTTCGCGCATCGTGAATTCCGCGCCGCTGCCGCCGTCGATGTAGTCGAACACAACGCGCGGCAACCGTCGCTTCGCGAGCCGGCGCAGGTCGTCGATGTTGACTGCTCGAGCGGCGGAATTCACAGCGGAGCCTTGACGTTTGCCTTCAGTAAACGATACCCTGTCGTGGCATCATGGACTTCCGCTTCGTCGCCACCGCGTTTGCGACCGCGTTCACGATCATCGATCCGATCGGCATGATCCCGATGACGCTGGGTTCCACCGCGCGCATGTCGCCGCAGCGACGCAATCAAGTGATCGATCAGGCCGTCATGGTAGCGGCCGGCGTGATCCTGTTCATGGGAGTGGTCGGCCGCATCATCCTCGACTACCTCGGAATCACGCTTCCGGCGTTCACGATCGCGGGCGGCATACTGTTGTTCTTGATCGCCATCGACATGCTCTTCGCGCGCCCGACCGGCGCAAAGCGGACCGAGGCCGAGGAGCGGGAGGCCGCCGAAGGCGAGAACCCCGCCGTCTTTCCGCTCGCGGTTCCGATGATCGCCGGCCCGGGAACGATCGCGACCGTCCTGTTGCTCGTCAACCTCTCTCACGGCGACCGCGCGGAGCTGTCCGTAGTGGCGGCGGCCTATGCGGTGGCGCTCATCGTGACGTGGCTGTGCATGCGCGGCTCATCGTTACTGTTGCGGGTGATCGGCAAGACCGGCATTCACGTGATCAGCAGAATCCTCGGCATCATCCTCGCGGCGCTCGCGGTGCAGTTCGTCTTGAATGGAATGGCGCAGACGCCGCTGCTACGGCGTTGACGGAGCGGCGCCGGTCGCCGAAGCCCACTGCTGATAGACTGACTTCTCGATCGGCGGCATCGGCTCGTCCGACGTCAGCCGCCAACCCGGCGCGGGTAACGGAAACGGAATCGGATGGGGCGGCTCCTTGAACGGGTCGGAAGCGGGGTCGAAGCAGAACGGCCACACGATGTTGCCGCTCTCCATGGCGCCGTCCGGATACGTAAACTCGTACCGTCCGTAGTAACAGTCGCGCCCTGCGTCGTGCCAGGATTGTGTCGGCGTGATGATGCCGTTGCCCTCATCCTGGCCGCGTAGCGACGATGGAGCGTTGAACGCGTAGCTCTTCATCGTCGAGCCGCGCGAGCCCGGATCTATCGTTGGAATCGCGTGCGGGTCGTCGAGCGCGTTGAGCTTGGCGACCACCTTGGCGTACCCGGCGGTGTCGCGCTCGATGGTGGACGGCACGGTAGGCCGCTGCGGAGGTTCGGGAGAAGCCGGCGTTGTCACGATTCGCGCGAGCTCGCGGCGCTGCACCTTCGCGGGGGCAGACTCTTGCCGATGGATTGTCCGGTGCCGTCGCGGCACCACCGTCGCGGTCCTCGGGTGGACGAGCCGCTCGATCGTCGTGATGGCCGTCTGCGACACGACTTCCTTCGAACCGCGGGTTATCAGCATCCGCGACGCGGCGTAAAAGAGCAGCGTCAATACGATGACGTGGATCGCGGCCGACGCGAGCGCCGACCAGAGCAGCGCGCGCCGGCGCCGATCGAGGGTTCCCGAAATCAAGCAGTCGTAAGGCTTTCCCGCTTAGGGGTGAGTGCGTACCGGATGCGGCTGACAGAGTTCGATGAGCACGCCCGCAGTCGCCTTCGGATGGAGAAACGCGATCATGCTGCCGTTGGCTCCTTTGCGCGGGCGCTCGTCGATCAGTCGAACGCCTTTCGCCCGCAGCTGCTCGAGCGCGCGCTCGATGTCGGCCACCCGGTACGCCGTGTGGTGCAGCTTCGTTTCGGCGTCGCCGCGATAGCGAGCGATCGGCGATTTCTCGTCCAGCGGAAGCAGCAGCTCGACGTGCGACCCGC
>JAFAJV010000136.1 GCA_019235995.1 Vulcanimicrobiota bacterium
ACCGGCGAGTTGATCGCACAGGGCGAGTCGCTGCAAGACGTCTTTTTGGAGCTGATCAAGAGTTGAACGCCGTCGGCCTGTGGACGCTGATCAAGCGCGAAATGGTGCGCAGCCTCAAGATCATCAATCAGGTGATCTGGCCGCCGATCATCACGACGCTGCTCTATGTCTTCGTCTTCGGCTTGGCGATCGGCAGCCGCATCCCGAGCGTGCAGGGCGTGAGCTACGCGCAGTTCCTTATCCCGGGGCTCATCATGCTGCAAGTCATCGACTCGTCGTACGGCGAGTGCTCGAGCTCGCTCTTCCAGGGGCGCTTCATGAACTCGATCCAGGAGTTGTTGATCGCGCCGATGTCGGCCGGAGAGCTGGTGGCGGGCTACGTTTTGGGCAGCCTCGCTCGAGCGCTGCTGATCGCGGGCCTGATCACCGGCCTCGGGCTGATGCTCGTGCACACCGCCCCCCGCGACTGGCCGCTGTACCTCTGCGTGGTCGCGCTCGTCTCGGTTCTCTTCTCGGCGCTCGGGCTGATCTTCGGCCTCATCGCCGACAAGTTCGACCATATTGCGATCCTAACCACGTTCGTCATCACCCCGCTGACGTTCGTTGGCGGCGTCTTCACCGACGCCAAGATGCTGCCGCCTCCGCTGCGCACGTTCGAGCTGTTCAACCCGATATTCTACACGATCGACGCGTTTCGGCGCAGCTACACGGGGCAGAGCTTCCTCGCGCCGGAGTTCTCGGTGTCGATGATCGTGCTGCTCGCCGCGGTCGCGGTCGGCGTCGTGTTGCGTATGACCGCGATCGGGTATAAACTGCGTACTTGATGCATACCCTCTCCATCGTCGCCATGCTGGTCGCGATCGCGCAGCCCGCGACGCGCCTCTCGATCCAGCCCTGGACCGGCACGGACCTCCAGACGACGACCGCCGAGGCCGCCAAGTATCGTCTCGAAGTCACCGGACCTCCGAACGCGACGATCCGGCTCCAGGCCTCGAACGTCGCCACCGGATGGCTCGCCGCCTTCTGCACGCCGAAGCTCTGCTCGCCCCAGCGCCTCGACGCGCAGCTTCCGCGCTCGGGCCAAATCGTTCTTCAGTTCGAGCTCATTCGAGAGTCGCAAGACGCGCCGAAACACAGCGGCGCGACGATTACGGGCGGCGACGGTGCCTCGGTCACCGTGCCCGCGGCGTACCGCCAGTAGGTAGGACGCGGCGAAGGTGGCCGAGCCTGTTTCGTAACAATGGAGCAGGGCTTGAACGGAGGTGATCATGCCGAGGTTTATGGTCGAACGGACCTTCCCCGAAGGATTGCACATTCCAACGAACGCCGACGGCAGCCAGGTGTGCATGACGGTCGTCGGTAGGAACGCGGAAAACGGCGTGACCTGGGTGCACTCGTACGTCTCGGCCGATAAGAAGAAGACGTTCTGCATCTACGATGGCCCGAGCGAGGCCGCGATCCGAGAGGTCGCGGCGAAGAACGGGCTGCCGGTCGACTCCGTAACAGCCGTCTCGGTGCTCGATCCGTACTTCTATCGCGATTAGCTAAGGTCGGCACCTCGGCCGATCCAAAGCTAGTCCTGCTCGACTATGGTGAAGAGCTTATCAAAAGCCACGAGTCTGAGGAGCTTCTGCATCATCCAGCTTGCGCCGTCGACGATCATCGGACAGTTCGGATACTTTGCCTTAAGCCGGCCGAGTTCTTGCAGAAAGCTGGAGTCGGCATACCGTACGCTGCGAACGTCCAGGACGACGGGGCACTCTCCGTCGATGCTGGAGAGGGCTTCTCGAAGCTCATCGAGCCGGCTAAGATCGTACTCGCCCTCTAGCTCGATTCGTTCGGAACGGTCGCTCTTCCGTCTCAAACGCACATGAGTTCGCGCGACAGCTTTTTCCACGTGCAACCAGAATACTCTCCGCGACTAGCGGATACAAGACGGCTTTCTGCCGAGATTCCGGCCTTAACTACGACCCGTCTAACCCAGTGTGTTTGAGTTGGTAGGTCGTTCCGTGCTTCGAGTCTGTATCTATCGTGCCGCGAAGGAGCGGGCGGCGCTCAACAGAGGGCCCTGAACCTCGTCAAGCTCACCGTCGCGCAGCATGTACATGGGAATCCGGTCGTCGAGTGCAGGATTGCAGCCGTGAAACCAGGCCGTGACCATCTCCCTGTCCGACACTCCCGCAATCATGGTCGCGAGCTGCAAAGCGAAACGCAGAACGTGCGGCCTCTGTGGCCTGCGGTCGGTGAGCCATTCCTGCACGGCTCGCGTTTCCTGCACGTTTCCGATATTAGCTACGACCGTCGCACCCAGCAGGTCCACCAGCTCCTGGACGACCTGCGCGATGGGGACTTCCATCGCGTGATTATGGGCGTTCACATCGGATCGCACGGCGTCCGGCGCGTTCATGGCTTTTCATAATAGCAGGTTAAATCACACTTGAAAAGCCCCACAATAAAGGGTGCCAAAACCCGCCCTTAAGCCCAGGCTTGAAAAGCGCGAGATCGGCCAAAATCCGGGCTTGCGCCAAGAGGCATGCGGTCACCAGCAAGCCGCCTCCCGGTTGCGCATCTCGCCGTGTTTAAGTAAAAAACGGGTTGTGCTGCCGCTCGAGCTCGATCGTCGACGGGGGACCGTGTCCGGGCATGACGACCGTGTCGCCGGGGAGCGTGAAGAGCTTGCTGCGCACGCTGTTGAGGATGTCCTCGTAGGTGCTCGCGTCGCCGAACGCGCCGCCGACGCTCGCCGCAAATAGCGTATCGCCGGAGAACAAGGCATTTTGGAAGAGGTATGACGATGACCCGTCGGTGTGACCGGGCGTGTGCAGCATGCGGATCGTCGCGTCGCCGCCGAATGGGAGCGTCTCACCGTCGCGCAGCAGCGTCGCCTTCGCCGCAAGTGCACCGATCGCGTGCACGTCGAGCGCGTGCATCACGATCTTCGCCGCGGGAAACGCGGCGGCGACGTCGGCGGTGGCGTCGCAGTGGTCGGGATGCTTGTGCGTGATCAGGATGTAGTGCAGATGGTAGTCGCCGTCGCGCAGCAATCGCAGCAGGTTCTGCGGAATGCCGGCGGGATCGACGAGCGCCGCCTCGCGGCCGCCGTCGAGGAAGAAGACGTAGCCGTTGCTGGGGTGGGGTTCCTGGGAGTGGCGGCGCACGTCGGACAGCTCGATGTGCGGCGGGGTCCAGCGCTGGGCCGCGCTGTCGGCCAGCTTCCCGCCATCGAGGCGTAGGACGGCGGCGAGCGCACGCGCCTGAGCGTCGTCTGCAGCGCCGTTCTCTTTGAGCCAATCGGCGATCGCCGCCGCCGAGATGCCGGTTGCGTCGGAGAGCTGCTTCTCGTTGACGCCTGCGCCGCGCATTGCCTTGCGCAGCACGTCAGCAAACGTATCCTCGAGAGGTATGGACTGGATGGGCATACATCACGCTTCGACGGCCCGCGACGAACTGTCTGCAACCGGGATGGAGGGCGGCGAGTCGAAGAGTGCTGGATGGAACGCGTCATCATCATCGGATCGGGCCCGGCCGGGCTTACCGCGGCCGTCTATGCGGCGCGGGCGAACCTGGAGCCTCTGGTCCTCGCCGGCGGGCTCTACGGGGGGCAGCTCATGCTGACGACCGACGTAGAGAACTATCCCGGCTTCGCCGAAGGCATCATGGGTCCCGATTTGATGATCCGTTTTCGCGAGCAGGCCGAGCGCTTCGGTGCGCGGATCCAAAACGTCGACGTCACTTCCATCGATTTCGCGAATCGCCCGCTGAGCGTCCGGACGGCGGACTCGCGACACGAAGCCGAGACGGTGATCGTCGCGACGGGCGCGAGCGCGCGCTGGCTGGGGATTCCGGGGGAGGAGCGCCTGCGCGGGCGCGGGGTCTCGAGCTGCGCCACGTGCGACGGAGCCTTCTTTCGCGACAAGCGCATCTTCGTCGCCGGTGGCGGCGACTCGGCGGCCGAGGAGGCCCTTTTCCTCACGCGCTTCGGCCGGAGCGTCACGATCGTCCATCGCCGGGATCGCCTGCGCGCGAGCAAGATCATGGCCGCGCGCGTGCTCTCCCACGAAAAGATTAGAGTCCTCTGGAACAGCGTCATCGAGGAGGTCCTCGGCATCACGCACGTGACCGAACTCCGCATCAAGAACGTCGCCAATGGTAAGGTCGCAGACGTCGAGGCGGACGCGCTCTTCGTCGCCATCGGCCACACTCCGAACACCGCAGTATTCTCCGGTCAGCTGGACCTGGACGAACGCGGGTACGTCGCCTCGCCGGACGGCACGTCGACCAACATCGAGGGCGTCTTCGTCGCGGGCGACGTGAACGATTTCCGGTATCGCCAAGCGGTAACGGCGGCGGGCGCGGGATGCCGCGCCGCAATGGACGCCGAGAAGTATCTCGAGGCGCTGGAGTTCAAAGTAGATTCGCTAGCGCGGCTCTGAGCTCCGGAAAGCGGAAGCGGTAGCCGAGCTGCTCGGTGCGGCGCGGCAGCACGCGCTGTCCCTTCAGCAACATGTCGGCGCCCTCGCCGAGGAGCGCGCGCAACGCGAGCGTCGGGACCGGCAGCATCGCCGGACGATGCAGCGCCGAGCCGAGTTCCGCAGTGAACTCGGCGTTGGTGACCGGAGCGGGCGCGCAGGCGTTGAGCGCGCCTTCGACGCGGTCGATCGCCATGAGGTAGATTCCGACCGCGTCCGTGATGTGGATCCACGAGAACCACTGACGTCCGCTGCCGACGCGGCCACCGGCGCCTGCGCGAAACGGCGGAAGGATCTTGCGTAGCGCCCCGCCGTCCGTGCCGAGCGTGATGCCGTTTCGCACGATCGCGACGCGCATTCCGAGGCCGGCGGCGGCACGCGCCTCGCCTTCCCACGCCGCGCACACGCGCGCCAAGAAGTCGTGGCCCGGTGGACTCTGCTCGTCGAACGTCTCCGTCTCGCTCGTGCCGTAGTATCCGATCGCCGATGCGCTGACGTACACGGAGCCCTGGCGGGGGTTCTGCGCGACGAGCTCGAGAAAGCGGCGGGGCATTGCCACGCGGCTCTCCTCGATGCGTCGTTTGAGCGCGGCGGTCCAGCGTTGCGCGATCGGCTCGCCCGCGAGGTTGACGATGGCCTCGCAGGAAGCGGCGGCGCGCGCCGCCTCCGCCGGGTCGCGCAGCGAAGCGAGCGTCACCGTGTCGCCGCGTTCGCGCAGCGCCTCACTCAGGTGGCGGCCGACGAATCCGGAGCCGCCCAGGAGCAGGAGCCGCACGCTCAGATCCCGCCGACGAAGCGGCCGGGATTCAGAGTCCCGTTGGGATCGAAGCGGCGTTTTAACGCGCGCATCCGGTCGACCGCCGCGGGCGCCTCGCCCCAGACTCGCAGGAAGGGGCGGTGCGAATGTTTGCCGGCGACCACCGCAGCGCGCGGCTCCGCGTCGTGCAGCGCGTCATCGAAGTTCTCGATCTTGGAACCGAGTGCGCGCGCGTCGAGGTCGCTGATGCGCAGCACGACGTCCCCATTCATCACGTCGACGATGCTCTCGGCGTGCAGCGCAAAATGACCCGCGAGCTCGCGCAGGCGGCGAGCGCATCGCGCGGACTCGTCGGGAAACGGGAAGAGCCGATAGGTGATCGAGCGCTCGCCGAGGCAGGCGACGTAAGCGTCGACGACTCGCTCGAACGCCTCGCGGGCCCCGGCGTCGACGACGTGCGTGTCGGGGACGCCCGCACGCCCGAGCGCCGAGCGCAAATCGCGCGTGGCCCGCTCGAGCAGCGCGTCACTGCCCTCCAACGAAACGAGGATGCGTCCCTCGGCCCCGTCCTCGCCGTCAACCGCGTTGTGGAAGCCTTCGATCCAGAAGGCGGACGCAGGGCGTATCGGTAGCGCGGCGAGCTGTGCACACGCGCGTTCCCGCGTGTGTTCGGGCAGCGGCGCAAGGAAGACGCGCGCGTGCGGCGACAGCAGCGCGGTCTTGAAGTTCGCCTGCAGGAGAACGCCGAGCGTGCCGAAGGAGCCGACGTACAGGCGGCTCATGTCGTAGCCGGCGACGTTCTTCACGACCATGCCGCCGGCGTGCGCGATCGTGCCGTCCGCCAACACGATCGCGGAGCCGATCACGTACTCGCGCACGCGGCCGTAGAGGTGGCGGCGCGGGCCGAGCCAGCCGGCGGCCAGCGTTCCGCCGATCGTCGCGTAGTGGGGCTGCGGGGCGTCGAACGGAACGAACTGCCCCTGTGCCGCGAGCAGCGTCGCGACGTCGCGCAGGGGCGTGCCCGCGCGCGCCGCGATCGTCAGGTCCGCCCGCTCGTTGGCGACGATTCCCGCGAGCGCGGTCATATCGAGCGTGACGTCCTCTCGTTCGGGCGGGAAGCCCATTCCCTCGAGCGTGTTCCCGCCGACGATGCAGACCTTTTGCCCCGCAGCGTCGCAGCGCGCGACCAGCTCGGTCACCCCCGCGGCGTTATCCGGCCGGACACGCTCTTGCGTGGCCGTCACGGCGGCGCCACCTCGGGGCACCGCGATCCGTTCGGGAAGATCTTCTCCGGATTGAGCGCGCGCGCCGGGTCGAAGACGTCGCGCACGCGGCCCATCGTCGCCAGATCCGCGGTCGAGTAGATCCGCGTCATCGCGTCGCGTTTCTCCCAGCCGATGCCGTGTTCGCCGCTGATCGTGCCGCCCAGGTCGATCGCGCACTGCAGGATCGCATTGCCGGTCTCGACCACGGCGGCGACCTGCTTGCGCTCCCGCTTGTCGTACATAAGCAGCGGATGGAGATTCCCGTCGCCGGCGTGAAAGACGTTGCCGACCGTCACTGCATTCTCGGCGGCCGCACTCTCGACGGCGCGAAGCGCCTGCGGCAGCCTGCTGCGCGGCACGCACACGTCCTGCGTGTAGTAGTTGGGCGCGATGCGCCCAGTCGCGCCGGCGGCTCCCTTTCGTCCCGCCCAGAGCGCGGCGCGCTCGGCCGCGGTGCGAGCGCTGCGCCAGGAGCGCGCGCCGTGCTGCGATACGATCGCGTGGATCGAGGTCTCGGCCGCCGCGACGTCCTCCTCCACGCCGGCGTGTTCGACAAGCAGCACGGCGCCGGCATCCGTGGGGTAACCGGCCGCGAATGCGGCCTCGACCGCCCGCGTGATGACGGAGTCCATCATCTCGAGCGCGGTCGGCACGATACCCGCGCCGATGATGGCGGAAACGGCTTCCGACGCCGAGTCGATGTCGCCGAAGGCCGCGACCCAGACGCGCACGGCCTCCGGAAAGGCGAGGAGGCGCAGCCACGCTGAGGTCACGACGCCGAGCGTGCCTTCGCTGCCGACGAGGGCCGCGGTGAGGTCGTACCCCGCGTCGTCGATGCTCGTCGTGAACACCTCGCCGCGATGGTCCACGACTTCGAGCGCCAACACGTGATTGACGGTTGTGCCGTAGGACAGGCAGTGCGGGCCGCCGGCATTCGTCGCGATGTTGCCGCCGATCGTCGAGATCTTCTGCGACGAGGGGTCGGGCGCGTAGAAGAGTCCGCTCGCCGCGACGTGGCGCGAGAGGTCGAGATTGATGACGCCGGGCTGGACGCGTGCCCGGCGGTTGCGCTCGTCGAGCTCGAGGATCCGGTTCATTCGGGCGAACGAGAGGACGATGCCGCCGGCGGTCGCGACGGCGCCCCCGCAGAGCCCCGTGCCGGCACCGCGAGCGACGATCGGCTCCCCGAATTCACGCGCGATCTTCACGACGGCGCTCACGTCGCGGGTCGACGCGGGCAGGACGACCGCCGAGGGGGGCGCGCCGTCGGTGTACGCGTCGAACGCGTAGACCGCCAGGTCTTCCGGCGCCGTCTTCACAGCCTCTACTCCCAGGGCCTCGATCAGGCGCTCCCGCAGCATGGTGGTTGATTCGCTCCGAAAGACTGCCGCGTCCTTGACAAGCATCACGAGGTGTGTTTGCATAGTCGGACATCATGTGGTCGTTAGGTTCGTACGGGTATTCGTGCTACTATTTCCGCCTTCGAGGTCGGTGAGGGAAGCGTTTTGCACGGTACTGGCAAGAGACAGCAATCGACAACGCAGACCCCCGCCGACCCGGCGGGGGTTCGCGTTTTCCGAGGCATTCGAGGCGCAATCACGGCGGACGCCGACTCGACGGCGGCCATCGCGTTCGCCACGAAACGTCTGCTGGGCGAGATGACGCGGCGCAACGCGATCGAGTTGGACGACATCGCCTCGGTGCTCTTCAGCCTCACGCCGGATCTCCGCGCGTGTTTCCCCGCGCTTGCGGCGCGCGAGATGGGATGGGTCCACGTCCCGATGCTGCACTTCTCGGAGGTCGACGTCCCAGGTGCTCTCGGCCGCTGCATACGCGTTCTCATGCACGTAAACACCGCGCGGGCCGCTCGCGAGATCGAGCACGTGTACCTCGACGGCGCCGCCGGGCTGCGGCCGGACCTCGTGCACGCGTCATGATCGGCAGCGTGCTCGGTATCTTCGGCGTGGGCATGATGGGAGGTTCCGTCGGACTCCATGCGCGTGCCCGCGGCGTTTATGTCGTCGGTTGCGACATCGATCCCGCGGCGCTCGACGCGGCCGCCGAGGCAGGCGCGATCGACGCGGCCGCAACGCCGGAGACGCTGGCGGGGGAAGCCGACGTCCTCGTCGTTGCGTCGCACCTCGAACCGACGCTCTGCGAGCTCGAGCGCCTGTCGCGGGGCACGGCCGTGCGGGCCGAGCTCGTGCTGGACGTCGCGTCCGTCAAAGTGCCGGTCGTGTCGGCCGCGGAGCGTCTGAAGAATTTCGTCGCGACGCATCCGATGGCCGGATGCGAGCGAAGCGGCGCGGGCGCCGCACGCGCCGACCTCTTTGCCGGATGTTCGTGGGCCTACGTGCCGAGCGGCGACGCGGGCTTGGACGCGCGGGCCCTCGAGTTCATCCGCTGGTGCGGCGGGATTCCCGTGGCGACGAGCGCGGAGGCGCACGATCGCATCGTCGCGCTGACGTCGCACCTTCCCCAGATCGTCGCCTCGTGTTACGCAGCTTTGCTTGGGGAGAGCGAGTCGGAGGCGCAGCGGCTCAGCGGTCCGGTGGCGCGCGAGCTGCTGCGCATCTCCGACATGAACGCTCCGATGTGGCGCGACATCCTGCGCGCCAACGCGCACTACGTCGAGCCGCAGCTTCGGCGGCTCGCGAACGCATTGGCGGCCGCCGCCGACGGGCTCGAGATCAGTACAGGAGGTATCGCTCGCGCAGCGCTCTGAACGAGTTGACGCTCGGCGCCCATCGCGCGACGATCGCCTCGGCGCTCTCGCCGGCGAGGAATGCCTGACGAAAAGAATCCGTGCCCCAGTCGCGGTCGAGCGCCGCGACACTCTTGATGCGGATCACTCGCGGAAAGAGGTCGCGCACCGCCACCAGGATCTCGAGCGCCGTTCGCACCGCCAGAATGCGGCGCGGTTCGAGCAGCTCGAGCTCGACGCCGGTGAGCACGCGGCCCTGCCAGAAGCCCGAGGTCGGCGACCACTGCGTCGGACGAAACGCAATGCCGGGCAGCGCGCGCGCATTCAAATGCTCCGCGAGCGCCGGCCCATCGATGCCCGCCATTCCCGCGAGGAGGAACGGGTTGGTGAAGCCGCTGCCGTTGTTGACGCCGACCGTGTCGACGAGCCCCATGCCGGGATACACGATCGTGGTCTCCCAGGTGGGGATGTTCGGCGAGGTCTGAACCCACTGTAGCCCGGTGTCGGGCCAGATCATCGAGCGGCGCCAGCCGTTCATCCCCACGACGCGCAGCTTGGCGCCGATCCCGAAGTGCTCGTTGAACAGATGTGCGAGCTCGCCGACCGTCATCCCGTGGCGCATCGCGATGGGGTAGAGGCCGATGAACGACTCGTAGGGCGGCTCGAGCACGGGCGCTTCTACGATGCTTCCGCCCGTCGGATTTGGGCGGTCGAGCACCCAGAATTCCTTGCCGTAAGCCGCGGCGCTCTGCATCGCGTAGGCCATCGTCGAGATGTAAGTGTACGCGCGCGAGCCGACGTCTTGGATGTCGAAGAGCAGGACCTCGACGCCTTCCAGCATCGCCGCGCTGGGATGGCGCGTCGCGCCGTAGAGGCTGTAGACGGGCAGCCCGGTTCGTGAATCGACGTACGAGGCGATCGTAGCTCCGGCCGCCTGGTCGCCGCGGAAGCCGTGCTCCGGAGCATAGATCGCCTTGATCCGGATCTTCCCATGATGCAGGATCGCATCGACGATCGACTCTTGCGCCGACGTGACGCCGCTCTGGTTCGCGATCACGCCGACCGCGCGGCCGCGGAGGTCGCGCCACGCCCCCCCGCTCAGGAGGACGTCGTCGCCGAGCTCGACCGGCGTGGGTGCGAGCTGCTGCGCGGAGGCGGCCGCCGTGGCGACGGTTAGTGCGGCGCCGCCGGCGATGAAGCTTCCTCGGTTCACGCGAAGCGCGGCTCGACCTCCGCCTTCAAGATACGCGCGGTGCTTGCTCGCGCGAAGAGCGCGCGTACCGCATCCCGCCCGGTCTCGCCCAAGTCGTCGGTGAATTCGTTTACATAGAGCTCGATGTGCGCCCGCACAACGTCGTCGCTCATCTCAGCGGCATGCTCCCGAACGTACGGCATCACGGCGGACTCGTTCGCCCGCGCGAACGCGAGGCTCTTTCGAATCGCGTCGGCGACGCGGCGCGCCTGCTCGGCATCGACGTCGTCGCGTACGACCACCGCGCCGAGCGGAATCGGCAACAGCGTCATGTTCTCCCACCACTCGCCGAGGTCGGCGATGGCGATCAACCCCGCATCGCGGTACGTGAAGCGCGACTCGTGAATGATCAATCCGGCGTCGATGTCGCCGCTCGCCACGGCATCGATGATCCGATCGAAACGCATCTGCACGGTCTTCGGGCGCGCGCCCAGCGCGAGCTGCAGCAGCATGAACGCGGTCGTTCGCTCGCCCGGGATCGCGATCCGAAGCCGAGCGAAGTCGGCAAAGAGCGGCGGTGACTCCGCGGGGCGCGCCACCAGCAGCGGCCCACAGCCGCGTCCTACGGCCCCGCCGGACGGAAGAATGCGATAGCGACCCATCAGGAACGGAATCGCGCCGTAGCTGACCTTCGTGAGCGCGAACTGCGAGCGCGCCGCCGCGTTGTTGAGCTCCTCGATGTCGGCCAAATGCACGCGCACGTCGGGCCCGCCGTCGAGCAGGCCGTGGGTCAGCGCCGCGAAGATATACGTGTCGTTCGGGCATGGCGAGTATGCGAGCTCGAGCGGCATCAGACGAGCTCGAACAGCGCGCGCGCCACGCGCGCCAGGCCGGCGATCCCGGCATCGAAGTTCCAACCGCTGTCCTCCCGCACGCCGCAGCGGTTCGAGATGCCGCGCAGCTCGACGGCCGCGACGCCCAGCCGTTGCGCGGCCCGCAGCACCGCAAAGCCCTCCATGGACTCCACCTGCACACGCAGCTCCGTCGCGAGCCGTCGCGCCGTCTGTTCCGACGCCGTGACGCGCGCGACCGTGATGCCGCGTACCACCGGAAAGCCCGCGTCGCGCAGGCGCGCGACGAGCGCGGCGTCGGAACTCGCCCGCTCGACGGTCCGCTCGCCGCGCGGCAGCTGCAGCGGCGCACCGCTTTCCAACGCGATCTCCATGACGTCCTCGCCGATGACGACGCCGTCGCCGATTTGGGCGGCGCCGTCGAATGCGCCGGCTAAGCCGGCGTTGACGACGAGCCGGTAGGGTCGCCGGCAGAGCTCGGCCGTGAGCGCGCACGACGCCTCGACGGGGCCGACGCCGGTGACGAGCGTCACGACGCCGTCGCGCGGCTCCCAAAAGGCGAGCTCCGCCTCGACGGCACAGCTAAGAAGTATCACGGCGCGCCGATGTACTTGTGCACCTGCAACGACAGGCGGAAGCGGCGGGGATGCGTCTTCGCATAATCGAGCGCGATCGCGACATTGGCGGGCCGGTTTCCCTCCGGCTGCAGCAAGATGGTCGGCTTGTCGGCGAAGAGATCGACGTGCTCTTCGGGCACTCGCTCGTCCACGATGAGCTTCGCCTCGTTCGCGCGCAGTGCCATCCGCCGGTCCACTCGCTCTTTCGGCGACACGCAGAGCCAGACGTCGTCCGGCAGCTCCGTGAAGATCGTACCGTTCGACTCCACGTGCACCCGCCTGCCGTCCTCGCGCAGCGCGTCAATCAGCGCCGGCGCCTCGGCTTGAGCGAGAGGCTCGCCGCCCGTCAGCACCACCATCGGACAGTCGCCACCGACCCTGCGAACCGATCCGACCACTTCGTCCACGCCGGCAAAGAACTTCGTCGAGTAGTCGGTGTCGCAGAAAGCACACGCCAGATTGCAGCCCGCGAGGCGCACGAATACGGCCGGTGTGCCCGTCCACATCCCCTCGCCCTGAATGCTATAGAAGATCTCCGACAGCTGCAGCATTACGCCAGATCGCCTCTGCGAAGCACCGCGCACGCGGTGGGGGTTTCCCAGAGCACGAGCTCGTCCAACCCGAGCAGATGGCGTTCGAGTCGCTTCCAGATCCACAACACGATGTTCTCGACCGTGGGATTCTCGATCGAGTCGTTGAGGTTGTGGTGGTCGAGTGCCTCGAGGATGCGCTCGCCGACGATGCGTTCGAGCTTCTCGAAGTCCTCGATCATCCCGCGCGCGGGGCCGCGCGAGCGCAGCGGTCCTCGAACGGCGACCTCGAGGCGATACGAGTGGCCGTGCATGCGCGCGCACTTTCCAGGATGGAACGGAAGCACGTGAGCCGCCTCAAAGCGAAAATGCTTGCGGATCTGCGAGCTACGGTACCCCTACAGTTCGGCTTGCGGGCGCATGGCCTCCAGGCGGCGCTTGAGCTCCGCCAGGAAGCCGCTCGCCACGTAGCCGTCCACGACGCGGTGATCGAGTGAGAGACACGAATTCATCATGCGACGTATGGCGATCGTGTCGTCATCGCGCACGACGAGCTTCTTGATCACAGACTCCATCGTGACGATCCCCGCTTGACCGGCATTGATGATCGGCGCCGATGCCCACGAGCCGTTCGCGCCGTTGTTGTTGACGGTGAACGTCCCGCCGGCGAGCTCGTCGACGCCCAGCTTGCCCTTGCGCGCCTTGTCGATCAGCTCGCCCGCCGCGATGGCGATCCCCTTGATCGAGAGCTGGTCGGCATTCTTGATGAC
This sequence comes from Vulcanimicrobiota bacterium, assembly GCA_019235995.1. Lineage (GTDB taxonomy): Bacteria > Vulcanimicrobiota > Vulcanimicrobiia > Vulcanimicrobiales > Vulcanimicrobiaceae > Cybelea. Next base: position 13,156 of record JAFAJV010000136.1, read on the forward strand.
CGGGACGACGAGATTTGTAGGCAGGCCGATGGCAATCCCGATGTTGACCGCCTCGTTAACGTAGATCGCGGGCTGACCGCCGTCTGTTGCCGGGACGAACTTCGCATTCATCAGCGGAAAGACGTTCAGCGATTCCACCACCGCGCGGATGAAGAAGGGCATCAGCGTGAGCTTGTATCCGGTCTCACGCTCGAAGAGATCCTTTTCGCGAACGCGCCAATCCCATGCGCCGGTGACGTCGATCTCGACCATCGACCAGGCGTGCGGCGCCGTGTGCCGGCTCTCGACCATGCGCTCCGCGATGATGCGCCGCGCCTGCGTCAGCGGGATCAGCGTCCCGCGCGCGGGCTGCGCGTACGTCGACGTGCGTCCGGGGCTTGGAACCGGCGGCGGCGCCGCGGGAGCCGAACGTGCCGGGGGCGCGGTGGAAACGACGGCGCGCGCGGCGGCGAGCACGTCGTCGGCGGTGACGCGCCCGTTCGCGCCGCTGCCGCGCAGCGTGCGAATGTCCACGCGATGTTCGCGCGCCAGGCGTCGAACGGCGGGCGACGCGGCCGCGTTGGCGGCAGCGGCGGCGGCGCCGTTTCCCGACGGGGCCGCGTTCGCGGGCGCGGGAGCTTCCGCGTGCGCCGGCGCCGGTGCGGCCTCGGCCGCGTCAGGCGCGGCTCCGACCTCGTCGATCACCGCGATCGGCGTGCCGGTCGCGACCGTTTCCCCTTCCTTGACGAGGAGCTCCCGGATCGTTCCCGTGACCGGCGAGGGTACGCCCGCGTTGACCTTATCGGTGGAAACCTCGACGAAGTCTTCGTACTTATCGACGCTGTCGCCGATCTTTTTCAGCCACTGCGCGACAGTGCCCTCGGTCACCGTCTCGCCGAGCTGCGGCATCGTAATCGTTGTCGCCATCAGAACGTCACCATCAGAATTTCACCATCTCCCGCATCGCGTCGGCCATCTCGGCCGGTGACGACATGAACGCCTCCTCGAGCGGCAGCGCGTAACCCATTGCGGGAACGTCGGGGCCGCAGAGGCGCCGAATCGGCGCGTCCAGGTTGAACAACGCCTCTTCGGCGACCATCGCGCTGATCTCCGCACCGATGCCGCCGAACTTGTTGTCCTCGTGGATGATCAACAGCTTGCGCGTTTTCTCCACGCTCTCGAGAATCGTCGCTTTGTCCATGGGACGGATCGAACGCAGGTCGACTACCTCGACGGAGAGGCCGCCCTGCTCGAGCGCCACGGCGGCTTCCAGAGCCCAGTGCACGTAGAGTCCGTACGAAACGACCGTCAGCTGCGTTCCCGCTTTGAGCACGTTCGCCTTACCCAGCGGAATCGTGTAGTGCCCGTTCGGCACCTCTCCCTTGATGAGGCGATAGGTCTTCTTGTGCTCGAGGAACATCACGGGATCGGGGTCGTCGATCGCGGCGTTGAGCAGACCCTTGACGTCGGCAGGGAATGCCGGCGCGACGATCTTGAGACCGGGGACGTGGTAGAAGAGCGCCTCGACCGACACGGAGTGCGATAGCGCGCCGCGGACGCCGCCGCCGTACGGCGTGCGGATCACGAGCGGGCATGTGTACTCGCCGTTGGAGCGATAGCGCACCTTCGCCGCCTCGCCGACGATCTGGTTGTACGACGGATAGATGAAATCGGCGAACTGGATCTCGGCGATCGGGCGCAACCCCTCCATCGCCATGCCGACGGCGATGCCGACGATGGAGGCCTCGGCGATCGGCGTGTCGATGACCCGCTGCGGCCCAAACTCGTTGATGAAGTCCTTGGTTATGAGGAAGACGTTGCCGCGGGCGCCGACGTCCTCTCCCAAAATCAGCGTGCGATCGTCGCTTTTCATCGCTTCGTAGAGCGTCGCGCGGACCGCCTCGACGTTGTTCATCACGGTCGAGCTCGTGCTGCTCACGACTGCCACGGCTGCCAGGCTCCTTCATAGACGTGCGCGTAGAGATCGGCGGCCGCCGGATAGGGCCGCGCCTCGGCTGCGTCGGTGGCCTCATTGGTCTCGCGGAGGACGTCCTTACGCATCGCGGCGACGTCGTCGGCGCTCATGATGCTCTGCTCGAGAAGCAGCGCCTCAAAGGCCGGCACCGGATCCAGCTTGCGGCGCTCCATCACATCTTCGCGCGTGCGGTACGTCATGTCGTTGTCGTCGGTGGAGTGCGCGAGGTAGCGGTAACACGTGCCCTCGACGAGCGTCGGGCCGCCGCCGCTGCGCGCGCGATCCATCGCATCCCTCACTGCGGCGTACGTCACGATGGGATCGAAGCCGTTGAAGCGGCGTCCGGGAATGCCGTAGCCTTCGGCGCGCCTCCAAATTTCGGGCTGTGCCATCTGTTTCTCGAGCGGCGTCGAGATCGCCCACTCGTTGTTTTCCACCAGCATCACGAACGGCAGCTTGTGCACCGACGCGAAATTCATGGATTCGTGCCACTCCCCCTCGCTCGTGGTTCCGTCACCGCACGTTGCCAATACCGCGCGTCCGGTTTCGCCCCGGTACTTCATCGCGTACGCGGCGCCGACCGCGTGCGGGAGATGCGCGGCCAAGATCGAGGAGAACGACATCAGGCCGGCGTGCTTCGACGAATAGTGATTCGGGAATTGCCGGCCACCGTTATGATCGTCGGCGCGCGCGAAAATCGACAGCATGATCTCGTAGGGTGATAGGCCGATTCCGAGGCAGAGCCCGAGGTCGCGATAGTAGGGCGCCAGGATGTCCTGGCCGCGGTTGAAGGCCATCGCCGCGCCGGCCTGGAGCGCCTCGTGGCCCTCGCTGCCCAGCGCGAACGGTACTTTGCCCTGGCGGTTCAGCTGAAAGCCGCGATTGTCGAGCTGCCGCTGGAGCAGCATGTTGCGGAAGATCTCGCGCAGCTGTTCGTCGCTCAACCCGCGACGTTCGAGCCTACCGCTCGCGATGTCGGTGCTAGCCATCGTACTCCACGTTCTGCGACCTCATTCGCGCCACGGCTGCCAGCTCTCGGCGTAGACCCGTTCGTAGAGGGTCGTCGACGCCGGGTAGGCCATCGCCTCGGCGCGGTCGGTCGCGTCGTTGACTTCTTCTAGCACGGAACGCTTCAATGCTTCCGCATCCTGCTCGCTCAGGACGGCGCGCTCGATCAGGAGCCGCTCGAATCCCGGCACCGGGTCGTCCTTGCGGCGTTCCGCCACTTCCGCGCGCGACCGGTAGGTGCGGTCGTCGTCATCGGTCGTGTGGGAAAGGAAGCGATAGCATTTGGCTTCCACGAGCGTCGGTCCGCCTCCCGACCGCGCCCGCTCGAGCGCTTCCCTCACCGCAGCGTAACAGGCGATGGGATCCATCCCGTTCACGACGATTCCCGGTATCCCATAGCCCGTCGCGCGCTTGTAGACGTCGGGTTGCCCCATCTGGAGCGCCAGCGGCGTTGAGATCGCCCACTCGTTGTTTTCGCACAGAAAGACGATCGGCAGCCGGTGGACGGCGGCGAAGTTGACCGACTCGTGCCACTCGCCTTCACTCGTCGCGCCGTCGCCGAACGTCGTCAGAACCGCGCGGCCCCGCTCGCCCCGGTACTGCAGCGCGTACGCCGCGCCGACCGCATGCGGCAGCTGCGCGGCGATCACCGAGCTGATCGTGTGCAGCCCAAGCTCACGGCTCGCGTAGTGGTGCGGGAACTGGCGCCCCGCCGAGTGGTCGGCCGCTCGGGCGAAGAGCGACAGCAGCACCTCGTACGGCTCCAGGCCGATTCCCAACTCGAGGCCCAGATCGCGATAGTACGGGACCAGGATGTCCTTGCCGCGCTCGAACGCCGTCGCGGCGCCGGCCTGAACGGCCTCGTGCCCCTCGCTCGCCGATGCGAACGGAATCTTCCCTTGGCGGTTCAGCTGGAAGCCGCGATTCTCGAGCGTGCGCTGCATCAGCATCGTGCGCAGCATCGCTACGAGCTGCTCGTCGCTCAATCCATGGCGCTCGAAGGCGGCCCGCGCCTTCGATTCCGTACGCTCGAGGGCCACGACGTCTCCTAGTGCGCGTTGCGGCGAAATCCTGCGCCGAAGGTGGCGAAGAGGCACGCGCCCAAAAGCCGTGGCGATGCTTCGAAGGGCCGCAGCGTTTCTCGTGGCGCTTGGATCCCTTGCCGCGCCGGCCCTGTCCGCTAACGCGCCGGCTACGCATATGAAAGCGCTGATGGAGTTTTGTCCCGCGAGCGTTTGGTATAGACCCGCGATCCCGGCGTCGAGCGATGGCCGGTCGACGGGCCTTGTGTTCGGCCTATTCGCGAACTCGCCAAGGACGATCGTATCGGCGACCGTCGTCGCCGATACCGACGGCGGCTGGTACACCTGGGAAGTAGCGAACGTTGCGCTCACGTTGCGAACAACAGGTGACGGAGAATCGACTCGCCGAGTTGCCGTTTTCGAAAAACCGGTTTTCGTGCGCCATGCTTGGATACTAAAAGCGCGTGCTTCGGGGGATACGATGTACGGCTGGGACGCATGGGGCGACGTTGCATGCGGAATTCCTTCGTTCGGTCGCGCATCGTACCCGCCGCAGACACCACAAGATCCCGAGGGATTTCCCCATGTCATCGCCAAGCCGATCGCGCCGCTCTTCGGGATTGATTGTCCGCATCCGTTTCAAGAGGCTACGATTACGCATCCGAGGCAGCCATTATTTCCGCGCTACGTCCCGCGCATGTCATACACGGCGGAAATTGAAGTTGCTGTTGGCGACGCTGACATCCCTCTGCGCGCATGGGTCTACCAGTCGTCGGGAAATCGTGACATCGATGCGAACGCGCTCGCGGCCGCTCGTGCATCGTCATATCAATCGGCCACCTCTTACTGTCAGAAGGCCGATGGGTACTATCTCTTCCGCGCCGATTTTTTGCCGTACTAATGATTATCAGAGAAAGATGACAGTAGACGATATCGTTCGCTATCGGCGCCACTTCCACGCACACCCGGAGCTTTCGATGGAGGAGCACGAGACGGCCGCCTTCATCGAACGCGAACTGCGTGGGTTCGGCTACGACGCAATTCGCAGCGGCGTCGGCAAGACGGGCGTCCTCGCGACGCTGCAGGGCGGACGTCCGGGACCGGTGACGCTGCTGCGCGCCGACATGGACGCGCTGCCGATCGCCGAGCTGAACGAGGTACCTTATCGCTCGCGAGCCGAGGGAGTGATGCACGCCTGCGGGCACGACGGGCACGTCGCGATC
>JAFAJV010000075.1 GCA_019235995.1 Vulcanimicrobiota bacterium
GCGACGTCCCGGTGCAGCCTCACATCGATCAGTGCGGCACCGGCTCGCGCGGCGATCTGGTCGTCTGCGCCGGGCGCGGCATCGTCACGGTCGTGGCGGTCAAGAAGGGCGCAGCGCCGCACGTCGTCGGGCGTCTCGACACCGGCCATCAGGGCCTCCACACGGTCGGAATCGACGAAACCACCAACGACATCTGGGTCGTCTACTCCGACACGCGGGGCGACTGGGTCCAGCGGCTGAAGTGGACCCCGTGAGGGTCCTGGTCATCGAAGACGACGAGCCTCTGCGGGCGCTCGTGCGGCGCGGACTGAGCGAGGACGGTTACATCTGCGACGCGCTCCCCGACGGACGCGACTGCGACGAGTATCTCGGGGCGGCGAGCTACGACGCCCTCGTGCTCGACCTGAACCTTCCGCGCGAAGACGGCCTCTCGATCCTGCGAAGGATCCGCGCCGCTGGAAACCACGTCCCCGTGCTGATTCTGACCGCGCGCGACGGCGCGGCCGACGTCGTCGCCGGGCTCGACGCCGGCGCCGACGACTATCTACGCAAGCCTTTCGCCTTCGACGAGCTCGGAGCGCGCCTGCGGTCGCTCGCGCGCCGGCCGCCGAATCGGATCGACACGATCTTGCGGGTCGGCGACCTTGAGTTCGATGCCGAGACGCGCCAGGCGCATCGGCGCGGACGCGACCTGATGCTGACCGCGAAGGAAAGCCTGTTTTTGGAAGTGCTCATGCGCAACGCGGGCCGTACGGTCACGCGCCGGATGCTGGAAGATCGGCTGTGGGACCGCGACAGCGACCGCGTCTCGAACGTGCTCGACGTGTATGCGCGCCGCTTGCGCAACAAACTCACCGAAGACGGCGAGCCTCAGCTGCTGCACACCCTCCGCGGACTCGGCTACCGGCTCGAGACCCCGTATTGAGCGTCCGCACCCGCTTTACCATCACCGTCGCCGCGATCGTCGCCGTCACCGTCGCACTCTTTGCGTCGCTGTCCATCGTCGCCCTCGACCGCGCGCTGCGGACCGGCTTCGAAGCGCGGCTGCACTCGGCTGCACAAACGATTGCCACCGCCGTCGACGTCCACCACGGACGGATTTCTCTGGATCCGAGCGACCTGCGTGCTCTTGGGCCGCTTCACGCCGATACGCCGTTTGCCGTCTACGACGATGCCGGCAAGCAGATCGCCGGCGATGCGTTACCGGAGGCGACGCGCGGTACGCTGCAGACTTCAAGCGTCTCCGTCAAACGCGGCGGCCGCACGTACGGCACGGTGACCGTTTGGCAGTCAAGCGTGTGGATCGACGAGTTCGATCGCGACGCGGCCATCGTTTCGATCGCGGTGGGCCTGTTGCTCATCGCGCTCGGCGTCGTGGTCTCGCGCAGGGTCGCGGCGCGCGTGCTGGCGCCGGTCGGCGAGATCGCCTCGCTCGCGGAGCGCATCGAGGGCCACGATCTCTCGGCGCGCTTGCAGGCGGAGGGCAACGACGAGCTGGCGCGGCTCTGCGCGTCGTTCGACCGCATGCTGGATCGGCTGCAGTCCGCGTTCTCGCGCGAGCGGCGATTCGTCGCCGACGCGTCGCACGAGCTCCGCGCACCGCTGGCGGTGCTGCGCGCCGAAACGGATCTCGCGCTCCGGCGCGAGCGCACGAACGAGGAATACCGCTCGGCGCTGACGTCGATCGCGCGCGAGTCCGCGCGGCTAGAGGAGTTGGTCGACGAGCTCTTGGCCGCGGCGCGGGCCGAAGTCGACGCACGCCGCCAGCAGACGCTCGATGCGAGCGAGCTCGTGCGCGATCTCGGCGAACGGGTGGGTCCCGCCGCGGCCACGCGCGGGATGGCAGTGCGCGTAGACACGCCCGGTGAGGTGCTCGCGCGCGCCAATCGCGCGACGCTCGAGCGTGCATTGCTCGCCGTCGTGCACAACGCCATCGAGTACGGGCGCGACGACGGCACCGTATGTCTGCGAACGTCGCGCAATGCGGACACCGTCACGATCGAAGTCGCCGACGACGGGCCCGGATTCTCGGACGCCGCGCTCGCACACGCCACTGAACGCTTCTGGCGCGGCGATACCGCGCACCCGCGGGGCGGCACCGGACTCGGCCTCGCGATCGCGCGAACGATCGTCGAGGCGAACCGCGGCCATCTCGAGCTGGCCAACGCAGCCGACGGCGGTGCCATCGTTACGATCGCACTCGCCGCAGCGTAACGGCCTTCATTGCAAGCTATTGAGTTCTTGTCCAAAAGGGGCCGGGCCCACGTGCATACTACGGCCGTAACGGAATTCCGCGTTTTTCAATTCACGGTTCAATAGCGCTATGCGGCCTTCGGCTCCCTGGGCAGCTGTCACCAAGTCTCAGGCAGAAGCTCCCTCGCCCCGCTATCTACTGGCCGGCGAGACTTACAACAGCACCTTCCGCGGCGATGACGCCTTTCGAAATTTTTTCAAGGGCTTTTCCGCCTGCTGGATACGCGTATATTAGAGCCTTCGAGCCGAGGCCGCCGCGACCCGGAATTGTATTAGGTGCTATGAGACGCGAGCCTTGAATCCAGAACTGAGCGACGTTGCGGGCCCTGCTCCCCATGTGCGTCTCTCCCTCGGTCACGGCTTGCCCGTTGCTGATTGAGAGCTGGTAGATAATTGGTGAAGCTTGATCGCCCACGGCTACGTGTTCACCGTCCCACTGAACACCGCCCGGCCACGCTATGTATTGGCTCAGGCTTATGTTCTCGAGCTTCGCCTTGCCCTGCGGCAGCTCCGCGAGGCCAAAGTGCCCGCTTCCGGGGCTTGTTATGCCATCGGCAAAGAGGTTTCCATTGCCATCGTAGCCGCAAAAGAAAAACTCATAAAATGCTGGGTCCTGATATGTAACGGGCGCCCCGCGCGCCCCTTTGTAAATCGCCACGGTAGGAGTGGAAGCAGATCCGAGGCTCGTGACGGCTAAATTTCCGGTTGTCGGGTCCACCGAGCAGCCCAGCGGACCTCTCGTTGGATTGCTTAGCGTCGCAATCCGCTTTGTGCCTCCGTGGCGATATTCAAAGATCTTAGAGTAGCCGTTGTCCACTACGAACACGTCCCCGTTCCTATCGACGCACAGGCCGGACGCGATATAAAAGTGCTTGAGTACCCCGACAAGATTGCCGGCCGGATAAGAGTATACGGTCACTTTTCTCACGTCGGAAACGTAGAGAAGATCCGCGGAGCCCGCTTTGACCTGCATCCAGGAGGGCCCGCTCTCTTGGGCACCATCTTCGGCGCGAGACGCGGTGAGCGGTGCCGCACCACTTTCAGGCGACGCCGCCGAAGGTGTCCAGCTTGATCCGCCGCAACCCGTCATGGCAGCGACCGCATAGACGGTGAAAAGTTGGTCACGCAAGTTAGAGATGTTCACTTGGCCTGTTCCTCGTATGCGGCGGCGCCTCGATCGCGGCTTGTTTCCCTTCTCGACCTCGCTTTTCAGCTTCGCTAGCGACATCAGCTCCGTCGGGTTCGTTCAGTGGTGTCACGTTCGGCTACTGCGGGCCCGTCGCGTTCTACGCGTCGGGAGGCACAAACGTAAACGTGGAAATCGATGGCGTTCTGACGGGTCTGCCGTCGGGTGGCTTCACGCTCGGTCCCGGAGAAACCGCCGTCTTCTCGCTCGGCGGCGGCGGCCGTTTACCGACGACATTCTTTATGGTCGGTAAGTAGCACCAGCCGCAGGCGGATTCACAGAAATCAAGAGTGTTAGTCGCCGGACGGTGCGAGCAGCTCGAACGCGCCTTGCGCCGCGACGCGCTCGCCGGCGTTGACGCCCGACGACAGCTGTGCCGTCGTTCCGTCCTCGTGCGCGACCTGCACCGTGCGCTGCGCGAAGGTCGTGGTGCCGTCCGGCTTGCGCTGCTGCACGAACACGACGCTCTCGCCCTTCTGCGGATCCTCGACGATCGCGCTCTCGGGAACCAACAGGCCGCGCACGTGCGCGACCGTGATGCGCGCGCGCACCGCGCTGCCGGCAACTACCGCGCTGCGAGCAGCGCTGACGACGACGGTCGCGGTTTGCGTCTGTTGATTGACGGCCGGAACCACCGCGATCACGTGACCGAGGCTCGCGCCGGCGAGGCCGGCGACGCGCAGCTCCGCCGGGTTCCCGACCGCGATCTGCGCGGCGTCGGTCCCGGGCACGCTGAGCGTCACCTCGCTCTGGGGCGGCCCGATGGCCACGATCGGCTTGCTCGCGTCGACGGTCTCGCCCGCGCGGTGATAGATCGCCGTGACGTAGCCGCTCGTCGGCGCGGTCAGCGTTCCCTGACTGAGCAATAGATCCGCGGACTCCGCGCGCGCCGACGCGGCGCGCACCTGCGCCGAGACGACCGACGGCTGCGAGCTCGCGCCGCGCAGGTCCGCCTGCGCCGTCGTCGCGGCGGCCTCGTCCGCCGCGAGCGTGGCCTGCGCCGCCTCGACGTCTTTGCGCGCGTCGACGCCCGCGTCGTAGAGTCGCTGCGCGCGAACCACCGCCGCGCGGTCGGCCGCAGCGCGTTCGACGGCCGCTCGCACGCGTTCGCGCGCCGCCGTGACCGCCGCCCCCGGCACGCTGCCGCCGCCGTAACCGGCCGCCGCGGCCTCCGCCTCGGCGCGCGCCTGCGCGGCGTCGAGCGCGAGCGCGCGCGTGTCGAGCGACGCCAGCTCCTCGCCGGCCACGACGTGCTCCCCGACGTGCACGTAGACATCGCGCAGAATTCCCGAGCCTGCGAATGCGAGCTGCGCGGTCGTTCCGACCGGCGCTCCCGCATAGCCCCCCTCGTCGAGAACCACGGCGTAGTCACCGTAACGCACGGTCGCGAGCGCGACGGAGGGTCCCGTCGTTTTCGGCGGCGGCGTTTCTTGCCGGCGCAGCACGATTGCGACCGCGAGCGCGATGACGGCCACGACCGCGACGACGACCCAGCCGCGCCTACGCATCCGCTTCGCCCAATAGGAGGCTCAGCGTGGCGCGCGCGCGCGCCTGCGCGTAGAGGGCGGAGATCTGCGTGACGAGCGCCTGAACGTACGCGCTGCGCGCGGACTCGAGCTCGAGACTCGCCAGCGCGCCGCTGCGATAGCCGATCTGCGCGGCGCGAAACGCTGCCTGCGCGCTCTGCAGCGCGTCCTCCGACGCGGCCAGCGCGATCGTCTGCGCGCGATAATCGCGCACGGCCGCTCCGACCTCGAGCTGGACGCTCCGCTCCACCTTCTGGAGCTGCGCGCGCGCCTGCGCGAGGCGCGCCTCCTCCTCGCGCACCCGGTCGTGCGCCGCGCCGCTCAGCGGCAGCGACACGTCGACGGTCCCGCTTGGACCGGACACGGGGATGCCCGTGTCCACGCCGGTCGTGTAGCCACCCGCGAGCGTGACCAGCGGCCAGCCGGAGCGGCGCGCGACGCCGACGGCGTGCTGCTCCGCCACGACGTTCTCGCGCGCGGCGGCGACGTCCGGCCGCGACGCGAGCGCGCGCGCGGCGGCGTCCTGCACGGCGAGATTGAGCGGCGGCGCCTCGAGATTCACCGGCGTCATCGTCTGCAGCGCGCCCGAATCGACGCCGGTTTCGAGCGCGAGCGCCGCGTCCGTGTTCTCCACGTCGGCCTGCGCCCGAGCCTCGTCGGATTGGGCGGTCGCGACGGCGACGGTCGCGCGAACGACGTCCAGACGCGGCGCGTCTCCCGCGCCGAAGCGCAGCCTCGCGGCGCGCAGCTGCGCCTGCGCCGCGGAGAGCTCGTCGTCGCGCGCGCGCAGCGTGGCGCGCGCGCCGAGTGCGGCATAGTAGGCTCCGACGACGGCGACTCTCTCGCCCCGCTCGGCGTCGTCGAGATCGCGCTGCGCCGCGCGCAGCGCCGCGGTGGCCTGCGCGACGGCGGGCGAGTAGGCGAAGAGATCGCCGAGCGACCACTGCGCTCCGACCGTGGTCAGGCGCTGCGTCACGACGCTGGTGTTCGTCGGCCCGGCCTGCGGCACTTGGTTGTAGTTCGCCGTCAGCGCCGGCCCAAGAGTCGCGCGCGCTTCGTCGAAGCGCGCCTGCGCCTCCGCCACTTTGGCGCGCGCGCTCGCCACGTCGGGCGAGGCGACGAGCGCATCGCTCTGCGCGTCGTGCAGCGACAGCTGCGCGAAAACGAAGAGGGCGCCGAGCACCGGGATCACGCCGGCTCGCGCCTTCCGGCGAAGCCCGCATAGAGCACGGGGATGACCACGAGCGTAAACGCCGTCGCCGTGGAGAGGCCGCCGATGACCGCGATCGCGAGCGGCTGCTCCATGGCCGATCCCGCGCCGATCCCGAACGCCAGCGGCAGCAGTCCTCCGATCGCAGCGAACGTCGTCATCACGATCGGGCGCAGGCGCGTGCGTCCGGCGATCACCAGCGCGTCCTCGATCGTGTCGCCGGCCCGGCGCCGCTTGTTCGCGACGTCGATTAACAGAATGCCGTTCTTGACGACGATCCCGACGAGCAGCAGCAGCCCCATGAACGACGACACGTTGAACGGCGTTCCGGTGATGAAGAGTCCGAGCGCGACGCCGATCAGCGCAAGCGGGATCGCGGTGAGGATCACGAGCGGAAGCCTGTACGAGCGAAACGTCGCCAGCATCACCGTGAAGACGAGCACGATCGCGATGAGTATGACGATCGCGAACTCGCGAAAGGATTGCTGCTGTTCCTGGTATTCGCCGCCGATCGAGGCGCGATAGCCCGGCGGCAACGGCGTGCGCGACAGGACGCGGCGCACGCCCGAGACGACCGACGATAGGCTCCCCGCGGAGATCGTCGCCGTGACGCGGATGAGCCGCGCGCCGTTCTGCTCGAAGATCGTCGTCGCGAGGCGCGGCGGCGCGAGCTGCGCGAGCGACGGCAGCGCGACGGGGCCGCTCGGCGTGGCCACGCCGGCGGAGTCTTGCCCGAAGGGCTCACCGGCCACGGCGACGCGAACCGGGATCAGATTGACCGCGCCGGGCAGATCCGCGGCGACCGTGCCCTGCGCCTGGGCCGACAGCGCGTCGGCCAGCGAGCGTTGCTGCCATCCGAGGCCGGCGAGCGCGCGCGCGTCGGGAACGATGCGAATCGTCGGATCGGTGTACACGACGCCGGAGAAGACATCCGTAACGCCGCGGACCTCGCCGACGGACTGCGCGACGCGGCTTGCGTATTTGACGAGCGTGGCTTGGTCGGGCCCCTCGAGCGAGATCTCGAGCGGCGCCGGGACCCCGGACACGTCGTTGATCATGTCCTCGAGAATTTGGTGAAAGCTCACGTCGGCGGACGGAATCGCCGCGGTCACGAGATCGCGCAGTCGGTCGCTGATCTCCGGATAGCCCGAGCGCCGGCCAGGCGGCGCAAGTGCCACTCGCAGGATGCCGACGTTCTGCGGCGTCGGCGAGTAGCCGTTGGTGTCCAGTCCGGTCCAGCGCCCGACCGCGCGCACAGCGGGATCGCGCAGGATGATCTGCTCCATACGCCGCGCCGCGGCATCCGACGCCGCCAAGCTCGTTCCGACCGGCAGCGTGTAGTTCACCTCGAACTGCCCCTCGTCGAGTTTCGGCAGAAAGTCGCTGGGCAGCGCGGCGAGCAGCACGACCGTCACGACCAACACAGCGACGGCCGCCGCATAGACGGTGCGCCGGTGGCGCAGCGCCCAGCGCAGCGTGGGCTCGTAGCGATGCAACACCGCGGGAACGACGCCGCGCTCTTCCTCGTCGCGATCGCGCGGCCGCACGAGCCACGTGGCCAGCACGGGCGCGACAAACAGCGCCAGCGCGAGCGAGACGATCAGCGCGGAGCCCAGCGTCAACGCGAGCGCGCGAAAGAAGAATCCGCTGACGCCGGTCAGCAGCGCGAGCGGGAGGAACACGACGACCGTGGTCGCCGTAGACGCCGCCATCGCCGGCCCGATCTGGCCCATCGCCAACGCGACCGTCTCGCGCATCCCCTTCCCGGGATGCTCCCGGTGGTTGCGCGCAATATTTTCGATCACCACGATCGCGTCGTCGATGATCAGGCCGACCGCGACGGCCAGGCCGCCCATGCTCATGAGGTTGAGCGTCTGATGCGCCTGACCGATCGCGAAGATCGCGATCGCCATGGCGATCGGAATGATGATCGCGGCCACGAGCGTCATGCGAAGGTTGCGCAGGAAGACGAAGATCACGAGGATCGCGAGCAGCGCGCCGATGAGGATCGCGTCGCGCAGCGAGGCCTGCGACGCCTTCACCAGCTCCGTCTGATCCCAAAACTTTGTAAGGCGAACGCCGGCCGGGAGCGAGCGACGCATGGCGTCGGCGCGCGCCGCGACGGCGTCGGCCATCTTGACGGCGTCCGCCTGCGGCAGCGCGTAGAAGCTCAAGATCACCGCAGGCCGAGCGTCGAAGCTGACCTCGGCCGTGCGCGGCGCGACACCGAGCCCCACGCTCCCTAGCGCGGAAACGGGCAGCGGATCGCCGTGGGCCGTCGGCACCATGACGCGCCCGAGCGCCGCGGAGCTCGTGATGCCGGCGTCGACGACGAGCACGTTGCGGACGTAATGCGCGTCGCGCAAGCCGACGGCGGTCACGCTCGTCGCTTGCGAGAGCGCCTGCCCCACGTCGTCCGCCGTCAGGCCGTACTGCGCGAGCGCCGCGGGGTTGAGATCCACGTGATACTCGCGCTCCGGGCCGCCCGCGACCGTGACGCGCGCGAGCCCCGGCGCGCCGTAGAAGCGTGGTAGCATGGCCTGCTGCGCGAACTCGTGCAGCAGCGTCTGCGACATGCCGTCGGACTGCAGCGCATACGAGGCAATCGGCTCGCTGTTCGGATTGATGATGTTCGCCTGGACGTCCGTGTCGGCCGGCAGCGCCGACCGGTTCTGCGCGATCGCCTGATCGACATAAGCCAGATCGGTCTGTACGGCCGTGTGAGGATCGAACTCGACGACGAACTCCGCGTTTCCCTGAGCAGACGTCGTAAACACTCGCGTGACGGAGGGCAATCCCTGGAACGCGCGCTCGAGCGGAAGCGCCACAGCGACGCGCACCTGATCGGGAGGCAGGTTTCCGACGTCCGCGACCACGTCGATCCGCGAAAACGTCATGGTCGGGAAGATGCTCGCGGGGATGGTCGTATACGCGTAGACCCCGAGAACGGTCAGCACGGCGACGACGAACACCACAAGGCGCTCGTGCCGCAGCCCGAACTTGGCGAGGTCCATGCGGCCGATGCTACCGCAGCCGCATGAACGCTACATGAAGATTCGCGCCTCGCCGGCGGCTAGGGAGCGGGCGAGGCCGGCGCGTTGCCGCACAGCACGGCGCTCGCCATCACGGCCTTGGCCGCTTCGTTCTCGCGGCTTTGGGCCTCCGAGATCGTCCACGTCAGCGCGTCCTGCAACCGCGTTACCGGATTGTAGCCCAGCGTCAGACCAGGTATCGACGCGGGGTCGATCGCGTACGGATTCGGCGGAAGCCCCGCATAGTTCGGGTTCACCGCCAGCGGATTGGGCGCGGGCGTCGAGATCGACGCGTTACTGCTGTCGGGCTGTGCGATGGAGCTGATGTAGCCCTCGCCGGCGTGCTGCAGGTCGGCCATCTGCTGCGTGTCGACGAACCCGCTGATGATGTCGAGCGATGCGTTCTGCACGGCCAGCGCTTGCAGCAGCTTCGCGCGAATCTCGCTCAGGCGCCTATCGTCGTCCTCCCGTCCGGTCGGCTTCGTCAGCTGGGGGCTGTCGAGAATCGTTTGAATCGCGATGATGTTGTTGGCGAGCGGCCGGATCAGGTTCTCCATCCCGAGCAGCGCGATGTTCTGCGACATATTCGACGTGCTGCCGCCCGGATCTCGCGTGACGCGGTCGTTCTGCGAGTTCGTGCTCGGGCCCGAGCCGTAGAGCGCGCCGAGGTTGTATTGTTTGAAGTACGCGGGACCCTTCTTGATCGTCGTGTCGTTCTGCAGCATCATGCCGATCGCCGGCGCGATGCGATCGTGCAGCTGCGCGCACAGTGGACGAGTGACGACATGATAGATCGTCGGCGGCGGGCTGGCGCCGAGCGCCAGCACGCCTGCCAACACGGCAAAGGCGGCTCTCAAAACGTGTATCCTTACTGTAACGACGCCCGGCGCCCCCTGCCAGAGACGGCTAGAGGTACTTCCGCAGCCAGGCGAGGATGAGATTGAGGCGCTCCACACGGTGAATCGGCGATCCGGTGCGCGACAGGTCGTGGTCCTCGTTAGGCACGGCGACGTACTCGACGGTTCGCCCGAGGATCTTCAGCGCGGTGTACTCTTGCAGCGTCTGATCGATCGGCGCTCGCGTGTCATTGTCGGCATGGAGGATCAGCAATGGCGTATGGACGCCGCCGACGTAGGTGAGCGGCGAGAACCGCGCGTAGTCGGCGCTGGCCGGATCCCAGGGCGGCCCCCAGTTGTAGGCGCCGCCCCCAAGCCCGTTGCGGGCGGCGAAGTCGGCGGTGAGGTTTTCCGTCCGGACATTGCTGACCGCGCGCTCCGCAACCGCGACCTTGTAACGATCGGTGTGCGAGATCACCCAGAGCGTGGCGTAACCGCCGTAGGACCCGCCCAGCACGGCGAGACGCGTCGCGTCGACGTCGGGACGCCGGACGACGGCGTCCATCACCGCCTGCACGTCGGCGAACATCGCGTCGCCGTAGTTGCTTTCGAGCGCCTCCTCGAACGCGTAGCCATGTCCGGTGCTTCCGGCCGGGTTGCAGAACACGATGTTGTAGCCCTCGGACGCGTAGAGCTGAAACTCGTGGAAGAACGTGTCGCCGAACTGTGTCTCCGGTCCGCCGTGAATGTCGAGTAGCGTCGGATGCTTGGCGCCCGGCGCGCCGCCGGTCGCGGGCATGAACCAGGCCTGGACCGTAAAGCCAGCGGGATCTTTCACGGAGAATTCTTTCGGCTGCGAAAGGGTGACGCCAGCGAGATACGCCGCGTTCACGTCGGTGACTCGGCGCGGCGCTCCGCCGTTGGTTGCGGCGGCGTAGACGTCGGCCGGATGCATGAAGTCGCTGTAGAGATAAGCGACGCGGCTCCCATCGGACGAGATGGAGCATGACCAAGCCTCGCCCCGTGCCGGAGTCACGTCGCGAAATTCGCCGCTCGTCAGATCGACCGTGCGCAGATTGGCGTAGCCGGGACCGTCCATGTTGAGCAGCGCCAGCCTCCCCCCGGGCATCCGCCACCCGCACAGACCGCCGCCCTCCTTCATGTCACCGAGGAGAGTGTCTCCCCAACCTACCGCGTTGCGCTCCACGACGACGCGCCGATCGGAGCCGTCGAGGTTCGCCGCAACGAGCGCCGGACGCGCGGCCGCATCCTTGATGTCGCCACTCAAGAAGTAGACGCGCCGCCCGTCGGCGGCGAAAAAGAATCCGTTGTTGGCCGGGAGCGGCGAGGCCACTTTCTGCAGCGGGCCTCCCGTAGATGCCATCGTGTACACGTCGCTCGGGCCGCCGTCCACCGAGTCATAGCGCAGCGAATCGAACATGATGCTCCGGTCGTCGGGCGACCAGTCGTCGAAGTTCTCGGAGTACTTGCCCGACGTCAGCTGCGTGGCGTGCCCACCGGCCACGTCGACCGTCCAGATGTGCTGATGCTGGCGGTAGGTGTAACCCTGCCCGTTGGTCTCGAAGAACAGCGAGTCGATGACCGCGATGTCGCTCTTCTTCTGCGCCGCCTTCGGGGTGAAGCCGGCCCGCGCGAAGTCCACCTGTGCCTTCGGTGAAGGATCCGTCTGCGTGACCGTGAGCGCAATCCGGTCGCCGGCATGATCCACGACGGGCGCCGCAACTCCATCGGCGATGTGCGTGAGCTGCGTTATGGCTCCGCCCGCAAGCGTGTAGCGGTAGAGCTGCGGCTTCTGCTTGGGCGCGCTGCGCACGAAGACGAAGCTGCGGCTGTTCGGCATCCATGCGTAATCGCCGTCGCCGAGATGCTTCGTGATGTTGTGCGTCAGATGACCCGTCGCTACATCTACCAGTTCGATCGAGCGGTCGTACGTGTCTTTGGGACCGTTCATCCGCGACGCCTCGACGAGAACGAGGTGGCCGTCGGGGGAGAGCGCCGCGTTGCTCAGGAACGTGAGCTTGAAGAGATCCTCCGGCACAACGGGCGCCGCAGAGGCGGCCAGGGGACAGAGCACGCAAGCCAGCGTCAAATAAGCGAAAAGGCGCATGCCACTCATACCGTTCAGGGGTCCGGACGGTTTCACGTTCCCTTCTCGCCGCCGGCATAGAAGATCAGCTTGAAGATCGCCTGCGGCACCGTGATGAGCGTATTCGGATTACCGTAGGCGGCGTAAATCTCGGCTCGGCGCAGACGCAGGTGGTAGGCGATCGAGATGTTCGAGCACGAGCCTTCGCAGTTGCCGCCGCCGTTGGGCTGGGGCGGATAGCCGATCACGCGCCGCACGCCGATCGCAAACGATGAGTTCGCGCTCAGCTGGTAGGCGTATGCGATCTCCTCGAACCACTGAATGTTCGCCGATCCCACGTGGAAATATTGGGCCGTGTCGTCGAGCGTGAGCGTGAGAGCCCCGCGGTTGCCGACGCGAATCGTCGAGTTCCGGAACCACGTGTCGAGGCGGCCGCCGATGCCGTAGTTCCCCGTGTACCACTGAATCGAGGTCGGCGTCGCCGACGACCCGTGGGTCGGGAAATTGTTGAGGTTGTTCTGCATGCCGCTGTGATACGTCAGGCTAAAGCCGGCGTTTTGCGAGATCGGCGTGAGCTCCGTGCCGAAGCGCCAGTAATCCGACCCCGAATAGAGCTGAAGGTCCACCGTTCCTTTGGTCAGGAAGTCCACCAGCACTTGGTTGTCGCTCTGCGCGATGCCGGGAGCCGTGGCTCCTTGGTAGCGGTCCATGAACCCCGAGATGCCGATCGACGATAAGAAATCGCTCGGCGCAAACGTCCACACCCGCGCGCCGTAGAGGCCGTAACCCCGAATGCCCGGATGGGAATCGAAGCCGTCGACCGGGTTGAAGTAGTCCCCCACGTAGCGGTACGAGCCAAACAGAGCGTACTTCTGGTTGACGAAGCCGCCGCCCGCGTCGAGCCAGTCGCCTTGCGAGGCATCGAGCACGTTGGTTCCGCGGTCGGTCGCGTAGTTCGCATACGCGGAGAGATACTTTCCGTTGAACCAGCTCACGCCGGCCTCGTTCGCCACGTCGACGACCCCGGGAACGTCGGCGGCCACGTGCTGCAGCGCGGCATTCCAGTGATTGTCGTCCGAGGTATAGTTCAGCGCCTCGGCGGAGTCGTTGCGGCCGTCGCCGATCGCATCGTATCCGGCGAGCCCGAACGCTCCCTGCTTCCCTTCGAACGCATAGCCTTGCGACGGCGTCGGAATCGCCGGAGTATAGAGGATCGTCCGAAATCCGTTGCAGACATCGCAGTTGAAGTTGTTGTAGTACGGCGCGGCCTGGGTGAAGAACGGCCGGACCTCAGAGTAAACGCGCTGATAGACGGTCGGCGAGATCGATTGCTGGTCGATCTCGACGTTCGAGTAGTCGGGATGCAGCGTGCCGAAAACCGCCGCCGTCTGCGTGACCGGGATCGAAAAGTCGCTCCCGACGCGAGACGTGCTGCCACCGATGGATTGGCTCGCGATCTCGCCGAGCGCATACATGCCGACGCGCGGCCCGGGCAGCGGGGGTTTCGCAACCAGCGGCACGTCGAGCCGGCCGGCGCGAGCCGGATCGTCGGGGTTGGTTTGCGACTGATCGAACGACCAGACGTCGAGCTCGCCTGTCGAGCGCACGTAGCGTACGAACTGCACGCGCCACGTGCCCTTATGCGCACCGTGAATGACGCGCAGCGGAATTGCCATCGTCACGACGTAGCCGCCGGAGGTCGTCGCCCCGCGCGATTCCCACGCCGGCGCGAAGGCCGTATTTTCCGTCGAGGCCTCGTTGTGCGCGCCGTTCGGGTTGGATTCGAACTGGTATTGAAAGCCCGCCGGGCCGGTCGGCCAGAGGTCCACCCACACGGCGTCGTCGGTCCACGCGATGCCGCCGTTGATGTTGCTACCGCCCGCGACCGTGTCGTCGCTGTGTTGGGCGGCCATCAGCGGTTCGTGCTGTTGGGCGTCGAATCGGATGTACAAATACTTGCCATCGGTCGTGGCGTGTACGATCGTCGCGTCTTGCGACGCACGCGCATGACCGACGTCCCATCGCAGCGGAGCCGATGTGGCCTTGTTCCAGGCGTCGACCGAAGCGCTGGGCTGCAGCGACGGTGCAGTCTGCGTCACCGCCAGGGGCACGGTAACCATCAGAGCAGCGCGCCGTCCAGTGCCGACTTCGAGTAGCGCCGCAGCGTGGTCGCGTCGACCGGATCGCACGGGCTCGACTCCCGGTGGCTGCGACAGATGAGCGCGCCGCGCAGGTCCGCGCCGTGCACGTCAGCGCCGCGAAAGTCCGCGCAGCCGATCGACTCGTCGTTGTAGTAGCAGAGTCTGGCGTTGCGCAGATCGGCGTTGCGGAGATCCGCGCCGGCAAAGTCGACGCCTTGCAGGTCCGCCCCCGTAAAGCGCACTCCGCGGGCACGCGCACCGCGCAGATCGCTTCCCGGAATGGAAACGCCCGACAGGTCCCGGCCTTCGATTTCCGCGTTGCGCAATTGGCAGCCGGCGCAGTGTCCGAGCAGGCCGCGGATCTCGGCGTCGCCCGCGTCGTTCAGCGCGTCGCGCAGATCGACGCCCGCAAGTTGCGCGCCGGTGAAGTTGGCTCCGCGAATGCGCGCGGCGCGGAGGTCGACGCCCGCGAGCCGGGCGTCGCGGAAATCCGCTCCGCGCAGGTCGGCGTCGCTAAAGTTGGCGCCCGCGAGGTTCGCACCGCGCAAGCTCGCGCCGCGCAGGTCGGCGCGTGCGAAGTTGGCGCCGACGTACGCGGCGCCCGAGAGGTCGGCGCCATGCAGGTCGCGACCCGCGAAAGAACAGCCCACGCAGTTCGTCGGAAGTCCACTGCTCGCCGCGACGGTGAGCGCGAAGAGGGCGGCTAAAATCGCAGTCATTTCAATGTTTCTCCGTTCTTTATGGCAGCGAGAGGGCGCAGGGAACCAGGCCTCGCCGCGCGAGGCTCTTTCTTTAGGGCGGGCGCTAACGCGCTAAGGCGTCAGACTTACGGGGGCGGTGGCGGGGCCGGCGGGGTTCGCCGGTTCGAAAAATCCATGCCGATCATCTTGGCTCTCGAGAGATCGACGTGACTGAGGTCGACGTGTTCCAGATCGCAGCCGTTGAACGTCGTTCCGTCGAAGTTCGCTCCGTCCAGGTGAGCGTTGCTGAAGTCGATCCCGACGAGGACGGCGCCTGCAAAGTTCACGCCGCGCAGGTCGGCACCGCTGAAATCGTCGCCGTTGGCCCGCACGTTCGATAGGTTGAGTCCGGCCAGGCTTGCGCGCCGGAAGTCGCAACCCGTGCAGCTGTTCAGCACGTCGCGCAGCTCCGACGAGGCGAGCTGCGCTCCCGTGAACTGACAGCCCGAGAGGCGCCCGCCGCGGAAGTCGACGCCGGAGAGATTCGCCTCCGAGAAGTCGCAGCCGGTCAAGCGCGCGTCGCGGAACGACGCACCCGACAGGTTCGCCTTCCTGAAATCGACGCCGTTGAAGCTGCCGCCGGAAAAGTTCGTTCCGGTGAGGTTGGCGCGGCTGAGGTCGACACCGGTATAGTTGACGCCGCGCATGTCGCGGCCAGACCAGTTAACGCTGCCGAAATCGCAGCCCGAACAATTTTGCGCGCTTCCGGCGGCGGCGGGACGTCCCAGCGCCCCGTCGATGTTCTCACGCACCTGCTTCGAGATGGTCTCGGCAAGCTGTTTCGAGTTGTAATACGGCACGGTGATCTTCGGGATGACGACCTTCGGGACGTGCACGCCGGAAACGGTCACGGCGGGAACCTTCACGCTCGGGACGGTAACGCTCGGGACGGTCACGCTCGGAACGGTGACGCTCGCTGCCGCCGGCGTGGAGGCCACCGCGACGCGCACCTCGCGCACGATCGTCCGCATGGGCACAACCTTAGGCGGCGGCGCCGTTCGAGCGATGGTCGGTGAAGCGACCTTCTGCGCGACAGAGGGCGCGGCGACCGATGGAGCCACGACGCTGATGGCGAGCGCCAGCGCCACGACGGCGGCGATTGCAACGGCCGCCGGCGCGAGCGAAAGGTTTGTAGCGATGTTGCGCCCGGCTCCGAGCAGCCGTTCGATGCGCAACGAGATGTGTTTGCGCGTCGCGAACACGCCCGGAGCGGGGATCGGATGGCGCGGCCACGACGCGCGTTCGGCCATCTTCGTGAGGCAGAGCGCGTACGGGCGAATCATCCCCACGAAGGAGAGCGCCCAGTCGTCGCACGCGACCTCGCGTTCGAGATCCAGCTGCTGACCGATGAACTGCGCGGCCGGATTCCAGCCGAGTAGCGCGATCAGTACGCGCTGAAAGCCGTTGGTCCAGTCGTCCGCGCGCCGCAGGTGCGCGAGTTCGTGCAGGCAGATCTGATCGACCTCGCCCTCCGAGAGGCTGTCGAGCAGCGTGTGCGGCACCAAGATCATGGCGTCGAAGAGCCCGACCGCGACCGGCACGTCCGTCTCATCGCTCACGCACAGCCGTACGTCGCGTGCTCCCTTGTTCGCGCGCGTCCATTGCGGCATGGCATCGCGATACTCGACCGACAGCGGCAGCGCGTCGCGCTTGAGCCGTTCGAGGCTCACGAGGCCGATGATCAGCCGGAAGAGCGCATACGCTGCGAGGAGGAACCAAACGACGAAGACCGCGACGGAAACCGGCGCCGGCATCGTCAGGCGGAGGCGTTCCGGCATGCGCGGCGCTGCCGGTACGGTCGCGGACGTCGCGGTATGGACCGGCGCAAAAGTGGGGCGCATGTGCATCGCTTGCGTCGTCCGTGTAGTCTGCGTCGTTTGCGTCGTCACGACCGGCACCGGCGCGGGCTGCGGCGCCGCGAAGAGCGCGAGAGTGGTCGCGACCGGGATCACGAACGCCGCGATGAGAGTCGCGCTCCATACGACGTAGCGCGTCGCCGCGTTGATGCGCGGCCACAGGCGCAGCAGCGCCCAGATCGACACCACGAGCAGCGCGTCTTGCCACAGCGCGTTGAGTACGATCGCCGACAGCACGCTGGCGACGGTGACGAAACCTTGCGGCAGACCCATCATTTGCCGTTCTCCTCGTATTCCTCGATCAACGCCTTGAGGCGCGCGAGCTCGTCACCCGACGGGCGCTCGTTCTCGATCAGGCGCAGCGCCAGACTGCCCGCGCTGTTGTCGAAAAAGCGCGAGAGGACGTGCCCGACGGCATGACCGGCGGCCTCCTCGCGACCGAGCAGCGGCCGATAGATGAAGGCGCGGCCCGCCTCGTCGTGGGCGACGTAGCCCTTGCGTTCCAGAATCCGCATGGTGGTGAGCACGCTGTTATACGCGATCGGCGGCGGAGGCAGTGCGGCCGTCACCTCGGCGACGGTCGCCTGTCCGCGCTGCCAGAGCACCTCCATGAGCCGCAGTTCGGCCTCCGTCAGCGTCGCGGAACGTCGTCGTGCCATTCCCCGGCCCTCTAGACCGTCGGGCCCCAGCCCTGGAACAGGCGCGTCGGCGCCATCGGCTCGGGCAGCCGGACCCGGGTCCGGGAGCTGCGAGTAAGCTCTAGGCTGGAAGTATCGGTCTTGTGCGTCATGTCGTCTCCTCTGGTCTCCTAAAGATTTAGTTGAATCTTACTCCGCTCGCCCCCGGCTGTCAACTAAATATTTAGGAATAGGGGAAAGACGGCGCGGTCTGCCAATAACGGAGGGCTGATTCATCGCCCTTTCCATTCCGAGGAGAAGAGATTGTTGCCAACGGCGCGCATACTGCTCGCCTTCCTGAGCGTGGGCTTTTTGGCCGCCTGCGGCAAGGGGACGCCCATCACCAGCGGCACCGCGACGCCGGCCCCGACGCCGACGCCGGCCGTCACGGCACAATATCCGATTCCGACCGCATCCAGCGGTCCCGCCGGCATCGCGCTGGGCTCGGACGGCAATCTGTGGTTCAGCGAATTCACGGCGAGCAAGATCGGCCAGCTGAACCTGCTCGGGCAAATTTCGGAGAACGTCACACCCTCGCACGACTCCACGCCCAACGGCATCGCCTCCGGCCCGGGGCCCAGCCTGAACGTTTGGTTCACTGAGACGCGGCTCTGGAAGGTCGCACAAATCACGACTAATGGGCCGCCTTACACAGAGTACACGTTCCCCAATCCCGCCGCCCGCCCCGTCGGCATCGCGCTCGGCGCGGACGGCAACATGTGGGTGACCGACACGGGGACGAACTCGATCTGGCGTGTCGAGCAGATCAAGAAGAAGCCGTTCGTGAAGTTCACGCAGTTCCACCTGACGGGCAACGCGCAGCCGCAGTCGATCACTAACGGCCCCGACGGCGCACTCTGGTTCACCGAGCCCGGAACGAACGCGATCGGGCGGCTTCCGGTCAGCGGCAAGCCTCTGAGCGAGTATCCCGTGACGACGCCGGGATCGCATCCGATGGGGATCGCCCCCGGCACGGACAACGCGCTCTGGTTCATCGAGCAGCACGCCAAGCAGATCGCGCGAATTGCCGTGACCGGAAACGTCACGGCTGAGTACTCGCTCGGCACGCAGTCCATGCTTCCCGATCAGCTCGTGCAGGGTATCGACGGCAACTTCTACTTCACCGATACGAAGCTGAACAAGATCGGTCAGTTCTTCTTCCGCTCGCATCGCGTGCTCTACTATTCGATCCCGACGGCGAACTCCGGGCCGACCGCGCTGACGCTGGGCAACGACAGCGAGGTCTATTTCGTCGAATCGCTCGGCAACAAGATCGCGCAGTTCCGCTACTTCAACGTGTAGCCTCCGCCGGAGTCGCGTCCGCGGCCGCGAGCTCCGCGAGCACGGCGATCGAAGTTCCCGCTGCGCCAATCAGGAAGTAGCGGCGCCCGGCCTTGACGAGATGGACCGCCGCATGCTGCGAAATCGCTGCGCTCTCGAGCACGCGGAGCTTGCGATCGGCAGAGGTCGAGAAACACCGCAGCCGTCGCAGGGCGTGCGCCGCCGCGTAGCTCGCCGCCAGCACGAGGCCGACGATGGCGAGCTTCAGCAGGTAGGCCGCCCAGAAGCTCCAGGCCATCCGCGGCTACCGCGCCCGGCGCAGCGCGTTGGCCTCGTCGATCTCGAGCTCGTCGCGCCGCGCCTCTTCTCGCTCGTACTCTCGCCGGCGTCGCTCGCGCAGCTTCTCGATGACGCGGCGTTCGCGGCTCGCCGTCATCAGCTCATCGGCCGCGTTCCCGAGCGCGCTCTCCGCCTCGGCCAGGCGGCGCCGCTGCACCGCGATGCGCGCGTCGAGCACGGCGAGGCTGCGCGCGTCGCTGCGGCTCGCGGCGCGCGCCGCGAGCGCCGACACGAGGCGGTCGCGGGCGCGCAGCGCGTCGTCGCGCTCGCGCCGCCGCCGCGCGCAGCGTTGCCGCTTCTCGTCTTCCACGCGGCGGTGCCGGTCGAGCAGCGGGTCGAGAGCGAAATAAAACGGCGGCATACGCAGGAAGAACTCCCGCTTCGCGGCCTTAGCGAGCCAGCTGCGAGCGCTCTCTGCCCACCGAAACCATCTCGATCGGCACGCCGATGAGCTCGCGAAGCCGTTCGACGTACGCGCGAGCGGCCGCCGGCAGATCGCCGATGCGCCGGCAATCGCCGATCGGCTCGCTCCACCCCTGCAGGTACTCGGCCTCCAGCTCGAGGCCCGCCGCATTCGCGGCGCCGAAGCCGATCGTCTTGCCGCCGAGCCCGTATGCCGTGACGATTCCGATAGACTCGAGTCCGCTCAGCACGTCGAGCTTCGTGATGACCGCGGCGTCGGCGCCGTTGAGCGCGACGGCGTAGCGAGCCGCGACGGCGTCGAACCAGCCGCAGCGGCGCGGGCGTCCCGTCACCGTTCCGAACTCGCCGCCCTGACGGCGCAGTCGCTCGCCTCTTTCGTCGTGCAGTTCCGACGGGAACGGGCCGGCGCCGACCCGCGTGCAGTAGGCCTTGAGCACTCCGGTGACGCGACCGATCGCGCCCGGTCCGATCCCCAGCCCCGTGCACGCACCGCCCGCGATCGTGTGCGAGCTCGTCACGTACGGATACGTTCCGTAGGTCACATCCAGCAGCGAGCCTTGCGCGCCTTCCAGCAGCACGCGACTACCCGCGCCAAGGCGCTCGTGAATGTATGCGACGCCGTCGACGACGTGCGGCGCAATCCGCGCCGCCAGGGCGTCGCCGGTCCGCACGAAATCCGCTAGGGGGACCCCGGTCCGCGCGACGCGATCGACGTACGCGGGACCGATCCCGCGCCCCGTCGTCCCGAGCGCCTGCGAGCGCTCCGTCTCGGCGGCCCGGTCGCGCTCCAGGTGATGCGGAAACACGACGTGGGCGCGGTCGGAGAGCTTTATGCGCGAAACGTCCACGCCGATCGCGGCCAAGGCGTCGAACTCTTCGAGCAGCGTGCGCAAATTGACGACCGCGCCGCCGCCGATGAACAGCTCGACGTGCGGGTGCATGACGCCCGAGGGGACGATACGCAAGGCGAGCTCGCGATCGCCGACGACGATCGAGTGTCCGGCGTTGTCCCCGCCCGCGAAGCGCGCCACGACGTCGTAATCCTTGGCGTACAGATCGACGATGCGGCCCTTGCCTTCGTCACCCCACTGCAGCCCAAGAATGATATCCGCTTTAGACGCCACGGCGGCGAGACTACTCGGTTCGGAATTCGAGGTCGCTGGTGTCGCCCATCGGAATCTGGGCGGTGCCTTCGAACTGCGTCATGACGAACTCCGAGAAGAGCGCGTTCGGCCAGCCGAAGTTGCGGCGGGTGTACTGCTGCGGGTTGTCGGGATTGAACGACTCATGCAGCAGATGGTCGCCGGGATCGCTTGCGAGGAGCTGCGCCATCACGTCGCGCTTCTCGGCGTCGGTCGTGGCGGTCATGCCCTCGATGATGAGGGCGAGCGGCCACACCCAATGGTCCGGAGTATGATAGCTGCCGATGCCGCGCGCCCAGTGTCCCTGGTAGAACGACGGGTTGTCTTGCGAGAGCAAGAAGCGGCGCGTGTTCTCGTAGTAGCGGTCGCTCGGAGTCGTGTAGCCGAAATACGGCGCCGCGAGGAGGCTCGGGATGTTGGCGTCGTCCGTCAGGATCGCGTGTCCGAGACCATCGACTTCGTACGCGTAGATGTAGCCGTACTTCGGAACGAGCACGAGACCGTAGGTTTGGATTCCGCGCTGCACCTCGTCGCGCAGCGCCTTAGCCTCGCGCGCCTTCACGAGGTTGTGATAGACCTTCAGCTCGATCTCCGCCATGTCGCCGAGCGCGACGACGGCGAACATCTCCGAGGGGATCAGGTAGTTGTAGTAGCAGGCGTCGTCGGACGGCCGGAAGCCGGTCCAGATCATGCCCGTGTAGCTGACCGGGCGGCCGCGACCGTCGCCCGGCAGCTCCTTGTGGTTGTACCGCGAGTCGCGCGGATGATTCTGCTCGCGCTCCATCGTCGCGAGCACGTCGTCGAGCATCTTTGAAAAGTCGCCGGTGAAAATCGAGCCGTCCCCCGTGGTCTTCCAGTAGCTCCAGGCGAGCGCGGTGGGATAGGCCAGCGAGTCGAGCTCGAATTTCTGTTCCCAGACGCGATAGTCCAGCGTGTAGGCGTTTGCGTACGGATCGATCTGCAGATACTTCACCATGCGACCGACGATGGCGCGCAGCAGCCCGCGCACGTCCGGATCTTCTTTCGCGAAGAAGAGATAGGGCCGCGCCTGCGCGCTTGCGTCGCGCAGCCACTCGGCGGGGATATCGCCGGTCATGATGTAGGCCGTGCCGTCGGGAGCGTACTGCGCGAGCCGGCTCGTGTCGAGGAGCGCGGCGCGGAACATCTCCTGAAGCCGCTCGTTCGGGCTGCGATAGTCCGCAGCGGCCTGCTCGATCGAGCGCAACTCGAGTGCGCGAGACGGGAGCGGCAAAAGCGCCGGTGTGCCCGCGCACAGCAGCACGAGCATCTGC
>JAFAJV010000100.1 GCA_019235995.1 Vulcanimicrobiota bacterium
GAGCTGTTCTACTCCGCGCGGAACACGCGGCTGCTGCTCGCGGCCGGCGGCATCGAGATCGGAGCGGCGCAATATCCGTTCATCGTGCTGCTGCACACGGCGTGGCTGGCGAGCATGGCGGTGCTGATCCCACCCGCAACGCCGCCCAACTGGTGGCTCCTCGCCGCATATGCGGCGCTTCAGCCCCTGCGCGTGTGGACCATCGCGACGCTCGGGCCGTACTGGACGACGCGGATCATCACGGTGCCCGGCGCCCCGCTCGTCCGCCGCGGCCCCTACCGCTTCCTGCGGCACCCGAACTACGTCATTATCTGCGCGGAGATCGCGCTACTCCCGCTCGCCTTCGGCGCGACCGAGATCGCCATCGTCTTCTCGATCCTCAACGCGTCGCTGCTCTCCTGGCGCATCCGCGTGGAAGAGCGCACGCTCGCGTTACGTTATCGGCGACAGCTTTGAAAAGGCGCGGCTCAGGCGTGCGATGCCTTCGTTTGCGTCTTCGATCGTGAGGTCGCCGAACGAGAGGCGCAGCGCGGGCGGCCCGCTGCGTGTCGGATAGAACGGCTCCGACGGCATCACGAGCACGCCCTCGCGCGCGCAGGTGTCGAACGCGGCCTGCGTCGAGATGCGCGGCGGGAGCGGCAGCCAGACGTTCACGCCGGCGCCCGGCGAGCGAACCTCGGTCCACATCGCCACGGGTGAGAGCGACTCCACGAAGGCGTCGCGCCGCTTGCGGTAGAGCGCGCGCGTCGAACGCAAGTGGCGCTGGTATGCGGGGCTGTCCATGAAGCGCCAGAGCGCGCGCTGCGTGAGCGTCGACGTGAAGACGTCCGCGCGGATCTTTGCGGCCTCGAGCGCCTCCGCGATGCCGCCCTTCGCGTACAGATAGCCGATCCGCAGCGCCGGAAAGATTGACTTCGAGATGCTCTCCATCAGGATGACGCGCCCGTCCGTGTCGTGTGCTGCGAGCGGCGGCGGCGCCGGCGCGTCGTATGTGAGCTGCCAACCCGTCTGATCCTCGAGCACCACGACGTCGTGGCGTCGCGCGAGCGCCACGATCTGCTTCGCACGGCGCCCCGGCAGCACGGCGCCGGTGGGGTTCGCGGCGACGGGATTCACATAGAACAGCCGCGGACGATATTCGGCGAACACGCGCTCCACGTCGTCTGCACGCACTCCGTCGGCGTCGCCTCGCACCTCGACGTAAGCCACGCCACGGGCGTCGAACACGCCGAGGCTGCCCCAATACGTCGGGCTTTCGCTCGCGACGACGCTGCGCTCGTCGAGCAGCACGGTCGCCACGATGTCCGCAGCCTGCTGTGCGCCCGAGCACACGATGATGTCGGCAGGCTCCGCAGCGCAGCCGCGGCGCCGCAGGAACGACGCGAGCCGCGCGCAGAGCTCGGGATCGCCCGTCGACGAGCGATACTGCATGAGTTCCGGAGAATCGTCCAGCAGCGTGCGGTGAAACGCGCGCGCGAAGTCGTGCAGCGGGAACGTCTCGGGCGCCGGATGGCCGCTCGCGAGGCTGATCGCCCCCGGCTCCGTCGCATGCGTCAGGCGCTCCATCACGCCCTCGAGCCGGGCCGCGCGCGCGAAGCGCCCCACGTCAGGCTCCCAGCGCCGCGCGAACGGCTCGCCGCGATCCGGCGGCGGCGCGACGAACGTCCCCTTCCCCGGACGCGCGATCGCGCGTCCTCGGGCGGCGAGCAGCTCGTACGCCTGCGACACCGTCACGAGCGCGCAGCCGAGCGCGCGCGCGAGCTCGCGCATCGGCGGGAGGCGATCGCCGGGTACGACGGACTCCCGCTCGATCGCGTCCACGATGCGATCGGCGAGCTGCACGTAGAGCGGGCGCGGATCGCTCGCCTCGAGCTTCAGCGATTCAAAGAGTGCGTTGCGGGGGTCAGACGTTCGCGCTGAGATCCTCTCCCTGGTCCTTCGTCGGTATCCGGCGTGCGACGCCGTCCTCGACGGCGGCGGCGGCGACGCCTTTCGCCACGGCGTCAACGACGCGCGGATCGAACACGCTCGGGATCACGTACTCGGGGCTGAGCTCGGCGGCGGTGACGATCTCGGCGATCGCATACGCCGCCGCGAGCTTCATCCCATCGGTGATGCGCCTCGCGCGGACGTCGAGGGCGCCGCGAAAGATGCCGGGAAAGGCGAGCAGGTTGTTGACCTGGTTGGGAAAGTCGGAACGGCCGGTCGCGATGACCGCCGCCACCGGCGCCGCGACGTCGGGCATGATCTCGGGCGTCGGGTTGGCCATCGCGAAGACGATCGGCTCGCGCGCCATTCGGCCGATGTGCTCGGGCTGCAAGATCCCGGGCGCGGAGACGCCGATGAACACGTCCGTCCCCTCGAGGACGTCGCGCAGAGATCCGCGCCGATTCTCCCGATTCGTATGCTCCGCGAGCCAACGCCAGTGCGGATTCTCGTAGCGATCCGTTCGGTTGAGCGCGCCGCCGCGGTCGACGGGGATCACGTCCTTGACGCCAGCGCCGAGCAGCATCTTGATCGTCGCCGTCCCCGCCGCGCCGCTGCCCGACACGACGACCTGCATCTCCGACAGCGGCTTGCCGACGACGCGCGCCGCGTTGATCAGCGCCGCCAGGATGACGACCGCCGTGCCGTGCTGGTCGTCGTGCATCACCGGAATGTCCAGCGCTTCGATCAGGCGTTCCTCGACGTCGAAGCAGCGCGGTGCGCTCACATCCTCGAGGTTGATGCCGCCGAACACCGGCGCGATGCGCACGACCGTCTCGACGATCTCGTCCACGTCCTTCGTGTCGAGGCAGATCGGGAAGGCGTCGATGTCGGCGAACTGCTTGAAGAGCATCGCCTTGCCTTCCATCACCGGCAGCGCGCCGAGCGGACCGATGTCTCCGAGCCCCAACACCGCGGTGCCGTCCGTCACGACGGCAACGGTGTTGCGCTTGACGGTCAGCTGAAACGCCTTACTCGGGTCGGCGGCGATCGCCATCGACACGCGCGCCACGCCGGGCGTGTAGACCGTGGAGAGATCCTGGCGGTTCTTCACCGCGATCTTCGGATCCACGCGAAGCTTGCCGCCGACGTGCGCGAGAAATGTCGAGTCGTTAGCGAAGACGACCCGGGCCCCGTCGATGGCCTCGACCGCACGGCGCAGATCGTTGGCAACGGCCTCCGATGCGACGCCTATGGTCACGTCGCGCACGACGCGGCCCTTTGCAACGGAGTGCATGTCGACGGCCCCGATCGTCCCGCCGGCGTCGCCGATGGCGTTGGCGAGCATGCCGAAGGCACCAGGCTCGTTCGGCATGTCGATGCGCAGGATCAGGGTCAGGGCGATCGCCGGCTGGGTTATCATCTAGTTCCCCTAGTTTCCGCTGACCGTCATCTCGGCGACGCGAAACGACGGCGCAACGACGGCCGCGTCGAAGCGCAAGTCGTTCGCGACGGCGTCGACGCCCGCCAGCATCTCGGCGTACTGTCCAGCGACGGTGAACTCATCGATCGGATACGCGATTTCGCCACCCTCGATGAAAAAACCGCGTGCGCCGCGGCTATACGTGCCGGAGGCGTGCTCGGTCGCAAAGCCGATCGTGTCGACCACGAGCACACCGAGCGGGGTCGCGGCAATCACCTCCGCGAGCGTGAGCGAGCCGGGCTCCAAGTAGAAGTTGCTGGGGCCGACGCCGCCTCCGGTGGAGTTGCCCGTGCTGGCCGCGCCCAGCTTTCGCGCGTAGTAGGTGTCGTACAGGAACGTCTGCAGGACGCCGCGCTCGAAGACCGGCGTGCGCCGCGTCGGGACACCCTCGCCGTCGAAGGGGGCGCTCCCGAGGCCCGCTATCAGCCGCCCGTCGTCGACCACCGACACGAGGTCGCTGCCGATCTTGTTTCCGACGCGCCCGGTGAGCCAGGAGTTGGCCACGGCGACGTTCGCGCTCGACGCCGCCGCAAAGACGTCGTCCAGGATCGAAGCTGCGACGTCGCGCTCGAAGATGACGGGGACACGCATCGTCGGGGGTTTGCGCGCACCGAAGAGGTCCACGGCGCGTCGGACCGCCGCGGTCGCGACCGCCTCCAGCCCCTCGAGGTCGCGCGCGTGGCGCGCGGCCGTCCCGTAGTGAGCGATGCGCTTGACGCCGTTATCGAGCGCGACCGGTCCGGTCGACCGGCCGACGCGCGTCCACGCATATGCTGCCGCGAAGCCGTTGGTATTGGCGAGCGCCGTGACGGCAACCGCATCCGTGTAGTGTGAGCCGCTGGAGTTGACGACGCGCGCGTCGGCGTCGCGGATGAGCCGCTCGAGCCGCAGCGCCTCGTCGATCTTCTCCAGGCTGTCGCGCTGCGCGATGCCGGGGTCGCAGAGGCTGAGATTCTCTCCGTCCGTGCCGACGCGATCCGGCAGCCCGGCAAACTCGTCGGCCGCGACCAACTGAGTATGCGCGACCGCACGGCGGACGGCGTCCGCGACGCCGTCCGCGGAGAAATCGGAGGTCGCGAGCGTCGCGCGCCGCCCGTCGCGGAACACGCGCAGCAGCAGGCCCTTTGCCGTCGATCCTTCGAGCCGCGCGACCGCGTTCTCCCGTGCCTCGACGTGCAGCCGCCGCGCGATCGAGACGGCGGCCTCGGCGCTCTGTGCGCCGCAGCTGCGCGCGGCCTCGAGCGCATGCTGCGCGAGGTCGATCGCGGCGGATTCATCCATGCTGCGTGCCGCCTACGGTAATGGACGATATCTTGACCGTCGGCATGCCCACGCCGACCGGAACGTACTGGCCGCCCTTCCCGCAGGTGTAGTGGCGCCGCGCCAGACGGCTGTCGCTGCCGACGGCGACGACTTTGCGCATCGCGTCGGGACCGTTGCCGATGATGGTCGCGTTGCGCACGGGCGCCGTGATCCGGCCATTCTCCACGAGGTAGCCCTCGCCGACCATGAAGACGAAGTCGCCCTTGCTGATCTCGACCTGCCCGCCCGCGAAGGACTTCGCGTAAATGCCGCGCCGGGTAGATGCGAGGATCTCTTCGAAGCACGACTCGCCGTCGGGCATGTACGTGTTGCACATCCGCGGCTGCGGCGCAAACCGGAACGATTGCCGCCGGCCGCTTCCCGTCGACTCTACGCCCATCAGTCGGGCGTTGAGCCGGTCCTGCATGTACCCGCGCAGCACGCCGTTCTCGACCAATACCTTGTGCTGCCCGGGCACGCCTTCATCGTCGACATTCAGGCTGCCGCGCTCTTGTTCGAGGTTGCCGTCGTCGTAGATCGTGACGAGATCGCTCGCGACGGGTTCGCCGACGCGTCCGCTGTAGAGCGACGTGCCGCGCCGATTGAAGTCGCTCTCCAGGCCGTGTCCGACGGCCTCGTGCAGCAGCACGCCGCCGCCTCCCGCGCCGACGATCATCTCCATTTCGCCCGCGGGCGCCGGCGAAGCGATCAAATTGACCGTAGCGATGCGCGCCGCTTCAGATGCGAGCGCCTCGGGCGTTTCGCGATCGAAGTAGTCGATCGACGTTCGTCCGCCGTCGCCGACGTATCCCGAGCCGCGCTCCTTCTTGTCGCTTGCCACGACCTGGACGCCGAGCGTCACGAGCGGCCGCCGGTCGAACACGAAGCGACCTTCGCTCGTGGCGATCCAGACGTCTTGCACGTCGTCGACGACTTGCGCGTTCACGGCGACCACCCGGGAATCGCAGCGCCGCGCCGTAGCGTCCGCGCGATCCAGCAGCGCGACGTAACGCTCCGGATTCACGGATTCCGCGGGATCGCGATGGTACAGCGATGCGACGCCCTCGGCGCGGAGCGCGCTGCAGCCGGCCTGTCCGGCGGGCGCACTGCGCGCGATCAGCGATGCCGCATCGGCCGTCGCCTTCAGCGCATCGTCGCCGAGGTCGTCGGAATAGGCGTACCCCGCGGATTCCCCGACGACGACGCGCACGCCGACGCCGAGCGTCACGCCGTACGACGCGTCGTGAATTCGACCATCCTGAAGGCGGTACGAGAGGGTGCGGCGGTGCTCGCAGAAGACGTCTGCAAAATCTCCGCCGCGCCGCAACGCGCGACCGACGAGCTCCGCGAACACGCTTTCGTCGAGCATCGTGACTCGCTAAAACTCCACGAGCCGGTCGACGGCGCGGACGATCGCGGCGTCGGGGTCGCCCGGCGAACCGTCGACGAGGAAGGCGAACGCGACACGGCCGTGGTGCAGCGTGTTCGCATAGCCCGCGAGCGCGGACACGCCGGAGAGATGTCCGCTCTTCGCTCGTACGCGTCCGAGAGCCGTCCTAAAGTCGTAGTCCTCGAGCGTTCCTTCGCGGCCGCCCAGGGGAAGCAGACGGTAGAGCGACGGCTCGTTATCCGAGAGCAGACGCGCGACCGTGATCGCCGCGACGCGGTTGTCGGGCGAGAGACCGCTGCCGTCGAAGAGCCTCAGGCCGGGCGCCGGAACGCCGAGACGGTCCAGGAAGCGCCGCTCCGCATCGATCCCGCCGGCGTCGTCGGCCGCGCCGCCTGCCTCACCCCCGACGGTACGGAGCAGTTGCTCCGCGTAGTGGTTGTCCGAAACGAACAGCATGTGCGCTTCCAGCGCCTGCAGCGGCGCCGAACGGTGATCCCATAGCACGACCGTATCCAGCGGCGACGCGCCGGCGCCGGGCGCCCGGGCGCTCGCGATCCCGCGCGCCGCGAGCATCGCCTCGGTCTGCGCGCCTACATAGGCGGCGACGTTCTGCATCGGCGTCCAGACCTTCCGTTCGACTCCGCCCACGATCTCTTGCGATTCGATCGTGTCGCCGTCGAGCGAGACTGCGCTGACGGGCGCCGCGTAGTCCTGCCCGTTGTCGTCACGCTCCCAGTGCGCGTTGAGCGCCGGACCGGCCAACGCGGTCGCGTCGATCATCACGCGGCCCTCGACACTGCGCAGACCGGAACGCGAGAGGACGGCGACGCCGTTGCGGAGATCGCTGGATTCCAAAGATGGATCGCCCGACCCAATCAGCCACAAATCGCCGTCCAGACGGCCGTCGTCGCCGATGCTGCCCCGTGCGGCGAACATCGTGTGAAAGCGGTAGGCCGGCCCGAGCGCGTCCAGCGCGCTCGCCGCGACGACGAGCTTGAGCACGGATGCCGGCGCGACGGCACGCTCCGCGCGCTCGTCGAACACGCTGGTTCCATCTGCGGATAGGACGGCGAGGCTCCAGCCGGTGGCCCCCGATAGGATGGGGACGAACGCCCCGTGCAGCTCGCTCCACAACCGGTTGCGCTGCGCCGCCGTCCACGCTGCCGGCGCGGCGACCGCGCGTTCCGCCGGTTGGGAAGCCGATGCCCGCTCGTGCGCCGGAGGCGCGCCTGGCGCCGAATGG
The DNA here is from genome assembly GCA_019235995.1 of Vulcanimicrobiota bacterium. Lineage (GTDB taxonomy): Bacteria > Vulcanimicrobiota > Vulcanimicrobiia > Vulcanimicrobiales > Vulcanimicrobiaceae > Cybelea. The sequence continues at coordinate 7,345 of JAFAJV010000100.1, forward strand.
GCGTGCGCCACGAGCCACACGAGCGCTGCCGTGAAGAGCAGCGCGGCGAGCGCCAACGTCCGCCGCTTACGGACGCGGCGCCGTCGAGATCTGATCCTGAAGCCTACGCTGCTCTTGACGTAACTCATCGATGTCATCACGGAGTGAGGTCACTTGCGCCGGAACTTTGGCGCCCTTTCGGATGCGAATGACGGCTTCCATCGCGTCGCGCCGCAAGCGGCCGTCGAAGGCCTGCTCCGAAAGCCGCTCGAGCTCCGGGAGAAGCCGCGGATCGCCGAGCGTTTCGGCCGCGGCGATCGCCTCTACCGCGACCGGGTAGCTCTCGTCGTCGAGACGCTGCGCGAGCACGTCGACGACGCGCGTTCGTTCCGCCTCGACGAGCGCGCCGAGGCGCCCGAGCGCGCCGACGGCGGCCCGACGCAGACCTTCGCCTTGCTCCGGACGCAACGCATCGAGCAGAACGGGGAGCGCGCGGGGATCGGCCAGCTCGGCCAAGCCCGCAACGGCGCCCGCCTCGACCACGCCATTCCACGTGCGCTGCCGCGCCGCGGATCGCAAGATGTCGAACGCGCGAGGGTCGCGGGTCTTGCCGAGCGACGTCAGCGCGGCGGCGCGGACGAAGTAAGACTGTTCTTTTTCGGCGGCCTCGATGAGCGCCGCGGCGGCATCCGGATCGCGGAAGTTGCCGAGCGCGACCGCAACCGCCTTGACGACCTTGGGATGGCGGTGCTTGCGCGCGCCCATCAAGATCGCGCGGGCCCAGGATGCGCGCGTCGCCCCGATCGCCGCCGCCGCCTCGGCGAGCACGCCCCAAAACGACTCGGTCTCGAACGCGCTCGCAAGCGCCTCGCGAGCGATCCGCCCGCCGTCCTTCGCGAGCTCGCGAGCCGCGCGGATGCGAGCGACGACGTTAGGATCCTCACGGAGCGCTGCGGCGGCATAGTCGACGCCCAGCGCATACGTGACGTCGGCGACGATGAACGCGCCGGGGTCGAAACGCACGAGGCGGGGCTCGAAATCGAGGGGCACGGCGACCGTCTCGCGCTGCCGCTCGACGCGCGCGCGGATGCGCCGCTCTCTCGCCGGCTCCGCCGGCGCCAGCCCGATCCCCACGTCGAACTCGTAGGGCGGATGATCGTCATCGATCGCTTGCGTCTGATCGATCGTCACGGTGGCGACCTTGCGTGCGGCGTCCCATGACGCCCGCACCTCGATCTTGGGATGGCCCTCGCGGAAGATCCACTGATTGAAGAAGCCGCGCATGTTCCGTCCCGTTGCTTCCTCGATCGCGCGCACGAAATCTATCGTCTCCACGTTACGCTGCGCGTTGTCACGCACGTATTGCGCGACGGCGCGCCAGAAGCGCGACTCTCCCAGCTCGCCGCGCAGCATGTGCAGCACCGCGGCGCCTTTCTGGTAGAGGTGCCGGTCGAATATTTCGATCGGGTCGCGAAACGTGTTGCAGACGATCGGACGACGATAGCGTTCCGAATCCTCGCGAAGGTACGTGGTGAGGCACTCGAAGATGTCATACACGTACTCATCGTAGCCCAGATCGGCTTCACGCCATACCGCCTCCATAAACGTTGCGAAGCCCTCGTTCAGCCACGCGTGCGCCCAGTCGCGGCAGGTCAGCAGGTCTCCGAACCACTGGTGCGCCAGCTCGTGGGAGACCAGAGGATCGCTCGAAAAATCAACGTGCGCGATTTCGTCGTGCAGCGTCCGGTCCGTCTGCGTGGTGGCCGACGTATTCTCCATTCCGCCGAAAATGAAGTCGGTGACGGCGATCTGCGAGTAGCGCGCGTACGGATACGGCGTCCCGATGCGGCGCTCGAAGAGCTCGATCATCTTCGGCGTCGCGCCGAACGAGCGCTCGCCGTCGTCCTCCCGGCCGGGCAGCACGTAGTAGTAGACGGGGACGGCGTTGCGCCCCGACGTTCCGCTCGCGACCTCTACGAACGGCCCGGCGACCATCGTCATGAGATAGGTGCTGTGCGGAACGTCCTGGCGATAACGGAACAGCGTCCGGCCGTCTTCGTCGCGCTTTTCGATCAGCTCGCCGTTGCCGAGGGCGAACATGCCCCTCGGTACCACGATCGTCGTGGACGTCGGCTGCTTCTCGTGCGGATAATCGAGACAAGGGAACCAGTAGCGGGCGTATTGATCTTGACTCTGCGTCCACGCGTGCGCGATCTTCTCCGCGTGCGCCGCGGTCGGTTTGACGAAGAACAGGCCGTGGCGCGGCTTCACCACACGATACCGCACCGCGAACGCCGCGCGCTCTCCCGGACCGAGCGGAGGATCGAATTCGATGTCGAGCTTCCCGTGCCGCGGCACGAACTTCAGCTCGCGGGCACGCGTGGGATCGTCGGTGAGGCGCTCGACGCGCGAGACCTGGAGGTCCACGGCGTCGAGGCTCAGGCTCGGCACGGGCTCGTCGAGCGCCCGCACCGTCATCGTGCACGTGCCGTCGAGCGATTCGTCGGCGAGGTTCGGCGTCAGATGGAGATCGATGTGTTCGACCGCGACGACCTTGTCCGGCCCATATTGGGGACGCGCGCCGGGCAGCGCGAAAGGCTGATGTTCGCTCGTATCGTCGGACACTAGCGCCTGTGGTTACGCGCAGGGCGTTTCGTAGTCCTGTACCTATTCCGCGGCAGTTTGCAGGCCGCCGGTCACCTCGATGACTTGCCCGGTGATGAAGTCGCGTTGCGGAGCGATCAGAAAGCGCACGACGTCCGCCACATCTTCATAACTGCCGAGTCGACCTCGCGGATTGCGCGCCGGTCGAGTGAGCGCTTGCGGCCGGTCGAGCGTCTTCTCGCGAATGTCGCCGGGCGAGACCACGTTGATCGTGATCCCGTTTCCCGCCTCCTCGACGGCGAGGCATCGCGCAAACGCAACCAGCGCACTCTTCGCGGACTGATACAGCGCGAAGCCCCGAAACGGACGAGTCGCGGCCGAGCCGAGCATCCCGAAGAAGATGAGCCGGCCGAACCGGGCCTCGCGCATCGCCGGCAATGTCGCCCGCGCGGCGAGCACGGCGCTGCGGAGGTTCCCGTCCAATGCGGTTCGATAGTCTTCGAGCGACGCATTGCCGAAGCGTTTGACCACGAGCGGTCCGACGGCGTGGACGAGCGTGTCGAATGGCCCCTGCTCGGCAACCCCGCGCTCGAGCGCGGCCTCTACCGCCTCGACGGCTTCCAAGAAATCGACTCGAATCGCCGCGGCCTCCACGCCTGCGGCCTCGATCGCCGCGAGCGTGGTGTCGGGCGAAGTGACGCGGTAGGTGATCGCGACCCGCGCAAACCCATCGCGTGCGAGCGCCGGGGCGATTCCCGCGGCGAGGCCACCGGCCGCTCCCGTGACCAGCGCGCGCCGAATCAGCGGACTAACGCCGCTGCGGCACCGAACGGCTCGCCTTCGGCCTGCACCGCGCGCCAATCGGCGCGACGCTCCAGCCAGCCGATCCACGTGTTGTAGATCAGCGGAACCAAGAACAGAGTGAGAATCAACGAGCTCAACAGGCCGCCGATGATCACCGTGCCCATCGCCTGGCGCCACTCGCCGCCCTCCGCGAAGCCCAGCGCGAGCGGCAGCATGCCGAAGACCATCGCGCACGTCGTCATGAGGATCGGCCGGAAGCGTGTCCCGGCCGCCTGCAACACGGCTTCGCGCACGCGCATGCCCCTGCGGCAGAGTGTGTTGGAGTAATCGACGAGCAGAATTCCGTTCTTCGACACGAGCCCGAACAACATCACGATGCCGATCATCGAGATGAGGTTGAGCGACTGCCCCGCGTTCGGCTCGATCAGATGCATGAGCGAGAGCGCGACGAGCGCGCCGATGATCGCGAGCGGCACCGAGAACATCACGATCAGCGGCTCGAGGAAGGAGCCGTACAAGATCACCATGAGCATGTAGACCAGCATGAACGACGTGAGCAGGGCGATGCCCATGTTGGCCATCGTCTCATTCATGTATTGCGTGTCGCCTTGCGCGGTCAGCTGCACGCCTTCGGGCAAGAATCCGGGCTCTTTCAGCTTCTTCTCGAGCGGGCCCGTCACGGTGCCGAGCGAGTAGCCCGGGAGCGTGTCGCCGTACACGTCGACGACGCGCTGACGATTCAGCCGCTTGATCTGCAGAGGTGCCTTCGTCCACTGGAAGTTCGCGACGTCAGCCAGCGGAACGAGCGTGCCGTCTTGCGCGCGGACACGAACGTCCTGGAGTTGATCGACGGTAGAACGGTCCGAGAGGGGGAACTGCACGCGCACGTCGACGAGTCCGTTCTCGGAGCGCACGCGCGTCGCCACGGCGCCGTCGATAGCGAAACGTGCGGCGCTGGCGGCGTCGGCCGGCGAGACGCCCAAGATCTCCGCCCTCTGTGGGTCGATGTTCACGTTGAGGCGCGGCGCCGCGGCCTCGTTGCTGGTCTGCACGTTGACGCTGCCGGGCGTGGCGCGCAGGAACTGCGCGACCTTCTCGGCTGCCGGCGCAATCTCGCTCTCCGGTCCGGAGAGCGAGTAGAAGATCGTGGCGCCCGAACCGCCGCCGTTGTCGCCGGAGACTTGGAAGTCGCCGCCCGGCACGAGGTAGCCGAGCTTACGAATTTGATCGATGATTTTGTACGTATCGTGGGTGCGATCGGGCAGCGTCTCCGCGTCGAGCCGAGCGTAGTTGTCGCCGATGGCGCTGCTCCAGCCCTGCGGTTTGCGTCCGACAGTCGAGCTGACCGACTTGATGCCGTCGATCTTGATGATCGCATCTTCCAGCTTGCTGACGTACTTTTCGGTAACGAGGATCGGCGTGCCGGGCGGATAGGTCACCGTCATGCTGATCTCGCCGTTCTGCACTTGGGGCACGAAGTCGAAGTTGATCGGACCCAAGATAGCGAGCAGGACGGCGACCACAACCGGCAGCGCGAACGTCACGACCGTAAGGCTCCCGCCGCGCCCAGTCGCGTAGAACCAGCGCAGGATGACGCGGGGGACGTTCTTGACGGCGTCCACGCCCTGCCGCGCGAGCACCGACGCGCGAGAGTGCCCGTTGGTCGACGGCGTCCACCGGTACGCAAGGTTGCCTTCCGGAATCGTCCGGCGCAGCACGAAGCCGACGAGGTGCCACACGAAGGCCAGCACGAGAATGATGACGTTGACCGAGATCGTCGCACTGCGCGAGGAGGTAAGCGTGAGCGAGCTGATCAGCAGGACCGCGCAAACGAACACGACGAACAGCCCGTGCCCGAGCGCAAACGGCAGCGCGACCGACTTGTACCAGTTGAGAATCCTATCGTAGCGCTGGACGAAGGCGTTGAGCAGCAGCACCGCGATGATCATGATCGGCAGGATCGCGTGCAGGTCCGGAACCGGCCACGGTATCAGGTACGTGACCAGAGCGGCAGCGATCAGCGTCAACTCGACCCTCCAGTTGCCCAGCGCCACCATCCACCTCGGGCGAGCGCCGGAGCGCTCGCGGACGCTCCACCGCGCGGCCAGCAGCGGCGTCAGCGTGAACGAGACGAGCAGCGAGAAGAGCGTCGCGATGACGATCACCGTAGCAAACTCGCGTAGATACGCGCCTACGATGCCCGGCAAGAACGCGATCGGGAGGAAGACCACGACGTCGACCATGGTGATCGCGATCGCGGCGCCGCCGATCTCGGTGCGGCCGTTGATCGCGGCGTCCAGCGGATCTTCGCCGAGGTCTCGGTGGCGGGTGATGTTTTCCAGCACGACGATCGAGTCATCCACCAAAATACCGATGATCAGCGATAGGCCCATTAGCGACATGATGTCGAGGTGGAAGCCGAAGAGCAGCATCAGCACGAACGTCGCGAGGATGGACGACGGAATCGCGATCATGATGACGATCGCGTTGCGCCACGCGTGCAGGAAGAGCAGCATCACGATCATCGTCAGCGCGATGCCCTCGAGCAGCGACTGCCACACGCCGTTGAGCGACTTTAGCGTGTAATCGGCCGGCGCGTCGATCTCGCTGAACGTCAGGTCCGGGAACTGCGCCTCGATCTTCTTGAGTTGCTCGCGCGCGACCTTCGTCGTCGTGATCTCATCGGAGGTGATGCTGCGCCCGAGCTCGATGTAGACGCGCGGCTGCCCGTTGTAGTGCGAGATCGACGTGGGCTCGACGTGGCTGTCGAAGGCGTACGCGACGTCGCCCACCTTCAAATTCTTGTTGGAGCTGGCGGGAACCGGCAGCGGGATGCCCAGCAGGTCCTGCGCGGTGTTGACCTCGGCGTGCACCGAAACGCTCGTTTCTTGCGTCTTCTGGCGAAGGATGCCGCCGGGCAGGTTGGCGTTGTTGCCGGCGACCGCGGCGAAGACGTCGCCGAGCGTGGCGTTGGTACCGATCAGGCGCTCGGGGATCGGCTCGACGTGGAACTCGCGCGCGCTCGCGCCGTAGATGTCGACCGTCTGGACGTTCGGAATGCCCTTGAGGATCGGCTGCAGCTTGTTATTGGCGAAGTCCGCGAGCTGCGTCGGCGAAAGCGTCTTCGAGCTGAGGGCGATGTCCATCAGCGGCTGCGAGGCGCCGTTCTTGTAGACGCTCGGCGGATCGAGGTCGGCGGGCAGGTACACACGAGCCGCGTCAACCCCGCTCTGGACGTTGATCGCCGCGATGTCGAGGTTCGTGCCGAGCTTGAACTGCACGATGATCGACGCCACGCCCTCCTGAGCGGTGGCGCTGAGCTGGTCGAGGTTGTCGATGCCGTCGAGCTGGTCTTCGATCGGCTTGACGATGAGCCGCTCCATCTCTTGCGGCGAGGTCCCCGGATAGGCCGAGTAGACGACGACGATCGGAAAGTCGGTCCCCGGCGGGTTGGAGCTGCGTCCGATCTTCGTGAACGCGACCGTTCCGAAAATAGCCAGCGCGATGAACACCATCGCGGTGATCACCGGGCGGCTAATGGCGAAGCGCGTCAACCACACGATCTCAAATGCCTCGGCCCCATTCGCCTTGCTCTACGCCGCGAACTAGCCGACTGTTTCAAAAGTTTCCTCTGGAAAGACTGGACTCGAACCAGCACGAGATTGCCATTCCCCAGCCGCTTTCGCGGCCGGGGGCCCCAAGGCTTTAGAAACCGCTCCGCCCTTCGGGCTCCGCTGCGGGAGCAACCTCGTGCCGCAACGGTTTGGTGCGCAAGACTGGACTCGAACCAGCACGAGATTGCTCCCGCTAGCCCCTCAAGCTAGTGCGTCTACCAATTCCGCCACTTGCGCAGGACGGGGCCTTGGCCGTTTCGGGGCGGCTCGCCGGAGCGCCCTCCTAACGAATCGTCGTGCCGAGGTAAGCCAGCCGAAAGATGGTGCCGCAGCCGCTATACTCGAGGCATTTGCCGGTGCCGCCGCGGCTGGTCGCGCCATAGAGTGAGCCGTCGGCCCCCCCGACGAGGCCGTTGGCAGGGGCGGCTCCATCGTCCGGCGGTCCTCTGAATTCGTGGATGACCTTGCTCGAGCCGGTCGGCAAGCGCACGACGAACGCCGTGCCGCAGCCGTGCGGAAAGGAGTAGCTCGCGAAGCGGCCGCCCGCGGCGGTCGTGCCGAAGAGTCGGTTCTCATGCAGCAGCAGAACGGATGGTTCCGGCGGCACGCGTCCGGGCGCCGGCTCGAAGGTCATCAGCACTCGCTCACGGTAGGCCGATCCCCAGCGTGCGAGCTCGAAGACGGTACCGCAGCCGCCACCGCGGCATCGACGCTTCCCGCCGGCGACGGTCGTACCGTACAGCGTGCCGTCCACTCTGCGAGTGAGTCGCGCCACCGGAATCGCGCCGTCGCCGGCAGCCCTGCCGAGAAAACGATAGAGCACGACCTTCCGATAGCCGAAGCGGCGCGGGATTAGCTCGTAGACGGTACCGCAGCCAGTCGGTGAATCGAGGCAGTCCTCGCCGCCGCGCGCCGTGACGCCGAAGAGATCGCCGTCGTCATCGAGCACGACGCCTCCCGAGGGCGTCTTTCCGTCGGCGCCGCCCGCAAAGCGGTAGAGGATCGTCTCTCGATAGCGCTCGCCGGCGGGCGTGAGCTTATAGACGAGCCCGCACCCGTCGCCCCTGCAGCCGCTGCCCCCGCCCGAGGCGGTGGTTCCGTACAGCCCTCCATGCATATCGAGCGTCAACCCGCTCGTCGGCTCCGCGCCGTCGTCGCCGCCCGAGAATCGGTGCAGCGTGCGCTTGTCGAACGCGGTCCCGGACGGGGTCAACTTGAAGACCGTCCCGCAGCCGAGCGCCCCGAAGCAGTGCAGATCTCCGCCCTCGAGCGTAGCACCGTAGAGCGCCCCGTCCCGATCGCGAACGACGCCCCACAGCGGCAAGCTGCCTTCCTGGCGAGCCGTGCGGGAGATCACGTGAAGCCTTCGCCTGCGCGTGAGGTCGTACACGGAGCCGGCGCCGCCGCGGAAGCCGGCCGTCGCGGACGTCGTGCCGTAAAAATCGCTCTCGGATGCGGCGACGAGCGTCCCCGTCGGAAAGATGGGACCCCTGTTGCGCGGGTTCAGCGGAAAATCATAAAGGATCTCTTCCGCGAAGCCGGCACCCCGATTCTCGACGACGTCACCTTGACGGAAGGCCGGCGGCGGCACTTGCGGCCGAACCGCGGTCCCGGGCGAACACGCAGCCAGCGCCAGCGCCGCCGAGACCGCAGCCCACTTCATCGCATGTTGGGATCCAGTGCGTCGCGCAACCCGTCGCCGATGTAGTTGATCGCGAGCACGGTCACCAGGATGCACAGTCCGGGAAACACGGCCGCCCACCACGCGATCGATAGATTGCTTTGGGCGTTGGCGAGCATGTTGCCCCACGACGCCGTGGGCGGTTGGATACCGAGGCCGAGAAACGAGAGCGTCGACTCCAATATGATGACGTTGGCGACGTCCAGCGTGGCCTGAACGACGATCGGCGCGACCGCATTGGGAAGCAGGTGCCGAAAGATGATGCGGCCGTCGTTATTACCCAACGCGCGAGCGGCCTCGGCGAATTCGCGCTCGCGCAGGCTCAAAAACGACGCTCGTACCAAGCGCGCGACCGGGGGCCACGAGAGCGCCCCGATGATGATGACGATGACCCCGAAGCTGAGCGCGGCCTTCGTCGAGCTCGCGGCGACGATCGCGGTCAGGACCAGGAGCAGCGGCAGCAACGGAATGGAGAGGAAGACGTCGGTTAGGCGCATCAGGGCGTAATCGACCCAACCGCCGTAGTATCCGGCGATCGCGCCGAGCGTCGCGCCGATCAGCACCTCCATGATGACGGCGAAGAGACCAACGGTCAGCGAGATGCGCGCGCCGAAGAGCAACCTCGAAAGCAGGTCGCGCCCGACCTCGTCGCTGCCGAGGACGTGCCCCCAGCACTGCGCCTTGTCTTCGAAGCAGGGCGGCAGCGGCGTGCCGTTCCAGTGCGGCACGGCGGCCGTGCCGTTGTCGATGAAGTTCGGATCGAAGGGCGCGAGCTGCTTGGCGAAAATGGCCGCCAGCACCATGAGGGACAGCACGACGATGCCGGCGATGGCGAGCTTATGGCGTCGCAGCCGGGTCCAGAACGTGACCTTCGTGAGCTGGAGCTCGTCTTCGACGATGGGACGAGGCAGCGGAAGCGACGGTGCGGCCATCGATCCTCCTCAGTCGTACTTCACGCGCGGGTCGAGCCACGCGTAGACGACGTCGGCGAACAGGTTCGAGAAGACGACCAGGAACGCCACCAGCAGCAGGTACCCCATCAGCAGCGCCAAGTCGCTCTGCGAGAGCGCATTGATGAAGAGCCGGCCCATGCCCGGCCACGCGAAGATCGTCTCCGTGATGATCGCTCCGGCCAGCAGGCTCGGCAGCGAGAGCGCCACGACGGTAACGACCGGAATCAGGGCGTTCTTTAAGCCGTGCTTGAACAAGATCGTCGGGAACGGCAGACCCTTCGCCGCCGCCGTCCGCATATAGTCGGTGCCCAGCACTTCCAACAGCGACGAGCGCATGAAGCGGCTGAAGAGCGCGATGTTAAGCAGCGACAGGACCGCGGCAGGCAAGATCAGGTGCTGCAGCCGGTCGCCGAGATCGAACGTGTCGCTGCTCGAGATGCCGGCCGACGGCAGCTGGATCTGGTATCCGAACGGCAGCGGGATGCCGTGCACTGCGAACGCGAGCTGCATCATCAGCGCGAACCAGAAGACCGGCATCGACTGGCCGAAGAACGCGAGCGTCGTGATCGCGTAGTCGAGCACCGAGTAACGATAGACGGCGGAGACGATCCCAGCGGTGACGCCGATCCCGATGGCGATGATGAGCGATGCCCCCATCAGCTCGACCGTCGCGCCGAAGCGCTCGATGAGCGCCTGAAAGACCGGCTCGGAGTTGCTCGTCGAGTAGCCCATGTCGCCGACGAGCACGTGACCGAGCCACTTCAGGTACTGAATCGGAACGGGCTGGTCCATACCGAGATTGTGTCGCAGGCGCGCGATGTCGGCGGCCGTGATATGCGGGTTCTGTAAGTAGGGCGCTAGGGGGCCGCCCGGCATGTTGTAGAGGATGCCGTACAAGATCACGGAGATGGCAAGCAGCAGCGGAATCGCCTGAAGCGTCCGGCGCACGACGTACGTGAACAATTTGTCGCGCGATATTGGCCCTTAAACCGGCTCGCCCCTCGCAGCGGGCACCGGAAGGCCGAGCAGCCTCCTCGCCTGGTCCGGCGTGGTGACCGTTCGCCCCGCCTCGGAGGCGATTCGAGCGACGCGTGCGACGAGCTCGTCGTTTTTGGCCAGTCGTCCGCGGCTGTAGAAGAGATTGTCTTCCAACCCCACCCGGACGTGGCCGCCCATCGCGATTGCGGCCATCGTCATCGGCAGCTGCTGGCGCCCGATTCCCGCCACCGACCAGGTGCAGCCCTCCGGCAGATCGTCTACGAGGTCGCAGAGGTTCTGCACCGTCGCCTCGAGGCCGCCCGGGACGCCGAGCACCAAGTCGACGTGCTGCGGAAAAGTGAGCAGACGCTCGCGAGCGAGACGCCGGGCGTTGGCGACGTGACCTTTGTCGAAGATCTCGAGCTCGGGACGAACCCCGAACTCGTTCATCTTCTTCAAAATGCCCCGCATGATCGGAAAGCTGTTCTCGAAGATATCGTCGCCGAAGTTCACGCTGCCGCACGTGAGCGTCGCCATCTCCGGGCGCAGCTCGAGAACGCCCGCCCGCTCCGCTAGTGTCATTCCGATCGCCCCTCCGGTCGAGAACTGGACGATGAGGTCGCTCTCCGCCCGGATCGCGTCGTACGCCTCGCGGAAGCGCTCGACGCTGTGCGTGTTGGTGCCGTCGTCGTTTCGGCAATGCACGTGAATGATGGACGCGCCGGCCGCTTGGATCGCGCGGGCCGTCTCGCCGAGCAGCCTGGGCGTGTGAGGCAGATGCGGCGTCTGATCGATGCGAACTTCGGCGCCGACCGGCGCGCAGGTGATGATGAGCGGGTCCATGCGGCGTCTTACGACAGCGCTCGGTACGCCGCCTCGACGAAGCGGTGGTCGAGACCGAGCAGCGCCGTGAGTGCGATCGCATCGGCGCGCGGGCCGTCGCCCACGCCGATCTCCGCGACGCGGTAGTCCATCGACTCGGCCAAAAGCGCCAGCGCCTCGTCGACGTCGTGGGTAGGGGGCGGCGCCGGTATGCCGCGCAGTCCGCGGACGGCGAAGTGCCGAACGCCGGCCGCCGCAGCCAAGCCTTCCAGGTGAGTCGCCATCAGCGCGCACGCGCGCCGCTCGCGGAGACGCGCGAGCAACGCAATCGAGAGCGCCTTGCCCTCTTGCGGCGTCGTGGTGCGCGCGAACTCGTCGACGAGCAGAAGCAATCGAGGCGCGTCGCCCGCAAGGACGTCTTTGAGCGCCAGCACCTCCTGCGCGAAGGACGAGAGCAGACCCCCCACTTGCGCCGCGCGGCCCGTTCCCAGCCAGCCGATGCGATCGAAGAGCGCGACGCGCGCGTGCGCAGCGGGCACGGGCAGTCCGAACGCGACGCAGGTCGCAACGAAGCCGCACGTCAGCAGACAAACGCTCTTGCCGCCCATGTTCGGTCCCGTCAGCACCGCAGCGTCGTGCAGGTCGAGGTCGAGCGGCGTGAAAGAGCGGCCGAGGCCGCGCAGCTCCTCCTCGAGCGGAAGAAAACGCGCGCCTTCGAAGGCGAGCGCGTTTTCTGCGGTCACCGCGGGCGCCACGCAACGGAAACGTTGCGTGAACGCCGCCGCCGCCGTGAGCACGTCGAGCTCCCCAAGCGCCCGTGCCGCGGCCAGCAATCCCGTCGCGTGGCCCTTCACGAGCGCCGAAAGCGCCGCGCGCACGCGTTCCTCGGCGGCCGCTATGGCCGCGGCGGCCGCTTCACGACGCGCCAGCGCCGCCAGCGCCGCCGAATCGAATTCGAGCGCACACAGCAGATACGTCGTCGCCTCACGAATGACGCGCACGCCGGCCGGCAACGCGCGCCGCGCATCCGCGCGCATCACGATGAACTCGTCGCCGCCGAGCTCCTCGCGCCCGAGCTCGCGGGCCACGCGCTCACGCTCGCGGCCGAGCAACGCCTCGAGCTCGGCCTGCGCCGCTGCGGCGCGCGACCGCGCCGCAGCCAGCTCCGCGTCGAACGCGTCCGAGAGGTAGAATACGATCGCGTTGCGCTGTCCCGTCGCGAGCGCAGCGCCGATTGTCCGCACGGCCTCATTCGAGAGGGAATCCAGCGACGTCTCCGATCCGCGCAGGTTCTCGATCCGTCCGATGGTCTCACAAAGACTTCGCAGCTCGAAAAGCCCCGGATCGGAGAGCGCTTCGCCCATCGCTGCGCGTGCGATAGCGCCGGCGGCATCGGGAACGGCCGCGAGCTCGCGACGCATCGCTTCCAGCGTGCCTGCATCGAAGGCGTCTGCGATAGCAGCAATCCGCTCGGCGCGCGACTGGGCGGCGTTCTCCTCCCCCGGACGAAACGGAGCGAGTTCGGAAAACAGCCGCTCGCCGTAACGCGACGCCGGCGCGACCGCGCCGGCGAGCCAGCGCACCGCGAGCACCTCGGCGCTCGCGCCGTCGAGGAGCTGCGACGGCTTCACGCGGCGCGCGCGCCGCGAAAGACGTCGAACGCGGGCAAGCCGGTCGCGGACGCGAGGGCGCCGGCGAACTGGACCGGTTCGAATTCGCGTTCCGATCCGATCGACGCTACGGTCGCCGCGATCACACGCAGCGGCCGGCGACAGCGAATCTTCAGACGTTCCAGCGCTCGTTGCGCCGAGCGTCCGCTCAA